>JANLTH010000178.1:0-41261 GCA_031362865.1 Burkholderiales bacterium | reverse complement strand
TCTTCTCCACAATCACGCCATGCTCGGCCAAAAACTTGGTCACGATGGAGGCTGGGATGCCGGTCTTGGCAAACTTGCCCGACACGTCCAGCCCCGGCGTGATGATGGTGGCCTTGATCGGGTCGAGCATGTTGAAGCCCGGCTCGAGGTTGCCAAAGCCGTGCCATTTGTCATTCGCTTTGAGGGTCCATTGCTCGCGCGTGCCCATACCTTCCTCGGCAATCGAGGGCGGGCCCCAAACCTGAAACCACCAATCCTTGCCCCATTCTTTATCGACCTTGCGCATCGCGCGGCGAAAGTCGAGCGCTTCGAGAATCGACTCTTCGACCAGTGCCGTGCCGCCGGGCGGCTCCATCATCGCGGCCGCCACGTCGCACGAAGCGATGATCGCGTACTGCGGTGACGTTGAGGTGTGCATCAGGTAGGCTTCGTTGAACAGATGCCGGTCGAGCTTGCGCGTTTCTGACTCTTGCACGATGATCTGCGAAGCCTGCGAAATACCCGCCAACAACTTGTGGGTTGAGTGCGTGGCGAAAATCAGCGGGTCTTTGGCGCGCGGGCGATCACGGCCAATCGCATGCATATTTTTGTAGAAGTCATGGAAGGTGGCGTGCGGCAGCCAAGCTTCATCGAAATGCAGCGTATCGACGCTCGAACCGAGCGTTTCTTTGAGCATTTCGACGTTGTAAACCACGCCGTCGTAAGTCGATTGTGTGATCGTCAGTATGCGCGGCTTGAGTTTCGGATTTTTCTCCATCGCGGCTCGCGCAAACGGGTTCGCGGCAATCTTGGCCTTGATGGTTTCTGCCTTGAATTCGCTATAAGGAATCGGCCCAATGAGGCCCAAGTGGTTGCGCGTGGGCGTGAGAAATACCGGAATCGCGCCCGTCATGGTGATCGCATGCAGAATCGATTTGTGGCAGTTGCGGTCCACCAGCACAATGTCGTCTGAGGCCACGGTGTGATGCCAGACCATCTTGTTTGAGGTCGAGGTGCCGTTGGTGACGAAGAAGCTGTGGTCCGCGTTGAAAATGCGCGCGGCGTTGCGCTCAGAGGCCGCAATTGGCCCGGTGTGATCGAGCAGTTGCCCCAACTCTTCAACCGCGTTGCACACGTCGGCGCGCAGCATGTTTTCACCGAAAAATTGGTGAAACATCTGCCCGATCGGTGACTTTAGAAATGCGACTCCACCCGAATGCCCGGGGCAATGCCAAGAGTAAGAACCGTCTTGCGCGTAATGCACCAACTGGCGAAAGAAGGGCGGTGCAAGCGAATCGAGATAACTTTTTGCCTCGCGAATAATATGGCGCGCCACAAACTCAGGCGTGTCTTCAAACATGTGAATAAAGCCGTGCAACTCGCGCAGCACATCGTTCGGAATATGGCGCGAGGTCTTGGTTTCACCATAGAGATAAATTGGAATCTCAGCGTTGCGGCGGCGAATTTCTTCAATGAACTTGCGCAGATTGAGCACCGCTGGGTCAAGCTCAGGCCCAGGCGTGAACTCTTCGTCGTCAATCGACAAGATAAAAGCGGAGGCGCGCGACTGCTGCTGCGCGAATTGCGAAAGATCGCCGTAACTGGTTACCCCCAGCACTTCCATGTTTTCCTTGACCAGTGCGTCGGCAAGCGCGCGAATGCCCAGTCCCGAAGTGTTTTCGGAGCGGTAATCTTCGTCAATGATGACGATGGGGAAGCGAAATTTCATTGCGGGTGACCGATCAGGGGGCTGGGTTTGAATGAGTGGCAGGTGCGATCTCGCGGAGAGGCGAATTCTATGCACTATGAGATGGCGATTCACCCGATGGCGATGTGAAAAACGGCGGCTTTGCGAATCTCGCGACGGGCGTGATTGAGGGCCCGCTCCGCTTGCCTGCTATTATGATGGTCATCTACTTGACTAACTGGAGCAATGCGATGGGAGCCTACAGCGTCGCTGAAGCCAAAGCGCATTTGAGCGCAATTCTTGATGCGGTGGAAAATGGCGAGCACATCAGCATCACTCGGCGCGGCATCGAGATCGCCTCGATCGTTCCGGCGCGTGGATCTAGTGGAGCGGTAGCCGGCCACTCGAAGAAACGACCCGCACCCCAACTTGATTTGACTGGACTGCGCCGCTTGCGAGAGAGTATGCCGCTCTCACGGCGAACGTCGGTAGAGTGGCTCCAGCTCGAACGAGAAGGTCGGGACGCGGCGCTACTGGCGGGTGTCCGCAAGTGATTTACGCTGACACCAACGTGTTGCTTGCGCTTTATTGCCGGGATTCGACATCTGACGCGGCGGATCGCTGGGCAGCCAGCGTCGAGGCGCGCATTGTGACCAGCTGGTGGACGGTCGTGGAATTTAAAGCCCATATCGGGCTGCGCGCGCGCAAGAAACACCTCTCGCAAGCCGCCGCATTGGCGGTTCTCGCAGTCTTTGAGCGCGACTTCGTGATTTCGCAAAAGCCGTTAAACACGCTGTCGCCGCACTGGGAGATGGCTGTCGCTTGGTTGAGCAATCCCGCCCTCGCGTTGCGCAGTGGCGATGCCTTGCATCTGGCGACATCACATGGGTACGATTGCGAAAATTTCGTCACCTTTGATGCAGACCTTGCGCGGGCCGCGAAGAAGCTTGAGCTGCCGACCAAGCTTTTGCGCGCCTGATGCAATCCGCCAGAGCCCACGCAGAGCACAACTTTAGGCAGCCCTTGACCCCCACCGAATTCATTGCCAAATGGCGCGACAACTCGCTCTCCGAGCGGGCTGGCGCGCAAGCACACTTTCTCGACCTCTGCGAGCTTCTAGGTGTGGCCAAGCCAGGCTCACCGCAAACCAATGACACCTACTGCTTTGAGCGGGGCTTGAGCAAAATCGCCACGCTCACCGGTACCGGGCGCGGCTGGGCGGATGTGTGGAAGAAGGGCTGCTTCGCCTGGGAGTACAAGGCACCCGGTGTCAAGCTGGGGCCTGCGTTGGCGCAGTTGATGCGTTATGCGCTGGCGCTCGACAATCCACCGCTTTTGGTGGTGAGCGACCGCTTGCACATCGAAATCCACACGCATTTCACGGGCACACCGTCTGATGTGGTGACAATTCCGATTGACGCGATTGGCACGCCGGAGAATTTGGCTCGCCTCAAGTGGCTTTTTGAAGATCCAGAACGCTTCAAACCGCAACGTACCCGCGCGGCGATCACGATTCAAGCAGCCAATTTGGTGGGCGATCTCGCTTGGGCCTTGCAGCAGCGCCACTATGCGCCCGACGCTGTTGCACGGCTGTTGAACAAGGTGCTCTTTTGCCTCTTCGCTGAGAGCATTCAGGCACCTCACGGCGAGCCGCTCTTGCCGCAGAGGCTCTTTTCCAGACTGATCGGCAATGGCTTGAAAGACCCAGTGCGCTTTCGCAAACAGATCGACAAGCTGTTCCAGGCGATGAGTGAACAAGATGGTGAATTCGGCGAACACCTGATTGCTTGGTTTAACGGCGGTCTGTTTGACGGGCAAGTGCAGCCGCTACCCGCATCACCCGCATTTCCCGCATTACCCGCATCACCATTGATGCCCGCACCCATCATGCTTACGCGCGACGATGTGCTCAAAATCAGCCACGTCGCAGGGCTTGACTGGAGCGCGATTGATCCGTCGATCTTTGGCACCTTGTTCGAACGCGGGCTGAACCCCGCGAAGCGCTCGCAGCTTGGGGCGCATTACACCGATCCGACCTCGATCATGCGCATCGTGCAGCCGGTCATCATCGACCCTCTGATCGAGCAGTGGCAGGCCGTGCGTGCGCATATTGCGGCGCAAGTGGACATCGTCCACGCAGCCGAATCGTCGGCGAAGCGTAGCGACAAAGCCAAGGCGAGCGCGGCATTGACCAACGCCAATCAAGCCTACCAACGCTTTCTGGAGCGGTTGGAGAATTTTCGCGTACTGGACCCGGCCTGCGGCAGTGGCAATTTTCTCTATCTCGCGTTGCAATCCCTTAAAGACATCGAGCACCGCGTCGGCCTGGAAGTCGAAGTACTCGGCCTGGTGCGCAACATGATTCCGCATACCGGGCCGCACAATGTGCTGGGGATTGAGTTGGACCCGTACGCGGCGGAACTGGCGCGCGTGACCATATGGATCGGCGAGATTCAGTGGATGGTCAAGCACGGCTATGAGCCTTCACGTAACCCGATTTTGAAGAACCTGAACCAGATTGAATGCCGCGACGCGCTGCTCGCGCGGGAGGGTGAGCACTTCGTTGAAGCGGCCTGGCCGGTGGTGGACGTGATTGTGGGCAATCCGCCGTTTTTGGGTGGGAGCAAGAAGCGCGGCGAATTGGGTGATGCCACCTTTGCGGCGCTAGCGGAGGTCTACGCCGGGCGCGTTCCCGCAGGTGCTGATTTGGTTTGCTATTGGTTTGACAAGGCGGGTGCAGCGATACGCGCGGCCGGCGCAGATTTCGCCGGTTTGGTTGCCACCAACTCGATCCGTGGTGGCGCAAACCGCGCGGTGCTCGATTTGATTTGCCAAGATCTGTCCATTTTTAATGCGTTTAGTGACGAGGCGTGGGTGAACGAAGGTGCCGCTGTGCGCGTGTCCATCGTCAACTTGCGCAACCTGAGCGACGACCTCAATCCAGCGCCGGTGCTCGATGGCAAACCAGTTGCGAAAATTTTTCCGGACCTGACCGGTGGCGCAGTGACTGGTGTTGAAGACGACGTTCCTGAGTCGGCACTACAAGCCAAACCCTTGATTGAAAACGAAGGCATCTGCTTTCAAGGCACATCAAAAAAGGCCAAATTTGAAATCGATGGAGCGCTTGCGCGAAGCTGGCTCCTTTCGCCAAATCCTCACGGCAAGTCAAACGCACTGGTCGTGCGCCCGTGGGCGAATGGCTACTCGGTGGCAGGCCGCTATGCCGACGACTGGATCATCGATTTCGGTACCTCACTGGACGAGGCCGGAGTCGCCTACTTCGCCAAACCGTTTGGCTATGTCGTCGAGCATGTCAAGCCCGTGCGGGCGCAGAACAATCGCGACACCTACCGAAAGTATTGGTGGCGACACGCCGAGGCGAGACCGCACTTGCGCGCGGCGCTCGTGCCACATGAGCGCTACATCGTCACGGTGGCACACGCCAAGTTTCGGCTGTTTCGCTGGTTTGCGGCTGCTGTGTGCCCAGATCAGGCATTGTTTGCGTTTGCCCGCTCGGATGACGTGACCTTTGGCATCCTGCACTCACGTTTTCACGAAATCTGGGCGCTGCGGCTGGGTACGTCGCTTGAGGACCGTCCCCGCTACACACCATCCACCTGTTTCGATACGTTTCCGTTTCCTGAGTCATTCACCCCGTCAAGAACCGTGCCCATCAACGGCCTTGCCAGCATTGCCGTGGAGATGTCCGTCCATAGCGCTTCTTCAGGCATGCTGCCTGAAAGCGCTCAGCTGCGCTTGCCTTGCAATCAGGCTTTGTTAAACGCCAATGAGCAGGCGGTCGCGCGGGCGATTGCGCTGGCAGCCTGGCACTTGAACCGTTTGCGCGAAGCGTGGGTCAATCCGCCCGAGTGGGTAGACGTGGTACCCGAGGTTGTGCCGGGTTTCCCGGATCGCATCGTCCCCAAACCGGAGTTTGCGAAAGCGATCAAGGAGCGCACCCTGACCAAGCTCTACAACGAACGCCCAGCGTGGTTGGTCAATGCACATGCGGTACTGGATATTGCGGTGGCAGAGGCTTACGGCTGGGGTGCTGATGCAGCAGCATTGCCGGAAGCGGAGATTTTGCAGCGACTGCTGGCGCTCAATTTGGCTCGGGGCGCCGCGGCAAAGTAGTGGTCGCCTGCGAACTTGGCGCTCAAAGTCTGAGAAGAATTCGAGCGAGTCCGAGCGCGGGCGTTTGAGTTTTTCTCAGGCTATCAATCCGCCTCGTCAATCCACATCATCTGAATCGCTTCGAGGATTTTTTCACCTGAGCGATTGGGGTCATCGGCAAAGCCTTCAAGCGCGCATACCCACGCATGTAGGTCGGTGAAACGTACCGTTAGCGGGTCTACCTCGGGATGCGCATCGATCAAAGCAATTGCAATGTCTCGCGTATCAGTCCATTTCATGACGATTCCCCTTCAGTGTTTGGCCTCTGAGGCGTGGTTGATGGTGTAGCGCGGAATTTCGATCACCAAGTCGGTATCACCCAAAATCACTTGGCACGAAAGCCGCGAATTCGGCTCCAGGCCCCAGGCTTTATCGAGCAGGTCGTCTTCCTCTTCCTCTGATGGTGTGAGGGCGGTGAAGCCTTCGCGTACCACCACATGGCAGGTGGTGCAGGCCCGCGACATTTCGCAGGCGTGCTCAATCGCGATGCCTGCTTTGAGCAAGGTCTCGCACAGTTGCGCGCCAGCGGGTGCGTGTTCGATCAGCTCGCCTTCAGGGCAAAGCTGGTGATGAGGGAGGATGACGATTTGTGGCATTGGGATTTGGCTAGAGTGAGGCGACTGCGCGGCCTTTGAGCGCCGCGCGAATGCTTTGGTCCATGCGCTTGGCGGCAAACGGTTCGCTGGCGCGATTGAGTGCGTCGATGGCTTGCTTGATGGCGTGGTGGTCAGCGCCGGTAGCGACCGCCTGGAGTGCGGCGGTGCGTGCATCGAGCACGGCCCGCTCGTCAGGATTGAGCAGTTGCGCGTCGACGGCAAGCGCGACTTCAATCGCTTCCAGCATGCGCTGCGCTTCCACCTGCTGCTCGGCCAAGGCACGGGCGCGCATGTCGCCCTCGGCCATGTCGAAACCGCTTTTGAGCATGCCCGCGATATCGTCGTCTGACAAGCCGTAGGCAGGCTTTACCGCCACCTGCGCTTTGATGCCGGTGGTCAGTTCTTCGGCCCCCACTTCAAGCAAGCCGTCGGCATCGACCTGAAACGTGACGCGGATGCGCGCGGCCCCAGCCACCATCGGCGGGATTCCGCGCAACTCGAAGCGCGCCAACGAGCGACAGTCAGAGACCAATTCGCGCTCGCCCTGCACCACATGCAGCGCCAGCGCCGTTTGTCCGTCTTTGAAAGTGGTGAACTCTTGGGCGCGCGCCGCCGGAATGGTGGTGTTGCGCGGCAGAATTTTTTCGACCAAGCCACCCATGGTTTCAAGGCCCAACGACAGCGGAATCACGTCGAGCAGCAGCCAGTCGTCGCCCGCACTGCGGTTGCCAGCGAGTTGGTTGGCCTGCAAGGCGGCACCGAGGGCGACCACTTCATCGGGGTTCAGGTTGGTCAGCGGTTCTTGATTGAACTGCTCGCGCACGGCTTGGCGTACGCTGGGCATGCGTGTCGCACCCCCCACCAGTACCACGCCTAGGATGTCAGATGCCTGAAGGCCCGCGTCCCGTAAGGCTTTTCGGCATGCTGTCAGGGTGTGCTTGACGAGTGGGGAGGTGAGTTCGTCGAACTTTGGGCGACGTAGTGGAACGCTTAAACCCAGCTCCGCGACGGAAAATCCCGTCTCGTTCTGGGTGGTCAGCCGTTCTTTGGCGGCGCGCGCTTCGACGGCCAGTTTGCGAGTATCGCGCGCCGAAAGCGTGGCCGGCAGCAGGCCTTCAGTGGCCAGCCAATCAACGATCGCGCGATCAAAATCATCACCACCCAACGCTGAATCGCCGCCGGTTGCAAGCACCTCAAACACGCCTTTGGTGAGCCGCAAAATCGAAATGTCAAAAGTGCCGCCACCCAAATCGTAAATCGCGTAAATGCCTTCGGCGGCGTTGTCCAGCCCATAGGCCAAAGCGGCAGCAGTGGGCTCGTTAATCAGGCGCAGCACGTTGAGGCCGGCGATTTGCGCAGCATCTTTGGTAGCCTGGCGCTGCGCATCGTCGAAGTAAGCCGGCACGGTAATCACCGCGCCTGCCAGCGTGCCACTCATTTTTTGCGCACCACCGAACAGTGCGTCTTCGGCGCGGAATTTGAGCGCTTCAAGCAAGTCAGCAGATATCTCGACCGGGCTCTTCTCGCCCGCAGCAGTCTTGAGTTTCACCATGCCAGGCGCATCAACAAACCCATAGGGCAAATTTGCACCATAGATGCGCCGCACGTCTTCGAGCCCACGCCCCATGAAGCGCTTGACCGAGACGATGGTGTTGGCCGGGTCAATCACTTGCTCGCGTTGCGCAACATGGCCAATCGCACTCACGCCCAGCACGCCGTAGCGCACGACCGAGGGCAGGAGCTTGTTGCCGTCCAAGTCAGGGAGCACTTCGGCCACGCCGCTGCGCACCACGGCGACCAGTGAATTGGTGGTGCCAAGATCAATGCCAATCGCCACCCGATGCTCATGCGGCGCGGTCGATTGACCAGGTTCGGAAATTTGGAGGAGGGCCACGGGGTGGGGCGTGAGGAGTGAGGCGTGAGGAGTGAGGAGTAAAAGCGTGCGGGTGAGCGATGCTCCGCCCTAGGCATCAAGGCGTTCGAGCTGCGCGCCGATTTCTTCGTCTACTTTTTCCAGAAACATCAGTTGGCGCACGGCTTCTGCTGCAGGTTGCCAGGCTTTGCTATTGAGCCAGCCGCCCAGTTTGGCGTAACGCGCTTGTTTGTCGGCGCGCAGTTGCTCAAGCAGTGCATCAAGGGCATTGCTGTTAGCGGCTTCACTGGCATCTTCCACCGCTTCGCGCCATTCCATTTGCTCGATCAAGAAGCTTTTGTCCATCGCTGTGTTGTTTTCAGCCTGCACATCAATGCCTTCGAGCGAGAGCAAGTAGAGCGCGCGCTTGAGCGGCGATTTGAGCGTGTGAAAGGCTTCGTTGACTTGCGTGGCTTGCTGCATGGCGACGCGCCGCTCGGCGGGCGACCCTGCCGCGAATTTGTCAGGGTGCACTTGCGCCTGGAGGTGCAGATAAGCCGCGTTGAGTGCAGCCAAATCCAGCGCAAAGCCACGCGGCTGCGAAAGCAAGGCAAACCAATCCATAAATAGGGACTGTCCCTATTTATTCAGACGTTGAAGGATTCGCCGCAGCCGCATTCGCTCTTGACGTTCGGGTTGTTGAATTTGAAGCCTTCGTTCAAGCCTTCGCGCGCGAAGTCGAGCTCGGTGCCGTCGATGTAGGGCAGGCTTTTCGGGTCGATGATGACCTTGATGCCATGGCTCTCAAAAGCCACATCTTCAGGCGCAAGTGCGTCAACATATTCGAGCTTGTAGGCAAGCCCCGAGCAACCGGTGGTCTTCACACCAAGGCGCAAACCAACGCCCCGACCGCGTTTGACCAGGTAGTTGTTGACGTGCTTGGCAGCTTTTTCAGTCAGCGTAATCATGCGGCGTGCTTGGCTCGATAGTCGGTAATCGCGGCCTTGATCGCATCTTCAGCCAAAATCGAGCAATGGATTTTGACTGGTGGCAGGGCCAATTCCTCGGCGATTTGGGTGTTTTTGAGCGCCATCGCCTGGTCGAGCGTTTTGCCTTTGACCCACTCAGTGACCAGCGAGCTTGAGGCAATTGCCGAGCCGCAGCCATAGGTTTTGAACTTGGCATCTTCGATGATGCCGTCCGGCCCCACTTTGATCTGCAACTTCATCACGTCGCCACAAGCGGGCGCACCCACCATGCCGGTGCCTACCGAGTCGTCGCCTTTGGTGAAGGAGCCAACGTTGCGCGGATTTTCGTAGTGATCGAGAACTTTTTCGCTGTATGCCATTTGGGGGCCTGTGAAGAGTGAGGGGTTAAGGGAAAGGGGGCGCTGCAACAGCTTTCGGAAGGGACGTAGGGAGCAAAAAACGGTGCTCCTTACGCCTGCCTACTCACACTTCTTCAATGCGCTGCCCACTGCACGGTGCTCAAATCAACGCCATCCTTGTACATTTCCCACAAGGGTGACATTTCGCGCAGTTTGCCAATTTTGTCTTGCAGGAGTTTGATCGCGTAGTCGATTTCTTCTTCGGTGGTGAAGCGGCCGATGGTGAAGCGAATCGACGAGTGCGCCAGTTCGTCACTGCGCCCCAAGGCACGCAAAACGTAAGAAGGTTCGAGCGAGGCCGACGTACAGGCCGAGCCAGACGAGACCGCGATTTCCTTGATGCCCATAATCAGCGATTCGCCTTCGACGAAGTTGAAGCTGACATTGATATTGCCCGGAATGCGCGCTTCGAGATCGCCATTAACGTAAATCTCTTCCATGCTGGAGAAGCCCTTCCAGAGCCGGTCTCGGAGCATTCGGATGCGTTCGTTATCGGGTGCCATTTCAGCTTTGGCGATGCGCGCGGCTTCGCCGAAACCAACGATTTGGTGGGTTGGCAAGGTACCAGAACGCATGCCTCGCTCGTGACCGCCGCCGTGGATTTGCGGCTCGATGCGCACGCGCGGCTTGCGCCGAACATAGAGCGCGCCAATGCCCTTGGGACCATACATTTTGTGCGCCGTGATGGTCATCAAATCGACTTTGAGGCGGCTTAAATCGATTTCGATTTTGCCCGCAGCCTGCACCGCATCGCAATGGAAAATAATTCCTTTGGCCCGGCAGATTTCACCGATTTCGGCAATCGGCTGGATCACACCGATCTCGTTATTCACCATCATCACCGAGACCACAATGGTGTCAGGGCGAATCGCGGCTTTGAATTTTTCAAGGTCGAGCAGGCCGTTCGGTTCTGGGTCGAGGTAGGTCGCGTCGAACCCCTGCCGCTCGAGCTCGCGCACCGTGTCGAGCACCGCTTTGTGCTCGGTTTTCACCGTGATGATGTGCTTGCCTTTGCCTTTGTAAAACTGTGCTGCGCCTTTGATGGCCAGATTGTTGCCTTCAGTCGCACCCGAGGTCCAAACGATTTCTTTCGCGTCGGCCCCCAGCAAAGCGGCGACTTGCTCGCGCGCCTCTTCCACGCCTGCTTCGGCATCCCAGCCGAATTGGTGCGAGCGCGAAGCGGGGTTGCCGAAGGTTTCGGTCAGATACGGAATCATCTTCGCGGCAACGCGCGGGTCGCAAGGCGTGGTAGCGGAATAGTCGAGGTAGATCGGGAATTTCATGGCGCTGCTTTCTGGTTTAAACGTTTGCTGTGACGGATTCAACGGTGCGCCGCGTTTGGAGAATGCTCGCTGAGACGACCGCAACACCGGCTTCGCGGTCACGCGCTTGCTTGACCAAATCGGCCAGCGTGACCGAATCCAGATAGGCATACACTTTTTGGTTGAGCGTGGCCCACAAATCGTGAGTCATGCATTTGCCGCCTTGGTGCTGGGCCGCAGCACCAGTGAGATTGCCGCCGCCCACCCGTTGCGGGCCATCGGCGCTGTGGCAGTCTTCTTTGCCGCCGCACATGGTGGCATCGACCTCTTCGTCTACCGCCGCAATGATGTCGGCCACCGAAACAGCGTCGAGCGCGGCTGCGACCATATAGCCGCCGCCCGGTCCGCGCACACTATCAACGATATGGTGGCGGCGCAGCTTGCCAAACAGTTGCTCAAGGTAAGAAAGCGAGATGCCCTGCCGTTCGCTGATGGCCGCAAGTGTGACCGGGCCGCTCTCTTCACGAAGGCCCAAGTCGATCATCGCAGTGACCGCAAAACGGCCTTTGGTATTGAGTCGCATGATTTCTCCGTGATGGCCGAGCTCAGGCTGCGCGCTTGTCGCGCAGATTGGTTACCGTGCTGGGCGCGCGCACTTCGGTGAGAGCGGCTTCTTCGAGGGCTTGGAGCCGCGCGCTTAAGGTCGCCAGTTGCTCGTCGCGCTCAATCAGTTTTTTGTCTTGCGCCGCGCTGTGGTCGAGCAGGGCATTGAGCGCTTTGGCAAGCGGATCATCTTCATTGGCAGAAAGGCCGTAGGCCGAGAAACCCATGCTTTGGGCGCTTTCTTCGCGCTTGGCGGCCATCTCGTCTTCGATGATGCGCGCCGGGATGCCAATCGCGGTCGCGCCAGGCGGAACCGGCTTGACTACCACTGAATTCGAGCCGACCTTGGCGAAATCACCTACCATGAAGCCACCCAAGACCTTTGCACCCGCTCCGACCACAACCCCTTTTCCGAGCGTGGGATGGCGCTTGGTACCGCGGTAGAGTGAAGTGCCGCCCAGCGTGACACCTTGGTAAATCGTGCAGTCGTCGCCCAGCTCAGCGGTCTCGCCAATCACCACACCCATGCCGTGGTCGATGAAGACGCGCCGCCCAATTTTGGCACCCGGATGAATTTCGATGCCCGACACATGCCGCCCAATATGCGACAAAAAGCGCCCAGTCCATTTGAATCCCCGATTCCAGAAGCCGTGCGCCACGCGCTGAATCGCAATCGCATGCAAGCCCGGGTAGCAGGTCAATACTTCCCAAGTCGAGCGCGCGGCGGGGTCGCGTTCCCGAATGCTGGCGATGTCTTCACGGAGGCGGGAGAACATGGGTTGTAGAGGGATTGAGGACGCGTTGCGGGCTGGTGGGGGGATAGGGTGGGGGCTGGTGCGGTGCGGTTTGGGTTGTGTATGGAGGAGAAGTTGAACGATTTAGTCGGGATTATAGCAAAACCCTAGCAATTTAGTCAACTTCTTCCAAGTCTGGGTAGCGTCTCAGTTTGAAAGTAACAAACGTTGACGGTCATTTTGCCCATGATAGTATCGCGGCATGCCGAAAAAGGACTTAAACCAGCTCGCAGCGTTCATCGTCGATCAAGCGACAAACGAGATTCCGCGCCCGCAGGAGACTATCAGGCCAAAAGGCAAGGCTATCGGCGGGAAAAAAGGTGGCTTGGCGCGAAAAGAGGCGCTTACGGCAGCGCAGCGCGCTGACATTGCGCGCACGGCTGCCACGGCGCGATGGAGGTCTAAACGAGACGCAGCCGCGCCTGCTTATCCGCCATTAAAGAAGGCGCGTATAGGCGTTTGAATACATCGTCAGGCATTTTCATAATTTGACGCGCAACGTCACTACCCTCGGGTAAATCACCAATCGCGGCTTTTACGATTTTCCCGTACATTTTTGGCGTTTCTTTAGGGAATGGTTGGGGTTCATCCAGACGCATTTTCAAATTCGACATTTGGATAAAAAGGCTGCGTTTTGCGTCGTCAGAAATAATCGAAAGTTGCCCCATTCTCATGATCATTGAAGAAATCGCCACCTTCCAGTAGGGCTTTAGAGATACTAAATGCCTAAGCGTAGGCCGTCCGCCGAATTGCGCAACGCTGACCCGAAACTCTGTTTTCTGCATCAATAATTCTGATGCGAATTCATCAGCCTCATCTTCCATGGTTTCGCGCGGACTATCATGCAAAACAAGATGGCCTAGTTCATGTGCGAGAGTGAATCTATAACGGTCGGGAGGTAGGATGCCGTTCACAAAAATGATAGGCGGAAGATTAGTTAGGCGCATGCATGTCCCAGAAATCCCGCGCATCCCGAAATCAACCTCCACAATCACGATACCAGCACGCTCGATAAAGTTGGTCAGGTTTGAGATTGGCCCATCTGGAAGACTCCACGCCGCGCGAACTATCGAAGCCGCCCTGGACGGAGAACCCTCGACATCATCAAGCGATATGTTTGGCAGATTCAGGTCTGCTTCTATGTCAACCGCATCCAATAGGCGCTTTAGGCCAATGCGCGCCAGATTTGTGATGCTCGATATGGCTTTTCTGTCGGCGGCGGTGATTATGGAGCTTTTCTTTCTGTAATACACCGAGCTTGAACCAAATCCCAGTCGTTGCTCTGATTGAAAGAAAAACTCCAAAGGGAAATTCAACGCGCTGCTGATAGCATTTGAGGTTTCTACGCTTGCAGCACCGTCCACCCCCCCCTCAATCATTGCAATCTGAGGTTGCTGAATGGAGGCGGCTTCCGCGAGTTGCTTTTGAGTCAACGCGCGATACTCCCTTGCCAATACCACCATCTCAGGGTTAAGTCGCACCGCCGGATGCATCTTTGTCTCCTGCGTGTTTGTCGGACTTCTTTCTAACCTGCACATCTTTCATCGGTGGCGGATTTTCTTGCGGGAACAGATTTGCCACGTTCTGAACCGCCCCATTTGGCACAATTTCCGCCTTCCAGTAAATGCCTTCACCGGACGGGCAAACGAGATCGACTGATGTCAACGCGCTCCCAAAGCGATCAACGACATAGCCCGCCTCAAGATGAAAGTCTGCATCAACTTCCGGGATTTGAAGTTGCTCGCGAAACTCTTTGACCTGCATCGTTGGCTGGTTTCTTGAAAAACCATCTTCGTCGAGTTTTTTAAGTCTGATGCCGATGCTCCCCTTGAAATCAGGAGGGCTAAAAACTAAGACAAACATTTGCTGCCGTATGACGGCCTTTACATTAGGGTCATCCTCCGCAAGTCTGGCTCCTCTTGTTCGCATGAAATCATTGACCATGCAGGCGCGCGTTCTGGTGCTGGCAAGAGCGCGAACTTTTGGGGACATCTCCGTTCCCCAATCCAGCCAGCCGCCATTGATGACACCCCACAGGCGATCAAAATATGGAAGCATGGCTCGGTAAGCGTTGTCGAATTCAATCAGCATATTGCTCCTTTCGGCGATTCGTCCAATATACATTGAAATGGTGACAAAATCAATAATAATATAAAACTTATTTGACAATGCTTGTCATTGTACTTATAATTCAATTTCAATCATGCTTGAAGTGCTCCATGAACCGCCTGTCAATCCAAGATCGCGCGCAAATCCTCACCCTTCTGGTCGAGGGCAATTCCCTGTGCTCCGTGACGCGCATCACTGGCAAAAGCATCAACACCGTCACCAAGCTCCTGATTGAAGCAGGCACGGCCTGCGAGTTGTACCAACTCGAAACGCTGAGTAAGCTGCCTTGCAAGCGCATCCAGTGCGATGAAATTTGGTCTTTCTGCGGCATGAAGGAAAAGAACGTTCCAGAGGAGCAAAAAGGCGAATTGGGCGTTGGCGATGTCTACACTTGGACGGCGCTTGACCCAGATACCAAGCTGATTGCCTCGTTCTTGGTGGGCAAGCGCAATAGCACCTACGCGGAGGCATTCATAACCGATCTAGCTGGGCGCTTGGCGAACCGGGTGCAGTTGACCACTGACGGGGATAAGCCTTACCTGACGGCGGCAGAGAAAGCGTTCGGCGCCGGTATCGACTTCGCGCAACTGGTAAAGATTTACGGCCCGGCCCCGACGTTGGATCAGCGCCGCTACAGTCCGGCGGAGTTCACGGGCGCAGAGAAGACCATCATCACCGGTAACCCGGACAAGGTCAGCACTTCGCACGTAGAGCGGCAAAATCTGACGATGCGGATGGGCATGCGTCGGTTTACGCGCCTGACGAATGGCTTCTCGAAGAAGGTTTTCAATCTGCAATGCGCCGTTGCTTTGCACTTCATGTACTACAACTTCGGGCGGATTCACAAAACCTTGCGGGTTACCCCAGCAATGGAAGCGGGTATTTCTGACCTTGTTTGGAGCATGGAAGAGATCGCGAAACTAGCGGACTGACTGTTACAAATCAAACTGAGACACCACCCAAGTCTGTGAAATTGGCGATTTGCAATTTGTCACCAGCCGTAACGCTTTGGCGCTATCCCCGTGCAGCGAAATCGGTTTCAATACGTTCATGAACTCCCATCCGCACTTCTCTCGCCGAACGATGATTTCCGCCTCGCTCGTGGCCAGTGGTGCAATTCTTGCGCGGCCTGCGCTCGCGCAAACGCTGGTGCACGGGGCCGCCGCTGATCTGACTCAGATTTACGCGGCCAGCGGCCCATTTGCAGTAGAGACGAGCACCGACGATTGGCTCGACACCGCGCGCCAGCGCAGCTTGCCAGTCCAGCTCTATCGGCCCGGCGTGTGGCAAGATTTTCAGCCAACTGCTTCGTCAGTTCGGCACCCAAGCGCGGTTGGATCCGCCGTGCCACTGGTGATTTACTCCCACGGCTTGGGCGGCTCGCGCGCGGCAGGCAAGCTGTGGTGCGAGCATTGGGCCACGCACGGGATCGCCAGCTTAAGCATTCAGCACCCCGGCAGCGACCGCGAAATTTTCCGCGACGCGCGTGGCAATCTGGGCCGGGTGCGCGAAGCGTTTCGCGCTGCGTTTTCGCTGGAAAATCTGATCCTGCGCGCGCAGGATGTCAGCTTCGCCATCACCCAAGCGCAACGCCGTATAGCGCTCAGTGCGGCCTCTAACTCAACTCAGGCGACACCCCAAGACCGGCTTTGGGCGGGCATCTCGGGCACATTGATCGGTGTGGGAGGCCATTCGTTTGGCGCGCAAACCGCGCTGGTAGCAGCCGGTGAAAGACGACCCGAGATCAGCTTGCCATTGAGTGATGCGCGGCCCTTGGCATTCCTCGGTCTCTCCGCTTCCGCGCGTGGCGCACAGGGGCCAAACGACGCTTCGCTGGCACCACGCTTCGGTGCGATCCGCCGCCCGTTTTTTTGCATCACCGGCACGGAAGACTACCTGACGCGCGAAGACGTGAATGTCGAGAACCGCTCGTTGCCTTACCTGGCGATGCCCTCAGGCGGCAAGGCGCTGCTGGTACTCAGCGGCGCAGACCACATGGTGTTGGGCGGCAACCCACAAGAGAGCCTGCGGTTTTTCGCGCACGGCACAGGCGACAACCGCGTGATCGAGCAGCAGATCAAACTCAGTACCTTGGCGTTTTGGAAAGCGCATTTGCACAATGACCCCGAAGCGCGCCGCTGGCAGGAGCATCATTGGGCCGCCGGGCTGGGCAAAACTGGAACAGTTGCCCAAAAGTAGGCGCAGATGCGCGCCACCGGAAGAGCCGCGGTGGTGAAGCTTCATCAGAGGGCATGCCTGAAGAGGCGCACTGGGAGTGGTTCTTCGTTGGCGATAGCTGGAGAGGATTGTCAGGAGCCGATTTTGATGGTGTGGTTAACGATATTCAACCTTGTCCCCTTTGATTCACAAGCGTCCCAAGCATAATGCCTATTGCGCGCCGGGCGCCGCAAGTCCGCTTGATGATGAAGCAAAATGCGCGCTTTCCCCCTCATCGGAATCCGCACCATGTCTGAGCACCTTCTCCCTACCACTGTCGTGGGCAGCTATCCGCAGCCCGATTGGCTGATCGACCGTGCGCTTCTTTCCAAAGGCGTGCCGCGCGTCAACATGCACGAATTGTGGCGGATTGCGCCGGAGCGTTTGCGTCAGGCGCAGGACGACGCAACCATTTTGGCGATTCGTGACATGGAGCGAGCCGGTGTCGATGTCATTACCGATGGCGAGGTGCGCCGGGAGAGTTACTCGAACCACTTTGTCGCGGCGCTTGAGGGGGTGGATGTTGACAACCCGGGCGTCATCACCAACACCGTGGGCAAACAGACCAAAGTGCCACGGGTGGTGGGGCCGATTGTGCGGCGCCATGCCGTGGAAGTGGAGGGGCTGAAGTTTTTACGTGCCAACACGGAGCGCCGCATCAAGATCACACTGCCCGGCCCTTTCACGATGGCGCAGCAATCCAAAAATGAGCATTACTGCGACCTCGAAGAAATGGCGATGGGTTTTGCTGCCGCAGTGAATCAAGAGGCGCTCGACTTGCAGGCCGCTGGTGCGGATGTGATTCAGTTGGACGAACCGTGGCTACGCAACGACCCGCAGGCCGCCAAGCGCTTCGCGGTGCGTGCGCTGGACCGCGCTTTGCAGGGCATTACAGTCGAAACGGTGGTGCATTTGTGCTTTGGCTACGCGGCGGTAGTTCCGGGCCAGAAGCCCAGTGGCTACGCCTTTCTGACTCAATTGGCCGATAGTTGCGTCAATCAGGTCTCGATTGAGTGTGCGCAGCCCAAGCTCGATTTAGGGATGCTGAGCGACTTGTCGAACAAAAAGATTCTGCTGGGCGTTCTCGACCTTGGCAGCCCAGAAATCGAGACCGCTGAAGAGGTCGCCGCGCGGATTCGCAAGGGGTTGAAATTTGTTGATGCGAGGCGCTTGATTCCCGCGCCGGACTGCGGCATGAAATACATGCCGCGCGCCACGGCGTTTGGCAAACTGAAAGCTTTGGCGGATGGCGCGGCACTGGTGCGGCGCGAGCTGTAAATCGGCTACCGTTTAGCCCTGCCGAATCGGGGTCAGCCAGTCCGCGTGGCTCGGGTCTTCACCGCGCACACAAGCGAAAAAGCGTCGCTGCAACTCCATTGTGATCGGCCCCGGCTTGCCCTGCCCGATGCGCCGCCGGTCCAGCTCCACAATCGGCATCACTTCTGCTGCCGTCCCGGTAAAAAAAGCTTCGTCGGCGCAATACACATCGTCGCGTGTGACGCGCCGTGCTTTGACCGCCAACCCCATCTCGGCCGCCAGGGTGATGATGGTGCGCCGGGTGATGCCGTCCAACCCTGAGGTCAATTCCGGCTCGATCAGCTCACCTCGCTTGACGATAAAAATGTTCTCGCCCGGGCCTTCGGCGACAAAGCCATCGGTGTCGAGCAGCAGGGCTTCGTCGTAGCCATCGGCCTTGGCTTCGCGCACCGCGAAGATCGAGTTGGCGTAGGTCGAAACTGCCTTGGCGCGGCATAGTTGCACATTGACATGGTGGCGCTGGATCGAGGCAGTTTTGACGCGAATTCCCTGTGCGAGCTTTTCTGGCCCTAGAAAGTTGCCCCATTTCCAGGCCGCAATCGCGACATGGGTTTTTGCGCCCGTCGGGTCTACGCCCATTTTCTCGGGCCCCAAAAACACTAGCGGGCGAATGTAGGCCGAGGCCAAATCGTTTTCGCGCACGCAGGCAATTTGTGCTGCATCAATTTCGGCGGGTGTAAACGGCATCTCGATGCCCAAAATGTGGGCCGATTGAAACAGCCTTGCCGTGTGGTCTTGCAGCCGAAAAATTGCGGTACCGCGTGCAGTGGGGTAGGCGCGCACGCCCTCAAAGCAACCCAAGCCGTAGTGCAGCGTGTGGGTCAGCACATGGGTAGTGGCATCGCGCCAGTTGACCAGCTTGCCGTCAAACCAAATCAGACCATCACGGTCCGCCATCGTGTTTTCAAACATGGTGAACTCCACAAGAAGAAGGGTTAACAATGAGCCACTGCGCATCGCTACCGGTTCCGGCAGGAAGCAGTGGGCAAGGCTCTTGTGGAGCGCAATCGTGCGGCGGGGGTCGGTCGCAAGGCTAAAGCTTGCGCCCCCTGGCGGAAAGCTACAAACGAAACCTTTTCACGCTCGCGTGAAAATTGTGCAAGTAGTCTTTTTGCGTGAGCCAGTCAATCAGCGCTGCTGCATACGGCGTGGGCGGACGAGTGCGCGTGACCAGCGCGTAGGTGTGGCCAGTCAGCTCGGTTGGGAATGGCTTGACCAGCCCCATGCTTTTTGGGCTCGCCAAAAACAGCGTGCGCGGGATCAAGGCGACGCCAGCGCCTGCGGCTACGGCTTCGTAAAGCAGGCTGGCGTCGTCGTACAGTGGGCCATGTTCAGGCTCGCGCCACGGCAGCCCGGCGGCTTCTAACCACGGTTCCCAGGCCAGCAGGGGATGCCGCAAGAGGCTTACCCCGCTTAGGTCTTCAGGCATCTTGAGCCGCGCTTCACGGACCAGCGCGCGGGCTGCGACCGGGAACACCGTTTCGTCGATCAGCGGGTGCGACCGCAAATCGGCGCGCGCTTCCGTGCCGAAGCGAATCCCGAAATCGACTTTGCCTGAACCAATATCCTCTGCCTGATAGGGTGTGGCGACGGCGACATCAATTTCAGGATGGACTTTTTGAAATTCTGCCAGCTTGGCCACCAGCCAGCGGCTACCCAGCGCCGGCATGACGCACAAGCTGACCCGCGCATGCAGGCGTGTGCCGCGCACAGCATCGGTGGCTTCGCGCAGCCGCGTGAGAATGCTGCGCACCTCCTTGAGGTAGCGCTCCCCTGCCGGAGTGAGTGCGATATTGCGGTTCACCCGTACAAACAGCGCCACCCCCAATTGCTCTTCAAGCGCCTTGATGCGGTGGCTGATGGCCGATTGGGTCAGATGCAGCTCTCGCGAAGCCTTGAGGAAGCTTGCGTGTCGGGCTGCCGCTTCAAAGGCGAGCAGATCGTGCAGGGCAGGCAGGGCGGTCATGACTGCCTCACGCCGGACGGCTCACAACTTAGAGATCGTCGTAAAGCGCGTGCCCTTCCATACCAGGCGTGTCTCACCGTCCAAGGCGGGAGCGCCAACCGGGTGTAGCGGGTCACCCGGAAAGGCCAGCACGCGCGCACTGTCGATTTTGTGTGCGACCGGCATGATGACCGGTGGCGTGCGGCTGCGGGCGGCGGCTAGGGCCGCTTCTACAGTAGAAAATTTGGCGAGCGATTCGAGCGTTTTGTAAGTAGGCGGGGCGAGGGGAAAGGCATCCTCGGCACCGTTCAAAAACAGATCAAGCGCTTCGGTTGGCTTAACCCAGCGGCCCTCGGTGGTTTCGTGCGGATCGAAAGTGGCCTCTTGATCTGGCGGCATGGCGGCAAAAAAGAAGCGTGCATCAAAGCGCTTGGGTGCAATATCCGGCGTAACCCAGCGTGCCCAGGGGGCGAGGGCGGCGGCATCCAACTGCACATCCAACTCAGCGACGATGCTTGAAAACGCTTGGCCCGCATTGAGTTTGGCACGGGCAGTCTGAAGAGTCGCTCTGGATGGGCTTCTTCCGGCATCTTTGTCGAAGAAGTGCAGTACGCCTGCTTCTTCAAAGGTTTCTCGCATTGCACCGGTGACCATGGCGGCACCGGCGGCATGATCGTCGGGTTCGCCCAAACTGGCTGCCAACTCTTGCGGGCTGGCTCCGTGCAAGCGTGCCAACAGTGCGGGTGCGGCATCGTCGGCATCGATCTTTCCACCAGGAAAGACAAAGGCTCCGCCCAGCACGTCTGAAAGTCCGTGGCGCTGCACCATAAAGACTTCAATCGTGTTCGATGTGTCGCGCAACAGCATGATGGTGGCGGCAGCGCGCGGAGCAGCGGGTGTAGGTGTGGATGTGGTCATGACAGAAGAGTGGGGTCAGCGGATGCCGACCACCGATTCAGCGGCGGCAGTCATATCGTAGGCATCAGCCGACAAGGCTTGTGTGATGATGTACATGTTGCCGGTTTGGGTTAGCGGGTCGAGCATCAGGTCGATCATGCGCGGGCGGCCATAGCTCTGCTTGGCCTCGTCGAGAATCAACATTACCCGCGGCTTTAAACGTCGCTGGCGATTTTGCGAAACCACGACGGCAATCTCGCCGGTATTGAGTTGCACCAGCGAACCAACCGGATAGATTCCAACGCATTGAATGAATTGCTCAATCAGGTTGTCGTCGAAATAAGTGGCGCGCCAATCGTAGAGCTTGCGCAGCGCCTCTTGCGACGAAATCGGTCCAGAGTAAGGGCGCAGGGTGGTCAGCGCCGTATACACATCGACAATCCCGGCCATGCCGCCCAATTGCCAAATGTGCTCGCCCGCCAAACCTTGCGGGTAGCCGCTGCCGTCGAGCCGCTCGTGGTGCTGATTGACCACATCGAGCACCAAAGGCGAGGTGCTGGAGGATTCGTTCAGAATATCGAGCGAATGGTTGACGTGACTTTTGATGCGCTCAAATTCGTCCCAATCGAGCTCGCCCTGACGTTCGATCAGCTCATGGGGCAAGCGGATTTTGCCGACGTCTTGCATCAAGCCTGACGTGCCCAGCACTTGTAGCGAGTCGCTGCCCAGCCCCATGTGGCGACCAAAGGCCATCATGTAGATCGAGCAATTCAAGCCATGCTCGTAGGTGTAGGCATCTTCGCTTTTGAGGCGCGAAAGCCACATCAGGGCATCGGGGTTGCGCACCACCGACTCGACCATGTAGCCCACGGCTTCTTGCACGCGACCCATTTCCGGCACCTTGTTGGCACGAATGTCGGTGAGCACGGTTTGCACCATGCGCTCGGCACGGTTATGAACCTCGCGCGCGGCGGGCAACTCCTCTTCGAGCGAAGTTTTGTCCTCGTACACCGGCTTGAATTGCTGGCTGGCGTAGACGCGGACACCGTCGTCCTCCGGTTCCTCCTGCGGCTTTTTGCCGAAGAGGTTTTTGAGGCCATCCACCAAGCCACCAGAACGCGCTTTTTCCAGTGCGCGCGCGGTATCACTTTTTGCCGCGTCACCGGTGTAAGTCTTGGCGGTGAACTTGGCATAGTCGAAGCCACCTGCCTCCTTCAACTCGCCCATCAGTGCGCGCTCTTGTTCGCTTAAGGGAGCAACTGCGGCGCGCTCGGCGGCAAGCACGGTTGAAAGTTGGCTAGTCGCCTTGTTGGCCTGATAGGCGGCTAATTGGGCGTGGCCCTTGGCATCGATGCCGCTGCCGTCGTCGAGAATGCGCACTTTGCCCAGCGCCGCACTGGGCATCGGCGCGGCATCGCGGGGCGCGTCGGGCTGGGATGCAACCGTTTCGCGTACCACTTGCTTGAGCGACGAAACCAGGCCTTGCCGTTCTGGCGCGACCACGGCTTTGGGCTGCTGGTACACATGTACATAGGCCGGGCCGATGACGGTACGCTTCACGTCGGCAGGCTTGGCGGCAATCGGGTCAGCCTGGTAGGCCTCTCCGGTAGAGCGCGCGCGGTCGATGCTCACGTTGCGGCAGAAGCGCCGCAGCTCAGCGATCTCGCCCTCGTTTTCGATCACAAAGCCTTGCAGGGCAAACGAGGTTTCTACCCACGGGCGATCCAAATCGGCGACAAACATGCCAATCGTGAGCTCACTGACTAAGATGGATTCGATCATGAGGGTTTGTGAGGGAATACGACGAGTTTACCGGGCGCAGGTGGCGCTGCGGGCTGAACTGCGGGCTGAACTGCGTACTGGGTACGGCGGGTGGCGCGGGCAATCGCTTGTGTGAGGCTCGCCTCCCGCAGCGGCTTAGTGACATAGGCGGAACATCCGGCGGCCATGCAGATCTCCTTGAATTGGTCGTCGGCATGCGCCGAAAGCGCGATGATCGGCACGTGCGCGCGTTTGGCGGTACGCTCGGCCAGCCGCAGCGCAGTGACCGCCTCCAGGCCTGACAAGATGGGCATTTCCATGTCGAAAAACAGCAAATCAAACGCGTGCGCCCGGTGCAAGGCCAGAGCCGCTTCACCATTCGCAGCTGCGCTAACGACATAGCCGCGCCGTTCGAGGATCAGCTGCGCTAACAGGCGATTGTCGTCGTTGTCATCGGCGATCAGTACTCGCAACGCTTGACCCGCGGAATTGAGGGCGGAAATCATTGCTGCCGTAGCGCTGCGCGACAATCCAGGCGGCATGGTCGCCTCGGCATCTTCGACCGCAAAGGGTAGTTCAAAATGAAAATCGGAGCCGCGCCCAAGCGCACTTTTAACCCCGACCACACCGCGTTGCAGCTCGACTAACGAGCGCACAATCGCCAGGCCCAAGCCCGTTCCGCCAAATTGCCGCGCAGTGCCCAGATCTGCCTGACGGTAGCGCTCGAAGAGCGTCGCTTGCTGTTCGGGTGACAGGCCGATGCCGGTATCGCGCACCGAAAACCGCAGGCGAACCGCACCGTCATTCATGGCGGTGACGGCGGCGCTCACGGCAATCGTGCCGCTTTGCGTGAATTTGAGGGCATTGCCAACCAGATTGACGAGAATTTGCCGCAAGCGCAGCGCGTCGCCACTGACCCGTAGCGGCACATCGGGTGCCGAGGAAAAGTTGAACACCAAGCCTTTGGCTTGCGCCCGCCAGGCGTACTCACCTTCGATTTCGGCCAGCAGCGCAGCGGGCGAGAAAGGCAGGCTTTCCAGAGTCAGTTTGCCGGCCTCGATTTTCCCCATGTCGAGCAGGTCGTTAATCAAGGCGAGCAAGTTGTCGCCCGCGTTGCGCACCCTTGAGAGGTAATTGCGGTGCTGCTCCGCCAAGTCGCCTTGCAGCACTTGATCGGTCAGGCCGATGATGGCATTGAGCGGCGTGCGAATTTCGTGGCTGGTGTACGCCAGAAACTCACTTTTGGCGCGGCTCGCGGCTTCGGCACTGGCACGTGCCACTTCGAGTTCACGTTCATTTTTTTCGTGATCGGTGACGACTTCGGCAAACAGGCGGTTTGCTGTTTCCATACCCTTCACGTAGGTCGAAATTTCGCGCGCCTGCACGCTGCGTTCGAAGGCCGCCAACACGTTTTTGCGCTGCTCGGCGCGGGTCGCTTGGGTTGAAGTCCAGATCTGAAGTGCCGCAGCTGCCACTAGCACGCCTGCGGCCATCAGCGCCGGGTTGCCCGAGACGATAAACGCAATGATCGGTGGCCCCAGCAACAGCGCCAGATACGGCCAATAGGTTGCCACGCGAATCGCGAAGGGCTTGCCGCTTGCCGCTGCAACTCCCAACGCTGCAAACAGCAGCACTTGGGTCGTCCCGTCCGCTTGCCTGAAGGCTAGAAAAAACGGCAAACCCCACGCTAGGCCCAGTGCGGCGGCTCCAGCAATCGCGCTTGGCAGCCCATGCCGCAGCGGGCGACCCTTCGGCTGGCGGCGAATCGTGTAATACAGCCAGGCATTGCCACCGAGGCACAAGCTCAGCACTACGGCCCAAGTGAGGAGCGCGGGCAGGGGCGCGCCGACCGTAAACAGCGCAGCGAAGGTGATGATTCCAGTAGCCAATTGCGCTTCGAGCGGATAAGCCGCGATTGCGGCGGCCCGGGCTTCTTCTTCAGCCGCAATAAAACGTTCGCGAATCTCGATTTCGGCGGGCGAGACACTTGGGCTGCGCGACGGCGCCTCACCCGGTGCGCGGCCCCTGGTGCGGCCTTGTAGATGGCCAATCGTATCCGGGCCGAGTCGCTCCTGAGCCTTGCTACCGATTGGGTCGCGCTGACGCACTGGGTGGCCCATGGGTCGGCGCGAATGCGTGTGAATTAGCGCGGTGCGCCTGCGGCGAGGGCGAGACCAGCCGAGGCCTGGCGTTGCGTGGCTGCTGGCACGGCGCTCAATGGCCAGCCTTGCAGATGACGCAGCGCCAGAGCGCCCAGGGCGGCAATCCAGTCATCGCGCTCGTTCAAGCAGGGCAGGTAGTTGAAACTGCCACCGCCTGCGTGTTGAAAAGTTTCTTTCGCTTCTTGGGCGATTTCTTCCAGGGTTTCCAGGCAGTCGGCTGGAAAGCCCGGGCAGATCACGTCTACCCGTGCGGTTTTGGCTTGGCCTAGCGCTTCGAGCGTGGCGCTGGTGTATGGTTTTAGCCATTCGGCCTTGCCAAAGCGCGATTGAAACGTGACGCGGTACTGGTGCTTTTCCAGGCCCAACGCTTCGGCCAATAGCCGCCCCGTTTTCAGGCATTCGCAGTGGTAGGGGTCACCTTTTTCCAGCGTGTAGCGCGGCAGGCCGTGAAAGCTCATTAGCAGCACGTCGGGGCGGCGGCCTTGGTGCTCGCGCTGCCAGCCATCGAGCACTGATTGCTTCAGTGCAGCGAGGTAACCCGGGTCGTCATGAAAATGCTTTACAAAGCGCAGCTCCGGCGTATGCCGGGTTTTGCCCAGCCAGGCACTCACGGCGTCGGTAGTCGATGCCGTGGTGCTGGCCGCGTATTGCGGGTAGAGCGGCAGCACCAGAATGCGCTCGGCCCCGACCGCCTTGAGTGCGTCAAGCTGGCTGGCGATGGAGGGGTTGCCATAGCGCATCGCATAGACAACCTCGACCTCTTTGCCGCCATGTTGCGAGAGCCAGCCGCGCAACAGTTTGCCCTGCTTTTCGGTATGGAATTTGAGAGGAGATCCTTCTTTGGCCCAGACCGTTGCATATTTAGCCGCAGACTTTTTTGGCCGCACATTGAGAATGATGCCGTTCAAAATCAACCACCATAGGGGCCGGGGGATTTCCACCACGCGCGGGTCGGAGAGAAACTGCTTCAGATAGCGACGCACGGCGGCAGGGGTCGGTTCGTCAGGAGTGCCTAGGTTCACCAAAAGAACAGCTGTTTTGCTACCCGAGCCGTGGGTGAAGGTGGGCTCGGCGTGAAAGCGCGGCATGTTGGCTACTTGTCCTGCGAGAGAGCGGAAGAGAGGAGGCGCGCGGTGATGTCAACAATTGGAATCACGCGCTCATAGGCCATCCGGGTGGGGCCAATGACACCGAGCGTGCCGACGATCTTGCCATCGACCTCGTAGGGCGCGGTGACAACGCTCATTTCATCGAGTGGCACCAATTTGGATTCGCCGCCGATGAAAATCTGCACACCGTCGGCCCGACCCGAAATATCGAGCAGTTGCAACAGTGCAGTGCGCTGCTCAAACACGTCAAACAACTTGCGCAAGCTTGCCATGTCGCCGGACAGCTCAGAAACACCGAGCAGCTTCTTCTCACCTGAAATCACG
Source organism: Burkholderiales bacterium (assembly GCA_031362865.1). Taxonomy (GTDB): domain Bacteria; phylum Pseudomonadota; class Gammaproteobacteria; order Burkholderiales; family JAEUOS01; genus JANLTH01. The sequence continues at coordinate 15,087 of JANLTH010000178.1, read as the reverse complement.
TAATGCTCAGAAGATTGTTGCATCGCTTCGCCACCGGCTTCAATCGCCGCAGCCGTGAGCCGCATGATGTCTTCGCGCACTTCTTTGAGCTCAGCTTGCACGCGTGCGCGGATTTGCGAAAACTCGACACCAGCGAAATGCTGGTTGATGAAATTGGTGGCTTCGGTTAATTGCGCCGGTGAATACGGGCGCTCGGTGAAGAGGATGCGGTTTTGCACGTCGCCATCGGGCGTGACAATAATCAGCAACACGCGCTTGTCGGTGAGAGTGAGAAATTCGATGTGCTTGAAGGCCGTGGAGCGCCGTGGGGTCATCACTACCCCGGCGAAACTCGACAATTCGGAGAGCAGTTGCGCTGCCGAGTTGATGACGCGCTGCGGCTGGTCTGGCAGCAACTGGCCTTTGAGCTCGTTGCGCTCGATCTCGTCAATCGGACGTACCGTGAGCAGGGTATCCACAAAAAGCCGGTAGCCACGCGGGGTAGGTATGCGCCCGGAGGAGGTGTGCGGGCTAGCGATGTAGCCCAACTCTTCCAGATCAGACATCACGTTGCGAATCGTCGCGGGCGACAGTTCGAGCCCGGAAAACTTTGACAGCGAGCGCGACCCGACTGGCTGACCGTCGGCGATGTGCCGCTCGACCAGGGTTTTGAGCAGCACACGGGCGCGCTGGTCAAGTGCAACGGGCTTGCCGCTGGACGCTGAAAGTGGATGCCCTGTGCTCATGGCAGAATTGTATAGAACTGTGAATGCCTTTCTGCGGGGAGCCGGACATGAATGTACGTTTGTCAGACGATTTGCTGAGCGACGAGACTCCCGTGCTACGCGGCGGTTTTGCGCCCGTAAGCGAAGAAATCGTGACCGATCAACTGGTGGTGGAAGGTGAGATTCCGTCGGATTTGAACGGGCTTTACGTGCGCAATGGCCCAAATCGCCAGTACGCCGCAGACGGCCGTTACCACTGGTTTGATGGCGACGGCATGCTGCACGCGCTGCGCTTTGAAGGTGGTCAAGCGGTCTATCGCAATCGTTGGATTCAAACCAACGGATTGGCTGAAGAACGAAGCTGCGAGCGCTTCTTGTGGCGCGGTATCAAGGAAGCGCCGCGCCCTGATTTGCGGCATCAGGGCAATGACGGTGCCTACAAAAACACCGCGAACACCGACGTGAAGTTTTGGAATGGCAAGCTCATTGCGATGTGGTATTTGGGTGGCTCACCTTACTTGCTCGATGCGCAAACGCTGGAGACCAAGGGCCGCTACGACCTTGGTCAGGCGGGCCGCGCTTTGCCGATCTCAGCGCACTCCAAGGTCGATGAGCGCACCGGTGAATTTATTTTCTTCGCCTACGACAAAGCACCACCTTACATGCACTATGGGGTGATTTCTGCGGACGGCAAACACAGTCGAGCGATCCCAATTGACCTCCCCGGCCCGCGCCTGCCGCATGACATGGCGATCACGCCCAACTATTCGATCTTGCATGATCTGCCGCTGTTTTACGACATGGAAGCCTTCAAGTTGGGGCGGCACAAACTGAAGTTCTACAACGAAATTCCCTCGCGCTTTGGCATCATCCCGCGTCATGGCGATGCCTCGAAAATACGCTGGTTTGAGGCGAAAAGCACTTTCGTCTATCACATTTCCAATGCTTGGGAAGAGGGCGACGAGATCGTGATGCAAGGCACGCCGTATCGCCCCCCGCAAGATAGTGCTGACCCGATCGCCGCAGGCCAGCGCATCGCCAAGCTGGTGGCGACGCTTGAGAACGACTGCATGATGTACGAATGGCGTTTCAATTTGAAGACCGGGGCCACCAAAGAGGGCTTGATTGCGGACGCGGCGAATATGGAGTTCCCGAGCACCAATCCGCTGTTCCAAGGCCGCCAATCGCGTTACTCGTGGAATGTGCTGATGGGCGCATCTCGCCAACCCGAGGAGCCGCAATTCACGGGCCTGTGCAAAGTCGATACGCGGACTGGCCAAGTGCAGCGGTGGAGTGATGGCGACGACTACTGGTACAGCGAGGCCCCGTTCGCTCCCAAGGCGAACGCGACGACTGAGGATGACGGCTATCTGGTGGGTTTTGTCTGGAATGGCGCTCAAACACGCTCAGAAGCCCATTTGTTTGACGCGCGTGACCTGTCGCGTGGGCCGCTGGCGCGAATTCACTTGCCGCAGCGCGTGCCACATGGTTTTCATTCCGTGTGGGTCGATCACACCAAACTCGCCGCCTAAAATCGTGTTCCCCCATTTAAATAGGGACAGTCCCTATTTAAATTCTGATTCATTGGTTAATTGACCGTTTTACCCATCCGCAAGGTTTTTTCATGGTTCGTACTCGCATTGCCCCTAGTCCGACGGGGATGTTGCATCTTGGAACCGCGCGCACGGCGCTGTTTTCTTGGGCCTACGCCCGCCATTGCGGCGGCAATTTCATTCTGCGGATTGAAGACACCGATCTCGATCGCTCCACCGAAGCAGCGGTGCAGGTGATCTACGACTCCTGCGCCTGGCTAGGCTTGAATTATGACGAAAAGCCGGTGCGCCAAACCGAGCGGCTGGCGCGCTACCGTGAAGTGGTCGAACAGCTGTTGAAAGCCGGCAAAGCCTATCATTGCTACGCCAGCCGCGAAGAGTTGGACGTGATGCGCGCGGCACAGATGGAGCGTGGCGAAAAAGCCCGCTATGACGGGCGCTGGCGGCCAGAAAACGCGGCCGGCAAAACGCCGCCAGAGGGTGTCGCCCCGATCATCCGTTTTCGCAACCCCGACCACGGTGATGTGACCTGGGATGACATGGTGAAAGGGCTCATCACGATCAACAATCGTGAGTTAGACGACCTGGTCATCATGCGCGCTGACGGCGTTCCCACTTACAATTTTGCGGTGGTAGTGGACGATGTCGACATGGCGATGACGCACGTGATGCGCGGCGACGATCACGTCAACAACACACCGCGCCAGATCAATCTCTACCAGGCAATGGGTGCCAAAGTACCGCGCTTCGGCCATCTCTCGATGATCCTCGGGCCCGACGGCAAAAAGCTTTCCAAGCGGCATGGCGCAGTCTCAGTGATGCAGTACCAGCACGACGGTTTTTTGCCTGAGGCGCTGTTCAACTATCTGGCGCGCCTAGGCTGGAGCCATGGGGACGACGAGAAATTTTCACGCGACCAACTGATCGCGTGGTTTGATGGCGCACACATCTCCAATTCGCCAGCGATGTTCGACCCAAAAAAGCTTCTGTGGCTCAATGGTGAGTACCTCAAAGAGGCTGAAAACGCTTATCTGGCGCGGCTCTTGAAGCCATTCATCGAGCGCGAAGGCGGCGTGTTGAATGACCTCGATTTGATTGCCGTGGTGGCTCTACTCAAAGACCGCTCACAAACGCTGGTGGAATTGGCCAAGGCCGCGAAAGTGTTTTATCCGGCGGCGGCACCAACTTCGGCGCTGGTGGCTGATCACATCACGGAAGAAAATCGCGTGCCCTTGCAGCAATTGCGCGCCAAGCTTGAGGCACTCACTGATTGGCAGCGAGAGTCGATTGCCGCTGCTATCAAGGCCGTGGTGAGCGAAACCGGAGTCAAGATGCCGAAATTAGCAATTCCGCTCAGGGTGATTTTGACTGGGCAAACGCAAACGCCATCGATTGACGCGGTGCTGGAGATATTTGGACGCGAACGCGTGCTCGCGGCGCTTAAGCTCGTCTGATTTACAGGCAATTTTTCTTCGAGCCGCGTTTACACCACACCAGTTCCCGGCTATAATTCCGCTTCTTTGCAGTGCAGGGGGTATAGCTCAGCTGGGAGAGCGCTTGCATGGCATGCAAGAGGTCAGCGGTTCGATCCCGCTTACCTCCACCAATACCGCAAAGAAGGCAGTAAAAGAGTTAGTTCGGCAAGCTAAGTGTGCTGAGGGATGGGACCTGAAGTTTTTGAATTTGCCGCAGTGTTTTGGTGAGGCAAATCGTTTGAAATCAAGTCCCCATCGTCTAGAGGCCTAGGACATTACCCTTTCACGGTAAGTACGCGGGTTCGAATCCCGCTGGGGACGCCATCCAAAGCACACATAAGCCCGTAGCAGTTCGCAGAAAGCTGCGGAATACGAAAATCCCCTATGAGGGGTGGGACGAACAGAAGTGCGCGGTTCGTTGCAGTTTGCCTCAAGCCGGGGGCAATTGGCGGGGTCGTTGATGGTACGAAGTCCAATACCATCATGACGGCACTAACCAACCGAGCGGTTGAAACCGCGATACCACGAGAAAAATGCATACAAGCTCGCCGAAGTTGGCGAGCTTTATTCGTTTGATGCGAAGTGGGGAGTTTCTCAGGAACGACTAATTCAACGGGGCCGGGGAGGGCGGATTTGCAGTGGTCGGCGGCGGCGGACCGAAGACGCCGGCTGCCCCTGTAGTTCCAGCTGTCACCGTAGTCGCCGCGCTTACGCTGCCACGCGGGGGTCTGCCCGAAGTCGGGCTCCAGGCAAACGACCATTCCAGATAACTCCCTTTGGCTTCGAAGAGTGCGAAGGCGGGGTCAAAGTTGGCTTGTTTGATCGGCTTGCCTTCGGCCAAACTATGCACCCCCATAATTCCGCCGCCGGGTGCGGGAATTAAACCCCATTCAGCCTTGCCGGTCAGTGGATCGTGAAAGACCTTTCGCAAATGGCGTTTGGCGACCTGCGGGCGCGGGTCTTGCAAAAGTGCTTCGAGCGTTGCCGGATAGCGCGGCAATGAAACTGCCGACTCGTAGTAGCTGCGAAACGCTTGCCGAAATTGCGCGCCGACGAAGAGTAGCTCTTCCTCGGCTAAGCGACGTTGGAGGGTCGCGCCGGCTGAGAGCGCGGTCGCCGAAGCCCCGCCGATAATCGCAATGGCGATCAACAGCCCGATATAGGTAAAGCCGCAGGACCCAAAGCGCGAGAAGTCAGAGCGCGTTAAGCGGCTTGCCGTCGCGGGTTTGCGCATCGGAGGTACTCTTGATGTCATAAACGGCCCCTTTTTCCCCGTCCGGTGGCGCGATGACAGTCCAGTTAGCGGTCTCGGCCACGGGGTCGGTTGGCAGGGCGCGCAGGTAGCGTTTTTCGACCAATTCGTCGAGCGTTTCCGGGTAGCGCCCTTGATCCCCGTAAAACTTGTCGATGGCGTCACGGGTGATCCGCAGGTTTTCAGTGAGCACAATCTCGGAGGCTCGATCAACACTGTGGAAATAGCGCGGTGCCACCAGCGCGGCCAAGGTTGCCACAATCGCCATGACCACCAACAACTCGATCAAGGTGAAACCGCGCCGATGTCGAATGGCATGCTTTGACTGTCGCGTTGCAGAGCCAGGATGCCCGCGCATTTTCAGATCAGTGTTCACCATTCACCATTTGCGGTAAGCCACGCCGTTCAAGCCAGTTTTGAGCGACTGGGTGTGAATGTCGTACACATCATCTCCTTCTTTCGGCTCATCCGCAGTGCTGGCATACGAGCGCTTGCCCCACGACGCAGCGGCAGGCGTGTCCGCGTTATCACTTAGTGGGTCTTTGGGGATTTGCCGCAAAAAATAGATGCGCTGTTTTTGTGGGGAACGAATGTCTTCAACCCCATCGACCAAGATCTCGAGCGTTGGTGGATAGCCACTGGCCCCCACCTTGCGCTCAATCCGTCCGCCATCATGCGCGCGCTTGTAAGCATCAATTGCGGCGCGCAATTCGCGCAGGGAAATGCGCAGTTCCTGCTCCTTTTGTCTCTGCAAGGTGACCTGGGCAACCGGCAGCACAATCGAGGCAAGCAGCGCGACAATCGCCAAAACCACGAGCAATTCAATCAGCGTGAAGCCCCTGGGCTGCGCCGCCACCGGTTTCATGGCGAGACGGTCACGCTTTGGGGCGACGGGATTGGTGCTACGACAGTGCGTCCGGCTAGGCCAATCGGAGCCAGCGTCAGCACCGAAAAATTGCCGCTGCCGGCACTCAAAGCACGCACGCTGAGGGTAAGGAGTGTGCCGGGCGCACTGGCCCCGATACCGCCCGAGCGCGTCACCGTGGCAAAGACTTGGCCGGTGGCACGGTCTACGCGGCTGGAAAAATTGCTCGCTACGCCGCCCTGGCGCATGAACTCACCTTCCTGAACGCCGGTGATTTCGAACAGCTTGGGATCAAAGTTCATCGACAGCGGCACGCTCATAATCGGCTGGTCCGGCTCCAGATTCAGTGCCACGGTAAAGCTTGTTCCCACTTTCGCGCTCCCTGGCCCTTGCAGGGTACTGGTGGTGGCGGACCGATTGCCGCCAATGGTAGTTCCGGCAGTTCCGCCGCTGGCGGTCGTGACCGACGGGTTGGGCGGTTCTGCTGAGGGGGCTGGCGCGCCGGAGCCAGGTGAGGCTGGTGCCCCAGGAGGCGGTGTCAGAGTGCTTGGCGCAGGCGCAATCAGCGGCACTTGTGAGGGTAGGCCGGGGCGGATCGGCGTTCCGATTCCGGGCACTGGCGCACTGTCGCCACCGCGATTGCGCAGGCTTGCTTCAGTCCCGCCATCGAATTCGGAAGCTGCCAGCGATGGTCGCTGGATGTTGCGGATCAGGCGTGGTGTGATCGAAAGCACGATCTCGGTTTTCTGCGATTCGTCGCGCTGGCTGCCAAACAATCGCCCGAGCAGCGGAATGTCACCCAAGCCAGGAGTGCGATTGCCGGCTGCGCGATCTTCATCATTGATGAGCCCGGCCAAGATTTGATTCTCGCCATCCTTCAAGCGCAGCACCGTGACCGCCGTGCGCGTGCCGATTTGGTAAGCCAGTGAACCCGAACGAGTTTGCACTTGATTGACGATGTTGCTCACCTCTAACGAGATTTTGATCGCCACCTCGTTGTCCAGATAAATCGTCGGCTCAACCTCCAGTTTCAAACCCACATCGACGTATTGCACACTCTCCGACACGAAACCCGTCGCGGTCGAGGTAGTCGTGATGTTCGGCACGCGCTCACCCACCAAGATGCGCGCCTTTTCACGGTTGCGTGAGCGAATGCGTGGATTGGCAAGGATGTTGGCATCGCTATCCTGTTTGCGCGCCGTGATGCTGATCGGATCAATCGCCGCACCAAAACCAGCACTGTTCAGATTGCGCAAGTCACGCAAACTCAGAACCCCGCCAGCCGCCGCCGGCAGCGGAGTCAAGGTTAACGAACTCGGCCAGCGAATGCCCAATTCAAGCAACTTGGTGCGCTTGACTTCGAGTACCTCGACTTCGAGCATCACTTCGGGTTCAGGCAAATCGTGCATCGCCAGCAGGCGCTCCGCCATGCGCACCGCCTCCGGCGTATCGCGCATGATGATCATGTTTTGCTTCTCATCGATCACCAAGTCGCGCGTTTTAACGATGGTGCGCAGCGTCGCTCCGGCTTGCTTCACGTCAGCATTGGCAAGGAAGAAGGTCTTCACGATCAGCGGCTGATACTCACGCACTTTCGCCGGGGTATTGGGGTAGATCAGAACCGAGGAGCCGTCGAGTACCCGCCGTTCCAGCTGATTGGTCAGCAACACCAAGTTGATGGCATTCTCCACTGTCGAGTCGCGCAAGTAAACCGTGGTGCGCTGGTCGGTACGCACATCTTTGTCGAACACAAAATTTAGTCCTGATGTACGAGAAAACACCTCAAATACCTGGCGGATCGGTGTGTCTTTGAATTCGATCGTCAGCGGTCGGCGCAGCCCGGCGACAAGCTGGGTTTCGGGTATCGGCTTGGCGGTTGCGTTCTCGATGGTCAGCTTGAGAGCCAATGCTTTGGCCGATTGCGGGTCTTCGGCGAGCACCGTCTTCAGTTTCGCCAGCGCCTCGTTGGGGGCTTTGCGACCCCACGATTCGTTCGCTTCTTTCAACAATTCCTCATGGCGCTTTTGACGCACCAAGGCCGCCAAGCCGCTTTGCGCGCGCACATTGCCCGGTTCGAGCACCAAGGCTGCGCGATAGGCTTCCTCGGCCTCGACGGTGCTCCCCGCGCTAAAAGCTGCTTCTGCGCGATCAAGACGCTGGCGCAACATACGCTCGCGCAACCGGTACTGGGCGATCCGAAACTCGCCGTTATTGGGTTCGAGTTTCAGTGCTTCGTCGTACTTTCTGAGAGCCGCCGGCAAATCATCTTGCGCCGCTAATTCCACGCCTTCGCGGTAGGTCAATTGCGCCGCGCAACCGGCGAGCAATAGCCCAAACAGTACCGGTGTGGCTTTCCAAACGTGGCAAGGTCGAAATAGCTGAGACAAATTCACTTGAATTTCCGATTCCTAGGGATGCGACGCGTGCACGATCAATGTTGTAATCAGTTTCGCGAGCAATGCCATCGCGAATCCATCCGCAGCCGGTTCTCGATGAGCGGTGTCGGCAATATACGCCGCTCCTTGGAGTTTAGCCCGACAGCTGCGAAGGTTCCGGGCTGCTCGGGCCGCCCGGGCCGCATTGGTGCGATGAAGCTGCGCCGAAGAATGCTGTTACTCGCAGGTAAAATCAATCGAATGGACTACCCCACTTGCCAACAGTTTGCCGCCCACGTTGGCAGCAGCTTTTCGGTGCAAACCACCGAAGGCGTACCGATGCGGTTCGAGCTCACCGCTGTGACACCCTACCCCGCTGGGCCAGAACCTACCGATGTGAGCATTCGAATCGCATCGTTCTCAATTTTTCTGCGCGGCCCCAGTCAACCGCTTTACCCACAAAATAGCTACGATATGGAACATGCCGTACTGGGTTCGTTACCCATTTTTATCGTTCCTATCGGCCCAGACAAACTGGGCATGCGCTACGAAGCGGTGTTCAATCAAGCCTGACAGCCAAGCCTGAGCAGGGCGGAAAAAGCGCATAATCGGAAAATTCGCTTATAGCGTCGCGTGATTCGTATTCAATCAGTCCCACGGGAGAGTCTTATGCAAACCAACGCCAATCCGCGCCGCAGTTTTCTGCTCAAATCAGGCGCTGCCACCGCGTTCGCAGTCGGTGCAGCACCCGCCATGGCGGTGGCTGGCCAAAATTGTGGTGTCGCGCTTTCAGCCGCGGATAATCTATGCCTGCGCGATGTGGCGCTTGCCGATTTCACCCCTGTGCTAGGTCAGCAATTTCAGGCCTATGCGCCCGGCCATGCGGCTATGCTGCGCTTGATTGCAGCCAACCGGGTGACGGGCGGCCCGGATCGCCCCGCCCATTTGCGAGAGCCCTTCAGTTTGATGTTCGAGGCCGCGCAAGGTGCGCCTTTGCAAAATGGTATTCATGAATTCACCCACGCCAGCTTGGGCACTTTGAAGCTTGCGCTTAACCAGGTTGGCGACGCCGAGAACACTGCGGCCTTGAAATATGAAGTGGTGTTTGGCTAGGCCACTGAAATACGCATCGAAACACCAGGCCAGCCCGGTATGCAGACTGCTCAAACCAGCCCCGACACGCGTCGCACAGTGCCGGTGCTGCCACGTGCAGCAACTTTGGGTGCTAGCCTGCGGTCAGAATCGGGCGATGACCGCGAGTTGGCATTTCGCATCTACGCAGGTACCCGCACTGAAGAGCTCGCGCAAGTGCCATGGTCTGCCGAGCAAAAGGAGGCATTTCTGCGCCACCAAGAAAACGCTCAGCACGCCCACTACGCCAGGCATTACGCTCAGGCAAGTTTTGACATCATCGTCGTGCGCGGAGAGGCGGTGGGTAGGCTCTACGTTCACCGCAGCGCGCGCGAAGCGCGCATTGTTGACATCGCACTCTTGCCGGAATTTCGCGGGCGAGGCTTGGGCGCGGCAATTTTGCGCGACCTGCAAGATGAGGTTGCCGCAGAATCTTCACTACTGTCAATTCACGTAGAGCATGCCAACCCCGCACGGCGCTTGTATGAGCGACTCGGGTTCGGGTACGCCGACCAAGCGGACAGCATTTACCTCCTCATGCACTGGAAGCCGGGCGGGCATCCAGCGCAATTCACTCCACCGCCCATGCAGTAGCCATTCACCGGGAGACTCTCATGGCAGAGCCATTCTTGTCAGAAATTCGCTTGATGAGCTTCAACTTCGCGCCGCGCGGCTGGGCTCTGTGCAACGGACAACTGTTGCCGATCAACCAAAATCAAGCCTTGTTTTCACTAAACGGGACGACTTGGGGCGGCAACGGGCAAACCAACTTTGCGTTACCCAACCTGCAAGGGCGCGTGCCGATTCACTTTGGCGCTGGCTTTACATTGGGCCAAGCCGGTGGCGCGGAAACCCACACGCTCAGTCAGGTGGAATTGCCGCAGCATACTCATCAGGTGGTTGCCTCGACCAGCCCAGCCAGCCTACCTTCGCCGGTCGGCAATCTGCTCGCGCAAACGCCCTCGAATCTCTACGGCAACGGCACAGCCGGGGTCAATGCCACGCTCAACCCGGCCAACATTTCCAGTAGCGGTGGTAGCCAACCGCATTCGAATATGCAGCCATTTCTGGCCATCAATTTTTGCATCGCGTTGCAAGGCATTTTCCCTTCACCGAATTAAGGAGCAGACACCATGGCCCAACCCTACGTCGGTGAAATTCGCATGTTCGCTGGTAACTTCGCGCCCGCAGGCTGGATGTTTTGCGAAGCAGCCCTCCTCCCGATTTCGGAAAATGAGGCACTTTTTCAGTTGATCGGCACAACTTATGGCGGCGACGGGCAATCCACGTTTGCCTTGCCCGATTTGCGCGGGCGAGTACCGCTCCACATGGGCAACCTAGCCGGTGGCAGCAACTATCAGTTGGCGCAGACCGGCGGAATCGAGACCGTGACCTTGACACCCACGCAGATTCCGGTTCATACGCACACTTGGCCTGCGGTGGCAACGCCAGGTGGTGTCAACCAAGCGCCCGTGCCGGGCAATGCACTGGGTGCATCTACCGTCAAGTTTTACAAAGCGGGCGCCGGCAGTGCCGCGATGGCTGCGGCAACCGTCCAATCCACCGGCGGCAATCAACCGCATAGCAATCTGATGCCCACCCTGTGCGTGAATTACATCATCTCGCTCTTTGGCATTTTCCCTTCCCCTTCTTGAAGGAGCAGAAACATGGCTGATCCCTTTGTCGCAGAAATTCGGATTGTTTCATTCAACTTCCCTCCTCGTGGCTGGGCGTTTTGCGACGGGCAACTACTGCCGCTTTCGCAAAACACTGCGCTCTTTTCTCTGCTTGGCACTACCTACGGCGGAAATGGGCAAAGCAATTTTGCCTTGCCCAATCTTCAAGGAAGTGCGGCGATGCACCCCGGGCAAGGCCCGGGCCTCTCTCTGTACGACCTAGGACAAGTCTCCGGGAGCTCGGCGGTCACGCTGCTTTCGAACGAAATTCCCGCGCACACGCATTCAGCGCTTGCCGCCGCCGTACCTGGCCTGCAAACGACACCGGCCAACAATGCACTCACCCGCCCCCCTACGGGCATGGGCTATGCACCGGCCGCCGCACCTCAGGGACTTAGCGCACCGCTCGGCGTGACCGGCGGCAGTCAGCCGCACAACAATATGCAGCCGTATTTGACGATGAATTTCGTCATCGCAATGCAGGGTGTCTACCCGCCACGGACATAGCTGAAAATAACGATACAGCTGAAGAGGCTCGACAGATAAGCTTCTTCAGGAATAGGCGAAAAAAAAAGAGGCGCACATTGCGCCTCTTTTTGCTTGTGCGCCGCCCCTTTACTGCCCGGCATTCACCCCGCCACCACGAACTTCGATGCGCGCATCGCGCAGCTTGGGTCCGTTGCGGCGCAGGTCGCGTTCGTTCTGCTCGTTCCCCTGCTCATTGAGCGAACCGGCATCTGGCCCTTCGCCGCGCGAGGTGCGAAGTGTCAACACGCCATTCAAGTACGAAAGCGTGTAGTTCGCCGCCGTGGCACTGCCGGGCACGATCGCGTAACTGCCTGCTGGGGAGCTGCTGGTAGCGGGTGTCGTTAGCGCCAAGCCAGTTACTGCTGAAGGCGTGTCCGCACCCAGCAAGCCGCTAATACTGGTGGTAAACGGCGGAAAGGTTTGCCCCTGTTGGCCAGATTTGTTGTCAGCGGTGATCACTGCTGCGGCTTTCGTGATGGTACCGATCACGCCGTTCGTCGTGGTTGCGGCCAATTGGTAGTTGCCAGCAACGGCCCCAGCTAAGCTCAGACCGGTGGCGGTCACCACTTTGCCGGTTCCCGCATCTCTGGTGTCATAGCTGGCGCTGGCTGCGGTGGCGGTTACGGCATCCGTGCCGAAAAGCCCGGCAAGCGTGAAATTGCCGCTACCCACCGTTGCGTTTCGGCTCGTGTCATACCCCTTGGTTGCCGAACCGGTCAGCGAGACGGTCAGAGTCGCCGGGGTCACGGTGAGTCGCCCGTTGACGTAGTTCACAGTGTAATTGTTGATATTGAACGTGCCGCCCGTAGCTGCGCTAGGCGTGATCGCGTAAGGGCTGCCCGCGACATTGGCGGAGTTCACCGCACCCGCGCTGGTTAAGGTAACCGTGCCAACCGTCTCGCCATTTTGCAAACCGCCACTGGTGAAACCGGTCAGCGTCGCCGTTTGACCATAGGTCTTGGCCGCGTTGCTCGCCGTTACCGTCAGAGCCGCACGATTGATCGTGCTGGTGGTGTTGTTGGCTTGGGTGATGGTGTAGTTGCCACCGGCATTGCCGTCACTAACACCAATGCCGCTGACGGTCACGGTCTTGTTGCCGGTTCCTGCATTGGCGTTGGTAAAGGCGAATGTGCCGCCAGTCAGACTATCGAGCGTATTGCCGTTGCTGGCATTGGTGTACAGCGTACCGCCAGTGACCGTGGCTGTGCCTGCCGCCGTGAGTGTGCCGTCGTAATTCTTCGTCACGTTACTGGTGCTAACCGTCAGCGCCGCGCGGTTGATCGTGCTGGTAGTGTTGTTGGCGTAGGTGACGTTGTAGTTACCACCCGCGTTGCCGTCGGTGACTGTGGCTGCACTGACGGTGACCGTCTTGTTGCCCGTTCCAGCATTGGCGTTGGTGAAGGCGAATGTGCCGCCAGTCACCGTGTCGAGTGCGCCGCCGTTGCTGGCGTTGTTGTAGAGCGTGCCGCCGGTGACAACTGCGCCTTGACCAGTCGCGCCGGTCATGCCCAAGGTGCCGTCATAGGTCTTGGTGACGGCGTTGGTGCTGACGGTCAGAGCCGCACGATTGATCGTGCTGGTGGTGTTGTTGGCTTGGGTGATGGTGTAGTTGCCACCGGCATTGCCGTCACTAACACCAATGCCGCTGACGGTCACGGTCTTGGTGCCGGTTCCTGCATTGGCGTTGGTAAAGGCGAATGTGCCGCCGGTCAGACTATCGAGCGTATTGCCGTTGCTGGCATTGGTGTACAGCGTACCGCCAGTGACCGTGGCCGTGCCTGCCGCCGTGAGCGTGCCGTCGTAATTCTTCGTCACGTTACTGGTGCTAACCGTCAGGTTGGCTTTGGAGATACTGCCGACCGCTCCACTAATCGAGCCGCCCGTCGGCGTGTAACCGTACACAACGCGTGCGCCATTGGCGGCACTGGTGATGTTGATGCCAGTCGCAGTGACCATTTTTCCAACCCCGAAGTTTGCGGTATCGTAGGTGCCGCTGGTCGGGGTTGCGTCGAAGGTAAGTGTGTCGCCGTCCACGCCGGTATAGTTGCCAGCGGTCAGAGCGGCCGCCAGCGTGCCGTTGTAGGTTTTGGCTACCGCACCGGTCAGCGTGGCTGCTGCCGTGGCGCTGTAGATCAAGCCGTTGCCCGTGCCCAGCACACCAGCGCTGGCACCAAATGGCGTAGCCCAGCTCAAGCCGTACTGCTTAAAGTCATATCCGGCGTTGACAAACGTGCTGCGCGTGGCGGCATCGTAGGTCGCGCTTTGCGACCAGACACGCCACTTGCCAGCGCCGACTGTTGCGAAAGGAAGCGCGCCAAGGTTGTTCGTAAAAGTCTTTCCGGCCAGTTCAATCGAGACCCCTGCAGCGGTGTCGGTGGCAGTGAGTGTCCCATTGAGAACCACGCCAGATCCGGCTTTCGGGCCCGTGTTGTAGGCAAAAATCTTGGACGCGGTCACATTGTTCAAGGTGATGCTGCCCGAATCGGCCGCAGTGCCGGTGCGGCCGGCCCCGTCAAGAATTCGAAAATCTGCCACGCCTGTGCCAGTGTTAACCGAGGTGCCTGCGGCCATGGTGATGACTGCGTCACCAGCCACACGGTCTGCGGCAATCACCCCGACTCCCGACGTTTGGTTGGCGCGGGCGGCAAAATTCCCGTTGCCAGTGTTGATATTGGCATTGATCAGGATCGAACGACCCGCATCGAGCGTGAACGCGCCGGTGGCGGTATTCGAAGCGATCACGGCGGAAGTCACGGTGATGTCGTTGCTGGCCTGCAAGGTCACAGCAGTGCCTGCGTTGAGCAATTTGGTAATGCCAAGGGGATTAATCTGGACATCGATCCCGGTGTTGGACGCATAAGTCTGTATGCCCGCGTTTGGCACCGTGCTGTTAGAGGTGGAACCGAACAAATACGCGGCACCCGAGTTGGTGCCGCCACTGTTGCTGGAACCAAAGTCGTGCGGCGCACCGACGGCAAGGTTCACGCCATCGCGGCTGAATGCAACCGAGCCGCCAAAATTGTCCCCCGCCTCCAGCGTGACACCGACACCCCGATAGCCCACTGGAGCGACACCATAGCCGCTGCCAATGATGGTCTGCGCCGGCGTGCCGCTCAGGCCCAGAGTACCCGTGGCACCGATAGTGGCCTGATTCGTGCCCTCGCCAAAACGGTCGTTCGAGAAGGTGTAGAGGTACACCGCACCTGCACCAGCAAATCCATTGGCGACCCCAGCGTCACCAGGTGTGCCAACGGCGAGTTGGCTACCATCTGCAGAGAGTGAAACGCCGGAGCCAAACAGGTCGCCAGCCTCCAAGCGTGCCACAGCAATATCGCCAGTCCCGACTTTGTTGAAACCGGCAACCACCAGGGTCATGGCCGCAGTTGCGTAGGTGGTGCTATCGAAGCTGGCCAGATAGACCGCGCCTCTGTTCGACTGATCGCCGGGCGTACCGACGGCAAGCAACTTGCCATCACCGTTAAACGCCACAGAACTACCGAATTTGTCGCTCGCGGCGAGCGCAGCGAT
>JANLTH010000014.1:0-43043 GCA_031362865.1 Burkholderiales bacterium | reverse complement strand
GCAAGAACTGGTCCTGGATCATGAAAGGGTCGGTGCCGTTCACGCCTGCCAGCACCGGCGTGTGCTTGACCACCGGCAGCACTTCTTTGGCCATATCAACCACGATCTCGTTGGCATTGCCATAGGCCATCAAACCGGCGAGCGAGCCGCGCCCAGCCATGCGGTAGCGACCCGAGTTGTAGATCACGATCAGGTCGATGCCACCCTCTTCTTCGCACTTGGCCGATAGGCCCGTGCCAGCCCCGCCGCCGATGATCGGCTGGCCGTGCTTCATCATGTTGCGAAATTTATCGAGGATTTTCTGACGGGGGATGCGCATAAATTTTGGAGGATCAGGGTTAGGGGCGTTTACGCTGTGCGGCGCACCAGGGTGGCTTGAGAGAGTTGGGTGACTTCGTCAAAGGCGGCTACCGCAGCGGTAGCGAACTCGGGGTCATTGATGTTGTGTGGCAGTTTGATGAGCTTGCGCTGCGGGCCGAGACGGAAGGCCGCTTCGATGGTCTTAAGCAGCGCACCCGTAGCTGCGGGGTCGTGAAAAGCTTTGCCCGGAGCGTCGAGTGCCGACACGCCGCCTAGCGGCAGCAGAAAGCGCACCGGCCCTTCCATCCGATTCAGCTTGTCAACGATGAATTGCCCGATGGCGATGTTCTCCTCAACCGTGGTGCGCATCAGCGTGACATTCGGATTGTGCTTGTAGAGATTACGGCCCTTGAATTTGGCCGGCACGGTTTCCATCGCCCAAAAATTGGCCATATCGCAGGCCCCCACCGAGCCCACATAGGGCATCCGGTTGCGAATGAAGGTGTCGAGCCGGGTCGGGCCGGCGCTGAGCACCCCGCCTACCAGTTCATCGGCAATTTCGGTGGTGGTGAGATCAAGCACGCCCTCGAACAGGTGCGAATCAGCGAGCTTCTCAAACGATTGCCCGCCGGTGCCGGTTGCGTGAAAAATTACCGGGTCGTAACGGTCTTCGAGCAGCTTGGCAACCGCCTGCACGCAGGTGGTGGTCACGCCAAACATGGTCAGGCCGACGGACGGTTTGATTGTGCTCGATTCACGCCGTTGGTGCGAAATCATCCCGGCCAGAGCGTGCGCCGCATTGGCGAGCACACGCTCGCTGATGCGGTTGATACCCGACACATCAGTGACCGAATACATCATACAAATGTCTGACGGGCCAACGTAGGGCTTGACATCACCAGAGGCGACGGTGGAGACCATCATCTTGGGCACACCAATCGGCAACGCCCGCATCGCGGGTGTTGCCAGCGCCGTGCCGCCCGAGCCGCCTGCCGAAATGATGCCGCCCAAATCGTGGCGCGAGAGGATGAAGCGCTCGAAAGCCCGCGCCATTTCAGTAACCGCCGAGCCGCGATCTCCGGTGAACACACCACGCTCTCCGTTGGGGTGATGGCTCGCGACATCACGCGGGCCAATGCTCGCGGGCGAGGGCTTGCCTGATGTTCCTAAGTCCACCGTTACCACCCGCATGCCCAGTTTTTCGATACAACTCTTCAGATAGAAAAGTTCTCGGCCCTTGGTGTCAAACGTGCCGGCCACGTAGGCGGCGCTGCCAGTGCTCGCTGCCACCGGCAACTCGACCACACGAGCCGATTGCGAGGCGCGTTGCAGAGTCTGCGCCGCGTCTTGCAGCGCTTTGACCCGCTCGCGACCTTCAACCAGCGGCGCGTCAATGATCGCGGCCCCGGCATCGGCCGAGTTCCAGCGATTGAAGTTGCGCACGGTTCTTTCGCTGCGTGTCGCCTCACGTTTTAGTGGGTCGGCTGCAAGATCAGAATTGGGTGCATCGTGCGCACGCCGTACCGTGAAGATCCGCGTGGGTTGTGCTTCTTCGGCACTTGATGCTTGAAGAGCCGCACTGGTATTGCCTCTTGAAGCATCAGTTTCGGCAGATTCTTCCTCTGACTGCCTCACGCCCAGCAGGCGCTGCTGCAATTCGACATCGGCCGCCAGCTCGCGGGCGGGCAACATGCGGGCGATGCGCCCATTCACCATCACGGCGACATCATCCGCCACATCGACCGCCACGCCCAGGTTTTGCTCGATCAGCAAAATGGCGATATCGCCTTCATGCGAGATTTCACGCAAGGTGTTGGAGACTTGCTCAACAATCACCGGGGCCAGGCCTTCGGTTGGCTCGTCCATCACCAACAGCTTGGGGTTGAACAGCAGCGCGCGCGATATCGCCAGCATTTGCTGCTCGCCACCCGAGAGCTGCGAGCCGCCGTTGTTGCGCCGCTCTTTCAGGCGCGGAAAGAGGTCGTAGGCGCGCTCGACCGTCCATTCGCCTTTGCGCGCGGTGGAGGCGGCCAAGCGCAGGTGTTCATCGACCGAGAGCGAGGGCCACACGCGCCGCCCCTGCGGTACATAGCCGATCCCGCGCTTGGTAATCACATGCGCGGCCAAGCCCAGAATCTCTTCACCCAAAAATTTGATGCTGCCACGCGCGGGCACCAACCCGGTGATGGCATTGCACAGCGTGGTCTTTCCCATGCCATTGCGCCCCACCACGGCGATACAACCGCGTTCGAGCGTGAGCGAGACTTGCTGCAAGGCATGCGCCTGGCCGTAGTAAACGTCCAGGTTGGTGATTTCGAGAAGCGGCGCGTTTAGGCGCGATTTGCTTGCCATGGTCAGTGGGCGTGCTTGCCACCCATATAAATCGCCTGGACTTCAGCGTCGTTCTGAATCTGCTCCGGCGTGCCATGCTTGAGCACGCGGCCGTTGTGCATGATGGTGACCTGCTCCACCACTTTGAGCGCGATGTCCAGATCGTGCTCGATCAATACATAGCCGATATGGCGCGGCAGGCCATTGAGAATGGCGACCAAGTCACGCCGCTCCGCCGGCGAAAGGCCCGCTGCGGGTTCATCAAACAAGATCATTCGCGGCGCGCCCGAGAGCGCGATGCCGACTTCTAACTGGCGCTGTTGCCCGTGCGACAAATCAGCCACCAGCGTGTCAGCCAACTGGTCGAGCCGCACATGGGCCAGCAAATCATCCACCATCGTCACTGATGAATGGTTTTGCCGCGCTCGAAGGAAGGAGTAGCGGCCATTCGCGACCCCGCGCACGGCCAGAAAAAGATTGTCGCGTACCGACAATTCGCGGAATAGCAGCGACGATTGGTAGGTGCGACGCAGGCCCTTGCGGATACGCTCGTAGGGCGGCATCTCGGTGATGTCTTCACCAAAGAAAAGCACTTTGCCCGCAGTTGGCGGAAAGTCGCCGGTGATCGCGTTGAACAGCGTGGTTTTACCAGCCCCATTGGCGCCCAATACGGCGCGCCGCTCACCGGCCGCGACTGAAAAAGTGACGTCGTCAATCGCCTTCAACGCGCCAAACGCTCGGGTCACACCCTGCAAGGTGAGGGCATCACCTGAGGAGAGTGACAAGCGTGGCGAGTCGGAAGGATTGACGACGTTTTGCAACATGACAGCGTTGAACAGACTCGATCCGTTTCAATCAGGGGCAAGCTGGCGTGTCACGCGTACCCATCTGGAAATCTTCTTTTTTCATGCCGAGCATCTGATCTACGTTGTCAACCTTGCGCAGCACTTTGTTGAACAGATTGCCCTGCGCGTCTTTGACCACTTCGGTCACGAAGGTAGTGCCAATCGCCTGGCGGTTGCCGTCCAGCCGCACATCGCCCGTGGGGGTTTTGAGCACCATCTTGGAGAGCGCCTCGCGATACTTGGCCTGACCACCCGAAAGGTCGCCTTTGACCGCATCCAAACCATCGAGTGCCGCTTTCATGTTTTGGTAATACACGTAGGCAAACAAGCTAGGGCTGGGAAAGCCGCCCGCCGAGACCGGGTAGCTCTTCTGGTAGTCAGCGACGAAGGCTTTCCAGTCTGCGCCGTCAAACGCATCCGCCACCGGGCCTGCCGACATCGTGCCCACCAGGGAATCGCGCTTCTTGCCCTTGTAGTTGAGAATGTCTTGGCTCACCGTGATCGAGCCGCCCATGATGGGTTTGTCGCCACCGGCTGCTTCGTACTGGTTCAGGAAGTTCACCGCGTCGGCACCACCCAGCACGACCAGCACTGCGTCAATGTCCTTGGGCATTTTGGCGATTACCGACGAGTAGTCTTTGCCACCGAGCGGCACCCAGGCTTTTTGTGGCACCTTGCCGCCTAAGCGACAGTACTCCGACATAAAGCCTTGCACCTGCGAGTACGGAAATGCATAGTCCTCGGCAATAATCATGGTGCGCTTGTAGCCCTTGTCCATGGCGGCTTTGCCCAGACCCACCATCCACTGCGCGCCCTCGGTATTGAAGCGGAAGAAGTTCGGGCTGGGGTTCACCAGCGTAGCGGCTTGCGCGCCAGATGAGCCATTGATGAAAGTGATATTGGGCTGGGTCTTGGAATACTCCTTGACCGCGATGCCTTCGCCACCCGAGAGTGGCCCCACCATGATGTCCACCTTGTCTTGCTCGACTAATTTGCGGGTGGCATTGACAGCGACATCGGGCTTGGCATCGGAAGAGGCTTTGATGATCTCAATC
This sequence comes from Burkholderiales bacterium, assembly GCA_031362865.1. GTDB lineage: Bacteria > Pseudomonadota > Gammaproteobacteria > Burkholderiales > JAEUOS01 > JANLTH01. The sequence goes on along the minus strand of JANLTH010000014.1, from coordinate 38,512 downwards.
TTGCGCCCCGCGACCGTGCCACCGCGCTGCTTGACGGCAAGCTCGGCGCCGCGCATGCCATCGGCACCACCGGCGGCAAACGGGCCTTCGAGGGTTGCCAACAGGCCGATCTTGACCGGCCCGGTTTGCGCATGGGCCGACCACACAAACGCTGACGCCACTGCCGCACCAATGACGGTGCGCACAAACATCCTCTTGCTGGAACTGGCTGCTTTCATACACTTCTCCTTGGGGACTACCGTTATGGCGGCAACTAGCCGTCGGTTAAATGCGGCTTGACGGCCGCTGGGACACACCACCCGCCGGTTGCACCGCTGCCAGACGCGCTTGCCAGCGCCTCCACCAGCCGAGCAACCCATCAGGTGAAAACAACACGATCACGAGAAACACGCCGCCGATCACGAGATTGAAACGCTCGCGGTCAATCAAATCAATCGCAAAATTTTGCAACACCACAAACACAATCGCGCCGATAAACGGGCCAATCGGGTGGCGCATACCGCCCAGCACGGCGATGATGAGAATGTTGATGAGCCAGCCGGTGCCAACCGACCCTGGCGTAATCAGACCGTTGTACCAAACCAGCAGCACACCGCCACACGCCGCGATGAAGGCGGCAAATGCATAGGCCGCAACGCGATGCGCAGTGACGTTAAAGCCGAGTGCGTTCATGCGGCGCGGGTTGTCGCGAATCCCTTGCAGCGCGATGCCAAAGGGCGCGCGAATCAAATACTTTATCGCGAAATAGGCCAGCAGCGCCACCGTGAGCGTGAGGTAGAAAAAAGGCATCGGGGCGCGCAAATTCAGCGTGCCAAGCACCGGCGGGTGGACCTGCTGAAAGCCCTGAAAACCGTTGAAGACGCTGTAGTTTTGCAAAGCCAGGTAGTACAAGCCGGTGCCAAACGCCAGCGTAATCATAATTGTGTAAATGCCCTCGGTGCGCACTGACAGCCAGCCGATAAAAGTGCCCACCAAAGTGGCGATCAGCAGCGCCACCGGCAGCACCAGCCACCACGGCCAGTTAAGGCTGATTTCAGCCGTGCCGCTGGCCCCAAAAATAGCCACCATGTAACCTGCCACCCCGGCCACCGACATCTGCGCCAGCGAGATCATGCCGCCATAGCCGCCGAGGAAGGTGAGCGAGAGTGCAATGATGCCCAGCGCCAGCGACTGCGCGCCAATTTGATAGGTAAAAAACGGCGAGGCAAACCACGGAAAGAGCAGCACAAAGAGCAGCACAAACACATGGCGCGCCCCGACTCTGGCCCAGAGCCAACGCAGCCAGCGCGGCGCATCGGCATTGGTGTCAAGTGTCGCCGCTGCTACCGGCGGGCGCGGCGGCACGGTGCGCGGCAGCGAAGCGGCGGCTTGCGCCCGCGCGCCCGAATTCATCGCCGCCCGCCACGAAGCGGCACTCATCGCGCGTCCCCCAAAATTCCGCGTGGCCGAAACGCCAGCACCAGCACCAGAATCACAAAGGTAAAGACCACGCTGTAGGTAGGCGCATAGGCCAAGCCGTAGGTTTCGGCCAGACCAAGAATGATCGCACCGACCGCAGCGCCAACGATGCTGCCCATCCCGCCGACAATCACCACGATCAGCGAAGCCATCAGAAGACGTGAATCCTCCCCCGGCACGATCGACAATTCCACCGCGCCGATCACGCCACCAAAACCCGCCAGCCCTGCGCCGATTGCAAATGTGATGGCGAACACCAAATTCACATTGACCCCTGATGCTGCCAGCATCGCGCGGTCGTCAACCCCGGCGCGGATCATCATGCCCACGCGTGTGCGGTTCAAAAACAGCCACAGCGCCACGCCGATCACCGCGCCTATCGGAATCAGCATGCTGCGGTATTTGGAGTAGGCACGAATCAGCGGCAGCTCACGGAAAGGGCCAGCGAGCAAATCAGGCGCTGACATTTGATGCACCTGGGCACCGAAGCCCCACAGCAGCAAATCGGCAATCACAATCGACAAGCCGATCGTCACCATGGTTTGGCGCAAATCCTCACCTTGCATAAAGCGGAAGATCGCGACTTGCATGACCAGGCCTGCCAGCGCCGCCGCTGCAAAGCCCGCCGCCAGAGCCAGCACCCAGTAGCCCGTGCTGGTAGCGACCCAATAACCGACGTAGCCGCCCAGCAGGTATAGCGAACCATGCGCCAGATTGACGTTGCGCATCAAGCCAAACACCAGCGTGAAGCCGCTGGCGACGATGAAATAGAGCGATGCCAGCGTGAGGCTATTGAGCAGAGTGAGCACGAAAAGGCGCGCATTGTCGGCCAAGGCCCAAATGGCAAACACGATGATCGGCACGCCGATCACCGCACGCCAAAACCAGGGCCAGAAGCGTTTCATCGTTAGACTTTTCCAGCCAGCCCTAGGCCGCGCTCAAGTTAAGTCGCGCATTCGAGTGGCGCGAGTTGGGCTCTTTGAAAAACTTGCCGTCTTTCATGATCGCCAGCAGCTTTTTCTTGTCCAGCAAAATCGACAAATCCGCCGCCGGGTCGCCATCGACCAGCAGCAGGTCGGCCAGAAAGCCCTCCTTCACTTGGCCTAGCTCCTGGCCCTGCATCATGATCTGCCCGCCAAAAAAGGTGGCCGCCTTCAACGCCTCCAGCGGGGTGAACCCGGCGTACTTGCACAGGTATTGCAAGTCAGTCGCATTCGCGCCGTGCGGGGCCCACGCAAAACCATAGTCGCCGCCGGGCAGCACGCGAATGCCGCGCTTGTGCATCTCGGTCAGGCTCTTTGAAGCGGCCGCCAGTTCGTCTTCATAGCCCATCTCAATCGCTTTTTGGCGGTTGATGCCAAATTCATCGCCGTGGTAGAGCAGGCGCACGATCACCGACAAGCCCGGTGCGACGAAGATTTTGTCTTTCTGCGCTTCGAGCAGGTCGAGCGACTCTTCGTCGGTGTAGCTGGCGTGGTAGATCACTTCGCAGCCGTGGCGCAGCGCCTGCTTGATCGAGGCGCAGGAGCGCGCGTGCACCGAGACGCGCTTGCCGCGCACCTTGGTTTCCTTCACCGCCATCGCGACTTCTTCATCGCTCATCCAGGTGGTGTGTGCGTCCGCGCCCGGCACAAAGTTGTCGCCGGACAGATTGAGCTTGATCGAATCAACCCCCGACTTCAAAAATTGGCGCACGATATGGCGCATGCTCTCCGGGCCACTGACAATCGCGCCGAACGCGTACTCGGGATACTGAATGTGCGGCAGCAACTCATCGCCCAGATTGCCGGGCACAGTGATTTCCTGACTAGCTGCCAAGTAGCGTGGCCCCGGGATCATGCCGCTGTTGATGGCGTTACGGATCACGACATCGAGGCGCGGCTTGGCGGTGGCCGCACCCACGCACGAAGTCCAGCCGTATTCGAGATAGGTTTTGGCGACGCCCGCCGTCCAGAGCGTGTGCTCTTCGGGTGGCATGACTTGAATGCCGTCGAGGGTTGCCGAGTTGTTCCACGCCATGTGGGTGTGGGCTTCGCACATGCCCGGCATCAGCGTAGCCCCGGCGCAGTCCACCGTGGTCACGCCCGAGACAGACGCGCCGCGCATGCCTTTTTGCGTGTTCACGACGCGCGAGATGCGATTACCTTGCACCAGCACTTCGCCGGGAAAGGATTTTTCGCCCGTGCCGTCAAGCACGCGGGCGTTGGTGAAGAGGACGTTGGCCATAGTTGCTCCCTACCTCAATCTTGCATAAAAGCGCGTCAACGCAGCGCTGCATTCTTCGGGCTTCTCGACTGGGGTCCAGTGACCACAGCCGCGCAGCACTTCCATCTGACTGCCGGCAATCTTCTCGTGCATCGAGCGCACTGCCTGCGGCGGAGCCACCACATCTTCATCGCCCGTGACCAGCAGTGTCGGGCAGATGAGCTTGTCGGGATCGCACGCGCGCGCATCCGCGAGCGCCTCGCAACTGCGCGCGTAGCCGATCGGGTCTTGGCGCATCAACGATTCGCGCACGAAGGCCAACGCCGCTGGACGTTGGCGTTTGGTTTCGCTCGAAGTCGACGCTTGCAGCACTGCATCGGCAATCGCTGCCATGCCCAAGATGCCCTCCTGGCGTGCCTTTTCAGCCCTTGCACGGATGTTGCTACGCGCCACCTCGGGCGGCGCGAAGAGCGGCCCGAAGAGCGCGAGCGATGCGACCAGGCGCGGGTTAAAGCTCGCCAACGCCATTGCCACGATCGTTCCCATCGAGTGGCCGACCAGATGCACGCGATCAATATTCTTCGCCACCAACACACGCGAACAGGCTTTGGCCAAGCGCTCGATTGAGAGGTGCGGTTCGGTATCGGCTTGTGCTGATCGCGCCGAACCCGGCAGGTCCAGGCGCAGCACATCAAAACGATTCAGCGCCCCCATCAGCGGCGACCAGGTGTTGGACGAGCCACCCAAACCGTGAATGCAGAGCACCGTGCCGCTGCTACCCGTGCCTCGATCAAACTCGAAGGCGATGCGCTGAGTGACTTCAGTGCTCATGGCTCTTGATCGGGTTCAGGCAGCGTTTCGAGAATACTGCGAGCGCGCATCACGAATTTCCGGCTCTTTGTGAAACTTGCCGTCTTTCATCACCGCCAAGATGCGCGACTGGTCTTGTAGCACGGTGATATCGGCTAGCGGGTCGCCATCGACCAACAACAGGTCTGCCAAGTAGCCCTCTTTAAGGCAGCCCAGTTCATCGCCCTGCATCATCACCTGTCCACCGAGTTTGGTGGCGGCGAGCAATGCTTCCATCGGCGTGAAGCCCAAGTACTTGACGAAGTATTCGAGGTCTTTGGCATTAGTGCCATGCTCGATCCACGCGAAACCGTAGTCACCGCCGGGCAAGATACGAATCCCGCGCTTGTGCATTTTCTTCAGGCTTTCAATCGCGGCTTCCAGCTCGCGGTGATAGCCCATGCCTTTGGCAATCTCAGGCGTGATGCCCCACTTGCTGGCGTGGTAGGAGGTATGGATCAGCCAGGCGATGCCGGGTGCGACGAAGTGTTTTTCCTTGTTTGCTTCGAGAAGGTCGAGCGCTTCTTCGTCGGTGTAGCTGGCGTGGAAAATCAACTCGATGCCATGACGCACGCATTGCTTGATCGACTCGCAGGAGCGCGCGTGCGCCGCCAATCGCTTGCCACGAATCCGCACCTCTGACACCGCGACCGCAATTTCTTCGTCGGTCATTTGCGTGATTTCGGCATCGAGGCCGGCAATGTATTCGCCGGAAAGATTGAGCTTGACCGTGTCGACCCCATACTTCAAAAACATCCGCACACATTTGCGCATTTCATGCGGGCCACTTACCACCGCGCCGAAGCTGAATTCGGGATAAGGCAGATGCGGTGGTGATTCGTCGCCCAAGCCGCCTGGCACGGTAATTTCTTGGCTCGCTGCCAGGTAACGCGGCCCAGGAATCTGCCCCGAGTTGATCGCGTTGCGCAGCACCACATCAAGCCTGGGCTTGGCGGTGGCAGCCCCAACGCAGGAAGTAAAGCCGTGCCGCAAGTAGCGCTCGGCAATGTGCGCGCACCAGAGAATGTGCTCTTCGGTGGGCATCTTCTGGATCGCACCCAAACTGGGCTGGTCGTTCCAGGCGAAGTGCGTATGCGCCTCAGTCATGCCGGGCATCAGAGTCGCCCCAGCACCATCGACCACTTGCACCCCAGCCACCGGAATCGCGCGCACCCCACGGGCCACGCGGGCGATTCGATTGCCCTGAACCAGAACTTCGCCTGCATAGGGCATGGCCCCGGTGCCGTCGAAGATGTTGACATTGGTGAAGAGCAGGTTGGCCATCAAAGTTTTCCGGGGTAGATGCCTGAAGAGCCGCTACTGGATTGGGTTTTCGAGCACACCAATACCATCAATCTCGCAGCGCACCAAGTCGCCCGCCTTGAGATATTTCGGCGGCTTGAAGCCGATACCCACACCGACAGGGGTGCCGGTAGCTATGATGTCACCCGGGTACAGCGTGATGCCAGCGGAGATGCATTCGATCAACGTAGGCACATCGAAAATCAGGTCTTTGGTCGGTGCATCTTGGCGCAACTCGCCGTTCACATAGCAGCGCACTTGCGTGTTGGTGCCGTCACATTCATCGGCGCTCACCAGCACCGGCCCCATTGGGCAGAAGGTATCGAATGATTTACCCAAGTGCCATTGCTTGTGGCGCTGCTGCCAATCACGCGCAGTCACGTCGTTGATGATTGTGTAGCCCCACACGTGGGCCAAGGCATCGCTTTTTTTGATGCGCGAGCCGCCACGGCCGATCACCACCGCCAGCTCAACCTCGTAATCAATCGCCTCTGAAACGCCCACCGGAATGCGGACAGCATCGCCCGGCCCAATCACCGATTCGGGTACTTTGGAAAAAATGTACGGCACTTCAGGAATCTCGTCGCCCGGCTTGGCGACCGAAGAATCAAACCCGCTGGTGCCAAACTCCTTGGCATGCGCAAGATAGTTTTTGCCGACACAGAAAATGTTGCGACGCGGGCGCGGCAGCGGCGCTTCAAGGCGCACCGCGCTCAAGGCCAGGCGCGCGCCGCTGTTACGCGGCATGCCGGTGTTTTCGGTTTGCCACTCAATCAGCGCGAGCACCCCGCGCGAAGCAACCCGTGACTGCCACGCCGAGCCCAAGTCAAGCGCCTGGATTTCTTTGCCGTCAGGCGAGAGCTGCCCGATCTGCCGTTTGCCGGCCCATTGATAGCTTGCTACTTTCAACTGAAATCCTTTAAGCTCGCGTCGAACTCTTATCGACCACATTAAAAATTAGACGACCGTCTCATTTCCACATTGCGATCTTATTCACCACTGACTGCTCACGTCAATCACAATCGTTGCTGCGTTGCACCAAGTTGACCCGCCATGACTATTCTCCATGTCTGACCGCAAGCGCCAGCCACTGCACCACGACCCGCGCCAGGGCTTGCCGGAACTCACGCCGCTCACTGTCGAGCCACCCGGCGGCCCGGCCGCGCGGATGCAACGCTACCTGCTGCAATGCGCGATTGAGATCATGAATGCGGGGCGGATTCCATCCGTCTCTGAGGTGGCCGAGGCCGCGCAAGTCTCGCGCGCCACCGCATACCGCTATTTCCCAACGCGCAGCAAATTGATCGCGGCAGTGACCGACTACAGCTTGGGGCCAGTGCGCTCGTGGAATGCCCAATCTGCCGACGGCAAAGAGCGCATCAACGAGCTGTTTGCCGCCACCTTCCCGCGCTTTGAGGAATACGAAGTGCCTCTGCGCGCGGCAATGCAAGTAGCGCTCGAGCATGAAGCCATGCAGCGCGCCGGGTTGCTCAAGGAAGACCGCTACCGCCGAGGCTACCGGCGCGGCATCCTCGCACACGCCGCCGAACCATTCCGGGTCAAGCTGGGGCCAAAAGGCTTCGAGCGCCTGCTGCGCGCCCTCTCACTGGTGTACGGGATTGAGCCCTACGTGATCGTCAAAGACATGTGGGGTGGCAGCAATGCCGAAGCCAGCGAACTGGCCCGCTGGGTAGCACAGGCCATCATCGATGCAGCGGTGAGCGAGGCGAACACCCGTAAACTCAAACCGGCTGCCGCAGCCGCTGGCCGCAACCCACCCCGCGCTCCGGCCAAGCGCCGCAAAACAATTAAGGAGAGTTAAGCATGTCCGACATCCACATTGTCCGCCCCCACAGCATGCCGCTCAAAAAGGCTAAAGATGCCGCGAACGACTTTGCAAAGCAACTCAAAGCCAAGTTCGATTTGGCTTTCGAATGGGAAGGCGATACGCTCAACTTTCAGCGCCCCGGCGCGCAAGGAACGCTGACCCTGGGTAAATCCGAAGTGGTGATCGACGTGACCCTGGGCTTTTTGCTCAAAGCGTTCAAGGGCACGATGACCGGGCACATCAATGACAATCTGGACAAGTTGTTTGGAGCGGCGGGGGCTGCTCCTGCTCCTGCTGCCGCCAAGGCACAGGCGAAGAAGGCGGCCAAGGCCAAGTAGTGGTGATATGCCTGAAGACCCGCCATCAGAGCGGCTCTTCAGGCATGAATATTGGGTGGCTTGCGGTACAAGTTCCTTTGAAAGCCGGTAAAAAGCGTGCGAACTGATTCAGGCGAACCGAGGTCTTCAAAGGCATCTGCCAACGCGCTCTGATACCGGAGCTTGAGCAGCGGTGACAGCTTGTCTGCATCAAGTTCGCGCACCCCTTGGGCGACGTACTGCGCCAGCACAAAATCGAGGAACGCACGGTGTTTGTCGGTCATGGCGGTCGCAAACACCGCCCTGGCGTTCGCGGCTCGTTCCGCGCGTGCGATTGGCTCAACCGCAAAAGCGATGTGAGCCAACACATCAAACAGATCGCTATGTTCCGCGTCGATCAACCGCTGCATTTCGACCAGGAGATCTGCCCCAAACCCTTTTTCGCTCAGGCCATCAAGCAGCGCTTTGCGCGTATCTGGCAAGCTCCAGAGGTGGCGCAATTCGTCCTCATCTTTGAAGAATTCGGGCAAGGCCCCGTAGAGGCTCTCCAAAAACTGGGCCGATGACATCGGTAGACCATCCACGCCAAAGTAGAGGGTGGCATCCATTTTTTGGATGCGCCGTGCTTTGCCATCCGCAAGTTCGACCACAATCCTTTCTGGCGCAGGTGGTGACGGTGGCGGCGTGAACGGGGGTGGGGGCGGCGGCGCACCGATAGTCGGGGGCGGTGGCTCCACATAAGTAGGTGGCTCGATCGGCTCGCCATCCCACTGAGGGTCGCTAAACAGATAGTGCGCTTTTACGAAATCGTAGATCGCGAAATTGTCTTTGCCGTCGTAAAGGCGCGTGCCGCGTCCAATGATCTGCTTGAATTCAATCATCGAGCGGATCGGGCGCATCAACACGATGTTTCGAATATTGCGCGCGTCTACCCCGGTGGAAAGTTTGTGCGATGTCGTCAGAATGGTTGGAATCGTGCGGTCATTGTCCTGAAATTGGCGCAGATGCATTTCACCCATCGCACCGTCGTTCGCGGTCACCCGCACGCAGTAAAACGGATCGGTGCTCGACTTCCACTTATTCACCAGATCGCGCACCATTAGTGCATGCTCCTGGGAGGCACAGAAGATGATGGTTTTTTCGGTTTGCTTAAGCGCGCCCAATAGCAGCTTGACGCGAAACTCCTCCCGCTCGGGGATCACGATCAGCCGATTGAAGTCAGCCTCGACATACCGCCTGCCCGAGTCAATCTTGCCCAGGATCACCCGATCATCCGGGACATACTGGTAGTCATCCAGGGTCGTCGCTATCTGCTTGACCCGAAATGGCGTGAGGAAGCCGTCGTTAATCCCTTCCTTAAGCGAATACACGAAAGCCGGTTCACCAAAGTAGGCATAGGTATCGGCGTTGATGGTGCGCTTCGGGGTCGCCGTCAAACCAAGCTGCACCGCTGGTGCAAAATAATCAAGGATGGCGCGCCACGACCCCTCATCATTCGCACCGCCGCGGTGGCATTCATCAACGACGACAAAGTCAAAGAAGTCCTGCGGATACTCGCCAAAGTAAGGTGCCGGATTTCCATCCACCGGCGGGCCGCTCATGAATGTCTGGAAGATCGTGAAGAAAATGCTGCCGTTCATCGGCACCCGCCCATGCCGACGGATGTCATCCGGCGCAATCCGCACCAATGCGTCGTCCGGAAATGCCGAAAAAGCGTTGTAGGCTTGGTCAGCCAAAATGTTGCGGTCCGCCAGAAACAGGATACGCGGCCTGCGCGCAGGTTCCGTGCCACTCTTCCAATCCGCCAAATTCCAGCGGCTCTGAAACAGTTTCCACGCCAGTTGAAAGGCGATAAAGGTCTTGCCAGTGCCGGTAGCCAGGGTGAGCAAAATGCGATCACGACCCGCCTCAATCGCTTCGAGTACCCGCGTGATCGCAATGTCCTGGTAGTAGCGCCCCTGCCAGGTGCCGCCCTTGTCCTCGAAGGGCACGGCCGCGAATCGGCTTCGCCAGACAGCAGCAGCCGAGTCAGTCTCGGCGAAAGTCCGTTTCCACAACTCCTCCGGGCTTGGAAAATGGGCAACCTCACCCTCAACGCCGGTGGTCATGTCAATGCAGTGAATCGCTTGGCCGTTGGTCGCGTAGGTGTAGCGCACCGCCAACTTGGCGGCATAGCTTTTGGCTTGACCTACGCCCTCGGTGGCCGGTTTGTCCCAAGCCTTAGCCTCAATCACCGCCAATTTGGTGTTGCGATAGACCAAAACGTAATCCGCGATTTCACCCTTGGCCCGCGCACCCCTGCCACCCGCGCCTTGCAAGCGGCCCAGCGTGATGCCATGCTCGCGCAACACGCGGCTGCCATCGACCACACCCCAGCCCGCCGCTTTGAGGGCAGGGTCGATGTACTCAGCGCGAGTTTCTGCCTCGTTCATTGCTCTACGCCACCACGAAATTCAGCCGGGTCGAGCGGATTTCGAACCACGCAATCAAAACCCGATCAAGAAATGCGCACACCCAAAAATGGTGCCAAGTAATTGATTTATTTGGAAAAACTCCAAAACTCCGCACCATGACTCCTCCTGAAAATCAAAACCCGATCAAGAAACTTCAGGCCCAATGCGGCAAATAGCCCGCGCGGGGATGGTCCAAATCGGCCACCCGGATCAACTTTGCTTCCAGCGCTTTGTTGATTACTGTGGTGGCCTGGGCTGCATTCTTGGGGGCGATGCCAAGCCGGGCGCACAGGCTGGCATTTTTCATCTTGTCCCCGCTCAGGAATTTCAACACCGCGTGGAAATAGCAGGCTCGCACCCGCTCGTCTTGCGTCATTTCGGCAAAGCTACGAGGTCCGTAAAGCACCGCTTGCGTCGCGTTGCCATCGGCCCGGAAAAGTGGTGCGGGCAGTTGGAATACCTCACAAGCCTGCACCACTTTATCAAGCCCACTTCCCTGCTCTTCGCACATGCCCATGCGGCGCATCAACGAGGCGACGGCCTCATTGCGCGAACGTGGCGGCAAATCGATCATACGCTCAGGCTTGACCAACGGCGCACCCGGATTGCTGATCTCCAGCCGATCATCGAAAAGCTCGATCTGCGGCCCCGCGCCGCTGACGGTCATGTCTTGATGAATCAGCGCATTCGCAACCAGCTCGCGAATAGCCAACTCGGGAAAGAGCGGACGAGCTTCTCGCAGCGCTGCACCAATGTGCTCATTTTTCGGCAACAGACCGTCGAGGTAGCCTACCAAACTCTGAAAGCCCACTGCGTATCCGCCTTGCCCGTCAAGCCGGTGCGTCACCGTCGCCGCCCGGTTCTTGCCACCGTAAGCCACAAAACGAACTGCCTTGCGTGCCAAGCCAGGCTCAAATTCGCTCAAGCGCACAGCAAACAGGATCGCCCCCAAATTGGTGATGTTCCAACCTGTGCCGACATCGCGCGTGATGAGTCGATCAGCCGCCAACTTATCGAAAATGCCATTGCGATTATCAGGAAGGCGCTGCTTGGTCAGGTGGAAGTACTGGCTGTAGTCGAGCAGCGAGAGCACCTCGTCGCCGCTGGCGTACTGCCGCGCGATCCCCTGTTCCCACCGGTAAGGTTGGAGCCGCTCAATCAGTTGCTGATACCGCTCAGGGTAGTCGGTTAGCTTGGGCGTGGCACTGCCAATGCGAACGTAGGGCACGCCGTTAAACGCGACTGGTGCCCCGGTTGCCGACGGAATTTCCAACAGCACCAAACGTCCCTGAGGATGCGCCACGAAGCGGAAACCAAAGGCAATGCTCGGTTGCAAGCTCTTGGCAAGCCACAGCGGCAAGCCCTGATTACCCACCTTTTTCAAGTCTGGGTTGAAGTCCGTGCCGGTCACGGCATGCGTGCCGTCTTCAATGCCCCACACCATGTAGGCAATGTCTTGACCCTCGATTCGCGCTGAATTGGATAGTGCCGCGCAGCGCTTGCCGATCATCTCGGGGTCGCCATTGTTTCCCTTGAACTCCAGCCAAGCAGTCTCCGCAGGCAAGGCCAGCAACTCGTCGATCAGAGCGAGGTCGCGGGATGGATTCATGCAATTGCGCTCGAATGCTTGTCGGTCGATTTGGCGGTGAGGACACCGGTGAAGGCTTGGTGTAGCAGGGACTTCTTCAGTTCTTCGAGGGCCGCGAGTTTGCGGGAATACAGACTCTCAAGCCCTCGAACATTCGAAGACAGCTCGTCCAGCAGTCCGACGATTCGTGCCTGAGACTTCAAATCGGGAAATGGGAAGCGTTCGTTCTCGAACGTCCCCACGTTGATATTGTCCTGCGCGCTTCCCTTTCCTTTTGCCTTAAGGTCCGCCTTGACGGTGTGCAACATGTATTCCAGATACTTGCTACTTGTCTGGGTTTCATCCACGACAACTCCGATCACGCTATCCGGGAAACAGGCATCGAAGTCCAGTACGGCAGTCTCGGCGATATTGGCAGCGATGGTGATACATAGCGTACCTCTCGGCCATAATTTGCTCTGGGCAAGTCCGGCTTCGCTGTACGTCTGAGCATATTCTGTGAGCAGGTGCTCAGCGCTGCGAATATCGCCGGTTTGAATAAATGGGTATGGCCCGCCGTAGAGCATCGGATCATTGCGAGGCCGGTGCTTAGACTTGCCACGACCGAACTCAATCGAAACTTCTCGCAGCGTCTTCCGTGGCCAATCCGCAACATCTTGGTTGAGCAGCGCATACAGCCTACTCTCGAACAGCTCTCGGACGTTCTGGAGGTTCTTCTCTGCGCTGGCCTGGGCGATGGCGATGCCCCCAAAAGCTTCATCGAGGATGGCTACGATGCGGCGCTGCTCAAGCGGCTGCGGCAATGGAATCAAATGGTTCTCGACGAACTCCTTCGCAACCCGTTTGTGACCTACCGCGCCGGTCATACTCCGAGCACCCTCCTCCAAGAATGTCGGGCGTGAAAGGTAGTAGTAGAGGTATTCAGCGTCCAACCTCGGTTCAGGCCGCAAGACTATGTACTCGCTTGATCCGAAGCCAATCCCATTGGTCAGGCCGCGCGCCACGCCCAGCTTACCGTTTTCGAAGCAAGGCGTGATCTTCGCTAGCAACACATCGCCATCGGCGAAGTACGTGTAGCTTCCACCGACCTCACTCAGGCGACGAATTTGACGAGGTTGCGGGTACTTCAGGTCGATGCCGAGGTCTTCCATCGGCACGAAGGACACTTCGTCATCACCAGTGAGCCTCGCCCTTGCCTCCGCTTTTGCCGGCTTGATCGTGCAGACCTGACCGAGTGTTTTGGCATCCCAATTGAACATCACGCCAGCAACCCCCGAATCGTCCCCAGCGCTGCTGCGCTCTCTGCATCCAGCGCGGCAATCTCATCAAGAATTTCCTGCGGTGTACGCAGCCTCACCTCGTCACTACCGTTCGGGTTCCTGACCGAAAGGTCGAAGGTGACCGTATCAATACTTGCTGCATCCACCGTCCAACTTTGCGCTGAATTGGCAAACGTCTTCTGTCGTTCGACAAAGTCGACCAAATCGTCGTCGTTAAGTGGGTTAGTCTTACCCATGTTGCGGCCTGGGTCCAGTTGGTAGAACCAAACCTTGCGCGTGGGTGCGCCTTTCTCGAAAAACAGCACCACCGTCTTGACACCGGCTCCCAGAAACGTGCCCCCAGGGCAGTCGAGCACAGTGTGCAGATTACAGCTTTCAAGCAGCAGCTTGCGAATGCTGGTGCTGGCGTTGTCTGTATTGGAGAGGAAGGTGTTTTTGATGACGATGGCCGCCCGCCCACCCGCCTTCAGCGATTTGATGAAGTGCTGCAAAAAAAGGAAAGCCGTTTCGCCAGTTTTGACCGGGAAATTTTGCTGCACCTCCTTGCGTTCCTTGCCGCCAAAGGGCGGATTGGCCAGAATCACGTCGTAGCGGTCGCGCTCCTGAATGTCGTTGATGTTTTCACCAAGCGTATTGGTGTGGATGACATTGGGTGCTTCGATGCCATGCAGGACCATGTTCATGATCGCGATGACGTAGGCCAGGCTCTTTTTCTCCTTGCCATAAAAAGTGCGGGTTTGCAGCACTTTCAGGTCGTCGGCCTTGGTAGCCTGCGGCAGCAGGTAGTCGAAGGCTTCGCATAAAAAGCCCGCCGAACCGCAGGCACCGTCGTAGATGCGTTCGCCGATTTTCGGGGCCAACACTCGGATCATGGCGCGGATCAGCGGGCGCGGCGTGTAGTATTCGCCGCCATTGCGCCCGGCGTTGCCCATGTTCCTGATCTTGGCTTCATAGAGGTGTGAAAGTTCGTGCTTCTCGGTCTGAGACCGGAAGCGCAGCTCATCCACGAGGTCAATCACGTCGCGCAGGTTATAGCCGCTTTGAATCTTGTTTTTGATCTCGCCAAAGACTTCGCCGATCTTGTATTCGATGGTGTTCGGGCCACTGGCGCGCTGCTTGAAACCGGCCAAGTAGGGGAAGAGCTTGCCATTGACAAAATCGCGCAGGTCGTCGCCCGTCAGGGCAGCATGGTGGTCAAGCCTGCCATCTGCCGCTTTGGGCGATGCCCAAGCTGCCCACCGATAGGGCGCATCGAGAATCGCGTGATACCGCCTGCCTTCAAGCTGGGCCTCGGCGGCTTTGTCCGCTTCAAGCGCGTCGAGATACTTGAGAAACAGCAGCCAGGACGACTGCTCGGTGTAGTCGAGTTCGCTGGTGCAGCCCGCATCCTTGTGCAGGATGTCGTCGATATTCTTGAAAACTTGCTCAAACATGGAAATTTCTTACTCGACTGAGTTACGAATGCAGCTTGAGCTTCTTGTGAGCTTGTCCGCGAACAGAAAGCACAAAAATTTAATGCCTGAAGACCCGCCACCAGCGCGGTTCTTCAGGCATTTATCTGCAATGGATTGGTACTACTTCAGCGACTCGATCAAATCAATATATTCCTGCGTCGCGTCATCCTTCGACTTGCCAGCCAGCGCCGCCCAGGCATCATGCTTCATGCGGCCCACCATGTCGGCGAATCCTGGCCGCTTGCCGGCGTTGTCGCCATCGGTGGATTGTTTGTACAGGCCGTAGATCTTGAGCAGCGTTTGGTTATCAGGGCGGTCAGGCAGATTTTTGGAATCGGCTACGGCTTTGTCGAATGCGGCTTGGTCGGCCATGGTGGTCTCCTTTGGTGAAATGAAAATTGAGGATCGGGGAATCGAGAATCGGCGCTTATTTGCTTGGGCCACCGTCCGCGTATACCGCTTCCAGGGGGGCTGCGAATCGTTCCAATACTTTGCTGCGTTTAACTTTAAGGGTTGGCGTGAGCAAACCATTATCCACGCTCCACGGCTCTTTGCTCACCACCACACGGCGGATCCGCACATAGCGCGGGAAGGCTTTGAGCCGCTCGTTGGCACGCTTCATTAAGGCGCGCTCATCAGTTTCTTGCGAGACCGCGAGCAAGGTGAGAAAGGGCTTGCCTTCGCCCACCAGCATGCCTTGCTCAAACACGTCGTCGGCCAGAATCGCCAGCTCGACATCTTGCGGCGGCAGTTTCTCACCGTTGGATAGCACCAGGACATCTTTCAAGCGGCCGCGAATGAAGATCCGGTTGCCTTGCGGTTCGGCCCGCAGCTCACATAAATCACCGGTGTGCAGCCAACCGTCGTGCAGCACGCGCGCGGTCGCCGCCGGGTCGTTCAGATAGCCTTGCATCACGCTGGGGCCCCGCACTAACAGCTCGCCCGCTGCCGATAAACGTACCTCGATGCCGGGAAGCGCGGGCCCTACCGAAGCCGGGTCGTTCAGCGCTGCTTCGAGCGGATTGACCGAGATCACCGGTGAGGCTTCGGTCATGCCATAGCCATGCATTAGCGGCAGCCCCAAGCCGATGAAGGTGCGCGCAATTCGGGCATCCAAGGCCGCGCCACCCACCACCGCCAGGCGCAGCCTGCCGCCCAGCCGATCCAGCACCGCAGCGGCGGCGCGCTTGCGCAATAGGCCCAGCATGAAGTGGTCAACAATGCCCGCCGTACCTTGGTGCTTGGCCCAACCGGCCGCCACCACGCGCTCAAAGATCTTGCGCTTCTTGTCATCTTTTGCCAACTCCTTCTCAATGCGCGCGGCGAATTTTTCAAAAATGCGCGGCACGGCAAACAAGGCCGTGGGCTTTTGTTCGAGCAAGTCGTCAGGCAGGTGCGTGACCGAGCGCGCGTACACCACTTTGGCCCCAATCGAGAGTGGCAGGTAGTAGCCGCCGGTGCGCTCGAACATGTGCGAAAGCGGCAGAAAGGAGAGGAACACGTCGTCGGGCCGCGCGATCCCCAAGCTGGCGCAGGCGGTGACATTGGCCGTGATGTTGCGATGGCTCAGCATCACGCCTTTGGGGCGGCCTGACGTGCCCGAGGTGTAGCAGATCGTCGCCAATTGGTCGGGCGCTACCTCGTGGGCGACGAAGGCGGGGCAGGCTGCTTGCGGGGGCAAAAAATTTTCGACGCTGCATAAGTCGGCACGCACTTCATCCGCCTCCAGCTTCAGACACAGCGTGAGCGGGACCGGACCGGCCTCCCCAGCACTTGCCGTACTTGAATCGGGAGCCACATCGCCTGCCACATGAGTGAGCGCTTTAGCCATGCGCGCGTTTTCGACCACCAGCAGCCTGGCACCGCTATGGGTAACGCACCAAGCGATGTTTTCGGCGTTGTCGTCCACATACAGTGGCACCACCACCAGCCCCAAGCCCAACGCCGCTTGGTCAATGGCGACCCAGTTAACGCTGTTTTTCAGGCACAGGGCGACGCGGTCGCCCGCTTGCAAACCGGCTCGGCGCATCGCTTCTTGCCAGCGTGCGGCGCGTTGCCCAACCGCATGGGCGGTAAAGTCGAGCCACTTGCCATCGGCATGGTGGCGATACAGCACCCGCTCGGGTGTGGCCAAGTGGTTGCCCAGGTAGCGGGCGAGATTGTGGGTAAGCTTGCTGGCTGCGGCAGACATGCAAAAAGTCTACATCATCGCGTTAAGATTGGTTTGACGGTCACCCCCACCCGAGCCTGACGGAGCATGCATGCCCACGCTAAAACAAATCACCGATCTGCTCAACAACGAAGCACTCATGCAACTGGTGCAGAAGTTGCCGCTGGACAAACTGCCGCTGGATCAACTGGCGGGCAAGGCGATGGGCAAGATCGACGAACTCAAGCGCCGCGAGCGGATGAGCGCGGTAGATACCGCCTGGCTGCGCATGGACACGCCGCAAAACCTGATGATGATTGTCGGCGTGATGATGTTTGCGGGCGAGCTCGATTTTGCGCGCTTGAAACGCACCTTCGAAAAACGCTTGTTGCGTTACAAGCGCTTCAAGCAGTCGGTGCAGGTTGATCCTTCAGGGGCCTACTGGCTTGACCCTGAGCCGGGTGAATTTGACCTTGACCACCATGTTGAACTGGCTGAGCTGCCCAAGCGAGGCGGCAAACCGGGCGGCAAGGAAGAGCTGGAAGAGTACGTCGCAGCGCTCACCACCACGCCGCTTGATCCTGCCAAGCCGCTGTGGCACATGAACGCGATTCCGCACTACCGCGCCGAAGACGGCACGATCCAGTGGGCCTTGGTGATGCGCATTCACCACTGCATCGCTGACGGCATCGCGCTGATCGGCGTGACGTATTCGCTCACCGACGCCAAAGCCGATGCGGATGAAGACGGCATCGTGCCCGAGGCACTTGCCCGCGCGGCGCGCCGCAAGGCTGAGCGTGCAGCGGCCGACGAAGACACCGGCGGCAACATGTGGAAAGTGGCGCTCGACCCCCTGACCCAGGCCACGGTCAAAGCCATTGACGCCTACGGCAACGTGGCGGCCAAGGGCATTCGCGCAATGGGCAATTTGGACAAATGGCCTGAATACGCCAGAGTAGCCGCATCGGTCGCGAAAGAGGCGGTGATGCTGGCCGCTCTGCCCAACGACTCCGACACGCGCTTTAAAGGCAAGCCGGGTACGCGCAAGGAAGTCGCGTGGAGCGAACCGATTCCCCTGAATGAAATCAAAGCGGTTGGCAAAGTGCTGGGGGCCTCGCTCAACGACGTACTGCTCTCTTGTGTGGCGGGCGCGTTGCGCAGCTATTTGGTCAAGCACGGTGATGCGACTGAAGGCGTGGAAGTGCGCGCCTTCGTGCCGGTGAATCTGCGCGCGCCGGGTGAAGAATACAAACTGGGCAATCACTTTGGCTTGGTGGCGCTCACTTTGCCGGTAGGCACAGAAAACCCGTTTCAGCGGCTCTATGAAACCAAACGCAACATGGAAGAACTGAAGTCTTCTTATCAAGCCGCGTTGTCGCTGGGCATTCTCGGATTGGTAGGCTATTTTCCGAAGGCGGTGCAATCGCAGGTGCTGGGTCTGCTTTCCAAAAAAGGCACGGCGGTCATGACCAATGTGCCAGGGCCCGCCTCAAGCCTTTATCTCGCCGGATCGGAGTTGGTGCAGCAGATGTTTTGGGTGCCACAATCAGGCGATGTCGGCATGGGGGTCTCGATCCTCTCCTACAACGGCGGCGTGCAGTTTGGTTTGGTGACCGACAAAAAGTTCGTGCCCGACCCAGCCGCCATCATCGCCCAATTTCAGCCCGAGTTTGACAAGCTGTTGTATTGGCTGATGCTTTACGGCCCATCGCTGGACGAGGCGGAAATTTCCTTGGACGAAGCGGTGAAGAATGAGGCGCAGAGCGGCTCTTCAGCCAGTGATTCGGGAAAACCCGCTCCCGAGGCGGCTCTTGAGCCATCAGCCCTGGCGAAAAAGTCGCGCGGCGGCAAAAAGGGGTTGCTCAAGCGTTTTAATTCCATTTCTAAATCATTACGAGATTAGGCGCACCGACGACGACAGTGCGCGTAGCACGGCTAGGAAGGGGCAACGACTCAATCGTAATGATTTAGAAATGGAATAAGTGATCGGTGGCGGGTTCGCGACTGATCTCGGCGTGGCGTGGCGCAAAAATTGGGGGCAGTCCCCTCCCGAGAACCGCAACGGTTCATGACACTGATGGGGACTATCCCCAGTTTTTACTCTGGGCGACCGCGGCTTCTCCAGCAAAAAATGGGGAAAGGCATCAGGCGATGTGAGGCACTTTGAAGTCCTCGAAAGATGTCTGTCCTCAATTTCTGCATGCTCGATGGCCAAGCCCCAGCAACGCGATGATAGCGGTAACATCCGGCGATCAACTTCCCCACCCGAATGGACCCCATGCCGAACCGCCGCGTACTCCTCAAAGCCTCTGTTGCCGCCGCCGCCATCACCACGCTACCGCAACTCCACGCCCAAGCTTGGCCTTCGCGCCCGTTGCGCATCATCGTGCCATTTGCTCCCGGCGGCACCTCCGACGTAATCGCCCGCCTCATCAGCACGCCGCTGAGCGAAGCGCTGGGCACCTCAGTCGTGGTCGAAAACCGTGCTGGGGCCAGTGGCAATGTGGGCGCGGGCGTGGTGGCGCAGGCGACTGACAATCACACCATTCTGCTGTCTGATTTGGGCTCGATTGCGATCAGCCCGTTGGTCACACAAAACCTGCCCTTCAAGCTCAGCGACTTTCGCGGTGTCACGATGCTCGCTTACTCGCCGCACTTGCTGGTGGCGCACCCTTCGGTAAAGGCGGGCAACCTGAAGGAATTGGTGGCGCTTTCGAAAATCAAGCGCATCAATGTTGCCTCCGCAGGCACGGGTTCGCCCAATCATTTGGGCATGGTCGAAATCGCCCAGGCCACCGGCATGCAATGGCAGCACGTGCCCTACAAAGGCGGCGCACAAGCCTTGGCCGATACCGCGGGCGGCAGCACCGATGTGGTCTTGAACGGCATGCTGGCAACCCTGCCGCTGGTGCAAGGCGGGCGCTTGAAAGTGATTGCCGTCTCAAAGCGCACGCGCGTACCACTTCTGCCTGATTCGCCCACCGTGGCCGAGCAAGGTGTCACCAATTTTGAGTCCGGCACGTATCAAGGCGTGATTACCAGCGCCACCATGCCAAACGAGGCGGTGACCAAGCTTGCCAAAGCATTGATCGCCGTGATTCGCTCCCCCGAGATGCGCGCCCGGCTGGTGGCAGCCGGTGCGGAAGCTCTCACCTCGACACCCAGCGAAACCACCGATTTCATGAAGAAGGAGCGCGACCGCTGGGAGCGCGTGATCAATGCCGCTGGCAAGGGGCTGGAAGGCAGCGTATAGCCGGTTCGAGCGCGCAGTGGCGAGCCAAGCAACCCGCTACCCGGAAGCCGTGCTGCGCGACTTCGCCGCACGGCTGCTGATCGCAGGCGGGCTGGAAGCTGACAAAGCGGCGACCGTCGCGCGCCTGTTGGTGCTCACCGACATGCTGGGGCGAGGCACTCATGGCCTGGCGATGCTGCCGCTCTATTTGGCGGAACTAAAAAGTGGCGGGATGACGTGCACCGGCCAACCCGAGGTCGTGCGCGATACCGCCGCCACGCTGGTGTGGGAGGGCAACTATCTGCCCGGCCTGTGGTTGATGGAGCGCGCGATTCATACCGCCATCGAGCGCGTAGCCACCCATGGCGTGGTCTCGGTGGCGATTCGCAAAAGCCACCATATCGGCTGTCTCGCGGCGCTGGTCAAACAAGCTGCCGACCAAGGCTATATCGCGTTGATCGCCAATTCCGACCCGGCGGGCAAGCGGGTCGCACCGTATGGCGGTAAAGAGGCGCTCTTCACCCCTAACCCGATGGCGTTTGGCTACCCCGGCGCGGCCCATCCAGTGCTGATCGACATGTGCGCCTCGATCACCACTACCTCAATGACGCGGCAAATGTATGCGGCAAGTGAAGAATTCGAGCACCCCTGGCTGCAAGACGCGAACGGCATGCCAACCACCGACCCCGCCGTGCTCGAACACACCACGCCACGCGGCGCGCTACAGTTAATCGGCGGGCAAGAATACGGGCACAAAGGCTTCGGCCTGGCTTTGATGATCGAGGCGCTGTCGCAAGGCTTGGCGGGGCACGGCCGCAAAGATGCGCCGAGCCGCTGGGGCGGCAATGTGTTTCTGCAAGTGCTCGACCCGGCGTTTTTTGCAGGCGACGAGGCCTTCGCTGAACAAACCGGTTTTTTGGCCGATGCCTGCCGCAACAATCCGCCGATCAACCCGGCGCAGCCAGTGCGCGTGCCGGGCGATCAAGCGGCGCGCCTGCACGCACAAGCGGTGCGCGACGGCATTGCGTTTGACACGGCCACCACGCAGGCGCTGCACGAATGCGCGCAACGCTTCAAGCTTCCGTCCCTTTTCCACTTTCCAGTTTGATCAACCAAGCAGATCCACACCATGACCACTCAAGCCACCCGCCGCCAACTCCTGCTCGCCTCGCTCACCGCCACCTTGCCTTGGGCCGGGGCGCGCGCACAAAGCCCGTCTTCGACCTACCCTGACCGCGCGCTCACTTTCATCTGCCCCTGGCCTGCGGGCGGCACGGCCGATTCCACCATGCGAGCGCTCTGCGTAGCCGCCGCGCGCGAACTCAAGCAGCCCATCGTGGTCGAAAATCGCGGCGGCGCGGCGGGCATGATCGGTGCCAAGGCAGTCGCCACCGCCAAGGCGGACGGTTACACCGTTGGGATGATTCCGCTCTCGGTCGCACGCTTTTCGCAACTGGGCAGCAATGCGCCGGACCCACTCAAAGACCTTTCATACATCGCGCGCACCTCGGGCCAAACCTTTGGCATCGCGGTGCTGGCAAGCGCGCCATGGAAGACCTTGCAGGAGTTCGTCGCCCATGCTAAAGCCAATCCAGACAAAGTGACCTACGGGCACTCCGGCATCGGCGGGGCCACCCATGTGGGCATGGAAGAATTTGGTTTGGCCGCAGGCGTGCAGTTTCGCCACGTGCCTTTCAAAGGCGGGGCCGATGCGCTGGCTGCAGCGCTGGGCGGGCATGTCGATTCTTTGGCCGATTCGAGCAACTGGGCCGTACACGTGGAATCGGGGCGCATGCGCCTGTTGGCCACCTGGGGTGAGGCGCGGGTGCCGCGTTTTGCCAGCACCCCAACGCTCAAAGAAGCGGGCTACAACGTGGTGGTCGATGCGCCCAATGGCATCGGCGCGCCCAGCGGCTTGGATCCGGCCGTGCTGGCGAAGCTGCGTGAGGCGTTTCGGATTGCCACCGCCAGCGTCGAATTTAAGGCGGCCTGCGACAAGATCGACGCGCCGGTGCTCTACTTGAGTGGCCCGGACTACGAGAAGTATGTTCTGGCCACCGTACAGAAGGAAAAGGTCTTGATCGAGAAGCTCAAGCTGCGTGACCTGATCAAAGCATAAACACGCAGCCACATGCCAGCCTCACTCATCACCCTGCACCCGGCCGACAATGTCGCGGTGGCCCGGATCGACATTAGCTTGGGTGCAGTCTTGCCGGGCGATATTCGTTCGCGCGCACAAATTCCCGCTGGGCACAAACTGGCGGTGCGCGCGATCGCGCCAGGCGAGACCATTCTCAAATACAACACGGTGATTGGGCTGGCGGCACGCGCGATTGCGCCCGGTGAGCATGTGCATACGCACAACATTTCGTTTGTCGAATTTGATCGCGCACCCCATTTCGGGGTCGATGTTGTCCCGGTAGAGATGCTCGAAGAAGCCCGCCAGGCGCGCTTCTTGGGGATAGTTCGGGGTGACGGCAGCGTGGCTACGCGCAACTATGTCGGCATTGTTTCCAGCGTTAATTGCTCAGCCACGGTGTCGCGCCGTATCGCGGCTTGGTTCACACCAGAACGGCTGGCGGCCTACCCGAATGTGGATGGCGTGGTCGCCTTCACCCACAACACCGGTTGCGGCATGAGTAGCCCCAGCTTGAACTTTGATGTGCTGCGCCGCACCCTGGGCGGCACTGCCAAACATCCCAACCTGGGCGGCGTACTGGTGATTGGTTTGGGTTGCGAGCGCAACCAGGTCGCTGATCTGATGGGCAGCCAATCCCTCACCGCTGGTACGCACTTGCAAACCATGGTCATGCAAGAAGTTGGCGGTACGCGCGCCACCATCGCGCAGGGGATTGCGGCCATCGAGAAATTGTTACCGTCGGTAAACGACGTACAGCGCGTTCCTGTGAGCGCACGGCATTTAAAAATTGGCCTGCAATGCGGCGGCTCAGACGGCTTTTCCAGCATCACCGCCAACCCGGCGCTGGGCGCTGCAATGGACATTTTGGTGCGCCACGGTGGCACGGCGATTCTCTCGGAAACGCCCGAAATCTATGGAGTCGAGCACACACTGACGCGGCGTGCCGTCACTGAGGTGGTGGGCCAAAAGCTGCTCGACCGGATCGCGTGGTGGAAGGAGTATTCGCGCGGGCAAAACGCCCAGATGAATGGCGTGGTGGTGGCCGGCAACCAGGCGGGCGGCATCGCCAATATTTTCGAGAAATCTTTAGGCTCTGCGATGAAGGGCGGCACCTCGCCCCTGCAAGAAGTCTATGAATACGCCGAACCCGTTACCAAAAGCGGCCTGGTGTTCATGGATTCGCCCGGCTTTGACCCTTGCTCAGCCACCGGGCAAATCGCCAGCGGAGCCAACTTGATTTGCTTTACCACTGGGCGCGGTTCGATGTTTGGGGCCAAGCCCGTGCCCTCGATCAAACTGGCTTCCAACACGCCCATGTTCCAACGCCTGCGCGAAGACATGGACATCAATTGCGGCAGCATTGTGGACGGCGAGCGCACCGTTGCAGCGGTCGGCCAAGAAATTTTTGACTTCATTCTGGCCACCGCCTCAGGTCGTAAAACGTGCAGTGAAGAATTGGACTTGGGCGACAACGAGTTCGTGCCCTGGGCGCTCGGCATCGTGACCTGACCGTTTTTGAACAACCGACCTCATTCAACCACTCCCGCCATGCCACTCAAATCTCTCGAACACGCCCTCATCCTCACCCATGACCCCGAAGGCACGCGCGACTGGTTCATCGTCAACCTGGGCTTCACTGAAGGCCCGCACCCGGATTTTGGATTTCCGGTCTACTGGCTCTACATCGGCGCGCAAGACGTGCTGCACATCGGCAAGGCGCGCCATTCGGCCCACCAAGACAGCTACCTCAAAACACCGGGCGACAAGGCCGGGGATGATTTTTCTGCCGCAGGCACCTTGGGCTCGGGCCGTATTGACCACCTGTGCTTTGCTTGTGAGGGCATCGAGGAATTCGCTGCGCGCTTGACCGCACAAGGCACGGCATTTAGCGAACGCAAAGCGCATAACTCAGAGTTGTTTCAGCTATTTATGCGCGAACCGATCAACGGCCTGAAAGTGGAACTCAATTTTTCCGCTGAAGAAGCGGCGCGCTCGGGCAGGGTAGCCGCCTGGACCGACAAGGGCGCGGCACGGTAGCCAGGAAGGTGGAGCGCGACCGCGAAACCTTCGCGGAATCGCACTGTGACCGCTTGAAATCGGCCAGAACATCCCTATAATTAGCACTCGTTCGAGGTGAGTGCTAACAGTGCCTAGATGCACTGCGGTGATGCACCCGACACGCAAATTTGCATCACGACCTAAGTGATTGATTTTGCGAACATTTTTCGGCATTTAGCCGAGCAAACCGAAGTTATTTGGAGATGAGCTTCATGAAAATCCGTCCTTTGCACGATCGCGTGATCGTCAAACGTGTTGAAAACGAAACCAAAACTGCCTCTGGCATCGTGATTCCCGACAATGTGGCTGAAAAGCCTGACCAAGGCGAAGTGCTCGCGGTTGGTCCTGGCAAGAAAAACGACGACGGCAAAATCACCCCGGTGGACCTCAAAGTGGGTGACCGCGTACTGTTCGGCAAATATGCTGGCACGACCGTCAAAGTTGACGGCAACGAAGTGCTGGTGATGCGCGAAGAAGACATCATGGGCGTTCTGGAGAAGTAAGCTCACAAAGCTTCTTCAAACCAGTAACCACTCACCCCTTTATTTAAATTAGGAGTTTCACATGGCAGCAAAACAAGTACTTTTCGGCGAAGTCGCCCGTCACAAGATGTTGAACGGCCTGAACATTCTGGCCGATGCAGTCAAAATCACCTTGGGCCCGAAAGGCCGTAACGTGGTTCTCGAGCGCAGCTTCGGCGCGCCAACCGTCACCAAAGACGGTGTTTCAGTCGCTAAAGAAATCGAACTGAAAGACAAGTTCGAAAACATGGGCGCACAAATGGTCAAGGAAGTGGCTTCCAAGACCTCCGATGTTGCCGGTGACGGTACTACTACTGCAACCGTGTTGGCTCAAGCCATCGTTCGCGAAGGCCTGAAGTCGGTTGCCGCCGGCATGAACCCGATGGACCTGAAGCGCGGCATCGACAAAGCCGTGATCGCCATCACCGAAGAGCTGAAGAAGCTTTCCAAGCCTTGCACCACCTCGACCGAAATCGCCCAAGTAGGCTCGATCTCGGCCAACTCGGACGAGTCGATCGGCAAGATCATCGCTGACGCGATGGACAAAGTCGGCAAGGAAGGCGTGATTACCGTTGAAGACGGCAAGTCACTCGAAAGCGAACTCGAAGTGGTTGAAGGCATGCAGTTTGACCGCGGCTATCTCTCGCCCTACTTCATCAATAATGCTGAA
Source organism: Burkholderiales bacterium (assembly GCA_031362865.1). Classification (GTDB taxonomy): domain Bacteria; phylum Pseudomonadota; class Gammaproteobacteria; order Burkholderiales; family JAEUOS01; genus JANLTH01. The sequence goes on along the minus strand of JANLTH010000014.1, from coordinate 13,008 downwards.
AAGCAGATGGCTGCGCTTGAGAACCCCTTTGTGCTCTTGCACGACAAAAAGATCAGCAACATCCGTGATCTGCTGCCCGTATTGGAGCAAGTTGCCAAAGCAGGCCGTCCGCTGCTCATCATCGCTGAAGAAGTTGAAGGCGAAGCACTGGCAACCTTGGTGGTCAACAACATCCGTGGCATCCTCAAAACCTGCGCCGTCAAGGCCCCAGGCTTTGGCGACCGCCGCAAAGCCATGCTCGAAGACATCGCCATCCTGACCGGTGGCGTGGTGATTGCTGAAGAAACCGGCATGACGCTGGAAAAGGCCACCCTGAAAGACCTGGGCCAAGCCAAGCGCATCGAAATCGGCAAAGAAGAAACCACCGTGATCGACGGCGGCGGCGATGCGAAAAACATCGAAGCGCGCGTCAAGCAAATCCGTGTGCAGATCGACGAAGCAACCAGCGACTACGACCGCGAGAAGTTGCAAGAGCGCGTTGCCAAGTTGGCCGGCGGCGTCGCCCTGGTCAAAGTTGGTGCTGCTACCGAAGTTGAAATGAAAGAGAAGAAAGCCCGTGTTGAAGACGCACTGCACGCTACCCGTGCAGCGGTTGAAGAAGGCATTGTCCCAGGCGGCGGTGTGGCTTTCATCCGTGCCAAGCAGGCGGTGGCAGGCAAGCTCAAAGGCGAAAACCTCGATCAAGACGCAGGTATCAAGATCGTCATGCGCGCAATCGAAGAACCACTGCGCATGATTGTCGCCAACGGCGGCGGCGAGCCTTCAGTGGTGTTGAACAACGTGATGGCCGGCAAAGGCAATTACGGCTACAACGCCAAAACCGACACCTATGACGACTTGGTCAAAATGGGCGTTCTCGATCCAACCAAAGTTACCCGCACCGCACTGCAAAACGCAGCTTCGGTGGCTGGCCTGATGCTCACCACCGACTGCATGGTCGGCGAGCTGCAGGAAGACAAGCCTGCTGGCGGCGGCGGCGGTATGGGCGGCGGCATGGGTGGAATGGGCGGCATGGGCGGCATGGATATGTAAAGCCTTCACGCAAAAGTACCAACCTACTTTTGCGTGGGTCAAGGCGAAAAAATCACCGGCAAAGCCGGATGATTTTTTGATCCAAACCCGAAATGAAAAAACCGCACGGTGCGAGCTGTGCGGTTTTTTTTCGTGGTCGCACAGCAACGCGGTGCGCGGCATAATCAGCGAACTAAAACGCAAGGCGAATTTCAGCGCAAGTTGAGTCCAACATGGCCAGATACTTCGATCACAGCGCAAGCCCCTTGTACGCGCAAATCGCTGACGCGATGCGCGAGCGCATCGTCAAAGGGGTTTGGCCGATTGGCACCCAAATACCGACCTTGCCCGCATTGGCCCAAGAGTTCGACGTCGGCATCATCACGGTTCGGCAGGCGGTCCAACTGCTGCGCAACGACGGGCTGCTCGCTCCGATGCAAGGCCGGGGCACCTTCGTGGCAGCCAAACCACCGACCCACCCGCGCATGCGCGTAGAAAGTTCTCTGGCGGGCTTGGCCGATTTGTACCGCAAACAGGCACCACGCTTGATTCCGTTGAGCGAGAGCCGGGCGAGCCCCAAGCTCAATCCTGACGACGGCGTGCCCGCGCCCGAATACCGTCTGCTGCGGCGCATTCACGCGGGCGAAAAACAGCTCACCTCGGTCATTTCGGCCTATATCGACGAGCGGATTTTTAAACTGGCACCCAAGCGTTTCCGCAACGAGGTGGTGATACCCGTTTTACTCGACTTGAAGGCCGTGCGCATCGGCTCGGCCCGGCAGATTCTGACGATTTCAACCGCAGGTGTCGAGGCCGCCAATGCGCTCAACATTTCGGTCTCAGCGCCTGTGGCTGAAGTGCGAAGGGTGTTTTGCGCACCCGATGGCACGGTGATCTATCTTGGCGAGCTGACCTATCGTGGCGACTATATTCGCGTGGATATGGATTTGCTCGCCTGAGCGTGGGCCTGGGCCTGAGCCTGCGGGCATCTAATCCGGCTTGATGTTCGCGTCCTTCACCAGTTTGGTCCAACGAGTACCTTCATCGTTCAAAAACTTGCTGAAGTCCTCAGGCGAGCCGCCCTCCGCAAACGCGTAGGCTTTGCGGAGCCGCTCGATCACATCGGGTGACTTGAGCGCGGTATTGATTTCTTCATTGAAGCGCCGCACCACCGCGGCTGGCGTACCGGCAGGCGCGACGATCCCGAACCAGCCAGAACCGCCCAGCACATCGCCAAAGCCGCTCTCGGCAAAAGTCGGCACGGTCGGCGCATCGTCCAGGCGCTTCGCTGAAGTCACGGCAAGCGCTTTGAGTTTGCCCGCCTTGATATGCGGCACCAGCAAGGCAGGCGCGCCAACGAACAACTGCAACTGCCCACCCAGCATATCGCTGATGACTGGTGGCTGCCCCTTGTAGGCAATCGGCACAATCTGCAAACCGCGCGACACTTTGAGAAATTCCACCGGGAGGTGATTGGTGGAACCTGCACCGGAATGACCGTAGTTCAGCGTGCCGGGGCTTTTGCGTGCCAAATCGACGAAGTCTTTCATCGTCGCGACGGGCAGCGAGGGCGGCACAACGGCGATGTTAGGCGCGCTGGCAAACATGCCCACCGCGACAAAATCGCGCCGCAGGTCGTATTTGAATTGCGGGTTAATCAACGGGCCAACCGAGCCGGTGATCGACGCTACCAAAAAGGTATAGCCGTCCGGTGCGGCGCTGGCGACCGCCTCGGTACCGACCAGCGCACCCGCCCCGGGCTTGGCCTCGACAATGATCGCAGTACCCCAATTGGCGGCAATCTTTTCAGTGACCGCGCGCGTGAGAATATCGACGATGCCACCCGCTGGGAACGGCACCACCAGCCGCACAGGCTTGGCCGGGTAGGTCTGCGCTTGTACTGGCGTTGCCGCGACGAGCAAGAGGCCAGAAACGAGTGCCGCAACGCGTGTAAGCTTTTTGAGGGTGGGCATAAAACCTCCGCTGAAGGGGATGGGGTTGTGATCGGGAATTCTGTTCAAGACTGGCGTGGCGTATCAGGCGGCACGGTCGGCAAAAATGGGAATCGTGCCTTCGCTTTGGTTGCGGTAGTGCTGGTGGTGGAGACACTGCGCACGTACTGCTTTGACGCGTCTTTACGCACCTGATAGTCCCACGAGGTGTAGGTGCCTTTGAGCAAAGTGGAATGCAGAAACAGCCGACGGCGCTGACTCGCCAGTACATCGGCCTTGACTTTCGCGGGCCCAAAGCGCGTCTCAATCTCGCCCACCAAGGCACTCGCCAAGGCGGCGAACTCAGGCTCTTGGCACAGGTTGCGCAGCTCATGCGGGTCGCTTTGCATGTCAAACAGCATGCCGGGGTCGCCTTCGCAATAGACATATTTGTACTTGCCCTTGCGGAAAATAAAAGCTGGCGCGTACACGCCTTCGCTGGTGAATTCGATCAGCGCTTCGTCTTTCCAGGTTGCGTCCGTACCGTGCAGCCACTTCGTCAGGCTGCGCCCGTCGCAGTGGTCGACCAATTCGGGCGGCTTGCCGTCGGTGGCCAAATCGAGCAGGGTCGGCAACAGGTCTACCAGGCCACAATTGGCGCTGATCCGCTGCCCGGCTTTGCCGCCCGGTGCGCTGATAAACAGCGGCACGCGAATCGAGTTTTGGTAGGGGTTGAACTTGTACCACATGCCTCTTTCACCCAGCATGTCGCCGTGGTCGGCGGTGAAGACGATCACGGTGTCGTCGAGTACACCGGTTTTTTCCAGCGTCTCGAGCAGCATGCCAACCTTGGTGTCGAAGTAGCTAATCATGCCATAGTAGGCGTGCCGAGCAGAGCGAATATGCGCATCGGTCACCACGTGCTCGTCCTGGCGGATCAACTTGTAATAGCGCTGGCTCCACGGGTCGCGCTTTTCATAGGGGATGAAGGGCACAGTCGGCATCTCGATCTGTGCGTCGTCATACAAATCCCAAAACTCTTTGGAAATGGTGAACGGATTGTGCGGGTGCGTGAACGAGGAAACGAGCAAAAACGGTTTGCCCTCAGGGCGGCGTGCATGGTCATAAAGCCACTGCACCGATTGATTGGCCACCTCATCGTCGTAGTCCATTTGCAAGGAGCGCACGCACAAGCCCGATTCGACGATGCCGCGCATGCTCATCTGGCTGGGCGCATAGGGTTCCACCTTCCTCGCCCAATCAGCGGTCCAGCCGAAATCAGATGGGTAGATGTCGGTCGTGACGCGCTCTTCGAAACCATGCAGTTGATCGGGCCCGACAAAATGCATCTTGCCCGACAGGCAGGTGGCATAACCCAAGGAACGCAGGTAATGGGCAAAGGTGGGCACGGCTGCGGGAAACTCGGAGGCGTTGTCAAACGCACCGATGCGCGATGAATATTGCCCTGACATCATCGCAAAGCGGGAAGAGGCGCAAATCGGGTTCGGCGAATAGGCGTTCTCAAACACCGCACCGCGCGCCACCAGCCGATCCAGATGCGGGGTTTTCACCAGCTTGTGACCATAAGCTGCCAGCGCGCTGGCAGCCAGTTGGTCAGCCATGATGAAGAGAATATTTGGACTTGATTTCATGCGGGTTTCCACTCAGGTACAAGGCTGCAACGCAGCTTTTTATTATCATACTATAGTTAAGCAGATTACCGGGATTTAGGGGCGAGGGGCGGGGGGCGCACCCGAGGTCGCACCGCCGAAAAAGCAGAGCGGACTCGCGAGAAGCAAGATTGGTGATGGCTGGTGGTGGCCGCTGTTGGCCGCTGTTGGCTTAGTCAAGACTCCACACGTGGTGCTTTTTTCACATGCGCCGCTGCTGCGCGCCGCTGCGGTAAGATTTTTGAATTGCCGCCAGCAGATCGAAGAGTTCGCCCATGACCAGCACTGCCAGACGCCCCAAGCACGGCGCACCAACAGCGGTACGCGAGCGGGTTAGCGCCGCAGAATGGGCCACGCGCGTCAATCTGGCCGCCTGCTACCGCCTGATGGCGCTGTACGGCATGACTGACCTGATCTACAACCACATCACCGCGCGCGCGCCGGGGCCAGAGCATCACTTTCTGATCAACCCTTACGGCATGCTTTACGAGGAGATCACGGCCTCCAGCCTCATCAAGGTGGATCTCGCGGGCCAAGTGCTCGACGAAGGAGTCCAAGCTGACGGCGCACACTATTCGGTCAATGCCGCTGGCTACATCATCCACAGCGCGGTGCATGAAGCGCGCGCCGATGTCGATTGCGTGATTCACACCCACACCCGCGCCGGGGTCGCGGTGGCGAGCCTGGCCGAAGGCATCCTGCCATTGACGCAACACGCGATGCGCCTGCAAGGCCATTTGAGCTACCACGAGTACGAAGGGCCAGCGTTTAACCGGGGCGAGAAAGGCCGCCTGGTCGCCAATCTGGCGAGCAACAACGCGATGGTGCTGCGCAATCACGGGCTGCTGGCCTGTGGTGCCAGCATCGCGCAGGCCTTCAACATGATCTATTGGCTCGAAACAACCTGCCGCATTCAGGTGGACATGCTCGCCTGCGGGCGGCCTTTGCACCTGCCCAACCAGGCGGTCGTGACGCGCACCGCAGAAGCGCTTTCGGGCGCAGAAATCACGCTTTCCAACGAAGCCGATACCAACCCGGCGCTCACGGCGGGCGCGCAAAGCAATCGCAGCGGCTATGGCTTGCTCGAATGGCCCGCGCTGCTGCGCAAGCTGGACCGGATCGACCGCAGTTTTAGAGACTGAACCATGCTTACCACGCAATCCAAGCAATCCAAGCAACCCACCTTGGGCTTTGTCGGCGCGGGCAAGCTCGCCACCGGCGTGGCCCGCGCCCTGGCCACAGCGGGCTACCACGTGGCCAATGTCGCCAGTCGCAGCCTGCCCTCGGCGCAGGCGCTGGCCGCGCACCTGCCGGGCTGTACGGCACAAGAACACGCGCAGCGCGTGGTCGATCAGAGCGACTTGGTATTCCTTTCGGTACCGGATGACTCCATCGCCAGCACGGCGCAGTCACTCACTTGGCGCAGGGGTGTGGCGGTCGTGCATTGCAGCGGTGCTGCTGAGCTGACAGTGCTCGATGCCGCCGCTGCACAGGGCGCGGCGGTGGGTGGCTTTCACAACCTGCAAATGTTCACCGACACCGAGAGCGCGATCCGCGGCCTGCCCGGCTCTGCGATTGCATTGGAAGCACAAGCACCGCTGCTCGACACCCTGCGCGAGATGACTGCCGCCTTGGGTTGCGTACCGCTCACGATTCCCGCAGGTTCGCGCGCGCTCTACCACGCGGGGGCTAACTACGTGGGCGCCTTCGCGATCACACTTCTGCGTGAAGCCACGACGATCTGGAAAAGCTTCGGCATTTCCGAGGCAGAGGCAGTACGCGCCTTGATTCCGCTCTTGCACGGCACCGCCAATTCAGCCGCAGCGAAGGGCGCGGCGGGCGGCATGGCCGGGCCAATTTCACGCGGCGACACCGGTACAGTAGCGCGCCACCTTGCCGCGCTCGATGCGCTCGATCCGAAGATTGGTGACTTCTATCGCGAGCTGGCGCGACGCGCCGTGCCACTGGGAGTCGAACGTGGCTCGCTGAAACCCGCGCAGGCCGGCGCGATTATTGAAATCGTACGAGATCGCGCTTAGATTCTGAAGGCCAAACCATCGAGCACGCGCACCGATCTGAAGCCCTACTTCTTCTCCTTTGCCGCCGGCGCCTCCTCTTTCTTCGGCGCATCCCCAATCACGCTTTTGAGCGGACATACCGCAAACACCGGGCATTTCTTGCAGCCTGCAACGATGGCAACGGGGCATAGTGTCATGGTGGTTCTCCTCAAAGTGGAACGACGATACGGCAACTACTCTGGCAAATTCAACTGGCATTGCTCCAAGCCTTTATGCAGCGCTTCGAGCACATCGGCGGCGACCCGGTCGTCGTTGTGATATTTGATCCACTTCGCGCTCACCGAGTCATAGTAGATCGTGATGCCGTCAATGTCGATCGAGCGACCCTGCGCAGCCAGCACGAAGCGCTTGGCATCGTGATGCAGCGCCACTCGGCGGATCGGAGAATCAACTTGGGCGAAGTAGGTGCGCATCGTCACATTAGCGACGTAACTCTGCTGTGGTGGGCACGGTGCGGCAAGCTGCGACTTCACTTGCGCGAGAAAGGGAGCTAGGCCCCGCTCAAATCGCGCCATGCTTTGCGCTTCGAGCGGTGCCACCAAAAAACCGGCAGAGAATAATCCGCCCACAATGGCGAGCACTCGCACTAGCAAGCGCAGCGGTCCGCGCAGTATTTGCCGCCGTCGCCAAAGCACAAACAGATTGACGGCTTGAAACAGAATGCCTGGGCAAACCAACACCAAGCCAAGATGGGCTAAGGACATCATGTAGGGCCAGGCGAACGCTAGGCGAATGCCGAGGTAAATTGCAGCTGCCAGCCAAATCAGAAGAAAGGCTGCGGCGACGCGCCGGGCGCGCCGAAGCGCTGCGGGGTCTGCCGCTATCGTTGGGGTAGGCTCAGCCATCGCACCATTCTGCGCCCGACTTCGGCGCTTCTCAACAGGGCAATATGGTTGGTGCGGTAGGCGATCAAGCGATTGTTCTTGCCAAACGCCAGGCTGCGGACTGCATCATCATGCTCCCCGAGGGCGCTACGCAGCGGCACCAGGCCGTCGCCCACCAATCGGTCAGCCAGAGCGCCGCGCTGGCCTGCCAGAGTAGCGGCAACGGTGAAACAGGTCACGCCCTGGGGCAGCGGCAATGGTTTGCGGCGATCAGGGGTGCGGCGAAAGCGGTCTTTGTTTTCCCAATCGCTGGGCTGCACAAAGCCAAAGCGCAGGTCAGTAATCCCGGCACTGCGCAATTGGCCGAGCTTGGCGAAAGGGGCTGAGTAGGGCGTGCTGCCCAGCAAAATATCCACCCAGTTGCCAGCCCGCTCCAGCGGTGCGCCATGATGCGGCGTGCCCAGAAAAACGATGTGTTTCAGGCGCGCTAACCAACGCTGCTTGGTCTGTGCAGCGTGCTGGCAAGCACTGCGGGTGACCAAGCCACCCATGCTGTGCGCAACCACGCTCAAGGTGTCAATCGCGATCGGCCAGGCGGCCACCAGCTGTTCCAGCAACTCAGCCAAGGTCGCGCCATTTCGCGAGGTGTGCAAGCCGGAGTTGTAACGCAGATAGAGCGGCGTATAGCCCAGCTCGCGTGCCAGCAATACGCCGTGGTCGAACGGGTCTTGCTGGCCGTCTTCGCCCTCGCCGCACCATTGCAGGTCGTTCATACAAAGCCCATGAATCAAGAGCACCACTTTGCCGGTAACCGGCAGATCAGCAGGCAGCGCCTTGAGATCCAGCGCACGGCCTTGATGCCGCAGCGACATTGTGGTGGCCAGCGCATTGCCGCGCGCGGCCAGCCGGTCGCCCATCACCCCATTGAGTGCCGCCAAAACGGCCTCGCGCTCAGGCGAGCCAGGCGCTGCGCCGTCGATTTTGGTGAAGAGCGGATGCAAAGTAGCCAGCGCCAAATCAATCGACTTGCCGACCAGTTGGGTCACGCCCACGATGCTGGAATAGACCATGCCGGTCAGGCCACGGGCGCGCGCTTTGCTTTCGCCCGCTGGCGCACCGAGCGTATTCCACACCGCTTGATGTACGCCTTCGGTCAGGCGCGTGACGCTGGTCGTGGCTTCGGTCGCCAGCTGCGCAATGCTGCGCAGATCGGAGACTTTGAGATGGGACGGCGTTGTCATGGGCTGCTCGATAGATGGTGAATGCCTTGAAGAACCTTATCCAGCGCTCTTCTTCAGTTGGTCTTTAAGCGACGTTCAAGCGACGTTCAAGCGGGATTCAAGCGAGCATTAACGATCGCCACTTTCTTCGCGAGCCGCTCGTCAAAGCGGCCGATGTTGACCACCACTCGCTGATGCGTACCGTCGCCGATCAAGTCACTCTCGTCGTGCGCCACTAGCGAAAAAGTGAGCGTACGGCCTTCAACCGCTTCGAGCTTGGCTTGAGCGCGCACTTGCATCCCGACCGGGGTAGCTGCGATGTGACGGATATTGAGCGCAATTCCTAAGCTTTGCTGACCCGGCGGCAACGCACTTTCAGCGCAGGCCAGCGCTGCGGCTTCCATCAGGTTGACCAACACCGGCGTCGCCAGCACCCGAATCACCCCTGAGCCGACATGCGGCGCAGTGTGCTCTTCCCCCACGGTGAGTGTGGCGTGGCCGGTAGCGCCGGGGTGGAGCTCGGGGTAGAGGGAGGCCATCAGTGCTGGTGCTTAGACGTTGAATCGGAAGTGCATCACATCGCCGTCTTTGACGATGTATTCCTTGCCTTCGAGGCGCATCTTGCCTTTGTCTTTCGCGCCCTGCTCGCCTTTGAGCGCAATGTAATCGTCGTAGGCGATCACCTCGGCGCGGATGAAGCCTTTTTCAAAATCGGTATGAATCACGCCAGCGGCTTGTGGTGCAGTGGCCCCGACCGCAACCGTCCAGGCACGTACTTCTTTCTCACCGGCGGTGAAGTAGGTTTGCAGGCCCAAGAGCGTGAACCCGGCGCGAATGACGCGGTCGAGGCCGGCTTCGGTCATGCCGAGTTCTTTTAAGAAATCGGCGCGATCCGCATCGTCAAGATTAGCGATTTCGCTCTCGATGGCAGCGCTGATGGCGACCACGGGCGCACCCTCTTTCGCGGCATGGGCACGCACACGGTCGAGCATCGGATTGTTCACAAAGCCGGTCTCGGCGACGTTGGCCACGTACATGGTCGGCTTGTCGGTGAGCAGGAATAGCGGGCGGATCAAGGCGCGCTCCTCCTTGGTCAAATCGACGCTGCGCGCGGGCCGCGCCAGATTGAGCACGGGTTGTACTTTTTCGAGCACAGCGATCAGTTTCTGCGCTTCTTTGTCGCCCGAGCGCGCCACTTTGGAGTAGCGATGAAACTGCTTTTCAACACTCGCCAAATCGGCCAGCGCCAACTCGGTGTCGATCACTTCGATGTCGGCAATCGGGTCAACTTTTCCGGAGACATGGATCACGTCGCCATTCTCAAAACAGCGCACCACGTGAGCAATCGCATCAGTTTCACGGATGGTGGCCAAAAACTGGTTGCCCAGGCCCTCACCCTTGGATGCCCCGGCCACCAGACCGGCGATATCGACAAACTCGACCGTTGCGGGCAAGGTGCGCTGCGGTTTGACGATGGCGGCCAGCGCGCTTAAACGCGGGTCGGGTACTTCGACCATGCCGACGTTAGGCTCAATGGTGCAAAAAGGATAATTCTCCGCCGCGATACCTGCTTTGGTGAGCGCGTTGAAGAGGGTGGATTTGCCGACGTTGGGTAGGCCGACGATGCCGCATTTGAGAGTCATTTTTGGTGAGGGGTCAGGGGTGAGGAGTTAGGAGTAAGGAGTAAGAGCGGTTCGGAGCGGTGCTCAGGCGGTGGGGTGACGTCACACCTCACGCCTCACGCCTCACCAAACTACAACGGCAAAATTTCATATCGTGTCGGATCAATGACGAACTGCTGAAACGCCTCTGCCAGCCTGCCGCTCTCGCCAATCGCTTGATTCCACGCCGCGATCCGGCCTTCGTGATTGCTGCCGTAGCGCTTGAAATCGCCGCGATCCGGCAGCTTGCGGTTGGGCAGCGATGCGACAAATTCGCGGCTCGGTGCAACCAAGACCACATTATCCAGCCACGGGTCACCCTGGCGGCCTTGGGCTAGCCCGAGCTTGCGCCAAGGCATGGCTTTGTCGAGCCAACCAGGAATGATGTAGTCAACGAAATGCGGATAGAGCGCAAGCCCGGGCGCGCGGCCGTAGGGCAAATGCGCGTGGTAGTCAATGATGCCGCCGTCCCAATAAGTGCCAGTCGGTGCGCCATCGATGCGTTTGACCGCTTCCAGAATGAGCGGGATCGTGCCAGAGGCGATCAGCGCGTCGACCAGATTGCGCCCACTAAGCGGCACGCAATGCGTATCGAAAGCATCAAACTTGGCTCGTGCGCCATCTAGGGCATGCCCGAAGAGCCAATCCAGATGCGCTTCTTCAGGCATCATCGAGGAGAAAATCACGCGGTTTAAGTGCCGTGCGAGATGCCGACGCGAGAATGTATTGGCTATCGTGGCCGCACCGAAGCCGCGCATTTCGGCCCCGCGTGAGGCCGGGGCTGCGAGTGCGCCGCGCCCGTGCACTGCAATCAAATGCAGCCGATGCAGCGGGTGGTTCACCATCGCCTCTAGGTGGCCGCCGAAAATCTTGGCCATCAGGCCGTAGCCGACTTCACTCACTTCACGAGGGCTGGGCTTTTTGCCGTAGCGTTGCTCGGTGTAGTGGTGCGCCAAGCGCGCAAACGCTGCATGCGGGTCAGCCGTGACCGCCGCCGCCATGCGCCACGCCCCAATCGATGCGCCGATGAAGTCGCGCTTGCGCGGTGCGCTGGGCAGCCAATACCCAAACAGCCATTGGTCGAGCGCATTGAGAATCAGCCCTTTGGGCCCGCCCGCCGCTGCCGGAACAATCGCGACATCACGCGCGTGCAGGCCCTCGCGCTGCAAGTGGGCGTGCGCCCGTGGGCCCGCGCGCACCGTGAGCACCGAGGACGCGGGCCTCAAGCCTGACGAGTTACGCATCACCCGCTTTGTGCCCATTGGGTTTAGGCGGCACGACGGTATGCAGTTGCAACATCGCCGCTTCCATCGTGCTGTTGAAGGCTAGGGGCAGAGCTTCCACCCCCTTTTTCATCGCCGCCTCTATCAAGCTCAAGTGATCGGATGAAGGGCGGTGCAGCACAAAGTCGATCACCTCGTTTTGCATGCCCAACTCACGCGGGTGGCCGATGCCGATGCGCAAGCGCCAAAAGTCGCGCGTACCGAGTTGCGCGTCGATGTCTTTCAGGCCGTTGTGCCCGCCTGTGCCGCCGCCCTTCTTGAGCTTGATCGCGCCAGGTGGCAAATCGAGCTCGTCGTGCGCCACCAAAATTTCGTCGGGCGCGATTTTGTAGAACTGGGCCAATGCACTGACCGCCTGGCCGGAGCGATTCATAAACGTGTGGGGCTTGAGCAACCAAGCGCGTGGCAGCTTGGCCACATGGCCTTTGAAGGCCTTATCGAGCGAAAAATTTGCTGACAATCGATCGACGAACCAAAACCCCGCGTTGTGGCGCGTTGCTTCGTACTCCAAGCCAGGATTGCCCAAGCCGACGATGAGTTTGATTGCCATAAGCGTTTAGAAAAACAAAGGGGCGGGCATTTACACGCCCGCCCCTTGACTCTTGAACCATTAAATAGGGACTGTCCCTATTTAATTTCTGAAATTTACTTCTTCTTTGCGTCTTTGGCGGGTGCCTTGGGAGGGCCGCCTTTGTTGCCTTCTTTGCCGCCAGGTGCTGCAGCAGCGTCCGGCTTCTTTTGCGCGGTGGCTGGCACGTCGGCGGCGCTTGGTGCGTCACTGGCAACCACTTCTTCAGCGCCAAGCACTTTGCCGACCACGACCACGGGGTTTTCGCGACCGATCAGCACCGGCTTCACACCTGCCGGGAAGGTCAGCTCTTTAACGTGCAGCGGGTGCTGGACCGTAAAGTCTTTCAAGTCCACCGCGATGAATTCGGGCAGGTCTTTAGGCAGGCACGAAATCAGAATGTCGTTCATCACGTGCGAGATCATGGCTGCCGACAACTTGAACGCGGGCGAGAGTTCAGCGTTCGAGAAGTGCAAGGGCACTTTCATCGTGATCGGGCGAGCAGCGTCGATCCGTTGAAAGTCGATGTGCTGCACTTGCTGCTTGAAGGCGTGCATTTGCAGATCGCGCAGCAATACTTGCTCGACGACACCGTCAATCTTGAGATCAAGAATCGAGGCGTGGAACGCTTCTTTGCGCACCGCGTGATAGAGCGGGTTGTGCTCGATCTCGATCTGGGATGCGGCTTTGTCACTGCCGTAAACGATGCCTGGGACTTTGCCAGCGTTGCGCAGGCGGCGGCTCGCTCCGGTGCCCTGTGCT
>JANLTH010000124.1:0-2448 GCA_031362865.1 Burkholderiales bacterium | reverse complement strand
GAACTTTCCGACGGTCAGCGGTCGCGCCAAGCTGGTACCGGCCGATATCATCCCCGCCAACGAGCGCCCCGACGCACAATACCCGATGGTGCTGATTACCGGGCGCCAGTTGGAGCATTGGCACACCGGCTCGATGACGCGCCGCGCCTCGGTTCTGGACCGAATCGAACCCTTCGCCACCGCCTCGCTGCACCCGCAGGAGCTGGCGCGCTTGCGCATTGCCCCAGGCGACGTGCTCACGGTGGCCTCACGGCGCGGCGCGATCAGTCTTGCCGCCCGTTCCGATGAAGGCACGCCGCTGGGCGCGGTATTTATTCCCTTCGCCTACTACGAAGCGGCCGCCAATATGCTCACCAACCCCGCGCTCGACCCGTTTGGCAAGATCCCGGAGTTCAAATATTGCGCGGTGAAAGTGGAGGCGGGTGGCACGCTAACGGCGCTCAATTCCTACGGCGGTGGGCAGGGAGTGGCGTAAGACTGAAATCAGCGTACGCACTTTCGTAAAATCCTTTGGTTATCGGCGGGGAGCGCGAGCGGTTCGCGTTTCCCGCGCTTCCAAGGGATGGCTAGAGATGGAAAAGATTGTCAGAATCGGCGGTGCATCGGGCTTTTGGGGCGACAGCGCCTTAGGCGCGCCGCAATTGGTGAACGGCCAAACCCCGGAAGGTCATGGCATCGACTACCTGGTGTTTGACTACTTGGCGGAGTTGACCATGTCGCTCTTGGTCAACGCCAAAGCCAAAGACCCGGCCTTCGGCTATGCGACTGACTTCGTTGATGTCGCGATGAAAAGCGTGCTTAAGCAAGTCGCTACGCGCGGCATCAAAGTGATTGCCAATGCCGGTGGCGTGAACCCGCAAGCCTGTGCTGCGGCGCTGAAAAAGCTCTGCGACGAGCAAGGCGTTCAACTCAAAATTGGCGTGGTCGAAGGCGACGACGTGCTCTCCAGCATCCCGGCCCTGCGCGCAGCCGGTGCCACTGAAATGTTCAGTGGCACCGCCATGCCCGAGAAAGTTCTCTCGGCCAACGCTTACTTGGGCGCGGTGCCGATTGCGGCCGCGCTCAAGGCGGGGGCGGATGTGGTGATTACCGGTCGTGTGGTCGATAGCGCGGTGACTTTGGGTGCGCTGATGCATGCGTTTGACTGGCGCGCGCACGAGCTGGACAACATGGCGCAAGGCAGCTTGGGTGGGCATATTCTTGAATGTGGGGCTCAAGCCACCGGCGGACTTTTTACTGATTGGGAAAGCGTGCCCGATTGGGCCAACATCGGCTACCCGATTCTTGAATGCTCGTCCGATGGCTCGTTTGTCGTCACCAAGCCTGCCAACACCGGTGGCCTGGTGAGCGTGCCGGTCGTAGCCGAGCAAATGCTCTACGAAATTGCCGACCCCGCAGCCTATATCCTGCCCGACGTGGTATGTGACTTCACGGCAGTGCGGATGGAGCAATTGGGTGAAAACCGTGTGCGCGTGAGCGGCGCACGCGGCAAGCCGCCGACTACTACTTACAAAGTATCCGCGACCTACATGGAAGGCTGGCGCGTCACGGCGCTCTTGATGATTACCGGCATCGATGCGCACAAAAAAGCCCGACGTACGGGCGAAGCGATTCTCGAACGCACCCGCGCCATGTTGACGCGCTTGAAGTTGGCTGATTACCTTGAAACGCGCCTTGAAGTGCTCGGTGAGGAAGGCCAGTACGGTGTGCATGCCAATCCGGTCAAGCCACGCGAGGCGATCATGCGGCTCTCGGCGCGCCATGAAAATTCGAAAGCCTTGAGCCTGTTCGCGCGCGAAATTTCACCGGCCGGCACCAGTTGGTCGCCGGGCACCACGGGTGTGAGCGGCGGGCGGGTTAAGCCTGCACCCAATGTGCGGCTCTTTTCGCTCGCACTGCCAAAATCGGCAGTGACCATTTCGGTTTTGGTTGATGGCGTCGCTGTGGCACTGCCTGAAGAAGCGCCGCCAGCGGACTTCTTCAAGCCATATGCCATGGAACAGTATGACCAGATTGCTTCTTCAGGCAGTAGCCAAACTGAAGTCACGGTTCCGTTAGTGCGCATCGCGCATGCGCGCTCGGGCGACAAAGGCAATCTGTCCAATGTGGGCGTGATCGCCCGTGAGGTGCGCTACTTGCCCGTGCTTAGCCGCCAGCTCAATCCCGAAGCGGTGAAAAACTACCTGAGCCATTTTGTTAAAGGCACGGTCACGCGGCACGACGTGCCCGGCATTAACGCCTTCAATTTTGTATTGACCGAAGCGCTTGATGGCGGCGGCATGGCAAGCCTGCGCTGTGACCCGCTGGGCAAGGGCATGGGGCAGATTTTGCTCGACATGCCGATGCGCGTACCAGCTGAGCTGCTCAGATGAGCGGTGCGGCTTCAGGGAGCTGGCGCGACCACCCAGTCACGCCGGGTGTCATGCTGCTGCTGGCAGCGGTGCTGGC
>JANLTH010000084.1:0-10954 GCA_031362865.1 Burkholderiales bacterium | reverse complement strand
TGCCGCAGGCCATGTGGCTGGCGGTGGGTGTTTGGGTCTCCTGTGGTGGGGCGCTGGCTTGGTTCTCTGGCCCGTCGCGCTGGTGTCGCACTACCTGCTGCGGCGGCGCGCCGCGGCCGCGGGCGCGCGGCTCCCGGCAGTTTTGGTGCGCGGCCTGCACCCGCTGGGCGTGTGGTTTCTCGCCGCCTTCGTGACACTCGAATTGCTCTGGTTGGCACACGATACGAATCTCGCGCGTACCGCCTGGCGCAGCGCAGCCTGGGTAGGCGGGATCGTGGTGCTGCTCAATTGGCTCTCGAGCGCTTTTGCAGGCGCGCGCTGGCCGGTGGCTGCGCATCGATTCAGTTACCTGCAAACCGCTGCGGTGCCGCTCGTGGTGCTCTCGTGGCTGTGGGTGTTTTATGCCAACCTGTCGTATCGCGGTGCGGATGCGGCTACCTTCTATTTGCCGCTCGTCAACGTGCTCGACCTGGCCCATGTGGCGGTTGCACTGAGCTGGGTAGCATGGCGCAAAGCCTTGACAGGCGCGGCTCTTGAGCTACCCGGCACGCGCGTACAGCGGTTGGCCGCTGAAGGTGCGGCGGCCTTTGTGTGGCTAAACGGCATGCTGCTGCGCTCGCTGCACCACTGGGCCGATGTGCCGTATCGCTGGGACGACATGCTGCGCTCAGTACTGGTGCAAACCTCGCTCTCGATCTTCTGGACCCTCCTGGCCTTTGCGATGATGTGGCTCGCCGCCAAGAAAGTGTTGCGCCCCCTGTGGTTTGTGGGTGCGGCGCTGATGGCGGTGGTGGTGGCCAAGCTCTTTTTGATCGATTTGTCCAATATCGGCGGAATTGAGCGCATCGTCTCCTTTATCGGCGTGGGTGTGTTGATGCTGGCGATTGGCTACTTGGCACCATTGCCAACGGTCAAAAAAATCGAGGAATCCACCGTATGAAAAAGCCCATGTACGTAACACTGACCACGGCGCTAGCTGTGGCTCTAACTGTGGCGCTGACTCCGGCCAGCCGCGTCAGCGCGCAAACCATCGACGAATTTGCCTACCGCGCCGACATCACGCTCGTCAACACAGGCGCACCCTTTCATCGAGTGGAATTGTCGGCCGAGATATTGCGTAGCGTTACCCGTAGCGATTTCGGTGATCTGCGCCTCTTTAACGCCAAAGGCGAGGCCGTGCCCTTTGCTTTCGCCAATGAAGCACCGGTGGCCGCCGTCGCCCCTGCGCGCACCCGCGTGCCGCTCTTCGCGATTGGGGAAGAAAAGGCCGGTAGCACCACGCTGCCCGATGTGGACGTCGAAATCCGGCGAAGTGCCGATGGCTCGCTCGTCTCACTGCGGGCGCGTACCGAAATGCCCAAAGTGGCGGCCAGCGCCCAACCACCGGCCTACTACATCGTCGATGCGAGTACGCTCAAGAAGCCGCTCAGCGGGCTGCGCCTTGAATGGAGCGGCAAGGGCGGCATCGCGGCTGCGCAGGTTGATACGAGTGACGATCTGAAAAATTGGCGCACCGTGGTGAGCCATGCGCCGCTGGCTGATTTGGAGCAGGGCGGCGCGCGCCTCAAAACCGAGCGAATTGGATTTCCCGCCGGCAAAGTCGAAGCCAAGTATTTGCGGCTGCGCATCTTTGGTGATGCCTGGACCGTGACCAAGGTAGAAGCGGAATCGCCCGCCAGCAGCGCCCCGCGCGAGTCGCGCAGCGTCAAGGTCAATGGCGCGGTGGCTGCCCGGCCCGATGCCACCAAGCCGTTTGAGGCGAGCTTCGATTTGGGCGGTGCCCACGCGGTTGAGCGGATCCGCCTGCAACTGCCGCAAATCAATTCGATCTTGCCGATTGAACTGCTGGCACGCAACGCACCCGATCACGCTTGGGGCGCTGTGAGCAGCACCGTGGCCTACCGCATCAATCAAAACAACGCCGAAATCGCCAGCCCGGCGGTTGACCTGACGCGCACCCGGGCGCGCTACTGGCTGGTGCGTGCCCACGCAAACTCCGGTGGATTCGGCGGCGAACCGGTGCTTGAAGCGCAGTACGCGCCACGCTTTGTGGTCTTCATCGCGCGCGGCGGCGAGAGCAGCTACACACTAGCCTACGGCAAGCGAGCCCGCGCGGGAGAAAAAGATTTGCTGCAACCGGTCGCACTCGGGCTTGCCACCCTGATACCAGGATTTAAAGAAGGTGACGAGTGGCAACTGCCCGTAGCCACGGTAGCTACCGCCCGCACGGTCAACGAGAAGGCCGTGCAAAAGTCGGTGACTGACACGGTGGAACCCAAACAAGCCGGCCTGTGGGCGCTGCTGCTGCTCGCGGTTGGGGTGCTTGGTTTTTTTGCTTGGCGGCTGCTCAGGGCTTAATGGGCCATCTTCCGAATTGATGTATGATACTTCAATCGCATACATGAGAATCGCTTCATGAACCGTACCACGATATTCGCTGACGATTTTTTGCTGACCGAGCTGCGTGCATTGTCGAAAGAAGAAAAAAAGTCGCTTTCTGCAACGATTCGGGAGGCGCTTGAAACTTACGTCTCAGCCAAGCGCGCTGCCAAGCCACGCCTCTCTTTTGCTGGCAAATATCATAGTGGACAAAGCGATATCGCCGAGCGCCATGAAGAGTTGTTATGGAAGTAGGCTGCGTGGCGCTGTTCTAACGTTTCGGGCTTATGCGCACCTGCATCGTTGATACCGGGATTCTCTATGCCTTGTTTGATGCGGGCGACTCTTGGCACGAGCGCGCGGTCAGGTTTGCCAACCAGTTTCCCGGAAAATTGGTCGTTCCGCAAACTGTGATACCTGAAGCTGCCTACCTTATCAACAAATACTTGGGGCCGGCGGCCGAGCAGCACTTGATCTCGGCGCTGGTGACCGAGGAATTTACGCTCGAAGCACTCAACAGCAAGGACTTGCGCCGCATTGCCGTTTTGTTGCGTGACTATGCCGATCTCAATATCGGCACGGTCGATGCGTCCGTCATCGCGCTCGCCGAGCGCCTGAAAACCCATGAAATCGCCACCACCGACCGGCGGCATTTTTCAGCCATCAAACTCGCCCACGCCAAGCCAATGGTGTTGCTGCCCTGATACGATGCATCGCTTGAAGAGGCTTATCCGGTAAGCCTCTTCAAGCATTCCCTCTCAAGGCCGTTGCTGGACGGCGGTCTTCGGGCGGAAGGCTTTGCAGACCGCCTCGTGCGTATCGATGTACGGCCCGCCGATTAAATCGATGCAGTAGGGCACGGCGGCGAAGATGCCGCTGGCCAGCACCACGCCATCGGTATCCTTCAAGCCTTCGAGCGTTTCCTTGATCGCTTTGGGTTGCCCGGGCAAGTTGAGCAGCAACGCGGCATGGCCGTCGATTTCGCGTAAGGCGCCCACTTGCCGCGAGAGGATGGCGGTTGGCACAAATTTCAAGCTGATCTGGCGCATCTGCTCGCCAAAGCCTGGCATTTCGCGGGTTGCCACCGCGAGTGTGGCTTCGGGCGTTAGGTCGCGGCGCGCGGGGCCCGTGCCGCCGGTGGTGAGCACCAGGTCGCAGCGCTTTTCGTCAACCAGCTCGATCAAGGCCGCTTCAATTTCGGCGCGCTCATCGGGGATGAGCTTGGTGAGCTGGGTCCAGGGTGAGGCCAATGCGCTGCTTAACCAGTCGCTCAAGCCGGGGATGCCTTGGTCGGTGTAGACACCTTTGGAGGCACGGTCGCTCACTGAAATCAGGCCCACGCGCAAGGGCCGCCAAATGCTTGCGTCACTCATCGTCTTTGCTCTGCAATTCCTTGATGGCCTGAAAAAGCTCGCGGTAGGCGCGCATCGCCAAATGCGATACCGCCCGGTCGCCGCGTGCACCGCGCACCAGTGCGCGAATTCGTTGCAAGTCCGCCCCGGGAAAGGCGGCCGCGAACGCGGTGGCCGAGGTCTCGTCGGCAATCAGCTTTTCGCGCCAGCGCTCGGCCTCGTGCAGCAACGCCGTGTCTTGGTGGGTGGCAGCGGCGCGCTCTTCGATCAAGTCGCTAATGCGCGTGAGCGTTTCCACATCGAGCCCGCGCATTAGCTTGCCGATCAATTGGCGCTGGCGGCGCTTCCCTTCATGCGAGCGGGTGCGATGGAATTCCTTGATTTCGTCGTGCAGTCGGTCGGGCAGGTCCAGCGTTTCGAGTTTGCCGGGGATGAGCGCCACCAACTCTTCGCCCAAATCCTGCAGCTCAGTCATCACCTGTTTTTTGCGGGTTTTGCTGGGGCGACCGGTTTCCACAGCAATTGGTACATCGAGCCGCTGCGCGAGCGTGGGCCGCACTTTAGGCACGCGCGGCTTGCGCGCAGGCGGAATCGGCACACCGAATGGTACGGATGGTGCCGATGGTAGGGCTTTGGGCTTTAGTGGCGCTTTCATCTTTCTATAATACTGGGTTGCTCTTGACGAATGCCCCTTCATGCCAAAAACTGCCGCCAAAGATTCTTCCCGCTTCGCCTATCCGCTCGACGATTTCAAGCAGCTCAGCCGCGATTTGCTCAAAGCGGCCAAAGTCAAGGGCGCTACCGATGCTGAGGTCGAGGTCTCCGAAGGGTACGGATTGAACCTCACGGTACGCAAGGGCGAACTCGAAACACTCGAACACAATCGCGACAAAGGCATGGGCCTGACGGTCTACATCGGGCAGCGCAAAGGCCATGCGAGCAGCTCGGATTTGTCGAAAAAAGCCCTGGCCGACACGCTCGATGCGGCGCTCAATATTGCCCGCTTCACAGCGGCAGACGATTGTGCCGGGTTGGCTGACGAAGCCCGCCTGGCGCGCGATTTCAAGAATCCATCACTGTATTTTCCATGGCATTTAGAGGTGGACGAAGCCGCCGAATTGGCGCGTCGCTGCGAGGCCGCCGCGTTCGCCGTTTCACCGCTCATCAGCAACTCAGAAGGGGCGAGTGTCGCCGCTTCGCATGCGCAGTTTGTCTCGGCCAATTCGCGCGGTTTCATGGGTGGTTTTCCCTCCTCGCGGCATTACGTCTCGGTCTCGGTGATTGCCGCGCCCAATAAGCGCAGCGTCAACGGCATGCAGCGTGACGACTGGTATTCCGGCGTGCGCGACCCCGCCGACTTCGCGGTGGTGGAAAAAATCGGCGACTACGCCGCGCGCCGCGCACTCTCGCGTCTGGCGAGCCGCAAACTTAAAACCATGCAAGTGCCGGTGCTGTTTGATGCAACCGTGGCGACCGGCCTCGTAGGCTCATTCGTATCCGCCGCTAGCGGTGGCGCGCTGTATCGAAAATCGACCTTCTTGCTCGATCAAGCAGGCAAGCAAATCTTTGCCAAAAATATCACGATCACCGAAGACCCCACCACGCCCAAAGGTTTTGCCACCGGCCCGTTTGACGACGATGGGGTTGCCACCAAAAAGCGCGACGTGGTCAAAAACGGTGTGCTCAAAGGCTATTTTCTTTCCACTTATTCCGCCAAAAAACTGGGCCTCACCAGCACCGGCAACGCAGGCGGCAGCCACAATCTGGTGGTCAAACCAACCGTCAGCGACGACTTGATGGCATTAGTGCGGAGGATGGAGCGCGGCCTGTTGGTCACCGAAATGATGGGCCACGGCATCAACCAAGTGACGGGCGACTACTCGCGTGGCGCGGCAGGCTACTGGGTCGAAGGCGGCGAGATTCGCTACCCCGTACACGAGATCACGATTGCCGGGAATCTCAAAGACATGTATCGCAACATCGCGGCAGTCGGTGCCGATACGGTGGTGCGCGGTAGCATGACCTGTGGGTCGGTGCTGGTGGATGGGATGACGGTGGCGGGGGAGTGAGGACTATTGCCCTTCGATCTCGGCGGCTGCAGATTTCCTCAGAAAATTTGCTCCAGCTCATTGGACTCGCTCGTCAATAGCCTCATCAGCCGTGGATTGACAAACAGCTTTTCCCGGCCCGCAGCCTTTTCTTCCAAGAATCCCGCCTTGACGAGTGCCTTCAGGTACGCCGATGCCGTTTGCCGACCTGCCAGACCCTCTTCGACCAAATCACTGATGTGGCAGTACGGGCGTTGAAATATGATTTCCACCAACTCCTGTTGAGCGGCGAGCTTGGTGCGCTGGCTGATCAGCGTGCGCGTGTTGGCTTTCAGTTGCTGAATTGCGTGAATCTTGGCAAGCGTCCACTGCGCCGTTTCTCTGACACCCTCGAGCATGTACAGCAACCAAGCCTCCCAAGCTTCGCGCGTGCCGTCGCGGGAGACGCGCAGCAGCAATACGTAGTAGGTCGTGCGGTGCTGCAAGATGCAACGGGAAAGATAGAGAATTGGGTGCTTGAGCAGGCCTCTTTCGACCAAGAAGAGCAGATTCAAGATGCGCCCGGTTCTCCCGTTTGAGCACCAGACGCG
This sequence comes from Burkholderiales bacterium, assembly GCA_031362865.1. Classification (GTDB taxonomy): domain Bacteria; phylum Pseudomonadota; class Gammaproteobacteria; order Burkholderiales; family JAEUOS01; genus JANLTH01. The sequence goes on along the minus strand of JANLTH010000084.1, from coordinate 4,585 downwards.
ATTCCAGCGAAGCTGGGGGCACGAATACGGGCGGCAGCGGCGGTAGCGCGTCAAACGGATGCCTAGGATTGCAAACGGCTGCGTGGGTATTGCTGGAAATGGTTGATGAAATCGACATATTTTCTAATTATGTCGAAAAAATACAAAAAAATAAACATGTTTTCCGTATATGTCGATTGAGACAACATGTCTACATGCGTGTGTTGCCGGATTCAGTGCACTTGGTTCCTAAACCAGCCCCAGCGCCTCGACGAACGCCCCGCTGTCATTGAGCACGGTGTAGCGCGCGATTCGCCCGTCGACGAACGCGAACACATTCGCGGCCTGGGCTGCGATCTCACGCCCGCTCGCGCGGGCGCGCCAGCGGCCTTCAAGCACCACCACCGTGACGGCGGCATCGGTTAGCACGTGCTTGCGCTCAATTTTGAGCACTTCGATGTGCTGATTGAGTGCTGCGAAAAATCGCAACAGCCCATCCACGCCCTGCCAGCGCCCCGCCCACGGTAGCGCGCTCGGTCCTTGCCAATGCAGTTCGAAATCCGCACTCACGCATTGAGCGAGTGCCGCCGCGTCGGCGGCTTTGATAGCGGTGTAAAAAGTGTCGAGCAGTCTGGTATTTGGCATGCCGTCCATCGTAACTCACGGTAGTGCGCCGTCGCGCAGCGTAACGCCTTGTCACTACCGCCCACACCGCAACTCCACTGTTTGCGAGCGCGGCGTGTTGCTGGCGGTGACTTCGATGCTCGGTGCATCAGTTTTCGGCATGCCTGCTGGCAGCGCGAAGGTGTAGCCGGGGCCTAAAACTGGTTTACAGTCGGCGCTTCGTACGGCGCTTGCATCGAGAAAGCCCACCAGCCAATACCAGCTCGGGTCGGCGCAGGTGATGCGCAACTGTTCTTCTGGCTCAGCGGGTGTTGCCGTTTCTACCGCATTTAGCGGGCGTACCAGCGCGGCTACCACTTTGATGCGTCCGCCGGGTTGGCGCAGTAGCTGTGGCGGGCGGGTGGCGCTGAGCGCGATTTCAGTGTCGCCGCCGGGCTTGGCGACGGCTACGGTGGTCAGGTAGTTGAGACGGGCAAACAAGAGATGCAGGTTGAAGGCCATGCGGGCTTCTTGCTGCGGGCTGGCAGTGCCGTCGGGCGCGGCCTGCATCGAGGTTAATACCTCGCGCGAGCGTTGGTCATCTAACTCCAAGGCCACGGTGGCTCCGGTTACGCGGCCAGCGGCGCGTTCAATCTGCACTTCGCAACTGGCTGCGCCATGCGGGTGTGCGTGGGCGTTCGGCGCAAAATTTACGCCAAAAAAAATTGCGGCAAACAGCAGGGGCGCAACCCTGACTGACCTGCCGCAATCGATCATGCACGCAGCCAGGCGCTTACCCTGCTGCAACTGCACGAGCACGTAAACTACCGAATTGCTACAGGGTTGATGATGGCCTGGACCGCGCCGGTAATGCGCGAGTGGCCCAGCACAAACATGAATTCCCATGCTTTGTCTTTGGCCAACTCGTTGGTCTTCATGTTTTCGAGAATCGCGATGCCGTAGCGTGGCAGCAAAATCTGATGCACCTCAAACACGCCGACATCCTTTTCAAACGGCAGCACTTCAAGGCCCCAAGTATCGGCCCCCACCGCGATCACTTCTTTGGAGGCCAGATAAAGCGCCCCTTCTTTACCCAAGCCCGGCTCGCCGCCCATAAAGCGCTTGTTGTCAACGCCCACCAAGCTTTGCCACCCGGTGTGGAACAGCACGACATCGCCTTTTTTGATCGCAACACCTTGGCGCGCAGCGGCTTCGTCAATTTCCTTTTTATTGAAAGCCGTGCCTTCTTTGACCGGGTTTTGGTTGAACTGCACCGTCATGTCGAGCAGCACGCCTCGGGTGACGATCGGGGGGAGTTTTTCAACGCCCAATTTCTTCAAGCCATCGGGCTGTGCGAAGTCGGCGGCCTTGTTGCAGTTGTAGTAAACCCCATCTACGCCGATGTGGCCCAAACCGTCTAGCTGCGAGCCGACGGCGATGTAGCCCATGATGATGTCGTCGTTGTAGGTGGTTTTGGTGGGCCCCAAGCTGCCGCCGTGCGCCTGGCCGGGCTGTTGAATCAGCAGTGAGAAAGTGCGCGTGCCGAAGGCCGGGGTTTTGGAGTTGGTTTCTTCTCCGAGTTGATAGGTTTTGCCGGTTTTGACCAGTTTGGCGGCTTCGGCAGCCAGTGCCGGGGTGAGCAGATTAAAAGCGCCCAGCTCGTCGTTTGGGCCGTATTTCGACTTGCACCAATCTGGGTTTTTCGCCCAGTCAGGCTGCGCATAGGCCGCGCCCATCGAAAGTCCAAATGCAGCGACTAAGCCCATGCCCAACGTTTTGAATGTTCTTTTCATCATCATCTTCCCTTTGAAAAAGTGAAATTCACTCGACTGATCCACGCAAATTCTTGACGCTAGGCAAATTTAGAGGGCGGGTGCGCGGGTGTCAATTAACATTGCCGACTTATTATTGACATACATCAAGAATTATTGAATTTGTCCAATTGTAGGTTTGTCGGACAAACGAAATTCCGGCAAACTCATTTGATGGTTGCGCTCAATCCTACCCTCGCCTCGCCCACAGTCGCCCTGCACCAAACTGGCCACGCGGAGCGGGCTGAGCGTTCTGAGCGTGCCGAGCGTGCCGAGCGTGCGCCGCCGGTGTTTCAGCGCCTCGCGCGGCCACCGGCGTACAAAGCGGTTTCGTCCACGATTGAGCAGTCGATCTTGAGTGGCGTGCTGGCCGAAGGGGCGCCCTTGCCAGCTGAGCAGGATTTGGCTGAACAGTTTGGTGTGAACCGGTCTACCGTGCGCGAGGCGATCCGGCAATTGGAGCAGGAAGGCTTGCTCGAAAGGCGCGCCGGGCGGCGCTTGTTTGTCACCATTCCGGGCATCTTTGACCTGGCCCCGCGCGCGGCGCGCGCACTGATTTTGCAGCAGGTCACGTTTCGCGAGCTGTGGCAATTGGCGATGGTGATTGAGCCGCAGGCGGCGCGCATGGCGGCAGCGAACGCGACCTCGCACGATGTGGCGCAGATCAATGCCAACATCGCCGCAGCGAGCGAAGACTTCACAAGTTGGGAGTCGGCGAACCAAGCGCGTGCCAAGCCGCGCGACATGGCACGCCAAGCCGAGCTCGATGTCGCCTTCCATGCGCTGATCGGTTTGGCCACGCACAATCGCGCATTGCAATTGGCGCGCGAGCCGATCAGCTTGATGTACCGCCCCGCGCTGGCGCAACTGTTTTCAAGCCTGCCGCAGGCGGAAATGCGCAATCTCGAAGCGCATCGGCGCATTGCCGCTGCGATTGCCGCGCGCGATGCCGATACCGCCGAGCTGTGGCTGCGCAAGCATTTGATCGATTTTGAACGTGGCTATGCGGTGGCTGGCATTGCCATGGACGTACCGTTGGAGCAGCCGCACCCCGTGTGACCGATCCACCCCACGGACCCGATTGAGAATAAGTCCGCATCAAGCCCATTTTATCTTCCAGGAGACCACCATGCATCGTGTACCAAGTCTGAAAAAACCGCTGTTTCGCCCAGCTAAGTTGGCGCTTTCCACACTGGCCACGCTGACCACACTCGGCGCCGCTTTCGGGGCGCACGCGCAAGAGAGTTTTAAAGTGGGCATCGTCAGCTTTTTGTCTGGCCAAGCGGCTGAGAGTTTTGGCATTCCGGCGGTGAATGGTGCCAAAGTGCTGATCGACGCGATGAACAAAGGCCAAGCGCCCGCGCCCTACAACAAGCCCGGCTTTGGTGGCATGAAGATTGAGCCGGTCTATGTTGATGAAAACGGCGGTGCCACCAAGCAGGTGCAAGAGATGCGCAATTTGTACGACCGCGACAAAGTCGATGCCATCGTCGGCTATGTCGGCTCGGGAGACTGCCTGGCGGTAGCGCCGGTGGCTGAAGAGATGAAGAAATTCTTGATTCTTTACGACTGTGGCACGCCGCGCATTTTTGAAGAAGGCAAATACAGCTATGTGTTTCGCACCGCCTCGCATGCGGCGATGGACAACATTTCGCTGGCGCGCTACATCAAACAGCGCAACCTGAAGGTCGATACCTACAACATGATTCACCAAGACTACGCTTGGGGGCAAGATTCGCGCAAAGACTTTGTGGCGGCGATGAGTCACCTCTACAAAGACGCGAAGCCGGGTGTGGACTTGTTACCAAAGTTTGGTGCGGGCCAATACGGCACGGAAATTTCGGCCTTGGTTGCCAAGCCCGCCGACATCGTGCATTCGAGCCTGTGGGGCGGTGACTTGCAAGCATTTATTTTGCAAGCCGCGCCACGCAATACGTTTCAAAAGCAAACCCTGCTGCTTTCAGCAGGTGACCACGTGCTGCCAGGCTTGGGCGAAAAAGTACCCAATGGCGTGATTCTCGGCGCGCGCGGGGCTTACGGCCAAATGGCTCCTAAATCGCCGCTCAATGACTGGTGGTATGGCTTGTATGAGAAAACCTACAACGTCTATCCCGTGCAAGCCCCGTACCGCATGGCGCAAGCACTCTTCGGCTTGAAAGCAGCGGTTGAAAAAGCGATGGCTGCCAACGGCG
>JANLTH010000066.1:0-4614 GCA_031362865.1 Burkholderiales bacterium | reverse complement strand
TTTCACTGCCGCGATAGCACCAGATGCGTCGCCTGCGCAGTGGCTTCGTGCCTGGTGCATGCGTACCCTAGGAGCCTGTCGGACTTTAGCGAATCGGCCCAAATCGCCGAAAAATTGATAGCGTTAGGCGCTACTTCCGTCGCCAATAGAACAACTATTGGCTAGAAAGCATCACCAAACGCTACGCAATTTTCGACAATTTTGGCTCGATCCCTTAAGTCCGACAGGCTCCTAGAGCGGGCAGATTGACTCCCTCGAACAGTCTCTCACCGGCACCAAGCAGGACCGGCGCGATCGCAATGTGCATTTCGTCAATCAGGCGCAGGCGAAGATACTGCTGGATCAGGTTGACCCCGCCGCCGAGTCGCACATCCTTGGCCCCAGCCGCTTCACGGGCGCGCGCCAGAGCGACGGTGGCACCCTCAGTGACGAAGTGAAAGGTGGTTCCGCCCTCCATCACAAGCGGCGGGCGCGCGTAGTTCGTGAGCACGAATACGGGGACGTGATACACCGGATTCTCGCCCCACCAACCGTGCCAACTGTCATCAGGCCAAGGCCCGCGAATCGGCCCGAACATGTTCCGCCCCAGAATCCAGGCACCCATGTTGTGAAAACCTCTTGCCGCAAAATCGTCGTCGATGCCAGTTGCTCCGCCGTCGCTGCCAAACAGTTGTTTCTGAAACGTTCGAGTCGAGATCGCCCAGCCATGCAGCGAGGTGCCGCCCACGCCAAGTGGATTTTTCAAGTCTTGGTCAGGGCCGGCACCGAAACCATCCAGCGAGATGGTGAAACTCTCTACACGAAGCTTGGACATGGCATTTTTCTGGGTTGCGAGCGACAAGGGACTTCAGTTTTCGGGGGCCAAAGGTTTGACAAGCAGGATCCACACGGAACTCAGCGTTTTGTGCTTCAGAGCGATAGCAGGTGGAATGGTTGAGCGAGGGTAGCCTGTACCCACGCGCAGTGCGGTTGACGCGCGACTCACTTCTTACCCTTGCTGCCGTCCAACGTAAACAGGTCTTTCGCGTTGGTCTTGGCCACGAGAAACGCCATCAGCTTGGCAGGTTCAGTTGCACTGGCGTTCTCGCTAACGGAGTGGTGTGCCCCTGGCTTTTCAGTCCAGCTCTCGCCCGCGCGGTAGACCCTTTCTTCGCCGTTGTCCAGCTTGCTGCGAATCGCGCCTTCGAGAACATAGCCTACAACGAACGACTGACCATGGCGATGCGCCGGTGTCTTCGCGCCCGGCGCATAACTGACGATCAAGGCGGTCAGGGTCTTGCCCGGCACATTTGCAATCGGATAGGCAAACGCAGGAAGGATCGTCTCGCGCGCTGCGGCCACCGCCTGAGCGTGGCACGGGCTGACCGCAAACGCCATCACCGAGAACACGCAAGCGAACAGAAATGGAGTTTTTTTCATGATGATTTGGCACGTTGGATTGGATAGCAGGAGCCACGGAGGCACGCGCTTCAGGCGGCTACGCTTAACCGAAGTCTACGAACTTTAGCTGAACGGAACAAGACGCGTCCATGGCGCGCGCTGGGGTAGCCCAAGGCAAAACGGGTCAAGGTGCGGGTGTACATGGCGTTTAAAAAATCGAGGGAGGTGCCAGGGTGGGGAGCGCGGCCCACACCGCTTCACCGGCTGCAAGATTTGCACCGCCACCGCTTACGCTGCAAGCCACGCCCACGTTGTTCAACCCCCCGACGTCGACGCCAATTTGGGGCTGACGGGTTTTCATGCAGTAGTGAGGCCGTTTGCGCAAATTGAAGCGACCAGCGTTACTATTAATGTATCCGAAAAAAGCTATTTATGGTTTAATTAGCTTCTAACGGATACTTTATATGGTAAAAATCCCTCCGCCACTCCCAGTTGTCAGAGCTATTGCCAAGCTGGGCGGCGATCTCGCCCTCGCCCGGCGCAGGCGCATGATCTCGCAGCAATCGCTCGCAGAGCGCACCGGCGCGTCAATTTCCACGATCAAGCGCCTCGAAGCGGGCGACATGCGTGTGCCGCTGCACTTCGTGGCACGTACCCTGTTTGTGTTGGGGGAGATTGATCGACTGGCGCAGTTGCTCGATACGGCGGTGGACGACGTGGGGCTGAACCTGATGGACGAGCGCCTGCCCAAGCGGATTCGCCAACCACGCGCGGGACCTAAGGACTACGCGCTATGAAAACGCCGGCGCAATCCAGCCGCGATTGCGAGGTCAGCATCGGGAAATCGAACACCCCGGTCGGGCATCTGACCTTTACCAAACACGGGCGCCGCCTGCACTCGGCATTCGTCTATCTGCCAAGCTGGCTCTCCGATGCCGACCGTTTCACGGTCTCGCCTGATTTGCCACTGGTAGCCGGGTATCAGGCGCATCGCGCTGTGAGTGAGGCGGACTCCGTGTTCGCGGGGGCGTTTGCCGACACCGCGCCCGATGCCTGGGGGCGACGCGTGATCGCCCGCGCGCACGCCAGGCAGCGCAAAGCGCAATCACCGTATTCAGAGTCAAGCAAGACACCGTCAAGCGCGCAGGCACTTACCGAGATGGATTACCTGCTGGCTGTCGATGATTTCTCCCGGGTCGGAGCGTTGCGTTTGCTCGACCCTGACGCTGCCGTGGGCCAACCGCAGCGGCGTACGCCACCTTTGCTCGAATTGCCCCGCATGCTCGCGGCCAGCCGCGCTGTAGAGCTGGGTGAAGACACCGCAGAGGACCTGAAGTACTTGCAAGGCAAAGGCACTTCACTGGGCGGCATGCGCCCCAAATGCACCCTGCTCGATGAGGCAGGACGACTCGCTCTGGCCAAGTTTCCCAGCGTCGCGGACGCACGCAGCGTCACGCGCGGCGAGGTACTGGCCTTGCGCTTGGCGGCAATGGCCGGAATCGATGCAGCACAAGGGCGGGTACTGGAAATCGAAGGCAGCGCGGTTGCTGTTGTTCAGCGTTTCGACCGCACTGTTGACGGTGCGCGCACCCCTTATCTTTCAGCAGCGTCGATGCTACAGGCGCGGCGCGATGAGGAACGTGCGTACACCGAAATTGCCGATGCAATCCGCGCCACCTGCGCCGATCCGATACGCGATTGCGCGCAATTGTGGCGGCGCATGCTCTTCAATCTGCTCATTACCAATGTGGACGACCATCTGCAAAACCTGGGCTTTCTCTATGCCGGGCGAGGGCAATGGCGGCTCGCTCCTGCGTTTGACTTGAATCCTTTCCCCGATAAAGATCGGGAATCAAAAACCTGGCTCACAGAAGCGGAAGGGCCGGTTACCTCGGTTGATGCCCTGTTGGCGCACGCCAGCTACTTTGGCCTGAATGATGTCGCCGCCCGCGAGGTAGTCACGGAAGTGGTCGGTGCGGTTAACCGCTGGCGCACCGTGGCAACGAGCAGAGACGTGGGGCTAGGGGTTGGCACACTTGCGGATTTTGCGGCGGCGTTCGAGCATGAAGCGCTGGATGCGGCGATGAGATTTGCATAAGCGCATAGGCCGCGCCGGGGGCTAACCGTGCGCCCTGCCAGTGTCGATGACCCCTATATTTCTGAAGAGGCGCGCTGGATGGGGTTCTTGGATGATGCTTGCCGAGAGGCACTACTGGGGCTGGTCTTCGAGAGTTAAGTCTTGGAGAATGGCTTTGGTGACTGGTCTTCAGACATATTTACCCTGACCCCTTTGATTTTCGTTAACGTTTAGGTTCGCTGCGGGCGCGATTCCCCAAGCAGTGTTCTTCGTGACCGGCCCTAGGAGCGAGTCTTCCTGCTTTCAGCTATGTCGTGCCTGACCCCAATAATTCGCTTGCCGAGAGGCGCTACTGGGGCGGGTCTTCGAGAGTTAAGTCTTGGAGAATGGCTTTGGTGGCTGGTCTTCAGACATATTTACCCTGACCCCTTTGATTCACTCAGGACGATGCCATTGGCGTCGTTGGCGAAGCTGCGTGGCAGATCATCGTCGTTGTTGCTGGCGATGCCGATCAAATAGCCATTCGCGTCGTACTGGCTGGTGGTGGTGAGGGTGGGGTTTCGCAAAGCACGGCATTGCGCCACCCGAACGGTGAGGCCATGCAGGGCCGAGTAGGTAGCGGCGGTGGAGCTAAGGCGTTTCGCGCCGCGTAGCGGGGCGCACTTGGTCGCCTTGGCGATGGAGACGCTCTACCGACGGGCTTCTCGGCGCGGCATGCCGGAAGAGGTGCGGTGGTTATGCTTCTTCAACGGCTATGCTTGAAGAAGCAATTTGGGGGCGGGTCTTGGCGATAGACCTAATCCAAATATGCTGCGCCTTACAAGGCGCGCACCTGCTCAAACGTTAACCCGGTCAATGCAGCAACCTTCTCGACGCTCAAGCCGTCCACCCGCATCGCGGCGGCGACGCTTAACCTTGCGGTGAGATCACCTTCTGCTTTGCCTTCTGCTTTGCCTCTCGCTTCGCCAATCGCTTCGCCTCTCGCTTCGCCAATCGCCTCGCCCTCGGCGCGCGCGTCCCCTAGCGCACTGGTCTCGATCCGCGCGACATCCAGCGCTTTGTGATACGCCGCCAATTGCGCCTCGGTGTAGGCGGCAGTCTCGACCAATTCCACCGCCTGCGCGATGCTGGTGTCCTCTGTCAGGGCCGGGTCGATG
>JANLTH010000052.1:0-32392 GCA_031362865.1 Burkholderiales bacterium | reverse complement strand
CCTCCAAAGTCTGTAAACCTTGGAAGCTACCGGGAAAACGAGATTTCATTTTCAAATCGGCACCAACTTATTTCGCCTCAAAACCCGCGACAGTATTGGTTCTCCTTGCAATATCCTATCCGTTAACCGGACGCTACTGAATTGACCTACATTCGCAAAGACGGCAGCCGCTTCCCCGCCGTGGTGTCGGTCACGGCCTTGCGCGATGCCCAAAACACAATCATCGGCTATCTGTTAATCGGGACTGACAATACTGCCCGCAAGCAAGTCGAAGAAGAACAGAAAAAGCTCGATCAACGCCTGCGCGACCAGCAGTTCTACACGCGCTCGCTGATCGAATCGAACATTGATGCGTTGATGACCACTGATCCGTCGGGGATCATCACCGATGTCAACAAGCAGATGGAGGCGCTCACCGGTTGCACGCGCGACGAGTTAATCGGCGCGCCGTTCAAGAGTTACTTTACCGATCCGGAGCGGGCTGAGGCCGGTGTCAAGCTGGTGCTGCGCGAAAAGAAACTCACTAACTATGAACTGACGGCACGCGCCAGGGACGGCAAGGAAACCGTCGTCTCCTACAACGCTACCACCTTCTACGATCGCGACCGCACTTTGCAAGGTGTCTTTGCAGGTGCGCGGGACATTACAGAGCGCAAGCGCCTGGACCAGGTGTTGCAAGACAAAAATGCAGAGTTGGAAAGTGCCAAGGCGGCAGCAGAAAAAGCCAACCTGGCGAAATCAGATTTTCTGTCGAGCATGAGTCATGAGTTGCGCACGCCGCTCAATGCCATTCTCGGCTTCGCCCAACTCATGCAATCGAGTTCGCCACCGCCAAGCCCGGCGCAAATGCGCAGCACCGGGCAGATTCTCCAGGCCGGCTGGTATCTGCTGGAGTTGATTAACGAAATTCTTGATCTCGCCTTGATCGAGTCGGGAAAGTTGGCCTTGTCGATCGAATCGGTTTCACTGGCGGAGGTGATGCTCGAAAGTCGCGCGCTGATCGAACCGCAGGCACAGCAGCGCGGGATTGCCATGGCCTTTCCGCACTTCGAGCTCCCGTGCTTTGTCCGGACCGACCGGATCCGCTTGAAGCAGATTCTGATCAATCTGCTGTCCAACGCGATCAAGTACAACCGGGCAGGCGGAACCGTGCGCGTGGATTGCGCGACAAGCGCTCCGGAACGGATTCGCATCAATGTCCGGGACACCGGTGAGGGTTTGAGCGAGGAGCAGCAACTGCAACTGTTCCAGCCGTTCAACCGCTTGGGCAAGGAAGCGGGCACGGAAGAAGGGACGGGCATCGGTTTGGTGGTGTGCAAGCGGCTGATTGAATTGACCGGCGGCAGCATTGGCGTGACCAGTAGCGTGGGAGAGGGCAGCGTATTCTGGATTGAACTCGGTCTAACGAGCGAACCGCGGCCCACGGTGATTGCGACAGAGGCGACACCAGTTGCGGGAAAGCCGGTTCTTGTGCCGCTATCAGCAACCGCCCCGGTGCGCACGCTGCTCTACGTGGAGGACAACCCGGCAAACTTGATGCTAGTCGAGGATCTGATCGCGCGCCGCCCGGACCTGCGATTGCTCAGTGCCGTGAACGGTGATCTTGGTATCAAGGTAGCGCGCCATGCGCAGCCGGATGTCATCCTGATGGACATCAATCTGCCCGGAATCCGCGGGACCAAGGCGATGAAGCTGCTGCACGCCGACCCGGCCACCGCGCATATACCCATCATCGCGCTCACGGCAAGTGCGATGCCCAGCGATATTGAGAAAGGTCTGGAGGGTGGATTTTTCGACTACCTGACCAAGCCGATCAATGTGGTTGCGTTCATGAAAACACTGGATGCCGCCCTGTTGTTTGCGCAATCCGCAGCAGGCCGCGCCGCCAGGAAGTCGCCAGCATGAAACCCGCTGCGGCATGCTGACCGGCGGCGGCGATCGTTGGGGGAAGTTTCTTCGCGCCTGAGGCAAGCCGAGACGCTCAACCGGGCCGCGCAATAGCCATCGCTGGAAGAGCGGATGCCGCAGGGCAGCATCCGCTTCGATCTTGATTATTTTGCAGGAACAATCGTGATGGTTTCGCGCAAGATGCCACCGCCGGAGACGGTGCCATCGACAGAGCCGGCACCGCGCATGCGGGCCGCGCAATCGCCGCGGTCACTGCCACTGAGCGCATTGCACCGGTCAAGCTGATTTTGCCGATACTGCCCTGGCACATCATTCAAGCCGCCGCGCAACGCTTCGGCATATCCAACCTTGGCGTCCTGACGGCACGCGGCGCGATCCTCGGCGAATGGCGCTTTGTCGCACGCCACCATTTCCCGGCGGTAGCGCGCTGCGGCGTTGACAGAAGCCCGCTCAGGAATGACAACGGCGTTGTTGACAGCAGCTTGCGGGCGTAGGCGCGCCTCGCAATCGCTGCGTTCGATACCGGTGAGCGAACGGCAGCGCTGTAGCGCCGTTTGCTGCTCTTGCCAGCGTTGATCGCTCAGGTCGGCACTGCGGGCTTCAGAGAGCGTGCGCCGCGCTTCCTGACGGCAAGTGCTGCGCTCTTGGGATGTCTGGCCGGTGTTGCAGTCAATGAGGTCTTGGCGATAGCGCACCTGGGCATCGGCGAGCGCAGAAGTGCCCGCCGCCAGCACTGCCGACGACAATAGCAAGGCAGCGGTGGCTGCCAGAAAGCGATTGGGTAACAAAACCCGGAGGATGGTCATGGTGAGTTCCTTTGGGAGACTGGTTGACGAAGAGCGGGTGAGCGTTGCTCAACCGACCAAGAGGTGCGTTAGCGGGCGATGCGAAAGAAGCTGCTGAGGAGAAAGCCCGCCACGAGGGCGATGCCAATGGCTTTGAGCGGATGTGCGACGACGTACTGGCCAGCATCTGCTGCGACCTTGCGTTGCGTGGCTGCAAGGCTGTCACTCTTGCCCCGCACCCAGTCTGCACCCGGACCTGCGGCACTAGCGATTTTGTTCACTGCCTGATGCGCCATCAGAGCGACATGATCTATCGCGGGTTTGATGTTGCGCACGGTGTCGTCGGCGACCAGCGCCATTTTGTCGACTGCGCCGTGGACCCCGGCTGCAGCCTTGGTCAACGTTGTGCCAGAGACATCGCCACCATTTGTGTAGGGCGGATTGGTTCGCGTAACAGCTTCCATTGGGTTCTCCTGAGTGGAAATCAAAAATGACCGGTTGCCCGTAAGCCTTGTTAGGCACTTGGTCAAACCGGGTCTCAGGCAAGGCTAGGGCAAAAATTCAGGCGCGTATGTACGCTGTCGCACGCCTGCCGCAGAATTTTTCGACGCTATGCGATGCCGGGCCAGCCATCACCGGTCACGCAAGACATCATTTGCGCCCGATTGCGAGCAGGAATACGCCGATGACAAGTGCCCCGGCACTGACGAGCAATGGGATGTTGACGGTTTCCTTTTCCTGAATCTTGATCTCGATCGGGCCAAGCTTTAAGCCAGTGGTTTCTCTCGTGTAGCTAAAGCCGCCGTAAATGAAGCCCAAACAACCGGCAGCGATCAGGATAATTCCAATGAGTTTTATGGGATTCATGGTTGCCTTTCGTGGACAGTACTGTGAACGGGAATTTGTAAATTGCTGGCTGCCTGACATCTTGCGCACCGCCTCGGAAAAGAAAATTTGGCGGCCTGCGCAGACCACTGTGATGCTACGGTTTCGAATGGCTTGCCAAAACCTATCGAGAATTCCCAAAAACATGACAGCTTCGCCAGAGGCATGTTTTTGTCACTATTTATGCAACGACCAATAAGTGCAAGGCGTACAGACTCACTTCGATCCCTCCGCTGCGCCACTGAGCGCTCACTGCGGGTTCAAGTGGTGCCGGATTCATGGTCTGAGCCGCAGCGTAGATCAATCATCCTGCGTGGACGGTGCGGCAGCGCACCGAGCGACGCTTCCAGTTAGCCATGGGGTCACGCAAGCGCTGCGTGCGCTGGCAGACAGACACCACTGCAGGCGCGACCTAAGCTGGTGACTCCTGCATGGCGATCAAGACATGCGTGGAACACTCAAGTCTTATCAACGTAAAGGATACACAAATGAACTGGGACCGAATTGAAGGAAATTGGATGCAATTTAAGGGCAACGTCAAGGAGCAGTGGGGCAAGCTCACCGACGATCAACTCGACGTGATAGCTGGCAAGCGCGACATCCTCGCCGGCAAGATCCAAGAGGCCTATGGCGTGACCAAAGACGAGACCGAGACGCAGATCAGTAGCTGGCAAAAACTGATGAAGGATACCGACCACCCAAAGTAGGCGGCATCAAACCAGGGCACCGCGACCGGGGGCTTGTTCCTGCGCGCGCGGTGTCCGCTGAGTCAGCCATGTGAAGGAACGATTGTGAATAAACTCAATATCAATGCGCTGGCAATCGCGGTCAGCCTGGCTTTCAGTGTTAGTGCGGTTGCCCAAACCATGTCGAAAGACGAGTACCAGTCCGCCAAGGTTGGAATTGCGGCGCAATTCAAATCTGCCAAGGCTGCGTGTGGGCCGGTTTCCAGTAACGCAAGAGACATTTGCCGGTCAAAAGCGCGAGGCGTTGAGCAGATCGCGCTGGCAGAACTGGTAGCCAAAAACAAACCCTCGGAACGCGCCACCTACAAGGTCAGCGTCGCCAAGGCGAATGCCGCCTATTCAACTGCCCGGCAAATCTGTGATGACAGGTCAGGCAACGTCAAGGATATCTGCGTGAAGGAAGCTAAGGCTGCTGCGGTCACCGCCAAGGCCGATGCGAAGGCGTTGATGACCTCGGCAAACGCGAATAGCAAGGCTTCCGAGACTTCTGCCAACGCCTACAACAAGGCGACCGTGCAAGGGGTCGCAGCCCGCAAGGATGCCGCATCGGACAAGCGCGATGCCGACTACGCCGTTGCCAAGGAAAAATGCGACGCGTTTGCCGGTGATGCCAAAGCAGTTTGTGTCAAGGATGCCAAAGCGCGTTTTGGCCAGTCGTAATCGCTGTCACAGGCGGGCAATCAGCAATTTTGCAGTGGATCTCATTCAAAGAGGTATTGTGATGAAAACCTTACCAAGATTTGCCTCAACCGTATTCTCAGCAGCGATGCTGCTCGGCTTGGGCGCTTGCAGCGGGATGACGACGCAAGACAAAAACACGGCGATTGGCGCCGGAGTCGGAGCCGCAGCAGGCGCGGTCATTACGGGTGGTAGCGCGGTGGGAACCGTCGGTGGCGCGGCGGTTGGCGGCATCATCGGCAATCAGGTCGGCAAGGACAAAAAGTAACCCTTAGCGTGGTGCCAAAGCGTGGCGCGCCGGTCGCTTGAGGCCGGTGTGCGGCGCTGCGGATTTACCGCTCACGGGCGGCAGAAAGGCTGGTTGACATGCTTTATACGATTGCTCTTGTTCTTGTCATTCTGTGGCTTCTAGGCTTGGTCAGTTCCTACACGATTGGCGGTTTCATCCATGTTCTTCTCGTGATCGCCATCGTCGTGGTGTTGCTCAGAGTCATTAGCGGGCGTCGGCCGCTTTGAAGCGGCGCTGCGCAAGCGACCTTGTATCGTAGCCGCCGATCCGACGGCAGGTCACCCGAAGAAGCTTATCCAGAGAGCGTCTTCAAGCACTGCCTCGCAAGACGCTTGACTGGCGCACGTCTTCGGGCAGCAGTACCCAAGAACTGTAGCGCAGTGTTGCACGCTGTTTGCGACTTAAAAATGCGTCTTTTTCCCCGACTCGTCGTTGCAAATGCTCGTCATGCCTATGGGCATGCCTGCGCTGTGCGCCTAGATTCGGGAAAAAATCCATCATTTTTATGAGCCGCAAACAGCATGCAACACTACGCTAGCGTCGCGAAAAAAATGGCTTGGTCATAAAGACCGATGCCGCAAGCGGCTTTCCCGCCACCTTCAAACTGCGCGCCAAGACAAACGAAAAAAGCAGCGGGTTGAACTTGCGCACCTCGGTGAGCACCGCGCCGGTGGCGGCATCGAGATAGCCCGCACGCACCAGAAAGTCGACCGAATAGAGCGGCATCACCCCAGGCAGCGGATAGTCCGAGCCGTACAGCAATCGCGCATGCCAGTGGCTGCGCTCGATCACCGCTTTCAGCGGCCGCCCGGCGCGGTTGATTTGCGTCATCGCGGAAATGTCGCCGTACAGATTCGCCCCGTATTTCGGGTCTTCCATCAAGCGCGAGAAAAGGTCGAAGCAGGGCAGCGTGGCGGTTGAATCCGCGCCCTTGTCGGTGTCACGCTCGTCGCCCATCGAGGCACAGTGCGCCACCACCACGCGCACCCCGTGGTCGAGCGGGCGGCGCAGTCGTAGGGGGTTGCCGTAGTGCTGCTTGTCAGCTCCATGAACGGCGCGTTCCAGTCCGGCGTGGGTAATCAGCGGAATGTTCAAGCGTTTGAGCGCTTCATAAAACTTGTCACAGCGCGGGCTGCCGGGGTCCATGCCCATCGCGGCGGGTAGCCACTTCACGGCGCGGGCGCCGGTTACAACCGCTTGTTCGAGCCGCTCGACACAGTCTTTGCGGTAAGGATGAATCGAGGCGGCCCACTCAAAGTATTCGGGGTGCAAGGCCGCGATCTTCGCCGCGTAGCTATTGGGCACGTAGAAGGCTGATTCTTCGAGGTGCTCGCTGCCGTCAGCCCGCACGTGGTAGTCGAAGGCGAACAGCAACAGCTTGGCGCCAGCGTGCGGGCGAACGATGTTGCCTTGGCGCAGCGGCATGCTGTCGAGCAAATTGCGCATCCGGTCGACGTAGCTTTGGTCGAGCTTGCCGGGGCTGTCGTTGACGCAGCCCGCATTCATGAAAAAGATGCGCTGCACGAATTGGCGCGCATTGAACACCGAGTACATCGCCGGGTTGACCACCACGCCGGAATTGGAGTCGCCCGTGCCCACCACGTGGGCGTGAGCGTCCCAGCACAGCGATGAATCCAAGCCTTCCCACGCCGCGCGGATCAATTCATGGTTGGCCAATGCGGGCGGCAGCACCGCATGGCAGGGGTTGAAGAAGCCCTGCTCCGAGATCAGCGGCGGCTTAATCTCCGTGTTGGGGGAGGTTTGCGCCACGGCGCTGGCACTCAACGCCAGGCCAGCAGCACCGCCGAGTGTGTTCAAAAAATCGCGTCTTTTCATAGCTTGAGCTTAGCGCACCCGTGAGCCTGTTGATTCGACCGGGTTTTACGCTGAAAGCTACGACAAACCAAGTTTTCTCGGTGAACGTATCATTTGGCGATACGACCAAGTCCAAACCCAAGCCTTGATTTTGGGACCAGAGCCGCCATGTGTCATAGCCAAGCAAAATCGCAGCGAGAAAAACTTTGCTACGATTACGAAATTCGATTAGCAAGCCGCACAGGCTGCAATTTCACAGGAAAAATTATGAGCGCCAATATCACCCACGTCACCGATGCCAGCTTTGACGCTGACGTCCTCAAAGCCACGATGCCGGTCTTGGTGGACTACTGGGCCGAGTGGTGTGGCCCGTGCAAAATGATCGCACCGGTACTGGAAGAAACGGCGAAAGAGTACGCCGGAAAACTCAAAATCACCAAAATGGACGTGGATGCCAATCAGGAAATCCCGGCCAAGCACAACGTTCGCGGCATCCCAACGCTGATGCTGTTCAAAGATGGTCAGCCGATTGCCACCAAAGTGGGCGCGATGAGCAAGTCGCAACTCACGGCGTTTATCAATTCGCACGTTTAGCCGTGCCTGGGGCGCGTGGTCACGCGCGCCAGATGCCATCTGAGCAAAAAACCGCGCTAAAAGCCCGCGCTTTTAGCGCTTTTGCCTTGTTTTTATTGGGTTTTTTTGCTATAGTAGTGGGCTGTTCTAATTTTCTATTCGTCTTTTTTCTGTTCTTTACCTTTGTATTCGCCGTTCAGGCTCTCTTTCATTCTTACTTTTTAAAAGCACAACCAGATGGTTACGATTCGCTTAGCCCGTGGTGGCGCCAAAAGCCGCCCGTTTTACAACGTAGTTGCCGCCAATTCACGCGATCCGCGCGATGGTCGTTTTCTTGAGCGCGTGGGTTTCTACAACCCAATCGCCTCGGCTAACGAAGAAGGCCTGCGTTTTGACATGGGCCGCCTGGCTTACTGGCGCGGTGTTGGCGCACAAGTGTCGCCAACGGTTGAGCGTTTGGTCAAAGCATTCGCCAAGAAGCACGGCGCAGTAGCAGCCTCGGCAGGCGTCGCCGCCTAAGTTTCGTGATGCCAGCAGCAGCACCCGCTGATTTGGTGCTGCTGGGGCACATCAAAGAAGCTTACGGTTTGCAAGGTTGGGTGCGGATTCACAGCTACTCGACCGACACGCTGGCACTGCTCGATTACGACGACTGGTGGTTGCAAATCGGCGAGCAAGGCTGGCGCAAAGCACAGATTGAAGAATCGGGCGAGCATAGTGGCTCAGTGATTGCCCGCTTCGCCGGGGTGGTGGAGCGTAATGGTGCAGTAGCCTTGCGCGGCACGCAGGTGGCGGTCTCCCGTAGCGAGTTTGATGCGCCTGACGAGAACGAGTACTACTGGAGTGACTTGATCGGCATGGCGGTGGTTAATCGCGCTGGTGAAACGCTCGGGGTCGTCGATACCCTGCAAGACTTGGGGCCGCATCAGGTGCTTGAAGTCAAGCGCGCCGAGAAAAAGAATTTGCTGATCCCGTTTGTGGCGAGCTACATCGACGAGGTTGTGGTCAAAGACAAAACCATCCGTGTCGATTGGGTCTGGGCGGAAGACGACTAAGAACGAAAGGATCTAGGTCACCAAGTGCGTTTTGACATTGTGACCTTGTTCCCCGAAATGTTTGAAGCGGTCACGCGATCCGGAATTACTGCCCGGGCGCTGGAACGACAGATTTATCAGTTGCACTGCTGGAACCCGCGCGATTTCGCGGCCAACGCCTACCGGACCATCGACGACCGGCCTTATGGTGGCGGCCCTGGAATGGTGATGATGGCGGAACCTCTGGCGCTGGCGCTTGATGCTGCTAAGGCGGCGGCGCAGGTCGCGGGAGTCGCAAGCCGGGTGGTGTACCTCTCGCCGCAAGGCAAGCGGCTCACCCACGCGAAGGTGATACAGTTGCAGCGAGCGCCCGGCCTAACACTGTTATGCGGGCGCTACGAAGGAGTCGATCAGCGCTTGCTGGATGCGCGGATTGATGAAGAGTTGAGCATCGGCGACTACGTGTTGTCTGGCGGCGAGTTGGGCGCGATGGTGTTGCTTGATGCGATTGTGCGGCAATTACCGGGTGTGTTGGGTGATGGCGATTCGGTGGTGCAAGATTCATTTGCCGCTGGGCGCGCAGGCTTGCTAGATAGCCCGCACTACACCCGGCCCGAAGTGTGGCAAAGCGTGCCAGTGCCAGCGGTTTTGCTGTCCGGGCATCACGCGCAGATTGAAAAATGGCGGCTTGAAGTGGCTTTCAAGGCGACAGTGGCCAAGCGGTCTGACTTGTTGGAGGGCACAGTGCTCGGCAGAACACTGACGAAGGACGAACAGAAATGGCTGGCCGAAGTGCAGCGCTTGGGTCAGTTGAAGCAAACGTAGTTCACAACTGTAGCTCGCTGCTAAAAAAATCGTTGGCATCAACTCTCGGGGCGCTTTTTACCTGATCGTTGCTCTACCAAACTTCAAGCGACGGGAATCAAACTCAAGTCGCGTTCAACTCAAGAAAGAATCATCATGACCAATAAAGTCATTCAAGAACTGGAAGCCGCTGAAGTCAAGCGTCTCACCGAAGGTAAAAACTACCCCGTCATTGCCCCCGGCGACACCGTGGTAGTCAACGTCAACGTAGTCGAAGGCGAGCGCAAACGCGTCCAGGCGTTTGAAGGCGTGGTGATTGCCAAGCGCAATCGCGGCCTGAACTCCTCGTTCATCGTGCGCAAAGTCTCTTCCGGCGAAGGTGTCGAGCGGACGTTTCAGCTCTACTCACCGCTGATCGCTTCGATTGAAGTCAAGCGCAAGGGTGACGTGCGGCGCGCCAAACTCTACTACCTGCGCAATCGCTCGGGCAAATCGGCGCGTATCAAAGAAAAGCTCAGCGCCCGCAGCACGGTAAAGACGGTGAAAGCCGCCGCCTAACTTACTGACTGCATCAGCAAAAAGGCGCTCCGTTTCACGAGCGCCTTTTTTCATGGTGGCCTGCTCCCCCACACTTTCATGCCTTCAAATACGGTCCCGTGCGGCGGCATTTCCAACGAGCAAGCGCGGCTGATCGAAGTATTGCCGCGCAGCGCCGACGACTTGGCGCTCGTAGCCCTACCCAGCTTCACCCCGCAACAACTGCGCGCGCGCTTTGCGCGCGATGCCGAGTGGCTGCCTGAAATGCTGGGCGACGGACAAAACGACGAATGGCAGCTCGCTGATTCGGACTATCGACAAGCGGCGGTGCTCGTGCCACTGGTGGTACGCGCGTCCGGCTTGACCGTGCTGCTCACCGAGCGCAATGCCACGATGAATGCGCACGCTGGCCAAGTCAGTTTCCCCGGCGGGCGCAGGGATCCGACCGACACCTCGCTCACGCACACAGCATTGCGCGAGGCGGAGGAAGAAATTGGCTTGCACGCTACGCACTGCGAGGTGTTGGGCGCGCTGCCACCTTACCTCACCATCTCACGCTTTAAGGCCACGCCGGTGGTGGCGCTGGTACACCCGCCATTCGAGTTGTCACCCAACCCGGCGGAGGTGGCTGATGTGTTTGAAGTGCCGCTGGAATTTCTGACCAACCCGGCGCACCATCAGCGCCGCGCCCGTGAATTCATGGGCAAGCTGCGCCACTTTTACGCGATGCCCTACGCCCAGAGCGATGGCGGAGAACGCTTTATTTGGGGCGCAACTGCCGCCATGCTGCGCAATTTTTACCACTTCCTGCGCGCTGGATCTTCAAGTTCATGAAGAACCAATCTGGTGGCTGTTCTTCAGGCAGATATGGCTGAAGAACCTCGACTGGTGCGACTCTTCGCGGCAAGTGTGGTCGCGGCACTGAGCGCGACCGCTTTGTTGTAGAGGCGGCCAAAGTTTTCCAACGAATGCAAGTGTGCGTACACCTTGCCCATCAAGCCCTTGGTCACCAAAGCTTTGTGATGGGTGGGCTTTAGGTCAGTAAACCGCGCCTCGTCAATCCGGTACATGCCCTTTAATTCGAGTGCGGGGGCGCTGTTCTCCATCACTTGCATGGTGAAGGGTACGAGCAGTTCCAGCTTGGCAAAAATCGCACACATCTGCGCGGTCAGATCGAGGTCGGTCTCGTAATCTTGTAGCAGGCGCTCCTTCACCTCCCATTGCTTGGTGGCGCGCCCGTCGCTCTCGTAGAGCGCGATCCCACCGACGTCGACGTAGTCTTTGGCGATGCAGACCACTTTTTCAGACTTGGCCTCGCCATCCACATAGAGCTTGGAAATACAAAACGGGTAGCGCCGCACAAAAGCGGGCACATAGCTGTCGTGGCTCCAGTCGCCTGCTGCGCTGACAAACAGGTTTTGCCCGTCTTGCAAGCCGAGCACCGCAACCGGGGCAAATGATTTGCCTTGGTCGAGCGTCGCAAACACCACCGGATAGTCTCGCGCAGCGACCGTAAATTCGCTGTACGAGAGCGCCATCGCGTTGAGCGTGCGGCAAAACATCGGTGTCGCACCCTGTGCAGGCAGCAACACACGGAAGTTTTTTTGCAGCGGAACGATTTCGTCGTAGCCGTAGGGCGGAGTGATGTCCATGCGAATGAGGGGCAGTGGCGAGGCGAAAAGTTCGAGGAGCGCTGATTGTAGCCGCAGCACGACAGCCACCCCATGCTATCGTCAGGCCATGAGCTTTCTTAGCCTTGTGCTTGCCCTCTTCGCTGAGCAGGTTCGCCCCTTCGTCCACCGCGACTTCGCGGTTCGCCTGTTGCAAGGCCTGTGCAATTTCCTTGAACATCACCTCAATGCGGGTGGTCACCACCACGGTGTGGTCGCCTGGTGGATTTTTGCCCTGCTGACCGCAGGATTGACGGCGCTGGCCGGTTGGCTAATGGGCCACTGGCATGCGGTAGCGAGCCTGGGATTTAACGTCGCAGTACTTTACGTGTGCATGGGCTTTCGCCAATCGAG
Organism: Burkholderiales bacterium; assembly: GCA_031362865.1. Lineage (GTDB taxonomy): Bacteria > Pseudomonadota > Gammaproteobacteria > Burkholderiales > JAEUOS01 > JANLTH01. The sequence continues at coordinate 20,314 of JANLTH010000052.1, read as the reverse complement.
TGCGCGCTTTTCCACCATCAAACGTTTGCTCGAAGCAGGCGACCTTGCTGCCGCGCAAGCGCTCGCAGGGCCTGGCACAGGCGCAGACCCTTCGGCTGCGCCAGATGCACCCGACGCGCCGGAGTTGGTCAGGCGGGCGATCCAAGAGGCTTTGCGCGATGCACACCGGCATGTGCTGGCCGTCCTGCTGTGGTTTGCCGTGTTCGGGCCCGGCGGCGCTGCGCTCTATCGAGTGGCTTTGTTCGCGCGCGACCATCTCGCCCCGCGCGTACCGGAATTTTCCTCGTATGCAAATCGTGCGTTTGCATGGATCGATTGGCTGCCGCGTCGCGCGAGCGCGGCCGCCTTTGCGGTCGTCGGCAATTTTGAAGATGCGGTGTTTTGCTGGCGCGCGCAGGCAGGCGGCACGCCATTTCGGGAAGACCCGACTTTAGGCCCGATTATTTGCTCGGGCGCTGGGGCGGTAGGGATCAAATTGGGCCCCGAGATCGGTTGCGGCAGCGAGTCTGATGTCGGAGCTCTCACCAGCATTCACGGGCTGATTTGGCGCGCCTTGCTGCTCGCCTTGTTCGTCGTGCTGCTGATGGGATTCGCCAAACTGGTCGGCTAGCATGGCTTAGCGACAACTTGCGGCAAATTTGCTGCGGCGCAGCAATTGTTTTCTACACTGAATCCGCGATTGGGACAATCGCGAAATCTTTTACCGAACCCCTTGATAATACTGGGGTTTTGCGTCATCATAGCGTCTTTGTTCGAGAGCGCTTTTACCACCAATGGTTGCTGAAGACAATCCTCCAATCCTTGAGTTCTTTTGCCAGTATTGCCAGCGGCATAAGAAAGGTAAATTTTTCCTGACCGGAAACTACGGCACCACCCGCATCTGTCAGGAATGCATGGAGTCACGCAAGAAGGCGCGCTCCACCGCAGCGCGCACTGCTGCGGCAGCCAAGGCGCGCATCGCACGAGGTGCGGCTCGTTGAAGAAATTGTGGTTAGGTCGCTAGCTCACCCTGCACCAAAAAAAACCGCCTCTTCAGGCGGTTTTTTGTTGATTGTCGGCCGGATCTCTCGCCTAGGCGTCACCCAATCACTCGTCACCACGCTTAACTTGAACCTCACGCAGGGCCGACATCCGCTGAGTTTTGTCAAACGGATCAACCGTCAGCGTCGGCAGCTCGGGGATCTGCGTGTGGTCCGCCTCCACCACGGTAGGAATGGCCTGCGCGTTGCGCGAAAAGACCCCGTCGCAAAAGCGCACCAAGGGCAGCAAGCGGCGCGCCAAATGGCCAACATGCGGCTCGACCTCAGCTTCACGCCCAGCCAAGAGCATCGCCAAAGCGCGCTCAATATCGAGTGGCGCAGAAGCTTGCAGTGGTGCGCCACTTTCCTGGTCTTCTGCCAGCACGCGGCTGCCACCGTCGGCAATTGCAGAATTGAGGCGGCGCAGCGCAACCGTGAGTAAATCGGCGAACGACTCGGCACGATCCAATTCGCTCACCGACACGCCGATCGAAGCGGTCAGCTTGATCGGTTGTTTTTGGTAGGTGATTTTCGCCGCGTTGATTTCTTCGAGCAGGCGTTTGGCAAACACCACTGCGTTGCTCACGGCGGTTGATGGGGCGACGATCAAAAATTCTTCATCGCCGATCCGGGCGGCCGAGTCTTCTTTGCGCATACGCCCCGTGAGCAGCCGCGCGATTGCGACCAAAATCTGGTCGGATACCTGCTGACCGGTGCGTTCACGGATGTCGCCGAAGCTTTCAAGTTTGATGCGTAATACCGAAACCGGGGCATGATGCCGCCGCGCATGCGAAAACATGATCGCGCCGTGCTTGACGATAAACGCCAGCGTGCCCAAGCCGGTGAGGGCATCGGAGGTCGCAGCTTCAGCCACTTGGCTACGGGTTTCTTCGAGCTCCCGCGCCGTTTGAGAGAGCCGCACTAGAGAATCGAGCCGGGAGATCAGCTCAACCGTTGTCATGCCCTTGGTGATGAAATCGGTCGCTCCCAGTGCCGAAGCCTTGGTGCGCTCTTCGTCACTGCCGGAGACGATGATGACCGGCACGCCCTTGATGCGGGCGACTTTGGAAGCACGGATCCGTTCGAGCAGGCCGTAGCCGTCTAGCTTAGGCATGCCCAAGTCAGAGATAACGACTTGAATGGTGGAATCGACCACCAAAATTTGCCAGCCTTCTTCGCCGTTGGTGGCTTCACGAATGTCGAAATTCTCGCGAATGTGCTTGGTAATTGAGGACCGAACAATCCTTGAATCGTCGATCACCAGCACTCGTGGTTTCGCCAACGGCTCCAGAGGCGGCAAGCCCGGCAGCTCGCCCGGCGGCATGGTCGCATCGGGGTCGCCGCTCTCATGCGGATGGGCGTTGGCAAGCACGGCCTGCGCCGCGTTGGACTGCGTCACTTCGATGGTGCGGTCTTCTTCGCGCGCAGCAAAGCCACCGCCACCCGTCGAACCAACGCCAGCCCGGCTGGCCTCATAGCTGGCAAACACTGAACTAATACGACGCTGCAAGGGAGTTCCGGGCATTGTTGATTGATCGATCTGGGGCTCTAAGCGCAGAATTGGCATCGGTCGCGTGCCGCTTTTGTGGAAAGACTAATAAATCGGCGGTCAATCCACCCCGGCGCACTTGCTTCAAAAAGATTATCGCCGAAAGTCCCCGAATTTCGAGTACATTGCAGCCCCATGTTAACGAAATTCACACTCAGACAAGAATTTCTCCGGATGGTCAGACACCAAAAGTGCCGAGGGCAAATTGTGGCGGCCTTAAGCTTCTGCGTTTTCCTTGCTGGATGCGCAACGAGCAATCCGCCAGCCCCGTCACGCGGGCAGGCGAATCCAAATTCGCCGCCGCCGACCACACGCAGTTCCGCGCCCAGCGCGTTGGCTACCACACCCGATGATGGCATCAACTTGCGCCCGTCACCAGGCATCAACCGACAAGATGCGCCTTCATCGCAACGCGACGTGCTGGTGTTTTCGGCGCTGGCCCATTTGGGCGTTCGCTACCGGTATGGCGGTAACTCACCTGAAACCGGATTTGATTGTTCCGGACTGGTAGGCCACGTGTATCGCGAGGCCGCCGGGCTGCGCCTGCCACGCAGTGCAGTGGAAATTTCGCAGCGCGGCACCAGCATTGAACGCAGCGAACTGCTGCCCGGCGACCTAGTCTTCTTCAATACGCTGCGCCGCCCGTTTTCGCATGTCGGCATCTATTTGGGCGACCAGCGTTTTGTCCATGCTCCGTCGTCCGGCGGGCAAGTGCGAATCGAAAACATGACAGAACGTTACTGGGCTGGCCGCTACAACGGCAGCCGACGGGTTCTACCCGCGCCCTGATTGCGCCCTGCTTGCGACCTGATTGCGACCGGGCCGGGCACGCCTAACGCGCTCGTGAGGTCGCGGGCACAATGTCTTCCATCATCGGCATCAAAGGTTCGGTCGGATCATCCTCGGTCGAGGGCACTGACTGAAATCCTCCCGCCATGATGGTGGTCTTTTGCAGGTCGAACATCGGGTCGTCCGCATCGAGCCCATCGGCTTCATCCGAATCCAGGTTGGACGGCGACATTTTGCGCACCATCGCCGTCGTGGACAGCAATTCGGCAGGCATCTCATCATCGTCGCCACCCGCATGCACCCGGGGTTGACTCAAATCCTCGGTTGGTTCGTCGGCTAGCGCAAACCGGCTGGTGGGTGCGGGTGCGGTAACAGTTGCTGGAGAAAAATGCAATTTGCGCGCCAGTTGCTCAGTGGTATCGCTATCGTCCGCGCCGAATCCAGGCGCACCCCGTGAGGGAGCACTAATCGCCGGAAACAGATCAGGAATCAACGCCCCACCTGCATAACGGTCCGGCTCGGCATGCTGGGCTGACTTCTTGAATCCGCCGGGCATTTGCACCGTCTTGCCCAGGTCGCCGTCCAGTTCGTCGAGCATGTGCAGATCGGCATCGCCATCCACCACCACACCGTCTTGCGCGCTGCCCGTCTCAGAAAATTTTGAAACCATGTCCATCGTCGAAAGCATTTCCGGCAGCAGCTCGTCACTCATCATGCTCTGCACCAGATCGCCGGTGCCGGCGAATTTACCGGCCATTTCGGTAGTGGAAAGCATAGCGGGGGAGATCGGACTGTCAAGACTGTCAGAAGAGTCACTGAGCGTGCCATCCGACATATCGGAAGTGCTGGCCAGCCGCCCCACCATCTCAGTGGTGGACATCAGCTTGGCAGCCATGTCGGCGGTCGAGCTACCGCTTGCACCAGCGGCTTGCGCCACCGGAGCCGGCCCAACAATCACACCGGAGGGCAGCGCAGAAAACTCTTGCAGCAGCGGTGTCGCCGCGCTAGGGCGTTCGACCGCCGCATTAAGCGAAGTCGGCAGGCGCGCCGCCGCTAACGCACCGGTGCGAGCGGCCGCCGCAGCAGCCACGGCAGCCATTGTCCCGGTGGCAGCACTGGCAGCAGCCATCTTGGTCACCGCACGCGCCATCGCTTGCTCGCGAGTGGTTTTTCCAGCCGCGCCATCGACCGACCCGCCGGTAGTCGCCAGGCGCGCGGGCAGGCTGCCAGGGGTTGCCTCGGCACGACGCAGGGCTTCATCGGTGTCGCTCGCCGATACAGCGGCACTCTCGCGCTTGGCCACAGTGCCGCTCGCGCCGCCAAATTTGGCGAAAGTTCCACTCGCGCCACCGAGCGCGACCTCGTGCCCCTCGGGGACCAGTTCCAGCCCGGCAATCCTGGCCGACTCCACCACCGGCGGCTTGGCAGGGGTCGCATCGGCAGAAATGCGCTCGAGTCGATAGTTCGCGGCCCGCAAGCGGCGCACGACGGTCACGGTCAGGAGCTTGTCGAGCTTTTCCTTTAACTCCTCGGTCGCAAAAGCCAGCGCCGGAATACTGACATCCAGATATTTGACAGCACTACGCGCCACCACCGAGGCCGAGGCAGTGGCCTGCTCGGGGTCGAGGTAAGTCATTTCACCGACCAAAGCACCAGGCTCGATAGTCGCGATCACCTTGTTGTTGCGCACAATTTCGGCAACGCCCTCCAGCAGCACGCCGAATGAAGTCAGTCCTTCGCCCTGTTGGAACAACGCGGTGTCGGTATCAACTGCGCGAAACGAACTGATGCGCAGCAACTCCCACACTTCGGTGTCGTCAAACTCGTTGAAGATGAAAATCCCGCGCAGGATTTTCCACTTCGAATCATCCGGCGGCACGTACTTGTCATTGAGCAGCTGATAGCGGATCACCGACAAATCCTGCGCCAGTTTGGCCCCATTGCGATAGCGCGAAAACAAATCTTTCTCAAGACATTTTTTGAGAATGTTGTCGGTCTCTTTCGGCACGGTCGTTGATAGCTGCGACACCGGTGCTGAGTCAGTATTGATGATTTTGTACATCAGCGCTGCCGTGGTTTTGGCGCGAAACGGCAGACGCCCGGTGAGCAGTTGATAGAACATCACACCAAGCGAATACAGGTCAGTCTGGCCGTTCAACTGATAACCCTTGATCTGCTCCGGCGACATGTAGGCAGGCGACCCCAAGCCATTGATGAAGGTAGAGTCCACGTCGATCTGCTTGTTGGTATTGAGCGCCAGCCCGTAGTCGGTGATTTTCACCGTCACATCGTCGCCAGGCTCAGGGCCAATCATGATGTTGGCCGGCTTGATGTCGCGATGCACCACGCCCTGGCGGTGCGCGTAATCCAGCGCGAGCGCGCATTTGAAGGCAATCGACACGGTGCGATTCATCGGCATCAACTTGTCGATTGCCGTGTATTTTTCTAGCGACTCGCCTTCGACAAACTCCATCGCCAGATAAGCGCGGTCCTGCTCGATCTTCCAGTCGTAGATTTTGGTAATGTTGGGATGGTCCAACCGCCCGGCTACCGTCGCTTCGGCTTGAAACAGCTTGCGAAAGCGCCGCGCCAGCTTGGACGAATCGTCATTGAGCTTGATGACCTTGAGCGCGAACCGCTCGTTGGTCTCAGTGTGCTCGGCAAGATAGACCGTCGCCGTCGCACCTCTGCCGACTTCGCGGACCAGCCGATAGCTCCCAATGACCTGCTCCAAGTGCTTCCCTTTCCTTGCGATGCGAAACATCACGGCCATGCTTACGAAGCTCGCGATGCTGCGAATTTCCTCTCACGAATCTTACCGGCTTTCAAACTTGATGGCTTCATCAGCGTGATCGCAAGCTAAGGCGATTATCCCGACGCGCCGGCGACGGATTTCTGCACTATACTCAGAATCAGCGCCATATTGAAATTGCATGCACGAGCGCTTTTTGACAGGAGTGGTTCTAGTTCGTTTTTTGCCTGTTCGTATTATTCCAACCAAAGCCTACCAAAGAGGAGAGTTCATGGAACGTCGTTCCTTTATCAAACATACCGGCATTGCAGGCGTGCTTGCAGCCGGTGCAGCACCAGCGATGGCGCAGGGCAGCCCTGAGATCAAGTGGCGTCTTTCGTCCAGCTTTCCCAAGAGCTTGGATACCTTGTACGGCGGCGCCGAACATATCGCCAAGCGCGTCGGTGAACTGACCAACAACAAGTTCCAAATTCGCGCATTTGCCGGCGGCGAAATTGTTCCGGGCCTGCAAGTGCTGGACGCGGTCAAAGACGGTACGGTTGAAATGGGCCACACCGCGCTCTACTACTACATCGGCAAAAATCCGGCATTCACGTTTGGCACGGCGCTGCCGTTTGGCCTGAACATGCGCCAGCAAAACGCCTGGATGTACCACGGTGGCGGCCTGGAGTTGATGAACGACTTCCTCAAGGCCTACAACTGCCACGCGATCCCCGCCGGCAACACGGGCGCGCAAATGGGCGGCTGGTATCGCAAGGAAATTAAAACGGTCGCCGACCTCAAGGGTTTAAAGATGCGGATCGGCGGCTTGGCGGGGCAAATTCTTGCCAAGCTGGGTCTGGTGACGCAGCAACTAGCGGGTGGCGACATTTACCCGGCGCTGGAAAAAGGCACGATTGACGCGGCCGAATGGGTAGGCCCTTACGACGACGAGAAGCTGGGCTTCAACAAAGTCGCCAAGTTCTACTACTACCCCGGCTGGTGGGAAGGTGGTCCGATGCTGCACACCATCATCAACACCAAACAATGGGAAACACTTCCGGCAGACTACAAGGCGGCGCTCAACGCGGCGTGCGCAGAGGCCAATGTGTTGATGGTCGCCAAGTACGACAACGCCAACCCGGCCGCCTTGCGTCGCGTGGTGGCAGGTGGCGCGCAACTGCGCCCCTTCCCCGCTGCGGTGATGGATGCTTCACTCAAGGCCGCCAACGAGCTGTACGGTGAGTTGTCGGTCAAGAGCCCGGAATTCAAGAAAATGTACGAAGCGGTGCAAAAGTACCGCGCCGACCAGATTCTCTGGTTCCGCGTGACCGAAAACACCTTCGACCAGTTCATGGCACGCACCGGTGGTGTTAGCGGTGCAGCACCGGCGGCAAAAAAGTAAGCAGTCAAGTTAGCCTCGCGCAATCATCACCAGGCCCCGCCGCGTTCTTGCGTGCGGGGCCTTTTGTTTTGGTGTTTTTGGGATCAAGGTCGTGAACCACCCATCCCCGAGCAAGCTGCCACGCTACGCCGAGCTGCATGCCATCTCCAACTTCAGTTTTTTGCGCGGGGCATCACATCCGCATGAGTTGGTTGAGCGGGCGCACGAGCTGGGCTACGAAGCGCTGGCGCTGACTGACGAATGCTCGGTAGCAGGCGTGGTGCGTGCGCATGAGGCGGCAGTCAAGTGCGGCTTAGCGCTTGTGATCGGTAGCGAATTCACGCTGAGCGATGGTTTAAAACTGGTGCTGCTGGCGCGCAATCGCAGCGGCTATGGCCAGTTGAGCGAACTGATTACGCTTGCCAGACGACGTGCGCCGAAGGGTCGCTACCACATCGCAAGGGCTGACTTTACGCATGATTTGCAGCATTGCACCGCGCTATTGATTGCCCCAAGAGGCGCGCCAGACAAGCTTCTTCACGATGTCATTTGGCTAAAATCGCATTTCGGGCGGCACGCTCGGCTTGCCTGCGAGCTGCATCAAGACGGCGAAGACCGCGCCCACTTGGCGGCCTTGCGCGAGATTGCGGCTGAGGCCCAAATCACCTTGGTGGCCAGTGGCGATGTGCATATGCATTTGCGCTCACGCCGCCCACTGCAAGACACGCTGAGCGCGATCCGCCTTAAAACCAGGGTTGCCGATTGTGGCCACGCGCTTTTTCCCAACGGCGAGCGCCATTTGCGCGCGCGCCAGCGCTTGGCCTCGGTGTATCCATCTGACTTGCTCGAAGCCAGTGTCGCAGTCGCCCAGTCATGCAGCTTTCAACTGACCGAATTAAGGTATGAATACCCTGAAGAGCTTTGCCCAGCATGCTTCTCGCCAACCACCTACCTGCGTCACCTGACCTTTGCGGGGCTGGCTTTGCGCTTTCCGGTCAGCGAAGGCGGCCCGAGCGAAGCGACGCTGGCGACGATTGAGAAAGAACTCAAGCTGATCGCCGAGTTGCGCTACGAGGCCTTCTTTTTGACGGTGTACGACATCGTCAGATTTGCCCGATCACAAGACATTCTCTGTCAGGGGGGTGGCTCGGCGGCCAACTCGTTGGTGTGCTACTCGCTGTTTATCACCGAGGTGGGGCCAAAGCAAACTGCTTCACTGCTGTTCGAGCGCTTCATCTCCAAAGAGCGTGGCGAACCGCCAGACATTGATGTCGATTTTGAGCACCAGCGGCGCGAAGAGGTGATTCAATACATCTACACCAAGTATGGTCGCGACCGGGCGGCACTAGCCGCCTCGATCAGCTCGTATCGCCCGAAAAGCGCGTTGCGCGATGTCGGTAAGGCGCTCGGTCTGGACTTGGCGCAGGTCGAGCGCTTGGCCAAAAGCATGTCCTGGTGGGACGGCAAGCAGGTTTTGCCTGAGCGCATTCGCGAAGCAGGCTTTGACCCCGACTCACCGGCGATCCAACTGACCGTGCTGTTGGTCAATACCTTGGTGGGCTTCCCGCGCCACCTGTCGCAGCATGTCGGCGGCTTTGTGATCGCCCGCAACTCCATCGCGCAGTTGTGCCCGGTTGAAAACGCCGCGATGGCGGACCGCTCGGTGATCCAGTGGGACAAAGACGATTTGGAAACCCTGGGGCTGCTCAAGGTGGACGTACTGGCGCTCGGGATGCTCACTGCGCTACGCCGTGCGCTCGATTTGGTGGCGGCAAAGCTCGGCCGCCCATCGATGGGCCTGGAGGATATTCCGAAAGAAGACCCGGCGGTCTACGCGATGCTGCAAGAGGCCGACTCCATCGGCGTGTTTCAAGTCGAAAGCCGCGCCCAGATGAGCATGCTGCCGCGCCTCAAACCGGCAAATTATTACGACCTGGTGATCGAAGTGGCGATCGTGCGGCCTGGGCCGATTCAGGGCGGCATGGTGCATCCCTACCTGCGGCGACGCGAAGGCGTGGAAGCGGTCGAATACCCCTCCAAAGCAGTCGAAGCGGTGCTCAAACGCACGCTGGGCGTGCCGATTTTTCAAGAGCAGGCGATGCAAATCGCGATGGTCGCGGCAGGCTTCACGCCGGGCGAGGCCGATCAGCTACGCCGCGCGATGGCCGCATGGAAGCGCAAAGGCGGCATCATGCCGTTTGAAGACCGGCTGATTTCAGGCATGCTGGCGCGCGGCTACACTCCCGAATTTGCTGAACGCATTTTCAAACAGCTGCAAGGCTTTGGCGAATACGGCTTTCCGGAATCGCACGCCGCCAGCTTCGCGCTGTTGGTGTATTTCTCAGCATGGATCAAACGACATCACCCCGATGCGTTTTTAGCTGCGCTGCTCAACAGCCAGCCGATGGGCTTCTACTCGCCCTCGCAATTGGTGCAAGATGCCCAACGCCACGGGGTACAGGTGCTGCCCGTCGATCTCACCGCCAGTAGCTGGGACTGCCAACTCACTCCCCCGCCATTAAATAGGGACAGTCCCTATTTAATGGCGGTGCGGCTGGGGCTGCGGCTGGTCAACGGCCTATCGGAATCAAAACGCGATTTAAATGGGGACAGTCCCTATTTAATGTCGAAGAAGGATTTGCAGGCTTTAGCGGCGGCAAATGCATTGCTGAGCACGGTGGGCCACCGGCGGCAGGCTTACTGGGAAGTGGCAGGCAAAGAAGACGCACTGCCGCTTTTTGCCGGCGTAGAAGAAAGCCGCGCACCCGCTCTGCGCGCGCCCACCGAGGGCGAGGATTTGGTGGCCGACTATGCAAGCCTGGGGCTCACTTTGGGGCGACACCCGATGGCGCTGCTGCGGCATTTCTTCAACCCTCGGCGGATTGTGCCCTCGAGCGTGCTCAAGACCTACCCGCATGGCCGCCTGGCGCGCGCCGCCGGAATCGTCACCACCCGCCAGCGCCCGGATACGGCCAAGGGCACGATCTTCGTCACACTGGAAGATGAGGACGGTTACGTCAATGTCGTGGTCTGGCCCCACGTGTGGGCCAAGCAGCGCCGTGAAACCCTGGAGGCACGCTTAATGACGGTGTACGGCGTGTGGGAAACCGATGGCAAAGTGAGCCACTTGATTGCCAAACGGCTGGTGGATGATTCGCGCTATCTGGGGGCGCTGACCACGCACTCACGGGATTTTCATTAACGCGCCGTTTCATCTATGCAACAATCGCCGCTCCGCTAGCTCTGTGCCACACCGTGCTTCTCACTTCCTCACCCCGCTCTGCCACGCGCGAAGTCCCTGCTACCAACGAGCGCGGCGAAATTGTGCCCACCTCGATTGCAGGTGAACATCCGCTGACCCTGTATCTGGACAAGCGCGAGTTGGTCACCTTGATGACGCTGGGCCAATCACCCGAAATGCTCGCCATCGGCTACCTGCGCAACCAGCGCATCGTGCGCGCCGCCGACGAACTGGCAGCCGTGCAAGTCGATTGGGAAACCGACTCTTGTGCCATCACCACCGTGCACGTCGCGCAGGGCCGTTCCTGCTGGGAAGTAGGCGAGCTCGAAGCCAAAATGGGCAAGAAGACAGTGACCACCGGCTGCGGCCAGGGCACGGTGTTTGGCGATTTGATGGAAGAGATCGACGACATCCAATTGCCTGCGCAAGCGCGCTTAAGTGAAGCCACGCTCTATGCCGTGCTCGATCATGCGCGCAAACAAGAATCGATTTACAAACAAGCTGGGGCCGTACACGGCTGCGCGCTGTGTGATGCCGACGGCAACATTCTCACTTTTGTAGAAGACGTGGGCCGCCACAATGCGGTAGACGCGATTGCCGGCGAAATGTGGATCAGAGGTTGGGGCGGGGCTGACAAACTCTTCTACACCACCGGCAGACTCACCTCCGAAATGGTTATCAAATGCGCCCAAATGGGCATTCCGTTTTTGCTCTCCCGCTCAGGGCTTACACAAATGGGGTATGAACTGGCGCAGCGCGTCGGCATGACGATGATCGGGCGCTGCCAAGGCAAGCACTACTTGCTCTTTACCGGCATGGAGCGCTTCTCCAAATGAACGCTGCCGTCGATAGTCAAGTAACCGGGCTGATCGTGGCCGGTGGTCGCGGGCGGCGCATGGCAGGCGCGCACGGCATCACCGACAAAGGTCTGCAAGTGCTGCATGGCAAGCGCCTGGTCGATCATGTGTACGCACGCCTGGCCCCGCAGGTGGCGGGCATCATCATCAACGCCAATGCGAATCACGATGCCTACAAGAGCTTCGGCGTGCGCGTCATCAGCGATGCGATTACCGACGAGGGTGGTGCGGGGCCTTTGGCAGGCGTACACGCCGGGTTGGCGGTATCAAAGCGCCCTTTTTTGGTCACCGTGCCCTGCGATTCGCCATTCTTCCCGAGTGACCTAGTGGCGCGCTTGCTGGTGGCGCTAGAAGAGCGCGGCGCGCACCTGGCAGTGGCCAAAACCGGCGATCAGGCGCACCCAGTGTTCACCTTGGTACGCCGCAGCGTGCAGGAAGGCTTAACCGCCTATCTCAAAGGCGGTGGGCGAAAAATTGACGCGTGGTATGCGCAACTGGAAGTGGTCGAAGTGTTGTTTGACGACGAGCAAGCCTTTGCCAATATCAATACCCCTGACGACTTGCGCGCCGCCGAGCAAGGCCTGCCGATCCCGATTGAAAAACGCGCCCCGGGGCAAAAGAAACACCGCAAGGCCAGCTCGGAGAGTGGCTCTGCTATTGTCTCTTCAGGCCTCGATGCCCCAAGAGCCGCACCAGCAAAGCCTCTCGGAGACACCGCATTCGAGTTTTTGACTACGAGTAACGAAACCGCGGCCCTCACTCCTAACACCTCACCCCTCACCCAACTAAGCTCGCGTATCGACGGCTACGATCCCAACGCGTTGCCGGTTGCCAAGGTGAACGAGGTGATTCGCCAATTCGTCAAGCCGATTACCGGCCACGAGCGGGTCGCCGTTCGCGCCGCATTGGGAAGAGTGCTGGCCTGCGACATCCTCTCGCCGATCAATGTACCTGCGCACGACAATTCGGCGATGGATGGGTACGCCGTGCGCGGCAGCGATGTAAGCGACGGCCCGGCCACGCTCACCTGTGTGGGCACAGCCTTTGCAGGCAAAGAATTCGCGGGCAAAGTAGCGCCTGGCGAGTGTGTGCGCGTGATGACCGGTGCGGTGATGCCCGCGCACTGCGACACCGTGGTCGTGCAGGAAATCGTGCAAATCAACGGCGATCAAATCCGCGTGCCCGCCGCCCAAGAGCCCGGGCAAAACCGCCGCTTCGCCGGGGAAGATTTGCGCAAGGGTGCCAGCGCACTCAGCGCAGGCAAGCTCGTAGGTCCGGCGGAACTAGGCTTGATCGCCTCGCTCGGCCAAGCCGAGGTCAGCGTGCGCCGCAAACTGCGCGTCGCCTTCTTTTCGACCGGCGACGAGTTGCGCTCATTGGGCGAGCCTTTGGGCGTGGGCGAGGTGTACGACAGCAACCGCTACACCTTGTTTGGCATGCTCACTCGCTTAGGCTGCGAGGTGCTCGACATGGGTGTGGTGCGCGACCAGCCAGCGGCACTCGAAGCGGCCTTTCGCAGCGCTGCCGCCAATGCCGATGCGATCATCACCTCCGGCGGCGTTTCGGTCGGTGAAGCCGATTTCACCAAGCAGATGATGAAGCAATTAGGCGACGTGCTCTTCTGGAAGATCGCGATGCGCCCCGGGCGCCCGATGGCATTCGGTCAAATCACTGAAGAAGGCCGCCAGGCTTACCTCTTCGGCCTGCCGGGTAACCCAGTGGCGGTGATGGTGACCTTCTATCATTTCGTGCGCGCAGCGCTGCTGCACATGGCCGGACGCCACGACATTGAGCTACCCTTGATGACGGCAATCTCGGCCGAGACGATGCGCAAAAAACCGGGCCGCACTGAGTATCAGCGTGGCATCGTGGAATGGCAGGAAGGCCGTCTGATGGCCCGCACCACAGGGAGCCAAGGTTCCGGCGTGCTGCGCTCGATGTCAGAAGCAAATTGCTTCATCGTGCTCGAACATGATGAAGCCACGATCAAGCCGGGCGATGTGGTTAAGGTGATGATGTTTGAGGGCTTGGTGTAGTGCTGAATGCGGCCCCTGGTACAGCCTTCGCCACCCGTGCCACCTTCGCTACAAACGCCGCCGCCACCTCGGTAATGCGCTCTTTGGCCAGCAGCAAGTCGCCACCGATCAGCAACATCACGTCTTCACCATAGAAATCGATCATTTCCTCCACCCGCGCGAGGGTCATGCCGCCTGCGGGCACGGGCATGGCAGGTTTGATGACATGCTCGCCTGCATGCCACGGCGCAACTGCCGCCGCGCCAATCGCCTTGCATACCATTGGCGGATACGCGAAGCGCCCACTATGATTCACGTAAATCGGCGCATCAACCCCGAACAAGCGAAACAGCTTGCCAAATAGCAGGGTAGGATCAAGTCTCGCTGCGCCGCCAAATGAGGGATGGCCCAGCACCGGCACGCGAATCTGCTCCTGCACCAATTCAAAGAACGCGGGCAAGCCCATCAACATCGGCGGAGCCAGCAGCATGCCAGCGCCCTCGCCTTGCGCGCAGCGTACTTGTTCCGCCAGCTCGCGCGGCGTGCCCGAGAGCGACGGCGCATACACCACCTTGAAGCCGGTCTCACGATTGGCGCGCTGGATCGCGGCACTTACCGCACTAACTCGCTCGATAAACGGCGCATGCGCCTGGTTGGCCATGCCGTGATCGTCTTTGATGACATGGATGCCACCCAGCGCGATCTGGTAGGCGATTTTCGCGATCTCGGCAGACCGCAGCCCTTGCGGCTTTAAGGCCGTAGCCGTGAGCGCGCCGCGTGCCACGCCGGTGGCCGCACGAATCCCCGCAATGCCAAAGCGCGGGCCAGGAAAGGTGCGCAGCAGCGCATCCGGCAACTCCACATCGACACAGCGCACCCACTCGTGCAGCGACGAATTGCCGAAAAGCATGTTGATGAATTGCATCGGCTGCGCATTCCCATGCTCGGCCACTGCGGCCTGCACGGTGGCAAGCGCCAGACCAATCCGTGCGGCGAAGCGGTTCTCGCCCACTGCCACTACCTGCTCCACCTTGCCTAGCACGTCACTGAGAATAAACGGTTGCTGAACCGCTGCCGGTGGCATCTCGATGCTCTGTTCAAGGGCGACGGCAGCCGCCCTTTGCGCCGCTTCGTCGAGTGAGCTGGCGGTGATTTCGTAGGTGGCGGTAAAGCGGGTAGCTGATGTCATCGACGGATTATCCCAAAGCTACAATCCGCGCATGAAACCCCTACTCACTTGCGAAGAAATTCGTGCCGTTGAAGCTGCTGCCCTGGCGCGCGGCGAGAACTTGATGGAACGAGCGGGGCTGGCAGCAGCCAAGCACGCGATGACCATGTTGGCCTTAGCCCAGCATCACCCGCCGCGCGTGGTGGTCCTCGCCGGGGGTGGCAACAACGGCGGCGATGCGCTTGAAGTCGCGGTGCATTTGCGCGAGCGCGGCTGTATGGTCGAAGTCATTTTTACCGGCAGCCCAGTGCGCATGCCACCTGACGCGGCCCACGCGTTGGCGAAATGGAACGCTCGCACCCGTGCCGTGTTGCCGCAAAAAATCGCCGCTGATTTGATCGTCGACGGCCTCTTCGGAATCGGATTCGATGCCCGAAGAGCCGCCATGGATAGGCCTCTTCAGGCAATGATCGAGACGGTGAATGGCTCTGGCATCGCAGTTCTCGCGCTCGATCTGCCCAGCGGTCTGGCGGCTGACTCGGGCAGCACTGCCGATGCATCGCCGGGTGCTTGCATTCGCGCCACCCGAACCGTGACCTTTATTGCCGACAAGCCCGGCTTGCACACGCAGCACGGCATCGACATGGCGGGCGAGGTGGTGATCGAGTCGCTTGATTTACCCTTGCCGCCCAGCACCAACGAATCGCGCGGTCTGATTGAGCGCGCCGATTTCGCCACTTTGCTCAAGCCGCGCCTGCGCAACAGCCACAAAGGCAGTTTCGGCACGGTGGCCATCATTGGCGGGGCGGCGGGCATGGGCGGAGCCGCTCTGCTGGCCGGGCGGGCGGCGCTGCATTTGGGGGCGGGCAAGGTGGTATTGGGCCTCATGGACGAAGCGCACCCGGCGCTCGACCCACTCCACCCCGAGCTGATGTTGCGAGCCCCTGCGCAAGCGCTGGCTGGCGCACCCAACACACTCAGCACCCCCAGTGTGATCGCCTGCGGGCCAGGCATGGGTGAAACCCGCGCTGCACTGGGCCTCTTGGAGCAGTGTGTCGCCACCGATTTGCCACTGGTGCTCGATGCCGACGCACTCAATCTCATCGCCGCCCAAACCGAATTGGCCACCGCCGTCGCCAGACGGCAAGGCGACACGTGGCTGACCCCACACCCGCTGGAAGCGGCACGCCTGCTCGGCACCTCGGTCGCACGCGTACAAGCCGACCGGATCGCCGCTGTAACGGCGTTGGCCAAACTGTATCGCGCCAATGTGGTGCTCAAGGGCGCAGGCTCCGTGCTCGCTTGGCAAGGCGAATCGGGCAACGGGCAATGGGCCATCAACCCGACTGGCAACCCCGGCATGGCCAGCGGCGGCATGGGGGACGTGCTGACCGGCCTGTTGGCGGCGCTGGTGGCCCAGCGTGGCAATGCAGCCTGCTGGCAGGTACTCGCGGCGGCTGTGTATCTGCATGGTGCCGCTGCCGACCAATTGGTCAAGCAAGGCTGCGGCCCAATCGGGTTGACCGCAAGTGAGACGATTGCGGCAGCGCGAAAACTGTGGAACGCATGGGCGCAGTCGGCTCACGCTCTGCCAGAAACTGCCTGAAGAGCCTTAACCAGAAAGCTTCTTCACGCATTCCCTTGGATAATTTTGGGGTACGGATAAAGCATATTCAACGCCGCGCTCTGCCCGCTTTGCTGCACGATGCGCACATGCTCACGTTTCAATTCACGCGGATGCGCGAGCCCGCAGGAATGGGCGATCAGCTCGAGTTCCTTATTCATGTTCATCGCGTAATTGGCGACGCGATGCCATTTTTCATCAACCACCAAGCCGCGTTGCAGGCGCGCGTTGTGAGTGGTGATCCCGGTCGGGCAGGTGTTTTGATGGCAGCGCATCGCTTGAATGCAACCTAAAGAAAACATGAAGCCACGGGCGGAATTGATGAAGTCCGCGCCCGCACACAAGGCCCAAGCGGCGCGCGCGCTGGTGACCAACTTGCCAGCTGCGATAATGCGAATGCGCGGCTTCAAGCCACTTTGCAGCAGCGCGTCGGCTACCCGCGGCAAGGCTTCGTCAATCGACAAACTCATGTGATCAAACAGCGCCTGCGGGGCCGCGCCCGAGCCGCCCTCGCCACCATCGACTGCAATGAAGTCGGGGGCGTATTGCAGCCCGCGCCGGTTCACCGCGTCGCACAGGTCGTTGATGAAGCGCCAGCCGCCAATCGCAGTTTTGATGCCGCAAGGCTTGCCGGTCAAATCACGAATGTGGGCGATTTTGTCGAGCAGTTGCTCTATGTTGGCGATGTCGAGATGGCGGTTCGGTGAAATCGAGTCCTGGCCTTCCGGAATGCCACGAATCCCGGCAATCAGGGGTGTGACCTTGGCCCCGGGCAGCACACCGCCCTTGCCGGGTTTGGCTCCCTGGCTCATCTTGATCTCAAAAGCACGCACCTGATCGTGCGCGGCAATCTCGCGCAGTTTCGCGCCTGACAAATTGCCTTGGTCGTCACGCACGCCGTACTTCGCGGTGCCGATCTGCATGATGACATCGCAGCCACCTTCGAGGTGAAAGGGTGACAGGCCGCCCTCGCCGGTGTCCATCCAGCAGTCCGCCGCCTTGGCCCCGCGTGAGAGCGCGCGCACGGCAGGCTCAGAGATCGCGCCAAAACTCATGCCGCTGATATTGACGATACTCTTGGCTGCGAATGGCTTGGCGGCAAACCCTTCGCCGATGATGAGAGGCGGCGTTGCTTGGCGCTCCTCTTCGAGCACCGGAAAACCGGCGTTGACGAAGATCAGCGAACCGGGTTCATTCAGATGGTAGGTAGAACCGAAACCGACCACACCGCCTTCATTTTTTGCCAGCCGGTACACCCACGAGCGGGTAGCCCGGTTGAACGGCATTTCCTCCCGATCACCCATAAAAAAGTATTGCCGGAAGTATTCGCCCAGCTCTTCAAACTTGTAGCGCAAATGCCCCACCACCGGAAAATTGCGCAGAATCGTGTGCTGCTTTTGGGTCACGTCTTTAATGAAAGTGACGATCAGCCAAAGGATCAACGCGACGACGATGACGGTCGTGATGCCGTACAGAATCACACTGAAGAGATGCGCCATGGTGGTCAAGGTCCGCTGATGAAGTAAGCCTCATTATGCCGATTTGCCAAGGGGCCCCAGCGGATGGTCCAGATTGGGGATAATCCACCCGATGAACAATTCCCTTCGTATCGGCTGTGGTGCAGGCTTCGCGGGCGACCGGCTCGAACCCGCCCTGGTACTCGCAACCCAAGGCGCGCTGGACTATTTGGTGCTCGAATGTCTGGCGGAACGCACCATCGCTTTGGCGCAACTCGAACGCCTGAAGAACCCCGAGCGGGGCTACGACCCGCTACTGGAAAAACGCTTTGAAATGCTGCTTCCGGCAATCAAGCAGTTCGGGGTCACAGTCATCAGCAATCTGGGTGCTGCCAATCCCATCGCGGCTGGCCACGCGCTGATCCGGCTGGCACGCAAGCTCCAGCTGAACATCACGGTAGCCGTGGTCACCGGCGACGACGTGCTTGATCGTATGACGGCCAGCACGCTCACGCTGGAGACCGCGAAACCGCTATCGGATTACGCCAATATCATCAGCGCCAATGCCTACCTAGGCGCTGAAGCTTTGCTGCCAGCCTTAGCCCTGAAGCCCGACGTGATTATTACCGGGCGGGTCGCTGACCCTTCGCTCTTTTTGGCCCCGATGATCCACCATTTCGGGTGGACACCCGATGATTGGGAACGCTTGGGGCGCGGCACCGCGATCGGGCATTTGCTTGAATGTGCAGGGCAAGTCACCGGCGGCTATTTCGCCGATCCCGGCAAAAAAAATGTGCGCGGCTTGGCGCATCTTGGCTTCCCGTTTGCTGCAATCGATGCGGATGGTTCAGCCTTCATTTCCAAAGTGCCCGGCACCGGTGGCGTGGTCAATCGTCAAACCGTCACGGAGCAATTGCTCTATGAAGTCACCGACCCGACGGCCTACATCACGCCCGACGTGGTAGCCGATTTTTCGCAGATCGAACTGCATGACTTGGGGCAAGACCGGGCCGCGCTGCGCGGCGCGCGCGGCAAGTTGCGCACCGACACGCTCAAAGTCAGCGTGGGCTACCGCGCTGGTTGGGTGGGCGAAGGCGAAATTTCATACGCTGGGCCAAACGCGCGTGCGCGCGCAGCGCTGGCCGGTGAGATTGTGAGTGAACGTTTGAGCGAGCTGGCGGGGGAACGCTTGCGCGAACTGCGAATCGACTTCATCGGCATCAACGCCACCCACCGCACCGACTTTGCTGCCGGGATGGAACCCTACGAAGTGCGCCTGCGGGTAGCGGGACGCACGGAAGACCGCGAAACAGCAGAACTGATCGGCCGTGAAATCGAATCACTGGGTACCAATGGCCCGGCGGGTGGTGGCGGTTTCAGGCGCTGGGTGACGGAGAAGATCGGGGTCGTTTCAACCTTGATTCCGCGCGCCCATGTCCAGACCAAGGTGACGACAATGAGCACTGAAGACAGCCCGGAGCATATTGATGAAACTGCATGAACTCGCCCACGCCCGCGCGGGCGACAAGGGCAATACACTCACCTTGGCGCTGATCGCCTACCGCGCGAAGGACTACGAATTGCTCCTGCGCGAGGTCACCGAAAAGCGCGTTGCCCAACATTTCAAAGGCGTGATACTCGGTGCGATTACGCGCTATGAGTTGCCGCAGTTACACGCCTTGCAGTTCCGCTGTGAAGCGGCCTTGGGCGGCGGGGTGACGACCTCGCTGGCGCTTGATCCGCATGGCAAGAGCCTGAGCTATGCGCTGTTGCAGATGGAAATCTCCGTTCCTGCAGCTTAAGCGATTGCCCTGCTTGTAGCCGTGCTGGCGCGGACCCCCGCTCCCACAGCGAGTCGCCCAACTGCACACAAATCTTCGAATGATAATGATTCGCATTCGCTTGACAAATGAGAATGATTCTTGTTAAATCCAGCTTCTGCCTCTTTCTGACTGGAGCCTGCAATGAAATATCTCACCTTGGCCAGCGTTGCGCTGGCATCCATCGCGGTCAGTATTAATTTTCCTGCGCACGCGCAAGAAAAAGTGTTGAACCTCTATTCCGCCCGGCACTACAGCACTGACCAAGCGCTCTACGACAACTTCACCAAAGCCACTGGCATCAAAATCAATCGGGTCGATGCAGACGATGCCGGTATCTTGGCGCGGCTCCGCAGCGAGGGCGCCAACAGCCCGGCCGATGTGATTTTGCTGGTCGACGCCGCGCGCTTGGTGCGCGCCGATCAGGAGGGTTTATTCCAACCGGTCCGCTCCAAGCTGCTCGAGACCCGAATCCCGGCCCACTTGCGCGACAAGGATGATGGCGAGGGCTCGCAGTGGTTCGGACTTTCGACCCGCGCCCGCGTGATCGTCATCAACAAGCAGTCCGTCAAACCCGAGGACGCCGACACCTACGAAAAACTGGCCGAGCCGCGCAACAAGGGCAAGGTCTGCACCCGCTCGGGTTCTCATCCATACAAC
>JANLTH010000043.1:0-6534 GCA_031362865.1 Burkholderiales bacterium | reverse complement strand
AACCAACACGTAATTGGCATCAAGGCGGCGCTGAACGACTCCACGCTTGCCCTTGTCTTTGCCAGTAAGAACGATGATGTCATCGCCCCTTCGAATTTTTTCCATTACAGCACCTCCGGCGCCAGCGACACGATCTTCATGAAACGCTCGGTGCGCAACTCGCGTGTCACCGGCCCGAAGATGCGCGTGCCGATTGGCTCGAGCTTGGCGTTGAGCAACACCGCCGCATTGCTGTCGAATTTGATGAGCGACCCATCATTGCGGCGCACGCCCTTACGGGTGCGCACAACCACGGCGTTGTAGATTTCGCCTTTTTTTACGCGGCCACGCGGCGCGGCATCTTTGATCGTGACCTTGATCACATCACCTACACCTGCATAGCGGCGCTTCGAGCCACCCAACACCTTGATGCACAAAACCTCCCGTGCGCCAGTGTTGTCGGCTACGTCCAGTCTGGACTCAGTTTGAATCATGATTGACCTTTGACCAACTTAAACGGGACCCGAAACGCGAAAACCCGTTAGGCTTCGCACTACTTCGACCCCGGTCAGTTTTGGAACCCGATGTTGTGGGTTTTGACCTGCGGCGATGTATTTCTTAATGGGTGATGCTTGGTTTGCGCAATTTGTTTGGGCTTGATGCCCCACAACCACGAATTCACTCACCGTACACTTTCTGGCTTTCCTGAGCGCAACTACGTGACTACACAGGAAAGCCCACTACTATACACTGATTTTAAGTCTCTTGACAAGGGGGAAATACGGTAATTCTTTGTCAAGTGTGTGGTTTTTTAGACCAAACGCGCTTTTTCTACCAAGCGAATCACTTTCCAAGCCTTGGTGCGCGAAATTGGGCGAGTCTCTTCGATTTCCACCGTATCGCCAAGCTTGAATTCGTTCTGCTCGCTATGCGCATGAATTTTCTTTGAGCGGGTCATGTACTTGCCCATGACTTCGTGCTTCACACGCCGCTCGACTAACACAGTGACGGTCTTGTTCATCTTGTCGCTGACAACCTTGCCGATCAGCGTGCGATGCAAAGACGCGACACCGACCGTGCCTGCCGTTGCGCTATTTGCCTCGGTCATGATTATTTCCCTGCCTTCAGTTGATTCTCGCGCTGCACCGTTCGAACGCGCGCGATATCGCGGCGGGTCTTCTTGATTGCGCTATTGTTGGTCAGTTGCTGCGTGGCGGCCTGCATGCGCAGGGAAAACTGCGCCTTCAGAAGATCACCGACCTCTTTGGTCAGACCCGCCGCGTCTTTGGAGCGGAGTTCGCTTGCTTTCATCATAGTTCCTTAAGCGCCAACCTGGCGGCTGACGAAGGTGGTGGCAATTGGCAGCTTGGCTGCGGCCAGTTGAAACGCCTCGCGCGCCAACACTTCGGTCACGCCGTCCATCTCGTAGAGCACTTTACCTGGCTGGATCTCAGCCACGTAATACTCGGGGTTGCCTTTGCCGTTACCCATCCGAACCTCAGCGGGCTTGGTGGAAATTGGCTTATCCGGGAAAATCCGGATCCAGACACGCCCACCTCGTTTGATATGCCGGGTCATGGCGCGACGTGCGGCTTCAATTTGGCGCGCAGTCAAACGACCACGGCCAATTGCTTTGAGCCCAAAATCGCCGAACGAAACCGAGGCTCCGCGCGTAGCGATCCCTTTGTTGCGGCCTTTTTGCTCTTTGCGGTACTTTCTGCGTGCAGGTTGCAGCATGGCTGATTACTCCTTCTTCTCTGCCGGTACGGCAGGGGCACCATCAGGGGCGGCTTTGCGCACACGCTTGACAGCTGTCTTTACTTCATCAGACACCGCCGGTTTCACATCTACCGCAGGAGCGCCCGCTTCGACTGGCTTGGCTGCACGCTTCTTGGCAGGGGGGCGGGCAGCGGGTTTTGCATCACCACCCTCACGCTCGCCTTTATCGCTACGCTCACCACCACGGTCATTGCGACGATCATCACGCGGGCCGCGACGGTTACGTTTATCTGCGGAGGGATCTTCCGCTGGGGCTACCGGCTGTTCACCTGGGCCGAGTACATCACCCTTGTAGACCCAGACTTTAATGCCGATAATGCCGTAAGTCGTGCGTGCTTCACTGGTACCGTATTGAATGTTGGCGCGCAGCGTGTGCAGTGGCACACGGCCTTCGCGATACCACTCGCGACGCGCGATTTCAATGCCGTTCAGACGACCCGACGACATGATTTTGATGCCTTGAGCACCAAGACGCATCGCATTTTGCATTGCACGCTTCATCGCGCGCCGAAACATAATGCGCTTTTCTAGCTGTTGAGAAATTGAATCCGCGATCAGCTGCGCATCAATCTCTGGCTTGCGAATTTCTTCGATATTCACGTGCACGGGGACACCCATCAGACGCGCCAGATCAACCTTGAGCGTCTCGATATCCTCGCCTTTTTTACCGATGACGACACCGGGACGCGAAGAAAAAACCGTGATGCGCGCGTTCTTCGCCGGCCGCTCGATCAGCACGCGGCCAACCGAAGCGTTCTTCAATTTACGGCGCAAATACTCGCGTACCCGCAAATCGTCGTTGAGCATAGCGGCAAATTGCCGATTACCCGCGTACCAGCGGCTGGACCAGTCACGGTTAACGCTTAAGCGAAAACCGGTTGGATTGATTTTTTGTCCCATAGTCTCTTAGCTTTTCCGGTTACGCGGCTTTGCCGTCGCCAACGGTGACGAAAACGTGCGCCGTTTGTTTTCCGATACGGTTGCCACGACCCTTGGCGCGCGCAGTGAAACGCTTCAAGGTGGTCGACTTCTCGATGTAGATCGAAGTCACTTTGAGTTCGTCAATATCTGCACCGTCGTTGTGCTCGGCATTGGCGATGGCCGAATTGAGCACTTTCTTAATAATGCCGGCGGCACGTTTGGTACTGAATGTGAGCACATTCAACGCGCGCTCAACCGGCAGGCCGCGAATTTGGTCGGCCACGAGGCGGCCGCGTTGCGCGGACAAGCGCACGTCTTTGAGAATTGCTTTGGTTTCCATGTGTCCTAACCTTTACTTCTTGCCGGCGACATTGGCCTTCTTGTCAGCCGGATGGCCTTTGAAGGTACGCGTCATCGCGAATTCACCAAACTTGTGACCAACCATGTTTTCAGATACATAGACCGGCACATGCTGCTTGCCGTTATGCACTGCAATCGTCAGACCGATGAAATCGGGCAACACCGTCGAGCGGCGTGACCAGGTTTTGATCGGCTTCTTATCCTTCGTAGCGAGAGCTTTCTCGGCCTTGCGGACGAGATGTGCATCGACGAATGGGCCTTTTTTGAGTGAACGTGCCATTTTTTACCCCTTACTTCTTCTTGCGACGCTGAACGATCATGCCGTCAGTGCGCTTGTTGTGGCGGGTCTTGAACCCCTTGGCCGGCTGACCCCATGGTGATACAGGGTGACGGTTACCACGAGTACGGCCACCGAGCGGGTGATCGACCGGGTTCATGGTTTCGCCGCGGACGGTCGGACGAATCCCGCGCCAACGTTTGGCACCGGCTTTACCCAATTGCCGCAAGCTGTGCTCTTCATTTCCAACTTCACCGATGGTGGCACGGCATTCGATGTGCACCTTGCGGATTTCGCCAGAGCGCATGCGCACCTGGGCGTAAATTCCTTCACGCGCCAGCAACATCGCAGAAGTACCGGCGGAACGCACCATCTGCGCGCCTTTGCCCGGCATCATTTCGATGCAGTGGATCGTGGTGCCAACCGGAATGTTGCGGATCGGCAGGGCGTTGCCCGATTTGATCGGCGCTTCAGCACCTGAAATCAGTGTTTGCCCGACCTCAAGGCCGCGCGGCGCGATGATGTATCGGCGCTCGCCATCAGCATAACAAACCAAACCAATGTGGGCACTGCGGTTCGGGTCGTATTCAATGCGCTCGACTTTGGCCGGAATACCGTCCTTGTTGCGCTTGAAATCGATGAAACGGTAATGATGCTTGTGTCCACCGCCCTTATGACGGGTGGTGATGTGGCCCAAATTATTGCGGCCAGCCCGGTGTGCTTTTTTCTCGACCAGCGCTGCGACCGGGTCACCCTTCCACAGATGTTCGTGGACGACCTTGATGACTGCGCGGCGACCGGGCGAAGTTGGTTTGACTTTAACGAGTGCCATGCTCTTACACTCCCGAGGCGAAGTCGATGTCGAAGCCTGGCTTCAGGCAAACGTAAGCCTTCTTCCAGTTGCGGCGACGACCCATAAACTTACCGAAGCGTTTCTCTTTGCCCTTGACGTTTAGCACTTGCACAGAGAGCACTTCGATCTTCTTGTCTTTTTGCGAGAACATGGCTTCGACAGCGGCCTTGATCTCATGCTTGGTAGCATCGGCGGCGACACGGAAGGTGATCTGATTGCCCTTGTCAGCAATCATGGTCGCTTTTTCCGAGATGACCGGCGCGAGCAGCACGAGCGGCAGGCGCTCGGCGTTGATTTTGGTGGGTCTGACGCTCATGCGAAGATCTCCTTCATCCGCTCAACCGCACCCTTGGTGAGCAGCACGCGGTCGTAATTCACCAGCGAGACCGGATCAGCGTTTTGCGCATCCAACACGCTGACATTCATCAAATTGCGCGAAGCCAGCGTAAGGTTCTCGTCACGCGCGCCGGTGATGAAAAGCACCGAAGTGTCGAAACCGAAACCCTTGACCTTTTCCGCGAGCATTTTGGTTTTTGGGGCATCAACTTTGATGTCGTCAATTACCACTAAACGCTCTTCACGAGCCAACTGCGACAGGATGGAACACATTCCGGCGCGATACATTTTTTTGTTCAGCTTGTGCGAAAAATTCTCGTCAGGCAGATTTGGGAAAGCCTTGCCACCGCCACGCCAGATCGGCGAGTTGGCTTGACCGGCGCGAGCGCGGCCCGTGCCTTTTTGCTTCCAGGGTTTTTTGTGCGACTTGTTAATGTCGGCACGGCCTTTTTGTGCACGATTGCCACTGCGCGCATTGGCCTGGTAAGCAATCACGACCTGGTGAATCAGCGCTTCGTTGAAGTCGCGTGCGAACACCGTATCGGGAGCTTCTACATTGCCAGCTGCCTGGCCTTGTGCGTCAATGAGTTTGAGGTCCATTACTTCTTCCCTCCTTTAGCGGCGGCCTTCGGAGCAACCACTTGCGCGACGCGCTGCTTGCGCACGGCCGGGGTAACGACGATATGACCGTTGTCATGCCCAGGAACGGCACCACGCACCAACAGAAGACCACGCTCCGCATCTACGCGAGCGACGACCAGGTTCTGCGCCGTACGCTTGTCGACACCCAAATGACCGGCCATGCGCTTGCCCGGAAACACCCGACCCGGATCCTGCGCCATACCGATGGAACCCGCAGAGTTGTGCGAGCGCGAATTACCGTGAGAGGCGCGATTGGACGAAAAGTGATGCCGCTTGATAACGCCTTGGAAGCCCTTGCCAATAGTCGTGCCTTGCACGTCGACTTTTTGGCCTTCCTTGAACATGTCGAGGCCAATCTTGGCACCAACTGCCAGCGCACCAGCTTGGTCGGCAGGAATCGGGAATTCTTTGAGGATGGAGCCAGCTTCTACGCCTGCTTTAGCGAGATGCCCAGCTTGCGGCTTGGTCACGCGCGAGGCGCGGCGTGAGCCGAAGGCAACTTGTACGGCTGAGTAGCCGTCGATTGCCAGGGTCTTGATCTGGGTAACGCGATTATTGGACACGTCCAGCACAGTTACAGGAACGGTATCGCCGTCCACCGTAAAAATACGGGTCATGCCAACTTTGCGACCCACGAGGCCGAGTGACATTTTTTTCTCCTAAGTCCTAGCATCGATTGGCCGGGACCGACTATTACTGCTGTCTGTATGCTCCGTCGTTGACTTTAGCGGTTGTCGGGGTTGCTTGACTACCACCAGAAAATCACGCGAAGCCTTGAAGTATGGCACGCCGTGAAACCCCTGTCAAGTACCACAAGGGGGTTGCGTGCGAAATTTTGACTACTGAAGCTTAATTTCCACATCCACACCGGCGGGTAGATCGAGCTTCATCAGCGCATCGACCGTTTTGTCGGTTGGATCCACGATGTCCATTAGACGCATGTGGGTGCGCATTTCGAACTGGTCCCGCGACGTTTTGTTCACGTGTGGGCTGCGCAAAACGTCGAAGCGCTGAATCCGGGTCGGTAGTGGCACAGGGCCGCGAACAACGGCACCGGTACGCTTGGCGGTTTCGACAATTTCGAGCGCCGACTGATCGATCAGTTTGTAATCGAAGGCTTTCAGGCGGATGCGGATTTTTTGGCTTTGCATG
This sequence comes from Burkholderiales bacterium, assembly GCA_031362865.1. GTDB lineage: Bacteria > Pseudomonadota > Gammaproteobacteria > Burkholderiales > JAEUOS01 > JANLTH01. The sequence continues at coordinate 235 of JANLTH010000043.1, read as the reverse complement.
ATGGAGTTACCTTAAAGAACGAGGCGCTTTTGAACGGTTGATGGGTTCAGCCGCGCCAGTTGGACAAAGAACGAATCGGAACAATGCAGCTTAAGCAATAATTTTTGCAACCACGCCAGCGCCGACGGTTTTGCCGCCTTCACGGATAGCGAAGCGCAGGCCTTCTTCCATCGCGATCGGGGCGATCAGCTTGACCGTGATGGTCACGTTGTCGCCCGGCATGACCATTTCTTTG
>JANLTH010000031.1:0-2231 GCA_031362865.1 Burkholderiales bacterium | reverse complement strand
GCGCATTTTCTCGATACCGCGCCCCCAGGACTCTACATACCCTGCACGGAAAAATGCCGATGCCAGCAACGGGTTGAACGGATGGGATGGATGCTTGCCCATTAATTTTTCCAGGGTCCAACGCTCGGGCAACTGGCCGGCATTCCAAAGCACGATTTGATGCGCATAGACACTGATCTGAATCGGAATGCCGCTGCTGTAGTCCTTGTGCATCACCGCATTGAGCACGGCCTCGCGCAGGGCAGGCATCGGGAACAAGAAAGTTTCCACCCGCTGCAAGCCCTCATAGCTGATGTAGGCCTTGAGGTACTTGGCGCGCAGGGTGTCCAGCGTCTTTTCCACCTGCGAAAACAAATCGCCATGAATCTCGTCCTGGTAGCGCAGGTCATCATCGGTGACAAAAAACCCCAACTTGATAAACGCACCAGGCACAAACCGCTCCGGATCTTTACCGAACAACAAGGCAGTCGCCCGTTTCAGGTACTCGCCGTCTTCCAGTTGCAGGCTTGCCACCAGCGCGGCGTCGCTATCGGCCAGCACCTGCTCATCGACTCGTCCGCTCTTCGCGGCCTTGTCCCTGAACCATTGCAGGGCAGAGGGATTGCAGTCGCCGAGCGACAAACGTGGAATCGGCACGCCATCCCAATGCAGTCCCTGCTTACGCAGCAAAAACCGGCTCAGCGCCGCGCCTTTCAATTCTTGTTTGGTGCTGCCGCTACGGTAGTGATATTCGCCCTTGTAGCTCACCGGACTGGGGTAGGGTTCAACGCGAATTTCCAGCAATTCCTTGCCGTCTTCGTACAAAAGATTCACCTCCACCATGATGCCCAGTACATCGCGCACTTTGTTAGGGATTTCCTCCAGCAGCCGAGCCGCGTCGGCAACACCTAAAGCCTCGCCCCGGTCGTTTCGCCCGATCACCAACACCCCGCCATCGGCATTGGCAAAGCCGCAAACCCAGCGCAAATAGTCGTCCCGCCAGGACGCTTTCCACTCCAGGTTCTGCTGCTCTTTCATACCAGGCGAATCCTGCCGGTGAGCAGTTCCTGCATCATGGCTTTCTTGAGGTCGCGGATTCTGTCAACGAACAGGTCGATGACGCGGTTCTGAGTCGTGCGTTCGGAGCGGGGTATTTCAGGCATCAGTTTCTCCCGGACTTGTGTCGCCTGAAGTGTTCTTGGCTCCGTCCAAAATTTCGAGTTTCTCGACCAGCCTCCAGCGCCGCTCTCTGCCGCTACCAACAAGCTCGACGGCACCCTTTCTTTGCAGTTCCGAGATTGCTCGACTGGCCGTGGCCGCCTTGATGCCAGCATCGCTCGCCAATTCATGAACAGAGCGATTGCTCCCACCACGCAGTACGCCAAATACGCTCGCCTGCGCGGGGCTCAGTTCGCTAGGGTCAATACTAGGAATGAAGTGAGAGTCCTTAATGTGAGTAGCGACGTCCTCAATTTCTGGGAACATGGTGGCCCTGCTAATACCCAGCCCGCGAAGTAGATCGCGCAAGTTGCCTTTCTCATCGCGGTTGATGGTTAATCTGGCGACGATTACCTGGTCTTCGAGTTTCGCAGGTTGAACTTTCGTAGTGTCGCAACCGTACAGCAGGAACGCTCCCTCCTGTCGAATGACGCGCGGGTTGTCCAGCATTGGTTTCACGCACACGACCCGCTCCAGATCGGCTCGTCTGATCTTTGGCAGGAAGTGCGGCTTGTCACTCCCAACGTCATGCAGAAGCAGTTTGACGGAGAGCTGCTCGTTGAACTTGGCGATGGCCTCATCCGATTCGTAGGAATCGCCGGGCAGCGGATCGGGAACCGTGAAATATGAAGGTCTGCGGCTCAAATTAGCAACGACGCTCACCGTCTCACTGTCGAAGTACTTGACCGCCTCTACGTCATAGTCAAAGACGATTACCTCACCATCTTCGTCGTCTTTCTCATGAGACTCACACGCAAAATACAAAGCGCCCAGCGGGTTGCTCGTCACATCGAGCAAGCGGGTCGGCAGTCCGTAGTGCTGCATCTTCACCAGGCACTGAAATGTAGTCAGCCCGCCCGCGAAATCGTTTGGGCACCGAAGAATCAACTCCTTCAACATGGTCGCTTCGTTGCTTATGTGGCCGGAATTACGGAATATTGAAGGCTTGACTTGGAAGCTTTTCTTGGAGTGCCCTCGGAAGTAGCGCAGCCTCCTGCCTTCTGTGCCCAGCTTGTCGAGCTGTTGCAAGAAGG
>JANLTH010000022.1:0-2112 GCA_031362865.1 Burkholderiales bacterium | reverse complement strand
AGTGGTTTGACCACTCCATGCAACTATTTATTGTGGATGGCAGCAGAAAAGTGCTACGCCCCGCTGTGGCAAAAGGAGGCGAATTGTAGCAGCGCAAAACCGCTTGGACACGAGCAAATTTCGCTGGTTTTCGCAGTGGTTCCGAGGTGAAAATCCAAGTACCGCAAGAGCCTTGTACAGCAAGCGTCTCGCGATGATCTACTTGAAGAAGCGCGTGGTTATTGCTTCTTCAAAGGCGCTGCCTGAAGAGGCTGATCTGGTGCGCGATTCGCGCGCAGACTACTCGGCAGGTGCGCGCTGGATAGATAGTGTGCCCAGTCAAAAAGAGGGCCAGGATCGGTTTTTCGGCCCGGCGCGATCTCGCTATGCCCGGCGATTCCAGATACTGGGAAACGCGCCAGCAGCCATTGTGTCAGCGAAACAAGGCGCTGATACTGCTTCGCGGTGAAGGCGTGCGACCCGGTGCCTTCGAGCTCAATACCGACCGAGAAGTCGTTGCAGCGCTCGCGCCCGCGCCAATTGGAGGCACCCGCATGCCAAGCGCGCTTGAAGCAATCGACAAACTGGACCAATTCACCGTCGCGGCGGATCAAGAAATGCGCCGAAACCCGCAAACCAGCTAAACCCTGAAAATCGGCATGCCGGGCGGGATCGAGCCGATTGGTGAAGAGCATTTCAATATCGTCCGAACCAAACTGCCCTGCCGGCAGGCTGATGTGGTGGATCACGATCAGCTCAATCTGCGCTTGCGGGCTGCGCGTATCGTGGTTGGGCGAGTCAACCCGCCGCGCCCGCGGATGCCAGCCATTCGCTGTCACATTTGCCTCCGCTTTGGCATCTACCGCGCGCCCGGTCATTCGATTCCAAGCCGCTTGAGCCGGTAGCGCAAGCTGCGAAAGGTCAGCCCCAGCAACCCGGCTGCTTGGGTGCGATTGAAGCGCGTGGCTTGTAGCGCTTCTTCAAGCGCCACCCGTTCGACCAGGTCAAGATAGTCTTGCAAGGGCGATTTCAGTGGTTTGGCCAGCCATGTCGCCAAGACAGGCGCAGTGCCCGCTGGTGGCGTGTTGCCCACCTCAACCTGCGGCTGGATCGTGGCACCGGAGGGGGCCAAGCGCAGATCGTCGACATCAATCGACTCGCCCGAGGCCAAGGCTAGCGCGCGCTCAAGAATGTTCTCCAGCTCGCGCACGTTGCCCGGAAAATTGTAGGCCTCCAGCGCGCGACTGGCGGCGGGGGCGAGTGTGGCAGCCCCGCCGGAGAGCCGTGCCAACAGACTGCGCGCCAGCGGCACGACATCTTCGCTGCATTCTCGCAGCGAGGGCATGCGCACCTCAATCACATTAAGCCGGTAGAACAAATCTTGGCGGAACGCGCCCGCCTCAACAGCAGCTGTCAAACTCCTGTGAGTGGCGCTGATCAGGCGCACATCGACCGGCTCTTCAGCCGTCGCACCGACTTTGCGCACGCGCTTTTCTTGAATCACCCGCAAGAGTTTGACCTGCATGGTCAAGGGCAGGTCGGCAACCTCATCGAGAAACAGCGTGCCGCCGCTGGCCACCTGAAAAAATCCATCGCGATCTTGATCGGCTCCCGTAAATGCGCCCTTGCGATACCCAAAAAACTCGCTTTCCATCAGCGTATCTGGAATCGCGCCGCAATTGACGGCGACAAAGGGCTTGGACGCACGCGTCCCCAAGTCGTGAACCGAGCGCGCGGCCAACTCTTTGCCGCTGCCTGATTCGCCCGTGATGTGCACCGGTGCCAGGCTTTTGGCAACCTTGCCGATTAAGGCACGCACCTCGTCAAAAGCAGGTGCACTGCCGATGATCTCGCGGGTGGCAACCGCGCCACGCGAGCTGCGCCCCGCCGTTTGGCCAAGGGGCGCGCCGCCGCTTGCCACGGTTGGTAGATCGAGCGCCGACTTGACCAGAGTGCGCAGTTGGTCCAAGCCGATCGGCTTGGAAATGTAGTCGAAGGCCCCAGCCTTGAGCGCCGCGACTGCATTGTCGGTGCTGCCAAATGCGGTAATCACGGCAACCGGCAGATCCAGCGCGCGTTGGTCAATTTCCTTGAGCAGATCCAGCCCGGTGCCATCGGGCAGGCGCATGTCGG
>JANLTH010000163.1:0-9237 GCA_031362865.1 Burkholderiales bacterium | reverse complement strand
CGGCGTGAGCGGCGCGGTACTCATCAACGGCGGCGCAGGCGCGATCAACTTAGGTGGTGCAGTCACCACCACCAGCAACGCCGCCACCGCCCTGACGATTGAGAACGCCAGCACGGCAGCCCTGGGCAACCTGACCACCGGAGCCACCGGCACGGTCGTGCTGGGCAATACCAGCAACATCACCAACGCCGTCACACAAACCGGCATCATCACAGCAGGCACACTGACCGGCAGCACCACCAGCAGCGTCACCTTGGGCGGCGCGAATGTGCTGACCAATCTGGGTGCCTTTAGCAGCAACGGCGCATTCACCCTCAATGACATAGGTGGCCTCGTCGTCACCGGCGCGGTCAGCACCACCAACAACGGTTTAGCCTCGATCACCACCAGCGGTACGCTGGCGGTGAGCACCGGCAGTGTCGCTGGCAGTGGTGTCACCCTGACCGCCGTCGGCGGCACGAGCGACATCACCTTGAACGGCGCGGTCAACGGCAACGCAGGCACTGTGACGCTTAACGCCGGTCAGGCGATTAGCCAGACCGCCGCCGGTGTCATCAGCGGTGCAGGTTTGACCACCAGCAGCGTTTCCGGTACGAACCTTGGCGTTGCGAACAATTTGGTCACCACCTTGACCGCCACCAACACTACCACCAACGACGTGTTGTTCCGTAATGCGCAAACGCTCGACGTGTTAGGCATCAACAACGGTGCTGCAAGCGCGGTTCAAGTGACGACGGTACTGGGCGGCAGTCTCACCACCAGCGGGTTGGTGACATCCGGTGGCACGGTAAGCCTGATCGCCGATCAAGACCTCTTCATCAACGCCGCAGTCACGGGCACAGCGGCCAACTTGCGCGCCAATCGCAATATCAACATGAGTGCTGCCGGGGCTTACGCCGTCACCACGACAGGTGGCGCGATTACTTTCGTTGCGGATTTTGATGCCAGCGGCAGCGGTGCGATCCGCTTGGGCGATGGTTTGACCGCAAAGTCGCTGACCTCGGCTGGAGGGCCGATCAGTCTGCTTGGCGGCGGCGGTACGGGAATGACCGTCGCTGATGGTTCAAACGGGCGCAGCGAAGGCGTGTTTGCGGACTTGGTCACCATCAATAGCGGCGCCGGCGCGATTACGATCAAAGGGCAGGGGCAAGCAGGCGCGGCTGCATCGGAGGGCGCGGGCGTGCGCTTGCAGAATGGCACGACACTCACGACTACGGTCGGCAACGTGGTGATTACCGGCATCGGTGGTGTCAATGCAGCGACCGCAGCCCACATCGGCGTGTTGATTGATGGTGCGGCGACGCAAATCAACGCCGGGGTCGGCCCGACCGCAGGTTCGATCACCATCAATGGAACCGGCGGCGCAGGCACGGATTCCAGCACCGGTATTGCGATTCAAGCCGGTGCAACCGTCAGTTCCCAGGGGACCGGCAATCTCACCCTCAATGGTTCTGGTGGCGCGCCGGGCGCGGGGGCAGGTGCGCGGGGAGTGGTGATTGACGCGGCGTTTGTGACCATCACCGGGATTGTGCCAGGCGCGATCAGCATTGTCGGGCGCGGGCAAGGTACGGGGGTAGCGGCCGATGGTATTGTGATTCACAATGCTGGGCTGGTGGATGCCACCACTCAAGGCAGCATCGCACTCACTGGTGAGGCCGGCAGTGCCGCCGCCGTCGGCGTGCTCTTGGGTCTGGGCGCAAGTAGCGGCACGGTTGGATCATCGAAGGCTGGCGATATCTCGATCACCGGCCAGGCGGGCACGGGGGTCGGAATGCTCAATGCATCGCTGGTTAAAACCCAGGCGACGCGCAATCTGACGATTAGCACGCTGGGCGGTGGCACGGTGAATCAGGCGACTACGGCCCGCATCGAAGCGGCCGGCTTGCAGCTTCTGGGCGATGCCGTTGCCAGCACATTTAATTTGATCGGTACGGGCAATGATGTCACGACCCTCGCTGGCAACGTACAGGGCACGGGCAGCGTTGTCAGCTACCGTGATGCCACCGCGCTTGTCATTGGCACGGTGGGCAGTGCGGGCATGCGGGTAGGCGCGGTGGCGGCTGGAAGTGCGCTCAACCTTACTGCAGGTGGAGCTATCACGCAAACCGCCGCCATTGCCACCGGTGATCTCACCGCGATCGCGCTGATTACCGCACCGGCTGGCAATGCGATCACTCTGCAAGACCCGACCAACGATGTCTTCAACTTGACGATGCGTTCGCGCGACGCGGCGAACGCCGCAATCTCGGACGGCAATCTCGCCTATCGCGATGCGAACACCTTCAATGTTGTTGCCATCGAGACTTTGGGTAACGTCACGCTGGAAGCCGGCGGGCCGCTCATCGTCACCGGTCCGATCAGCGGGAATACGCTGACTGTCCGCACCTACGACAATGCGGGCGCGGTGATTACCATCAATAACGCTGCCAACAACTTTGTCAACATTGATTTGCGCGCGCTGAACGCTGCGGGCACGCTCAATGCAGCCGGTGCGATTGACTATCGCGATGCTGATTCCGTCAACGTCAATGCGCTCGCTACGACCAGCACGGTTAATTTGACGGCTGGTGGTGCGTTGACCCAAACCGGTGTCATCACCGGCACGGTGCTGACCACCGTGAGCTCGACTGGCACCACGCTGAACGCCGCCAACACGGTGTCCAGCTTCAACGCCACCAACACCACCAGCGGCAATGTCGCGCTGACCAACACTGCAGCCCCGCTCACCATCACCGGCATCGCCCAAGCGGGTGGCGGCAACGTGATCGTTGGCAACACTGGCGCACTCGCCGTGAACGGCACGATCAGTGCCGTCGCCGGAGCGGTCAGCCTGACCAGCACGGGTGCAATCAGCGAAACGGGTGCAATCAGCACCACCGGCTTGCTCACCACCAACAGCGCAGGCGGCACGGTGCTGAACGGTGCCAATGCGGTCGGTAGCTTCAACGCCACCAACACCGCCGGCGGCAATGTCGAACTGACCAACACTGCAGCCCCGCTCACCATCACCGGCATCGCCCAAGCGGGTGGCGGCAACGTGATCGTTGGCAACACTGGCGCACTCGCCGTGAACGGCACGATCAGCGCCGGTGCGGGTAATGTGAACTTGACTGTCACCGGTGCGATCACCCAAACCGCCGCGATCAGCGGAACAACCTTGACCGCACAAACCCGCAATGCGGCTGGTGCCGACATCACGCTGGATAACCCAGGAAATGCTTTCGCCAACGTCGCGCTTTCGAGCAAGGACGCTGCCGGGGTTGCCAATACGAATGGCGCGATCAGCTACCGCGATGCCGACGGCCTGAACCTGAACAGCATTCAGACTGCCAGCACGGCCGTGGTCAACGCCAATGGCGCGCTCACCCAGACCGGTGCGGTGATTGCGGCCGGACTCGGGGCAACAGCCACCGGCGGGGCGACGCTTGCCAATGCGGCTAACGATGTGAACACGTTTGCGGCCAGCGTGACCGGCGGCGACCTTGCGTGGCGTGACCTTAACGGATTTTCAGTTGGTACAGTGGGTGCGCTTAACGGCGTGACCGCCAGCGCGCTGGCAACCATCAATGCCGGCGGGTTGGTGACTCAAAGCCAGCCAATCACGGCCGGCAGCCTGGAACTGCTCGGCACAGGCGCAAGCGGCATGACGCTAAATCACCCGATGAACAACGTCGCGGTGTTGGCGGCCAATGTGACCGGCAGCATCTCGTACACCGATGCCGATGTTCTGCAGGTACTGACCGCAGGGGGTACTACTGGCATCAATACCAATGGCAGCAATCTGACCATCAACACCGGTGGAACGCTCACTTTGGCGGCAAATTTGGTGGCTACCGGCGCGACCGTGGCGATGACCACGACCACCGGCGGCATCACCCAAACCGGGGGGACAATCACCGCAGCAGGCTTGGCGCTTTCCGGCTCAGGCGCGTTTACGCTGGAACAAGGCGGCAACAATGTCGTTACACTGGCGGCGAACACGAACGGTAGCGCACTGCGCTATCGTGACGCAGATGCCTTGGTGATCGGCACGGCGGGCGCGGTCAATGGCGTTGCGACCGCTGGGCAGGATTTGATCCTGACCACGGGTGGCGCGCTGACACAAAATCAGGCAGTGGTCGCAGGCGGCCTGGCGATCAGCGGCCCCGGCCCGGTTACGCTGACCAACGCGGGCAACGACATCGCACGCCTCGCCTCAAACGTGAGCGGCGCAGTCACGTTCACGGACAGCACCGGCTTGACGGTTGATACGGTGGCCGGCATCGTCGGCATTGTGGGTGCTCCTGCAGTCACGTTGGCCACCATCAACGGCCCATTGGTGGTCAATCAGCTGATTACAGCAAATACCATCATCCTGACTGCGGGCGGCGCGACCGGTACCCTGGAAGTGAACGCCAATCTGACGGCAGCCGCCTCACTCAACGCTCTGGCCAACGGCAGCGTGAACATCACTGCTGGCAATTTGTCTGCGCCGTTGATGACCCTGAGCTCTACCACCGGATCGATCAGCCAAACCGGTGCAGGCTTGATCACCACACCGGCCCTAACGCTTAACACCGCCACCGGCGCACAGCTAAATAACATTAACGCCATCAGCACGCTAACCGCCACGAATACCGGTGCGGGCAATATCGTCGTCAACAATCGGGTGAACCCGATGTCGGTACTGGCGATCACGAATGCCGGCGGCAGTATCAATGTGACCAATGACGGTAACGTGACCGTTACCGGGCCGGTGCGCACCACCGGCGGCAATGGCTCCGTCACCGTGGCGGCGAGCATTGGCAGTCTGCTGGTCAACGGGATCATCTCGGCCAACGGCAGCGGTGACGTGACTCTGACCAATACGCTCGGCTCATTTACGCTCAATCAAACGGTCTCCTCAGGCACCGGCAACATCCGAATTTCCGCGCCGGGTGACCTGACGATTGCGAATGGCTCCCTTGCCACCGGTGGCAGTGTGTTCCTCACCTCCACCGGCGGGTTTGTGCGTGAAACCGGCGTGGGCACCGTGACCGCTGCCGCGCTGACCGCCACCGCGCAAAATGGTATTACCCTGGCTAATGTCAACAATGTCGCTGCTGTCAATCTGACCGGTACCGGTGCGTTTGATATTGCTTACACCAATGCCAACAATAACGGCGTGGTGGTTTCGGCACGCACGGGCGGCTCAGGAAACACCGTGACCGTGACCGAGCAATTGGGCAATCTGACTATCGGCGCGGGTGGGGTCACCACACAGGGCGGTGCGATCACGCTGACCAGCTTAGGTGCCGGCAAAGCGCTGATCGTTAACGGGGTGGTTGACACCACCGCGAATGGCAATAGCGCCGGCGCAGCACTGACTTACCGGGCAGACGACATGGCCTTCACCGCCCAAAGCCGCGCTGGTACCTCTGCGGTTTCACTGAACTCTGTTAACCAAGCTCGCATCATCAACTTGGGCAGTGGGTTCGGCGGGCTTGACTTGAGCAACGCCGATCTGGGGTCGATTGTGACCGGTGGCTCGCTGCTGATTGGCGATGCCGCGCGTACTGGGGCCATCCGGGTAACTGGCAACGCTGCCACCAGCTCGGTAACGGGCTTGGTGACTTTGACCAATAACACCGGCGGAATCGCAGTGGACGGCACGTTCAGCGCGGCTGGCGCACTCACCCTGACCGCCAACGGCAACGGCGCGGTGGTGGGGGCTATCACTGACAACGGCTCCGGCTTGTTGAACTCGAACGGGCCTTTGGTGCTTAATGCGGCGACCGGCATTGGTGTCATCGCCGATGCAGCGAAGCCCTTGCACCTGGCTCCCAATCGGCCGCTGCATGTCGGTGTTGCGAGTCTGGTCACGCCCACCAATCTGGTCAGTGGTGACATCAATATCGCGAAGCAGGGTGCATTGCTGCTCGGGCCGGTGACCAACTTGGTGGGTAATGCCAGTTTCACAGCAAGCGGTACGACTGCAGCAGATTCGATCCGCGCCACCAGCACGGTGCGCACCGGGACTCTCTATGCACGCACACTCAATGACGTGGGCGCGGGCTTTTTCTTCGACAACTTGGCCAACGACACGACGGCAATCGATCTGCATACGCGCAACGCCGCTAACACCGCGACCAGCGCGGGCGGAATTTCCTACTATGACTCGAATGCGTTCACGGTGCTCAATATCGAGACCAACGGCGCACTCGACCTGCGGGGTAATGCCAATATCGATTTGGGCCGGGTTGGCAGCTCCTTCTTTGTTGATGCCGGAACGGGCTCAATCACGATCAACGCTGCTGGCAACATCGACCTGCGGCCAGGTGTCACCTTGCGCGGCAGCAATGTGACACTGATCGCTGACAATAATCTGAATGTCTCCGCAGGATTTGCCGGCTGGAGCAATGCCGATATCAACGCGGGCGCAGCCGGTGGTTCTCTGACGCTCGCGGCCCGCAACGACGTCAACTTTGTTAATGGGCAGATCGGTGCGCCAGGCGCACGCTTCAATCACGACCTGACTTTGCGCGCTGGCAACAACGTCGCGGTGCAGGCAAACTTTTACTTGGGTTCCTCAGCTACGCTCAATCTGTTTGCCGACGCCTCAATCGCGCAGTTGTCGGGGGTGGTGCCAAACGGCGCAGGTGATGTGTTGCTGGGCAGCGCAGCACGCGGTAATTTCGTGATTGATTCTCTGGGGGCGGTCAACGTTTCAGGGGTTAATTTCACTGTTCGCAGTCAGGATACTCAGGGTGCGCGTCAGGCATTGCTCACCACTGGTGATCTTGACGTGCGGGTGAGCCGTGATGTCATCATCCAGGCCGGCAGCGGCTCGACCGCCGAAGTCAGGGGTGCCAAAGTTACCGTCGCAGCGGCAAACCTCACGGTTCAATCAGGTCAAGCCACCAGCGCTAGCGCGGCGGCGGATGCGACGCTGCGCGCCACTGGCGCATTGACGGCGGTACTAACTGGCGATCTCAACGTGCGCGCTGGCAGTGCGACCGGCACCTCCACCACGCCGACGACGGCGCTTGCCACACTGCAAGCCGGGACGACGGTTGAGTTAACCACGGGCGGCAACCTGCTCCTGCAAGGCGGCATCGCGAACAGCGCCAACGGAGCTGCAGTGGCGGGGGCCGTCTTGCTGGCGACCGGCTCGGCAACCATTGTGACCACTGGCGACCTGGTGTTGCGTGGCGGCACGATAAACGGCACGGCTGGTATTGCGCTCAGTTTGCTCAGCTCCAAGGATCTCACCGTGGCGACTGGTGGCAACGTGGTGTTGGTGGGTGGCAAGGCCCTTACGGGCAGCGCGGCTTCAGCAGCGATCAATGCTGAGGGTGAGATCAAAATGCTGATCGGGGCTCGCGCCAGCCACAAGGAACAGGGAATTGATGCGACCTTCGCGGGTGGCCTGGTGCTGATTGGCGGCAAGGGCTCGGGCATCTTCGACTCGAATCAAATCTCGCTCGAAGGCTATTCCTACCCTGTGACTGTCACGTTTGCCTCCGGCGGCATCATTACCCGGGCCTCGGATGCAACCCGCTCTGATGCATTGGTGCAAACGCTGCTGGCCCGCCCACCGCTGACTAGCATCTTGCAAGCCATTCTTGCCGCAGTGGCGCAGCAGGATGATGGCTTTGGCAGCCGCGCCAAGTCAAACGAAGATGATGACAAGGACGCTCGTAATTGCCGCTAAGCGGGTAGTTGATCGAGAGAACTGCCTGAAGAAGCCCGCCAGACGGGCTTCTTCAGGCATGGCGGTGAAGCAGGTGGCTAGGAGCCTGTCGGACTTAAGCGAATCGGCCCAAATCGCCGAAAAATCGGCAGCGTTAGGCGCTACTTCCGTCGCCAATAGAACAACTATTGGCTAGAAAGCATCACCAAACGCTACGCAATTTTCGACAATTTTGGCTCGATCCCTTAAGTCCGACAGGCTCCTAGCCCAGCCGTTGGCGGGCCAGCGCGGCCCCTTCGCTGAGCGCGGCAAGCTTGCGCAGCGCTACCGCCCGATCCATCGGGGCCATGCCGCAATTGGTGCAAGCAATCAGCCGTTCTTTAGGCACAAATTGCAAGGCGCGGCCGATGGTGTCGGCGACCTCCTCCGCAGTTTCGACCACATCGCTTGCCACATCGATCACGCCTACCATCACATCTTTGCCTGCCAGCAAGCGCATCAAGTCAGGCGGCACATGCGAGTGCTGGCACTCCAGGCTCACTTGTTTGATTGAAGAAGCCGCCAGCGCCGGGAAAATTTCTTCGTACTGCCGCCACTCTTGCCCCAAGGTGCGCTTCCAGTCGTCATTGGCCTTGATGCCATAGCCATAGCAGATGTGAACTGCGGTGGTGCAGGTCAGTCCCTGAGCGGCGCGCTCCAGAGCGGCCACGCCCCATTCGCCCACCTCCTTCATGTAAACGTTGAAGGCGGGTTCATCAAACTGAATGATGTCGATGCCATCGGCCTGCAGCGCCAGCGCTTCTTCATTGAGCAAAGCAGCAAAGGCCATCGCCAGAGCCCGGCGGTCGCCATAGTGCTGATCGGCCACTGTATCGACAATTGTCATGGGACCAGGCAGCGTGAACTTGGTTTTTCGGCGGGTGTGAGCGCGCAGGAATTGCGCCTCGGCCGCGTGAACCCGGCCCTTGAGTTTCAGAGGGCCCACCACCTGCGGAACCATCGCGTCGTAGCGGTTGTTGCGGATGCCCATTCTTACTTTGTGCTCAAAGTCGATGCCTTCGATCTCGGCTAAAAAACCGTGTACAAAATGCTGCCGCGCCTGCTCGCCGTCACCAATGGTGTCCAATCCGGCATCTTCCTGGGCTTTGATCCAGAGCAGCGTAGCGTCGAGCTTGGCTTGGGCCAGATCGGCCCCGTCGCTCTTCCATTGCGGCCACAGTTTGTTTGTCTCGGCGAGCCAAGCGGGTTTAGGCAGAGAACCTGCGATTGCGGTAGGGAACATGGGGTTGGGGATCGGGAATTGGAGGTCGGGAATTGAGGATCGGGGATCGGGGGCGGCAGGGCGGATTCCAGTGTCATTCCATTTCTAAATCATTACGAGATTAGGCGCACCGACGACGACAGTGCGAGTAGCACGGCTAGGAAGGGGCAACAACATATCGTATTGATTTCAGTAGCGTCCGGTTAACGGATAGGATATTGCAAGGAGAACCAATACTGTCGCGGGTTTTGAGGCGAAATAAGTTGGTGCCGATTTGAAAATGAAATCTCGTTTTCCCGGTAGCTTCCAAGGTTTACAGACTTTG
>JANLTH010000181.1:0-3932 GCA_031362865.1 Burkholderiales bacterium | reverse complement strand
GACGAATCGGTTTGTATCGGCCCGCCCCCCTCGGCGCTGAGCTACCTGAACGTGCCGGCCATCATCAGCGCGGCCGAGGTAACGGACGCCGAGGCGATTCACCCCGGCTATGGTTTCTTGTCGGAAAACGCCGATTTCGCTGAGCGGGTCGAAAAGTCTGGTTTTGTGTTCATCGGGCCTCGGCCCGAGTCGATTCGCCTGATGGGCGACAAGGTTTCTGCCAAGCACGCCATGATTAAAACCGGCGTGCCAACTGTTCCCGGCTCGGCCGAGGCTTTGGGCGAAGATCCTAAGGAAATCATCGCAATAGCGCGCAAAATCGGCTATCCCGTCATCATCAAGGCCTCTGGCGGCGGTGGCGGGCGTGGCATGCGGGTGGTCAATACCGAGGCGGCGCTGCTCAACGCGGTCACAATGACCAAGGCGGAAGCGCTGGCGGCCTTCGGCAATCCGATGGTCTACATGGAGCGCTTTCTAGAAAATCCGCGTCACATCGAGATTCAGGTGCTGGCGGACCAGTACAAAAATGCTGTATGGCTAGGCGAGCGCGATTGCTCGATGCAGCGCCGCCACCAAAAAATCATCGAAGAAGCACCGGCCCCTGGCATCCCGCGCCGCCTGATTGAGCGCATCGGCGACCGGTGCGCCGAAGCCTGCCGCAAAATCGGCTATCGCGGTGCCGGCACATTTGAATTTCTGTTTGAAGACGGCGAGTTTTTCTTCATCGAAATGAATACCCGCGTGCAGGTGGAGCATCCGGTGACCGAGCAGATTACCGGCATCGACATTGTGCAAGAGCAGATCCGCATTGCAGCGGGCGAAAAACTGCGCTTTCGCCAAAAGGACATCGAGCTCACCGGCCACGCCATCGAGTGCCGCATCAATGCCGAAGACCCGTTCAAATTCACCCCGTCACCGGGGCGGATAACCTCGTACCACGCCCCTGGCGGGCCGGGCATTCGGGTTGATTCGCACGTCTATAACAACTATTTCGTGCCGCCGAATTACGACTCAATGATCGGCAAAATCATCGCCACCGGCGCGACGCGCGACCAAGCCTTGGCGCGGATGCGTATCGCCTTGTCGGAGACAGTGATCGAAGGGATTCAAACCAATATTCCGCTGCACCGCCGCCTGATGGACGATGCCCGGTTTATCGAGGGCGGCACGTCGATTCACTATCTGGAGCAGACGCTCGCGCAGCGGCCGGCGGCGCTGAAGTAGGGCGAGCCTCCGTGTACGCCAGGACGAGCCGCTGCGTTTCATGCGAGCACCGAGGCTCGCCCTACCATACGGGGTGCGGAGCGACGGCTAGAATCCGGGTTCCCCGATTGCAGGAACCTACCCCATGCCCACCATCCATATCGAGATGTTTGAAGGCCGTACCGACGAGCAAAAGCGCGCGCTGGTCAAACGCGTTACTGAGGCCTGTGTCGAAACCATCGGCGCTTCGCCCGAGAGCGTCGATATCATTCTGTGCGACGTGAAAAAAAGCGAGTGGGCGACCGGCGGCGTGCTCTGGTCTGACAAAAAGTAGCGCCCCCGGCAATCGCGATGGCCTACCAAGAGCTGCGCATCCTCTGCACTGCGGCGGAAGCCGAAGCGCTCTCCGACGCCTTGATGGACTTAGGCGCGCTCTCGGTCTCGATTGAAGATGCTGACTTGGGTACGCCTGCTGAGAAGCCGATTTTCGGCGAGCCTGGCTCCACCGCAGATGCCACCAATTGGGAACGCTCTTGGTTGAGCGCCTTATTCGACGGGTCTTTCCAAGGCCATGCTCTGAAGACGCTTACCCATCAAGCGTTTTCAGGCATTTTGCCGGAAGACCGTTTACCAGAGCGCCTCTCCGTGTTGGTGATGGAAATTCGCGCTATCGCCGAGCAAGACTGGGTGCGGCTCACGCAAAGCCAGTTTGAGCCGATCCAAATTTCACCGCGCTTGTGGATTGTGCCGACTTGGCATGAGCCGCCGGATGCCTCAGCCCTCGTGATTCGGCTCGACCCGGGCTTGGCGTTTGGCACCGGTAGCCACCCGACCACCCATCTGTGTTTGCGCTGGCTCGACGCGCATTTGCCACCGCAAGCCACGGTGATCGACTACGGCTGCGGCTCCGGTATTTTGGGCATCGCTGCCGCCAAGCTGGGCGCGCGCGCCGTCTGCGGGCTGGACATCGACCCGCAAGCCGTGATTGCCACCGCGCAAAACGCCGCTGCAAACGCGGTCGCCATGCCAGTGCAGGGCGCGGATGCGGCGATGCCGTCGCCCGCTGACGTGGTGGTGGCCAATATTCTGACCAACCCGCTCAAAGTGCTGGCCCCCACGCTCTGTGCGCTGGTCAAGCCGGGCGGTCAGTTGGTACTTTCCGGCATTTTGGAAAGTCAGGCCGACGACGTGATTGCGGCCTACGCGCCGATGTTGCCACTCAAACTGCACGCTGCGCTCGATGGTTGGGTGTGCCTGGCGGGGCGCAAGGGATAGCAGCGTGGGAGCCTCTAGAAATTCACTTTTCCGGCGCGAAGTTGCGTTCGCGGAACGGAACTGTGCGAATCGCACAGTGAGTACCACAGAAAGCAAATTTGCCCGGAAAACGGATTTATAGGGGCTCGCATGGCGATGATTACCAAATGCCCAGGCTGCGGCACGCAATTTCGGATTGCGACCGAGCAGTTGATCGCGCGCCAGGGCAAAGTGCGCTGCGGCGAGTGCCGCGAGATTTTCAGCGCCTTGAAGTCGTTGGTGCATCAGCATGACCGTGCCTTCGCAGCACTCGCAGGCCCCGGTTTTGACACCCGCGACCTGCCAACCCAAACCGCGCCACAGGTCACGCTGACTCCGGTGACCGCGTTCTCGATCGAGCCAGAAGCCTCGACTGAACCGCTGACCGAGCCGCTCGCGCCGCGCCCCGCGCCGCTGGCGGTCGAGCCTTCAATTCCGCTGCCAGACGGTGATGAAACTTGGGCCAAGGCGCGCCTCACGGCTGACCGCGTGCCGCTCCGGCCTTCGGCAATCGAGCCACTGGCGGCGGCGGCTGAAAAGCTGGCACAAGAAGCGCTGCAAAAATCAAACGCGACCGAAGCAAGCCCGGCGGCCGCAGCGCCGGTAATCGAGGCGTCGCCCGTCGCAACGCCACCAATTGCCGCCGAGGCCGCCGCAGTCGCGCCACTCGACACCGCCGTGCCGGGGCCCGTGGCGGAGGCAATCACTGAAAAAGCGCTACAAAGCTCCGGGCATCCCGGTGAAGAGCCAATACCAGAGCCACTCTTGAAGGCATCACCAGAGGAAATTGCGGTCTCGACAGAGACCGTGCCGCCGCTGGCAGCGACCCCTGAGTTCATTGCCAAGGCAAAAGCGGCGCAGAGCCGGGCTGGCGCACACTGGCGGTGGCGCTGCGGCGTGCTTCTAGCGGCGCTGCTGCTCGGAGTCCAAGCAGCGCACGCCTACCGCGAGCGCATCGTCGCTGAGTGGCCGCAGGCCAAACCCTGGATCACCGAGCTGTGTGCCTTAACCCACGATTTTCTGCCCTGCAAAGCGCCCGGCCCTAAACGTGACGCGGCGCAAATCTCAATTGAGTTTCATGAGCTTTCGAGCGACTCCAAGGCCGTGCTGGTGCTGACTGCGTTGCTGCGCAACAAGGCTGACTTTACCCAGGCGCTACCGTCGATCGAGGTGACCTTGGTCGATCAATCGCGCCAAGTGATCGCGCGTCGCACCCTTTCGCCCCTCGAATATCTCGACCCCGCCCAAGGCAAGCCGACTGAGCTTGCCCCGAACGCCGAAGCGCAGGCCAGGCTGCTGATTAAAGGCGAAGGCGTGAGTGCGGCCACCTATAACCTGCAAGTGCTTTATTAGCGTGAGGTGTTAGGCGTGAAGGGTGAGGCGACTTTCCCGCTGCGCTGATTCCCGCACTCACTCCCCACCCCCCACCCCTCCCC
>JANLTH010000143.1:0-17845 GCA_031362865.1 Burkholderiales bacterium | reverse complement strand
CGATTTGGGCCGATTCGCTTAAGTCCGACAGGCTCCTAGGGTACGTATGCACCAGGCACGAAGCCACTGCGCAGGCGACGCATCTGGTTCTGTCGCGGCAGTGAAAGCGGCGTACACCCAAACGGAATCGACCCCATCACTTCGGAGCGACCCCATGTACCTGCCTCCTGGCTTCAACACCGTTACGCCGTACTACTTCGTCAAAGACGCTGAAGCTTTCGTCTCGTTTCTACTCGACGGCCTTGGTGGCGAAGAAACCTGCCGCACGATGCGCGGTGACGGACGCATCCAGAACGTGCAAGTGAAACTTGGAACCTCCACCGTGATGGTCAGTGAAGCCACCGAGCGCTACCCCGCCATGGCCGCCGCCTTCTACCTCTACGTTCCTGATGCCGATGCGGCGATGAAGCGCGCGCTGGAAAGCGGCGCAAGCTTGGAAATGGCAGTCGGCGACATGCCGTATGGCGACCGACAAGGTGGCGTACGAGACCAGCACGGCAACATCTGGTGGATCTCCCAACGCATTGTTGAGGAAACGTACACGCCGTGATTCTGGTGCCGCAGGGTGCGGCTGAACACCGGCTATGCTTGAACGTTGAGCGTACCCAATCGCTTGCATCTTTCGTAGAACTCTCATGTCAAACTTTGAGGTGCGTTGCATTTTGCCTTGGACATTTATGCGCCTTAGGCGTATAGTGAGGCAATGCTAACTGTCGTCGAAACGCCCCTGTTTCAGCGTCAATGGCCGCTTTACTGGAAAGAAGAAGTCCGCGGAGCTTTTGCCGCGTATCTCGCTGGGCATCCTGCCGCTGGCGATGTCGTGCCCGAGTCTGGCGGTATTCGCAAGGTTCGTTGGGGACGCGCCGGTTCCGGCAAATCTGGCGGAGTACGCGTCATTTATTTCATGCGCGCCGCTAACGGCGAACTGGTCTTGCTTACGCTGGATGCCAAAGCCAAGACCGACAATCTCACAGGACCGAAATTGAAGGAGATTCGCCATGCCCTTGAAAAGTAAACCGCTTTCCAAAACCCAACTTGCCGCGTATGAGGCCACGCGCGACCTGGCGGCCGAGCTTCTTGAGTCGGTGCGTGAAATGAAAGCTGGTCAGCTTCATGTCGTTGCTTCGCCAGCGATTGCGGCGCGTGAGAAAACCGGCTTGTCTCAGTCGCAGTTCGCAATCCTAATGGGCGTTTCGGTTCGCACGCTTCAAGGCTGGGAACAGGGACGCAAACAACCAAGCGGTGCCGCCCGAACCTTGCTGGCGATTGCGAGCACCAATCCTAAGGCAGTACTGGCGGTAGCCGGGGGATAAGCAATTGAACTGACCCTATGGCGAGTGTTGCCGCCGCATTGCGGGAAAATGCGTCGATTCGAGTTGTTTCCCAACCTATCACTCACCACCCCATGACCCTGACCCGCGTTCTGACCCGCTTTGCCTTTGCTCGTGAATTCAAAGGCGAGCCTGCCGATCAAATCGAGCTCACTCACGAGCAGCGCGAGAAGTCGCGTTTTCGCGCCACCACCCACAGCGGCCGGGAAGTTTCCGTACTGCTGCCGCGCGGAGCCAATTTGCGTGGCAATACGGTGCTGGTGGGTGGCGACGAGGAGATCGGAAAACGTGGCGTGCTGGTGCTTGCCGCGCGTGAGCCGGTGGTGCGCGCCACCGTGCATACGCCGCTCGAACTAGCCAAGCTTGCCTACCATCTGGGTAATCGCCACACGCCGGTGCAATTGCTGGAGCCCGAAGAGTCGGACCACGGCACCCACTACGCGCTGCAATTCAAGCCCGACGATGTGCTGGCAGAGATGGCTGAGCGCCTCGGTGGGCATGTGCATGGCATGGTTGCCGCGTTTGAACCTGAAGGCGGTGCCTACAGCGGCGAAGCGCAGCATCAGGGGCATCATGGGCATCACCATGCGCCGGTGCAACAGCATATCGACGATCACAACCACGACCACGACGATGCGCACGACCATGCGCACGACCATGCGCACGACGATGCACCGGGGCACGTGCATACCGCCGCATGCGGGCATGACCACGCGCACGAATCTGCGCATGGCCACGCCCACGACCATGCCCACGACCGCGCGCACGAACACGCCCCCCCCGCCGAGCTACCCGCGCAGCGCGAAGACCCGGTACACGTAGTGCGCATTCATCGACCTGGCAAAGCGCCGGTTGAGCGCGTGATTCGCGGCCCTGGCCATCACGATTGATTGCTTGAAGAACCGCCACCATAGCCATTCTTCAGGCATTAAATATGGATAGCCTGGCGTTGATGCGGCTGTTGCAATTGGCGAGCCCGTCGTTGCCAGTGGGGGCCTATAGCTACTCGCAGGGTCTCGAATCGGCACTTACCGCGAAGGTGGTAACCAACGAGGCTACCGCGCATGCATGGGTACACGACATGCTGCACCACGCCGTGGCATTGCTCGAAGCGCCGGTTTTTTTGCGCGCTCACGCCGCTTGGGTATCGGGCGAAACGGTGCGCTACCACGAATGGAACGACTGGTTTCTGGCCACGCGCGACACCGCAGAGTTGCGCGCGGAGACGGTGCAAATGGGTTTTTCCACCGTGCGCTTGCTGAAAGAGTTGCCACTGCTGGCACCAGCAGACTTAAGCGTGTTGCAAGCCACACCGGAGATTGCCGCACCCGTGGCGCTCGCGGCGGCCGCCGCCGCGATGGGCATACCGGCCCAAGAAGCGCTCCAGGCTTACCTCTTCAGCTGGTTAGAGAATCAAGTATTGGCGGCGGTGAAAGTGGTGCCGCTGGGGCAGGCGGCGGGTCAGCGGATTCTGTTCGATTTGGCTGGCGCAATTCCTGCACTGGGTACGCAGGCAGCCGCCATGCAAGACGACGACATCAGTAACTGGACTCCCGGGCTCACGCTGTTTTCCATTGCTCACGAAACTCAATACTCAAGGATTTTTCGTTCATGACAACTCCCCAATCGAACCCGTTGCGCGTCGGCATCGGCGGCCCAGTCGGTTCTGGCAAAACGGCACTGGTCGAAGCGCTCTGCAAAGGCATGCGCGGGCGCTATGACATGGCGGTTATCACCAACGACATCTACACCAAGGAGGACATGGAAATTTTGCTGCGTGCCGATGCACTGCCCGCCGAGCGCCTGTGCGGGGTGGAAACGGGTGGCTGCCCGCATACCGCGATTCGTGAAGATGCCTCGATCAACCTGGAGGCCATCGACCGCATGCAGGCCGATTTCCCCAATCTTGAATTGATTTTGGTCGAGTCGGGTGGCGATAACCTCGCCGCCACGTTCAGCCCGGAATTGTCGGACCTGACGCTCTATGTGATCGACGTGGCGGGTGGCGAGAAGATTCCGCGCAAGGGCGGCCCGGGTATCACGCGCTCTGATCTGCTGGTCATCAACAAGACGGACTTGGCACCTTATGTCGGGGCCAACCTGGACATCATGGCGCACGACGCCAAGGCTCAGCGCGGCGATAAGCCCTTCGTTTTTACCAATCTGAAGGTGGGCGATGGGGTGCAGACGATCATCGACTTTATTCGCAAAGAAGGCCTGCTCGATGTCGCCCGACCAGTCTTAACCTGACCCGCACTGCGCCGCTTCGGTGCGGCACGCGGCGCGCAGCGCCGTAATTTGGTGCAAGCACCAAGCGGCGGGTTTCACCGGTTCAATCCGCCGCAGGCGCGCTGCCTTGGTGCGTTCTCTCGCAGTCGATGCGCGGTGCTGGTGCAAGTCTCCGCGCGGTTAAACCGAACGCCCTTTAATTCAACGGCTTACGCAAGGCGGTCATGCACCAAGTTGGGGGTGACTGGCGAGCGCTTGTGCCCCGTAGCCGCACATTTCCCGCAAATACTTGTCTGGCACGGCTCTCGCTAAAGCAGTGTCACGGCCAAACAGAGCAGTCAAACTTTCTACTGTCTGCAAACCGCAAGCACCAATTTCTTGCACTCTTCACTTCAAGGGAACCCTTATGTTGCGTCGTCACGTACTGAAAGCTTCTGTAGTCGCAGCGAGCATCGCTTTGGCGTATGGCTCGTCAGCTTTTGCTCAGACCAAAGGCACGATCAAAGTTGGCATCTTGCACTCGCTCTCGGGCACGATGGCAATTTCAGAAACCACGCTCAAAGACACCGCCTTGATGGCGATCGAAGAGATCAATGCCAAAGGCGGCGTGATGGGCATGAAGCTTGAGCCAGTGGTAGTTGACCCAGCGTCAAACTGGCCCCTGTTCGCTGAAAAGGCGCGCCAGTTGGTGACGCAAGACAAAGTTGCCGTCGTGTTCGGCTGCTGGACCTCGGTTTCGCGCAAGTCGGTACTGCCCGTGTTCAAAGAGCTGAATAGCCTCTTGTTCTACCCGGTGCAGTACGAGGGTGAAGAGCTCGAAAAGAACGTGTTCTACACCGGTGCGGCCCCGAATCAACAGGCTATTCCCGCCACCGAATACCTGATGAGCAAAGAGGGCGGCGGTGCCAAGCGCTTCGTGTTGCTCGGTACCGACTACGTGTATCCGCGCACCACCAACAAGATTTTGCGTGCCTTCTTGAAGTCGAAAGGCGTAGCCGACAAAGACATCGACGAGGTTTACACGCCGTTTGGCCATTCTGACTACCAAACCATCGTAGCCAACATCAAGAAGTTCAGCCAAGGCGGCAAGACCGCAGTGATCTCGACGATCAACGGCGACTCCAACGTGCCCTTCTACAAAGAGCTGGGCAATGCTGGTCTGAAAGCCACCGACGTGCCAGTGGTTGCTTTCTCGGTGGGTGAAGAAGAACTGCGTGGCGTGGATACCAAGCCATTGGTGGGCCACCTTGCCGCATGGAACTACTTCCAATCGGTAAAAGCACCTGAGAACGATGCCTTCATCAAGAAATGGAAAGCCTATTCGGTAGCCAAGAAGTTGCCGAACGCCGACAAAGCGGTGACCAACGACCCGATGGAAGCCACCTACGTGGGCATCTACATGTGGAAGCAAGCCGTTGAAAAAGCCAAATCGACCGACACCGACAAAGTGATCGCGGCGATGGCAGGCCAAACCGTCAAAGCACCGTCGGGCTTTACGCTGACGATGGACAAGACCAACCACCACTTGCATCGCCCGGTTTACATCGGCGAGATCAAGGCCGACGGTCAGTTCAATATCGTTTGGAAGACCAAGGGCCCGGTGCGTGCGCAGCCATGGTCCCCGTTCATCGCAGGTAACGAAGGCAAGCAAGGCCTGTAAGCGGTCCGTGCCTGAGGCAATCTGAAGACGTTTTCACGTTTCCGCTACGGCAGGCACGATTCTCGCAAGTCCCGTCAGAGATGATGGGAACCAGCGGACTGGGTTTCCAAACCCAGTCCGTTTTTTTTGAAGGTTTTAAGCGATGTTGCCGAAGTTGCCGCTGTTGCGCCATTGCACTATTTTCTTGCTCGCCGCGCTATTCGCGGCTGGCCCAGCCTGGGCCGCGCTTGATGCTGAAACTCTCAAGCTCTTCGCCACCGACGAGGCGGACGACAAAATCAAGGCAATCCAGCTTCTAGGCAAGTCCCAAGACCCGCTCGCAGCAAAGCTCTTGAAGGCATTGGCAGAAGACAATGTGTACCTGCTCGACGGCGGCAAGCTGGTCATCATCGAGGGTGACAAAGGCGTGCAGGCAGCCGACGGCACGGCGCTGACCGCCATCCCTGAAACGAAAGATCAAGTCACGATCAACAACCGGATTCGCAAAGAGCTGGAAACAGCCCAAGCGGGTGGTGCTCTGACCTCCACCGACCGCAATGCCCGCTTAGCCGCCGTCAAAGATTTGGCGAAGAACGCTGATGCCAGCCAATTGTCCGCCCTCAAAGCCGCGCTCGCCACTGAAACCGATGCGCAAATTAAAACTCTGCTCGAAGCGGCCGCCACCACTGCCAGCCTGAAATCTGAAAACCCGAAAGAGCGCATCGCCGCGATTGAAGAAATGGGCCGGGTCGGCAATGCCACTGCCAAAACCGCCCTCAATGCGCTGCTGGAAAAAGACAAGGCAGGCAATTTCGCTGAGAAAGACGAGAGTGTGCGCACTGCCGCGACCCTCGCGCTCAAACTGATCCAGGCGCGCTTGAGCCGGGTGGAAATTGTCGGCAATCTGTTCTACGGCATCTCCTTGGGTTCGGTGCTGCTGCTGGCAGCGCTCGGCTTGGCAATCACCTTTGGGCTGATGGGCATCATCAACATGGCGCACGGCGAGCTGCTGATGATCGGCGCCTATGCCACCTATGTGGTGCAAGGTTTGTTCAAGCAATACGCTCCAGGCGCGTTCGATTGGTATGTGGTGGCAGCCTTACCCGTAGCCTTTGCCAGCGCCGCGCTGGTTGGCATGGCGCTGGAACGTACGGTGATCCGCTGGCTCTACGGGCGGCCACTCGAAACTCTGCTCTGTACCTGGGGCATCAGCTTAATGTTGATGCAGGCGGTGCGCTCGATTTTTGGGGCGCAAAACGTCGAGGTGGCTAACCCTTCCTGGCTTTCTGGTGGGGTGACTGTGCTGGGTGGGTTGGTGTTGCCGTACTCACGCATCGCCATCATTTTCTTCTCGCTCGCGGTGGTGTTTTTTGTCTGGATGATTCTGACCCGGACGCGGCTTGGCCTCTTCGTGCGGGCAGTTACGCAAAACCGCCGGATGGCCGATTGTGTAGGCGTGCCCACGGCGCGAGTTGATACGCTCACCTTTGGCCTGGGCAGTGGCATCGCCGGTTTGGGCGGTGTGGCGCTGTCGCAAATCGGAAATGTCGGCCCGGATTTGGGGCAGGCCTATATCGTCGATTCTTTCATGGTGGTGGTGCTGGGCGGGGTTGGCCAACTCGCGGGTACGGTGATCGCCGCGTTTGGTTTGGGCGAGTTCAACAAGCTGCTCGAACCCTATGCCGGGGCGGTGTTGGCAAAGATTGCAGTGCTGGTCTTTATCATCGTCTTCATTCAAAAGCGTCCGCAGGGGCTGTTTGCCCTCAAGGGCCGTGCGGCGGAAGCTTAGGGCGAGAACGGGCGATGATTTCCAATTCACTTTTCCAATTATTCCCCAAACAAACCTGGGCGCTGATTTTGAGCGTGGCCGGTGTGCTGGCGGTGCTGCCGATTCTGCATTTGGTATTCGCGCCGGGCCATGCGCTGCATATCTCGTCTTACACAATTGCGCTCTTGGGCAAATTCATGTGCTTCGCGCTGGCCGCGCTGGCGCTCGATTTGATCTGGGGCTACACCGGTATTTTGTCACTAGGGCATGGCGTGTTTTTCGCGCTGGGCGGCTATGCGATGGGCATGTATTTGATGCGCTCCATCGGCAAAGACGGTGTGTATCAAAGCCATCTGCCCGATTTCATGGTCTTCCTCGACTGGAAGGAATATCCGTGGTACTGGAGCTTCACTGAGCACTTCTGGTTCGCCTGCGTGTTGGTGGTGGCCGTGCCAGGGTTGCTGGCCTACGTGTTTGGCTTCTTCGCGTTTCGCTCACGCATTAAAGGGGTGTATTTCTCGATCATCACCCAGGCGATGACCTTCGCCTTCATGCTGCTCTTTTTCCGCAATGACACCGGCTTTGGCGGCAACAACGGCTTTACCGATTTCAAGCGCATCCTGGGCTTCACTATCACCGAGCCTGCCACCAAAGCCACGCTGTATCTCATCACACTGGCGTTTCTGCTGGGTGGTCTGGTGCTGTGTCAGGCGGTCGTGAAATCCAAGCTGGGCCGGGTGTTGACGGCGATTCGCGATGCTGAATCCCGCCTCATGTTTGTGGGCTACAACCCTCTTGGTTTCAAACTTTTCGTGTGGACCCTATCGGCCGTGATTTGCGGCATCGCCGGTGCGCTGTATGTGCCGCAAGTGGGCATCATCAACCCTTCCGAAATGTCGCCAGCGGCGTCGATTGAAATGGTCATTTGGGTCGCGGTGGGTGGCCGGGGAAGCTTGCTGGGCCCCATTCTTGGGGCAGGTGTGGTCAATGTGTTGAAGAGCTGGTTCACCTCCAGCTTTCCGGAATATTGGCTCTATGCGCTGGGGCTGATCTTCATTTTAGTCACGATCTTTCTGCCACAGGGCATCTTGGGGCTAATCGAAAAGTTGCGTGCGCGCAAGGCCGCACCTACCGCTGCGCAAGGGGCATCCGCATGAGTGCGATGCACGAAACCGGCGCGTCTTCTGCGGCTGAAGGGCGCTTGCTACAGCCTGATGTAGACACCACGCACGGCGCGATTCTGTACCTCGAAGACATCACCGTGAGCTTCGACGGTTTTCGTGCGTTGAACAAGCTCTCGCTCGACATTTCGGTGGGCGAATTGCGCTGCATCATCGGCCCGAATGGCGCGGGCAAAACCACCATGATGGACGTGATTACCGGCAAAACCCGGCCCGATAGCGGCACTGCGTTTTTCGGCCAAACCTTCGACTTGACGCGCCTTTCCGAGCCAGAAATTGCGCACCTGGGGATTGGCCGCAAGTTCCAGAAACCGACGGTATTTGAGAACCATACCGTGTTTGAAAATCTGGAGCTGGCGCAGAAGATGAACAAGGGCGTGCGCGCCACCCTGTTCGCCAAACTTTCAGCGACTGACCGCGACGCGATTGGTCGCACACTGGAATTGATTCGCCTGACACCCGAGGCATCCCGCTTGGCCGGCTTACTTTCTCACGGGCAAAAGCAGTGGCTCGAAATTGGCATGCTGCTGATGCAGGAGCCCAAGCTGATTTTGCTCGACGAGCCGGTTGCCGGGATGACGGATGCCGAAACCGAGCGCACCGCCGAGTTGTGCAATGAGTTGGCTGGTACGCACTCGGTGGTGGTGGTCGAGCACGACATGGACTTTGTGGCGGCGCTTGCGATCAAGAACCGCAAAGTGACCGTGTTGCACGAGGGCAGTGTGCTTGCGGAAGGTCCGATGGCCGCCGTGCAGGCCAATGAGCGCGTGGTTGAAGTCTATTTGGGACGATAGTGACAATGTTGACGGTAGAAAAACTCAACCAATACTACGGCTCGTCGCACACGTTGCGCGATGTCTCGTTCACCATGTCGCCCGGCAAATGCACTACGCTGTTGGGTCGCAATGGGGTCGGCAAAACTACGTTGCTCAAGTGCTTAATGGGCGTGGTGCCGGTCAAGGGCGGGCGCATCATGTTGAGTGGGCGTGACATCACCAACCTGAAGCCCCACGAGCGCGCTCAACTGGGGATCGGCTATGTGCCGCAGGGCCGCGAGATTTTTGCGCGCCTCACGGTCGAAGAAAACCTGCTGATGGGCATGGCCACCAAGCCAGGACGTTCAGCCAAGCTGATCCGCGAAGAAATTTTTACCCTGTTCCCGATTTTGAAAGAAATGAAGAACCGCCGTGGTGGCGACCTTTCAGGCGGTCAGCAGCAGCAATTGGCAATTGGCCGGGCGATGTTGGCCGATCCGAAGCTGCTGATTCTGGACGAACCTACCGAGGGAATTCAACCCTCGATCATCAAAGACATCGGCCGCGTCATCAGCATGTTGCGCGCACGCGGTGATATGGCGATCTTGCTCTGTGAGCAGTATTACGACTTTGCGCGCGAGCTGGCCGATGAGTTTGTGGTGTTGTCACGCGGCGAAGTTGTGGCCGCAGGCCAGGGTGCGGATATGGAGGCGCAAAACGTGCGCCGCTTTCTGGCTGTGTAGTGAAATCCAGCCAGTCGGCGACGTATTCACGTCAGGCTTTTAGCTTTCGCCGTCGGGCTTGACGATCTTGCGACGCTTGACTACTGTCACCACCGTTTTGGCACCACCCGTGGGTGGGCGAAATTGGCGCGTGGCGATCATCGAATCGACATCTTGATAGCCGCGCCGATCCGCACCTGCTCCGGTAGCTGCCATTCGCCCCCGGCCTGTGCCAGAGCCGCGCTTGCCGCCCCCTGCACCCGTACCGCGCCCGGCTGACATACCCACACCAACCCCGGCGTAAGCATTGGCATCGGCTTGAGAGCCGCGCCCAGCGCGTGGTTTGCGACCTTTAGCGGCAAAGGCTGAGCCTGCAGTTGCCGCACCGCGCGGCCCGCGAGTACTGCGCCCTGCGCCGCCTGGCGTGCGGGGCGAACGAAGTGACCGTGGCGCACTCGGCGAACCAGTGTCAGGCCGCGCGCCACGACGAGCGCGCGGTTTCGCGTCCGCCCCACCGAGAGGCGCACCCAATTGTGATTCGTGGCCGATCACATTGCCGTCTGCCAAACCCGCACCGCGCGGGCCGCGTGGTTTGCCGCTGCGCCCTTCGTTACGTTCACCTCGACTGCGCGATTTGCTGCCCGCGTCGCCTCGGTCGGCTGGCATGCCGACACCGGTGCCAAAGTCTTGCCGTGGTGGCCGCGCGCCGCGTGATCCACTGGCTGGGCGCGGCTTGCGCGCTTGCCCGCCTTGACCGCCTTGACTTCCTTGGCCCCCTTTGCCCTTCGGTGGGCGAGTACGTGTGCCGGCCGCCAAGCGCGAGGTACGTGGCATCGCGTTGCCATAGTCGGAGCGTGGCTCGCGGGCTGAGTTGCTCGCGTCACGCCCAGCACGCCCACCACGGCCGGCTTCATGGCGCGCCAGCATGACAATTTGGCTGTCGTCGTCCTGAGGCATGTCGTCGCTGCTGGTCTCGCCATCGCCCTCCAGCGTCATCGACAGCGGGGGCGGCAGGCCGCCTACACTGTCGCGCACCGGAATGAGCGCGGTCAACAGCGCCTGAACCTCGCCCTTGCCTAAGACGCGCTGCGCGCCCCGTGGCAAGCCGCGCGGCAGTGTGATGGCACCAAAACGGATGCGAATCAGGCGGCTGACAGTCACGCCCACCGCTTCAAACATGCGGCGCACTTCGCGATTGCGCCCTTCACGGATCACCACGCGATACCAGCGATTTAAGCCCGTGCCGGCCGAAACACCGTCCACAATGTCGCCGTTTTCGAGCACCAGGAAGCGCGCGAAACCATCGTCCAATTGCACGCCGTCGAGCAGTTGGTCGTGCTGGTCGTCGGTCAATTCGCCGATCACACGGACCGAGTATTCGCGCTCTACTTCGTAGCGCGGATGCATCAACCGGTTGGCCAGATCGCCCGAGTTGGTGAGGATCAACAGGCCTTCGGTATTGAAGTCGAGGCGGCCAACCGCCAGCCATTTGCCAAACGAAAGCTTGGGCAGGCTGGCGAATACGGTGGGTCGGCCTTCCGGGTCGTCGTGGCTGACAATTTCGCCAGCGGGCTTGTGATAAATGATGACCTGCGGCGGCTCTTTCGAATTGCGCATGCGCACCGGCTTGCTATCCAAAAAGATGGTGTCGACGCGGGTTACGCGCGCGCCCAGCGTGGCGACTTTGCCGTTGACAGTGACCCGCCCAGCGGAAATGGCTTCTTCCATGTCGCGGCGCGAGCCAACCCCGGCTTCGGCGAGCAATTTTTGCAGCTTGAAATCGGGTTCGTCGGCGCGCGCGGCGGCACGCTCAGCACGCGCTGCGGGCGTCGCTGCTGCTGCGTCAGTTTCCTGACCATCGACTGCTGCGCCGTCGGCCGGCAGCGGCACTTCGCGCTTGCGTGGCAGGCGACCTACCGGGTTATTCTTTTTGCCACGACGATGCTCACGGTCACGGTCTTCGCGCGCGCCTGCTGGCGCGCGGGGCTCGCGCGGTGCGCGTGGCTCACGTGGAGCACGAGGGGCTCGATTTGGCTCGATGGGGGCTTGTGTGCCAGCATCGTTGGTACTGCCGGGCAAGGCTTCGCCGGTGTTCGCGTCGAGCGGCGGGGCTTCGCCGCTTGGGGAAGGTGGGTTGTCGGTGCTGGAGATGACGCGACGATCACGAGTCGCGCGGTTCGCGCGACTCGTGCGGCCTCGTCGTGAACGGTTGCGCCCGCCGCGTTCCCCGGCTTCGCCTGCCTCGGGCGGGGCATCCGTTCCCTTAGGCACCTCCAGCGTGGTGCGTACGGTGACACCTGGTTCAGCCGGTGTGGTGGCTGGGTTGACCGGCGCTGCTGCTGGCGGTTGCTGATTGTCGGAAGATGAAGTGTCCATGGGCGGGCGGCGTTGCTTTCAGGCGGGTGATGACACGATGAAGGTGCGAGCAGGAGCTATCGCGGCACAGGAAGGGGGTGGGGCCACTCGCCCAGCGATACCGGCTGCGCGGGCGATGGAATCCCAATAACGGCTGGCTTTAGCTGAGGTGCGTCGATGCGACTTTGGTTCGGGTTCAAATGGAAGCCCAACTCACGAGTTGCGGCAACGTCGGGCAGCACGACCACTGGCGCTTGCGGTTCATCCACCGGTAGCGCCGCCTGCATCGCCTGGGCGAGCTCTTCCAGCTGCGGCAACTCGTCTAGCGAGCGCAAACCAAGATCGGCCAGAAAGTTTTTGGTGGTGGCAAAAATAGCCGGGCGGCCGGGCGAATCACGATGTCCTATCGCCTCAATCCATTCGCGCTCTTCGAGCGTTTTAACGATTTGCGGCGAGACCGCCACACCGCGAATGTCTTCAATGTCGCCGCGTGTCACTGGCTGACGATAGGCAATGATGGCGAGGGTTTCCATCACGGCGCGTGAGTACTTTGGGGCGCGCTCCGGGTTCAGTCGCGCCAGATAGGGTGCGAATTGCGCCTTGCTTTGAAAGCGCCAACCGGTGGGCAGGGCGATCAGCTCGACGGCGCGGTGGCTCCACTCGCCACGCAGCTCTTCAAGCAGCACGCGCACCGTGTCAGCGCCAACACCCGCTTCAAACAGGCGCGTCATCTCGCCTAAATCAAGCGGCGCTGGTGACGTCAGCAACGCGGCTTCGAGAATCGATTTCGCGTCCCGAGTGTTCATGCGCGGGCAGTGAGAGAGGCAGCGATCGGGTGAGCCATGCGCAAACCTGCGCGCAAAAGGCAAGCGTTTGCGGTGGCACGACAAAAGCGGGTGGCGACAGGGCGCATCGAATCGGCAATGTCAGTGTTTGCGAGCCCCACGGCGCGTAATGTTGCGCGTGCCTTAAGTGGCTGTAAAACAAACGGGTCGTTGCGATGAAAGAGCGGAAGGTTGTAGAGCTACCTTCGACGCAATAGGGAATTGGTTGCGGGGACAGGATTTGAACCTGTGACCTTCGGGTTATGAGCCCGACGAGCTACCGAGCTGCTCCACCCCGCGTCAGGAGAACCCGAATAATACCATTGACTCTGGGCGAGTGCCGGTTTTCTCGCGAAGAAACCAGATTTATTTCGGTAGCGTGGCAGCGCCTGCGCCCAAGGCCTTTTGCATGATGACCGAATCAACCCAGCGGCCAAACTTGAAACCGACGGCGTGCAGCGTGCCGGTGAGCGCAAATCCGCAGGCCGCGTGCAGCTTGATCGAGGCGTGATTGGCGGAGTCACCAATGATCGCGATCACCTGGCGTGCGCCTTGCTGTTCGCAAGCTTCCAGTAATGCGGTCAACAGCAAAGTGCCGATGCCGCGACCGGCAGCGTCAGGGTGCAGATAGATGGAATCTTCGAGTGTGTAGCGATAGGCCGGGCGGGTGCGATACAGGCTGGCGTAAGCGTAGCCTAGTACTTGAGGTGTGTCACCCTGAAGCTGCTCGATCTTCTCGGCTACCAAATAAGGGAAGCCCTTGGCGATTATTTCGCGGCGGCGCGTCGCCATCTCATCGGCGCTGGGCGGTGTCTCTTCAAACGAAGCCAAACCGTGCAGAACGTGATGGGCATAAATTGCGGTGATCGCAGCCACATCATCGGGCTTAGATGGCCGAATTTTGATGCCCGAACCACTAGGAGGCGCTCCGCGCAATTCAGTGCCCCAAGCCCATTGCGTCGCGCACATCGCGCATCGTTTCTTCGGCCATTTTGGCGGCACGCTCGCAACCATCAGCGAGGATGTTTTTTACCAGCGAAGGGTCGTCCACATACTTTTGGGCCCGCTCAAACATCGGCTCTTGTTCTTTGAGCACGGCCTGAATTACCGGCTTTTTACACTCGATGCAGCCAAATGAGGCATTGGTGCAGCCACTACGCGCCCAGGCCTGCGTTTCAGCCGACGAATACACTTGGTGGAACTGCCACACTGGGCATTTCTCCGGCGTACCAGGGTCAGTTAGTTTGACGCGCGCCGGGTCGGTGGGCATGGTGCGAATTTTCTTTTCCACCGACTTGGGGTCTTCGCGCAGCGCAATCGTGTTGCCATAACTCTTGGACATTTTTTGCCCATCCAGACCGGGCATTTTTGACGCTTGCGTAAGCAACGCATGCGGTTCAGCCAAAATCAGCTTGCCGCCGCCTTCGAGGTAACCGAAGAGCCGCTCACGGTCGCCGTTGGAAAGATTTTGCGTGTCACCCAACAGCGCTCGGCCTTCTTCAAGCGCCGCCGCATCGCCGGTTTCTTGGTAGCGCGTGCGCAGCTCGGTGTAGAGCTTGGCGCGCTTGCTGCCCAACTTCTTTACGGCTTCTTTGGCTTTGTCTTCGTAGCCCTTTTCTTTACCGTAAAGGTGGTTGAAGCGGCGCGCGATTTCACGACTCATTTCGATATGGGCCACTTGGTCTTCACCCACCGGCACGTGCTGCGCGCGATAGATCAAGATGTCGGCGGTTTGCAGCAGCGGGTAGCCTAAAAATCCGTAGGTGCCTAAGTCTTTCTCGGCCAATTTTTCCTGTTGGTCTTTGTAGGTGGGAACGCGCTCCAGCCAACCGAGCGGCGTCATCATCGAGAGCAGCAGGTGCAGCTCAGCATGCTGCAAAACCCGCGACTGCGCAAACAGGGTGGCCTGCGCCGGGTCTACCCCCGAGGCCAGCCAGTCGATCACCATTTCATGCGTGTACGTGCCGATTTGCTGGGGGTCTTCGTAATGCGTGGTGAGCGCATGCCAATCGGCGACAAAGAACATGCAGGGGTATTCGCTTTGCAGCTTAACCCAGTTCTTCAATACGCCATGGTAGTGACCCAGATGCAATGCGCCGGTAGGGCGCATGCCAGATAAAACACGTTCTGCAAACATAGGGTGATTAGGGACGGAAATTAGGGACAGTCCCTATTTATTTTAGGAAGAAAGTGACGAAATCGTAGCCCAGTGCCAGCACTGGGCGCATCCAGAAATTCATCGCGCCGGAAATCACCAGCGCCATCACGATGAAAAATCCGTAAGGCTCAACGCGGGAATACGCTTCAGCGAGGCGCATCGGCAACAGACTCACCACGATGCGTCCACCGTCAAGCGGCGGCAGCGGGAAAAGGTTGAAGGCAAACATGATGAGATTGACCAGCACCCCGGCTTGCACCATCAGCACCACGAAACGCTCGTTGATGCCGAAAGAGGTGACCAACACACCAAACAGCACCCAGCCCACCGCCATGAGCAAATTGGAGGCGGGGCCTGCGGCCGCCACCCATAGCATGTGCTGCTTGGGCCGACGCAAATTGAAAATATTCACCGGCACTGGCTTGGCATAGCCAAACAAAAATGCCCCACTGGTAGCGATGTAAAGAATCAGCGGAATCAGCACCGTGCCTACCGGGTCGATGTGCACCAGCGGGTTTAAGGTCATGCGCCCCTGCGCATAGGCTGTACTGTCGCCGAAGTACTTGGCGGCATAGGCATGCGCCGCTTCGTGCAGGGTGATTGCCAGAATGACGGGGATCGCGTAGACCGCGATAGTTTGAATGATTTGTTCCACGGGTTTGATTCTACGGGGCTTGATGCGTGCTCAGCCAAATTCAGCCACGAGCATCGCGCAATCAAGCGCCAAACATCGACACTTCGCCGCGCCCGGCACGAATCACCACCGGCGTATCGGTTGTCAGGTCAATCACCGAGGTCGGCTCCACGCCGCAAGCGCCGCCATCGATGATGAGATCGACCTGCTTTTCGAGGTGGCGGCGAATCTCGTCCATATCGTTCAGCGGCAAGTCGTCGTCCGGCAAGATCAAAGTGGTCGAAAGAATCGGTTCGCCCAATTCATCGAGCAGCGCGTGCGCCACCGCGTTTTCGGGCACGCGCAGGCCGATGGTGCGCCGCTTGGGGTGCGCTAAGCGACGTGGCACTTCGCGGCTGGCTTCCAGAATGAAGGTGTAAGGCCCGGGCGTGCTCGCTTTGAGCCAGCGGTACTGCACGTTATCCACCTTGGCGAAGGTGGCGATCGACGACAGGTCGCGGCACATCAAGGTGAAATGATGGGTCTCATCGACGTTTCGAATCCGCCGTAAAGTCGTCATCGCGTCTTTGTCGCCGATATGGCAGCCGATGGCGTAGCACGAGTCGGTGGGGTAGACCACGATGCCACCCTTGCGCACGATTTCAGCGGCCTGCTTGATCAAGCGGGCTTGAGGATGGGTAGGGTGAACTTCGAAGAACTGCGCCACGATTGCCTCTTCAGCCGATGCTTGCCGGAATGGCGGTGAAGCCGCGAAACCGTGCACGCGGCGCGCGCTGTGGTTTTGCCGCCAGTTGATAGCGCGGAAAACGCTGCAACAAGCGGTTGATGGCGATCCGGCCTTCGAGCCTGGCCAGACTTAAGCCGACGCATTGATGGATGCCAAAGCCAAATGCCAGATGCCGGTTGGGCGCTCGCGTGATGTCGAGCTGATCGGGATTGGCGAACACCGCCGGGTCGCGGTTGGCTGCTGCAATGCCCAGGTGAATCTGCGTACCGGCGGCAACTTGCTCACCGCCAATTTCGCACGCGGTCACGGCAATCCGATTGCCCAATTGGTTGGACGACTCGAAGCGCAGGAACTCCTCGATCGCGCTGTCGATTAAGGCTGGCTCGGCGATCAGGCGCTCGCGCTGTGCCGGAAATTGGGTGAGCGCCACCAGGCTATTGCCGATCAAATTGGTGGTGGTTTCATGCCCTGCGTTCAAAATAAAAATGCAGTTTTGCAATAACTCTACCTCGGAGAGCCGCTCCCCGTGCGGGTCTTCAGCTATTTCTTTAGCTCGTTCCCCGGTGATCAGACGGGTTAACACGTCGCGCTCAAGGTCGCCAGGCCTGGCGCGACGCTCAGCGACCAAATGCTTCAGGTAGTCCACAAAATCGGCCACCGCTTGATTGCCGCGCGCCAGCAATTCGGGCGAGGGCGCAGGTTCGAGCGCCGAAAGAATCGCCAACGACCAGCCACGCAAAGGCGCGCGCTCAGCGTGCGGCACGGCCAGTAAATTGCCAATCACTTCAATCGGAATTGCCGACGCAAAATCCTCAATCAGATCGAATTGCGGCTTAGCTTCAATCGCATCGAGCAAGCGATCAACCAAACGCTGCAAATCAGGCTCCATGCCCGCGATCGCGCGCTGGGTGAGC
Organism: Burkholderiales bacterium; assembly: GCA_031362865.1. GTDB lineage: Bacteria > Pseudomonadota > Gammaproteobacteria > Burkholderiales > JAEUOS01 > JANLTH01. The sequence goes on along the minus strand of JANLTH010000143.1, from coordinate 608 downwards.
GCACCGGCGATCAACTTGCGCACCCGCGTATGCAGCGGCGGGTCGTTGAACACCAGGCTGGTGGTGTGGTGTTCATAGAGCGGCGAATCACCAAACTTTGGCTTGAATTCGGTTTTTTTGTCCGACGAAAACGTTTTCGCATCTCGATACACCGCTGCCAGGTCGGCGTAGCGGGTTAGGAACACGCCCAGGCCATCGGGCAGGCGCTTGACTGGCGCATGCTGGCGGAGCGCGTGATAAGTGGGGTAGGGATCGTCGTAAAAGCTGCGCGGCAAGGCCCGCAAATCAAAGCTCTCGGCGAGCGCTTCGGCTTCGGTAGTCATGGCGTTACCAGTCATGCCACACTGGTGTCAGATCGGCGGGCAATTGCGGCAAGGTGCCCGGCTCAAAGCGGCTCTCGCCCGGGCCGTGATAGTCCGAGCCGCGCGAGGCCATAAAGCCATAGCAGCGCGCCACTTCGGCGAAATGGTTGTACTGCTCGGTGGTGTGGCTGCCAGTCATCACTTCAATTGCGCCGCCACCCAAGTCTTTGAATTCGCCGAAAAACTTGGCACTCTCGGTGTGATTGAAGCGGTAGCGCCCCGGGTGCGCGATCACCGGCACGCCGC
>JANLTH010000117.1:0-10883 GCA_031362865.1 Burkholderiales bacterium | reverse complement strand
GCCACTGCTCGCCCGTCATGTGCACGCGGTTGAGCTTGTTCAGCGACGACTGCACCCGCCCTTCGTACAGCGCGGTGTACAGCGTCTCGCCAACGGCAAACAAGCCCACGGCCACCAGCACCACTTCAATTCCGTCAATCAGCTCAGGTACGCCAGCGGTGTAGCGCGGCAAGCCAGAAATTTGATCCATGCCGACCAGGCCGATGGCCAAGCCCACAAAAAGGCTGGTCAAACCACGCAGCATCGAGTTACCCAACACGGCCGCCACGGTAGTGAAGGCCATGACCATCAGTGCGAAATATTCCGGTGGGCCGAAGGCCAAGGCCCAATCGGCCACCAGCGGCGCGAACAATGTCAGCAAGACCACCGCAATCGTGCCCGCCACAAACGAGCCAATCGCCGAGGTAGCCAGCGCCGCCCCCGCGCGCCCGCTCTTGGCCATCAGGTTGCCTTCCATCGCAGTGACCATGGTGGCAGTTTCGCCCGGTGTATTGAGCAAAATTGAGGTAGTTGAGCCGCCATACATCGCGCCGTAGTAGATGCTGGCGAAGAGAATCATCGAACCAGTTGCGTCCACCTTGGTGGTGATCGGCAACAGCATCGCAATCGTGAGGGCCGGGCCAATGCCGGGCAGCACGCCGATGGCAGTACCCACCAAACAGCCCAAAAAGGCCCACATCAGGTTCATCGGGGTCAGCGCGGTGGCGAAACCCTGAAGGAGTGAATTGAGGATGTCCATCGCGAAGCCCTTCTACACCCAGCCACCGGGCAAAAGGCCAGGAAGCGAGATTCCCAGCCCTTTGGTGAACATCCAATAAACCGGCGCGGCAATTGCCAGGCCGGTGGCGAAATCAACCATGGTTTGTGCCACTGGCGGCCGACTGAGCGCCGCCATGCTGGTACGAAACCCGCGTGATGCCAGCACGAACAGAATGGCGCACGAAACGATGAACCCTAGCGTGGTCAGGAGCAGCGCGTTGCCGATCAGGCCCACCGATACCCAGGCCCAACCGGGCAAACCGGGCTTGACCCCGTCAGTCGGGTCGGTATAGGAACGAAACCCGCCGGAAGCAGCTTGCCAACAAAGCGTGCCGCCGCACAAGGCGAGTGCAATCGCCACCACCCAAGGCAGAAAATTTGGCCCGACACCGGAATAACCAATCTGCACCTTGATACTGACCGCACCAGTGGCGTAGACCACCGCCAAGACCAGCAGGCCGATGCCAATGCCCAGTTGCGCACGCTTCATGGGGTTCTCCTCGACGATTGGGGACCAGGTGAGGCCAAGTGCACAACTGCACGTTGGCCCCACACTCGACTAAATCAAGCCGACTTTCACCATGATGGCGCGTAGCTTGGCGTGCTCGTCGTCAACGAATTTTTTGAAGTCGTCACCCGTGAGCAGGGTTGGTGTCCAGTCGTTCTTGGCGAGTGAGTCAGCCCAAGCCTTCTGCTTGGTGGCTTTGACCACCGCGTCGATCAGCGCTTTTTGCTGCTCTTTGGTGATGCCGGGCGCGCCGTACACGCCGCGCGAGTTGCCGATCTCAACATCTACGCCCGCTTCTTTGAGAGTTGGGATTTTCGGCGCGCCCGCCAAGCGCACCGGGCTGGTGACGGCGATGGCGCGCATCTTGCCGGTGTTGATGAATTCAGCCATTTCTGAGTAGCCCGAGGTGCCCACCGTCACATGCCCGCCCAAAATTGCCGCTGAAGCCTCGCCGCCGCCTTTGAAAGGAACGTAGTTAACCTTGGCCGTGTCGACTCCCACCGCACGCGCGATCATCGCAGTGCTGATATGGTCTACCGAACCGCGCGAGCCGCCGCCCCATTTCACCGAACCCGGGTTGGCTTTGAGCTGATCGATCACGTCCTTGAAAGTTTTGATCGGTGAATTGGCGGGCACGACGAACACGTTGTATTCGGTGAAGAGGCGTGCCACCGGTGTCGCGTTCGCCAGTGTGATGGGCGGATTGTTCTGCACAATCGCGCCGATCATCACAGAGCCCATCACAATCATCGCATTCGGGTCGCCTTTGCTCGCATTGACGAACTGCGCCAAGCCGATCGTGCCGCCTGCGCCGCCCTTGTTTTCAAAGGTGGTGGTTTTGGCGGTACCGGCATCGACCATTGCCTTGCCCAAATTGCGACCAGTTTGGTCGAAACCGCCACCAGGGTTGGCACCAATCATGAATTTGACGGTATCAAGCGCGTGGGCTGGGGCTGTGAGCGCCAAGGCGGCAATCGCCGCAGCCAAAGTTGTTGTAAAAGATCTTTTCATTACTAGTGTCTCCGAACCAAATTAGTTGAATTACGTGCTTGAATTACATGCGTGAATTGCATGCGACCCGTTAGCGTACCACACGTGACCCATGCGCCGTCTGCCAACGACTGCCCTAACCAAAACGCGCATAATCTTCACGCGTAACCATTTTTCAACGCACCGCCGCGCCGGCACCCCACCAAAGCTATGTATAGAACCGTTCTGCTGGTCATTTTGTCCCTGCTCGGCGGGGTGGCACAGGCACAGTCTGGCCTGTCCACCACGCTGCGCTCGATCTTTGGCGGAACACCCGCAGCTGAGCCAGCCGCCGCACCGGCTCCCGCACCCGCCGCGAAGCCGCCCGAGCCCGTACTCACACTCAAGCCTGCGGCTCTGCCTACCGCCCCTGCCTCTGCGGCTCCCGCTGCCGCTGCTCCTTCCGCTCCAGCGCCTGCCGCAAGTATGCCCACGCCCGCTGTTGTTGCCGCACCAGCAGCAGCAGCGCCATTGACCACGAACGCTGCAGTGCTTGCGCCCGAAGTAATTTCCGTAGCCCTGCCGACCAGCCCAGCCCCGGCAGGGCTGTCGATGGTGCTGCTGCCGCCCGGCGGGCCTGTCACTGCGCAATTCGCCAACTCGGCGGGACATCCCGCGCAGATATTGGTGCAAATTGACGATGCCGCCCTGCAAAACGCGATGATCCGTTTCACGTTCGAAACGCTCTATGTGCGTACCGGTGTCCCGCAGTGGGACGCTGATTTACGCTCACGCCCCTGGTTCGACCCGCGTGGGCATGCGCGCGCCAGCTTCACGGCAAACGGCGCACGCCTGATGGCCCCGGGCGAGTACGAGGCACAAGGCACGCTCTCCATCAAGGGTTACGCCCGCACCGTGACGGCGCGGATTCGCGTCGCGCAAAGCGGTGCTATGCGCGTGGTGCAAGGCGAAATCCCCTTCATGCGAGCCGACTTTCGGCTTGGTGAGGCGCAGTGGAGCGACCCGACACTGATGGCCGCGAACGCAGCGTTCCGCTTTCGCTTGGAGTCAGGCGTCGGGAATGATTGACCCTACTGTGATTGCGGATTGATTGCGAATTGACAGTGCGGCGCGCTTGAACGCAAAATTGCCGGGCGGTGCACCTTCCCCCGACTTCTCAAAAATGGTCTCAAGTTCGCGCGCATGCATCATTTGATATCGAGTGATGCGCTCCGACGCTACGCCGGGTTCAGGCCAGTGCTGACATTACGCCGCATCATGCGGCACGCACTCTGGCGAGTGCGGCTCGATGGTGCACCACACGATGAGGCGCGGCGGGCAGTCACATTGAGGGCGTCTGGGGTTGGCGCTCCGGACCATCGTCACAGAACCACGCCACCCTCGCCAACTTTCGCGCGCACCTGCTGGGGCGAATCGCTTGGGTTGCGCACGTCGCGCCGAAGCGAGCAGTGCGCCTGCGCGAGCTATTTGCGCAAATCAGCTGGGCCGCGCGCCCGACCCTCAAGCCGAACGCGCAGCACCCGGCTTGAGCCAGTAGTACGAAACTGCTTGCACCGCCAGTGCGGCGAGTACCGCGCAGCCGAAGCTGATGGCGAGATTGCCCTGCGGCAACAGCACTCCGAGCACGACGAAAAACGCAATCGTCGAGCCGATTCCTGAAACGATGCCGCGCAGCAGTGCCGCCACCGCGCGTGGGGCGTGCGGATTGGCAGTGACCTGGCGGTGCGCGAAGATCGCCAACACTGTGGAGACTACTGGGAAGGTGGTGAAAAGCCCGGTCCAGCTGGGGCCAAGCGTGGCGGCCAGCAAGGTGACGGCGAAAAGAATGCTCCAGGTGGCGAAGACGCGCAGCACCAAATCCCATTTACCGCGCGGCAATTCGCCTTCGGTGGGGTTGTCAAACGGTGGATAGCAAAGCAAACTGAGCACGATTGCCGTAACGGCGACGACCACGGCAACCGTAAGGCCAAACCACGCAAACTGCGCCAGCCAGTACAGTGCGACCACGCACAGGCCCCACGTCAATGCGGTGCATCCCAGCGCGAACGGCCAGCGCCCGCGCCGGGCGGCATGAGCATAGGCCAGGCAGTAGGCGGCAGTTCCGGCCAGGCTGGCAATGGTGGTGATGGCGGCCTGCGCGGTGAATGCCGGGCCTTGCTCAAACGCCAGAAATAGCGCAATCGGCCCCGCCGAAATCGGCAGGCCACCCAACCAGCCCGCGATGCCCGGCCCGAAGCGCCGCGCGATCAAGGTCAGGCCGACAATCAGCGCTGGCGTGATAAAAAGCTTGAGAGCGAGGAGCAAAGCAGCTTACTTGCCAATACAAAAGCGGCTGAAGATTTCGCCCAGCAAATCGTCGGGCGTGAACTCACCAGTAATGCTGGCGAGCGCGTCTTGCGCAAGCCGCAATTCTTCAGCAAAAATCTCCAGCGCAGGCGTAAGGTGATGCGCTTCATGCCAGGCTTGCGCCAAATGGTCGCGCGCTGTATGCAGCGCGGTGAGATGCCGCGCGCGCGCCGAGAACACGTCTTCATCGCCTGGCTGGTAGCCGATCAATTCGAGCAAGCGGGCGCGCAAGGCATCAATTCCTGCACCAGTCTTTGCGGAAAGCCTTATGGGGCTTGACTCTTCAGTCATTGCAGGCTGAAGAGGCTTATCCGGCGCGGCTTTTGCGGCATCGGCAGTCGCCGAAAGCAAGTCAACTTTGTTCTGCACGATCAGGCGCGGTACGGCCGTTGGCACGCGGCGCGCGATTTCGGCATCGATCTCGCGGTCAGCCGCAGTGTCGGGCTCGCGCGCGTCGAGCAGGCGCAGCACGACATCGGCATCGTCAACCGCGCTCCAGGTGCGCGCGATGCCGATCTGCTCGACTTCATCGCGCGTTTCGCGCAGGCCTGCGGTGTCGATGATGTGCAGCGCGATGCCCTCGATTTGGATGGTCTGCTGCACCCGGTCGCGCGTGGTACCAGCGATTGGCGTGACAATCGCCACCTCGGCCCCGCTCAGCGCATTAAGCAAGCTCGATTTGCCCACGTTAGGCCGCCCAGCGAGCACGACTTTCATGCCGCCTTGCAGCAGCGCACCTTGGCGCGCTTTGACAAGCGTGTTTTCCAGTGTGGCGCGGATCTCGTCTAACTGGCCTTTGGCATTGGCGGCTTCAAGAAAGTCGATCTCTTCCTCCGGAAAATCCAGCGTCGCCTCTACCAACATGCGCAGGCGAATCAAGCGTTCGACCAGCGCGTTGACACTGTGCGAAAACACGCCTGCCAGCGAAGCGCGCGCTGCACGCACGGCGCTTTCAGTCGAAGCCTCGATCAAATCGGCAACGCTTTCGGCTTGCGCCAAATCGAGCTTGTTGTTCAGAAAGGCGCGCTTGGTAAATTCGCCCGGCTCGGCGATCCGGCAATCCAGCGCCACGCACCGTGCGAGCAGCATACGCAGCACCACCGGCCCGCCGTGGCCTTGCAGCTCCAACACCTCTTCGCCGGTGTACGAATGCGGGGCCGGAAAGTGAATCGCTAGCCCCTCATCGATCACACCTCCGGCGTCCGCGCGAAATCGGCAAAATGTGGCAAGACGCGCCACCAGAGCGCTTCTTCCGGTAATGCCTTGAATCAGCGCCGCCAGGTTGCTGCCCGACACGCGCACCACGCCGACCCCGCCAACACCGGGTGCGGTAGCGATCGCAGCGATCATCGGGCGAATCAGCGCGGGCGGGACGGCAGAGCCGCTTGAGGTGCGTAACATCGCGCGGATTCTAGGAGCCTGTCGGACTTAGGGGGTCGAGCCAAAATTGGCGAAAATCGAGGAGCATTTGGCGGTACTTTTTTGTTGATAGTTGTTCTATCGACGAAAAAGTACCGCCAAATGATACCGATTTCTCGCCGATTTTGGCCGATCATCCTAAGTCCGACAGGCTCCTAGAGTCTCCATCCGCGTTCGGTTACCGCTGCTTATCCCCCGCATGTCCGCCACCCTCACCAACATCAGCAACGTGCGCGCCGCCCAGTCTGCGGTGCTGATCGGCACTCTCGGGTTCGCGGCGATGGACGCTTGCTCAAAGCAGCTCGTCACCCTGATCTCGCCGGGCGCATTGCTCCTGTGGCGCTCGGTGTTGATCGTGGCGGTGCTGTTGGTACCACTGTTGGTCTGGCGCGGGCAGGCTTTATGGCGCACCACTGCGCCTTTCACGGTGGGCGCAAGGGCTTTGACAATGGCCGCGACCAGCCTCTTCATCATTCTGGCGCTCGAGCGCCTGCCATTTGCGGACGTTCTGGCGATCTACTTCGTGAGCCCATTTTTGACCGCACTGTTGGCAGCAGCGTGGCTCAAAGACCCTCTGCCGCTACGCACCGTGCTGGGCTGCCTGGCAGCGCTGGTTGGCGTGGTGCTCATCATGCGGCCCGGGGGCGCTACCGCAGTATCTGGGGCGTGGGGCTATGCGCTGCCGCTGCTCGCTGCCGCCACCAGCTCGTTGCAAGACATATTTGCACGCAAAGCACGCGGCCACGCCGCGCCCGAAACTTTGCTCATCTATAGCGTGCTGATGTCGCTTGGCATGGGCGTGGCCTTGCTTGCGTTGGGAGTTCCGGCCAAGCACTTCACGGCGTGGTGGCCGCCGCTCGCCGCCTGGGTCTGGCTAGGCTTGGCGGCGCTGTCAGGCGGTATCTCGTTTTATTGCATGATCCGCGCGATGCAGTGGGCTCCGCCCTCAGCAACCGCGCCCCTGCGCTACCTCAATCTGATGTGGGCGGGGCTGCTGGGGGCGCTGTTCTGGAACGAAATTCCGGGCCTGGCCGCACTTGTCGGGATGGGCTTGATTTTGGGGGCAGGCATCGCGACCGCATGGGCTGGCCGGTCGAGCTGATTTCGCGGTATGCTTGGCGGCTTGCCCAAACGAACTTCAGCGGACTTGCCATGAAAACCTTCGCCGACCACCTCACCCAGTACGCCACCTATCACCGCGACTCGCGCAATATCGCCACCCATTTTGTCGGCATTCCGATGATTGTGGTGGCGCTAGCGATTCTGTTTGCGCGGCCGTCAATCGAGTTGCTGGGCATGCCGGTCTCGCCTGCGTGCCTGCTGGTAGCGGGCACCTTGATCTTCTACTTCCGGCTCAATCTGGTGTTCGCGTTGCTCTTCACCGTGATCTACGGTGCCACCTGGTTTCTCGCGCAGTATCTTGCCGCACAATCGACTGTGGTTTGGCTGAGCTGGGGCTTAGGCCTCTTTGTGGTGGGCTGGGTGCTGCAATTCATCGGCCATTACTACGAAGGCAAGAAGCCCGCGTTTGTCGATGACATCGTGGGGCTCTTTGTGGGGCCGCTCTTTGTGGCAGCGGAAATCGCCTTCGCTCTCGGGTTATGCCGTGAATTGCGAGCTACGATTGAAGCGCGCGTGGGGCCCGTGCGCACCGGTTTGGGGACTGCCAAGGTGGCCTGAGCGCTCAACGGTGCCGGGTTTTCGTAGAATGCGCTGATGACACCAACATCCTCGACCACGTCGCAAAGCGCGCTCAAGTACCTCCAGCAACACCCGAAGTTTTTTGAAGAGCACGCCGACGCGCTAGCGCAGATTTTCATTCCGCATCCGCATGGCGGGCGCGCGATTTCGCTCTCCGAGCGGCAGATTCTGACGCTGCGCGACAAGGTGCGCGGCCTGGAACATCAAGTCACCGACTTTGTCTCGATCGGGCGCGACAACGACGCGCTTTCCGAGAAGATGCATCGCTTGGCGCTAGCGCTGCTGCGCACCCCTGAATCCTTGCCCGACCAAATCATTCGCGCGCTGGAATACCACCTGCGTGAAGACTTTGCCGTGCCCCACGTGGGCATTCGCCTGTGGGGCGTGAAGCACGCGCATCAATCACTGCCCGAAGCGCGCATGGTGAGTGACGAGTTGGTCAAGGCCGTGGGTGCGCCCGGCTCGCTGCTCAAGCTGCCGTTTTGTGGCGCGCTCAAAGATGTGGTGATCGGCGCTGAAACCGCGAGTTGGTTTGGGGCCGCAGGCGAGCACCTGCGCTCAGCGGCCTTGATGCCGATTGTGTGTTCGTCGGCATCAGGCGGCTTGCTGGTATTGGCCTCTGAAGACCCGCAGCGTTTTTTCGCTGGAATGGGCACGCTCTATCTCGAACGCCTGACCGACATGACGAGTGCCGCGCTGGCCGGTGTGTTCACCGGCGACTGATTGAGCGTATGTCCATGCGCGGCGAACCCTTGGCGTTGCCGCCATTGCCGCAAGCGGGGCATGAGTATTTGCTCTACATCAGCACCCAACGCAAGCTGGCCAAGAACACCGAACTGGGCTACACCCGCGAGCTGCAGCTGCTTACCAAATTTGCGCATCCGCACCCGATTGCCAGCCTTGACAGCGTGCAGTTGCGTACGATTGTGGTTCGCTGGCACGCGCGCGGCGCGCATCCACGCACGATGGCGCGCGCGCTCTCGGCGTGGCGTGGCTTCTACGCCTGGCTGGGCAAATTTGGCCGTGTGCCGGTCAATCCGATGACTGGCCTCAAAGCACCGAAGCCAGACAAACCCTTGCCTAAGTCGCTGTCGATGGAACAGGTTTATGGCCTGCTGAAAACCCGTACTGCGCCTGCCTCTTCAAGCATGCCACCTGAAGATGCCCGCCCTGAAACACTCTCCAAGGCATCGTCAGAAGTTATCGAAGCCCTCGAATTGCGTGACCAAGCGATGTTTGAGTTGTTCTACTCTTCTGGCTTGCGCGTGGCTGAATTGGCCAATCTCGACCTGCGCCACGAAAAAGGCAGTACGAGCTGGATTGATCGCGCCGCCGCTGAGCTGGAAGTGTTTGGTAAGGGCAGCAAAGCGCGGCGCGTACCCTACACCGCGCTAGCGCTAGCAGCGGTGGATGCGTGGCTTGCCGTGCGGGCATCGATTGCGCACCCTGCGGAGCGCGCGCTCTTTGTCGGCATGCGCGGCGCGCGGATTGCGGTCGGCATGATCCAGACTCAGCTAAAGCGCCGCGCTGCGGTGGCGGGCACCCCGGTCAAGGTGCATCCGCACGTGCTGCGCCACTCGTTCGCTTCGCACCTGCTGCAAGAATCTGGCGACCTGCGCGCGGTGCAAGAATTGATGGGCCACCGGAGCATTGCCTCGACCCAGATCTACACCCACCTCGATTTCAACGCGCTTACCAAGGTGTACGATGCGGCGCATCCGCGGGCGCGCCTGCCAAGGGCCGAGCCTGCGGCCACGGCGGCGCAGGAACCAGCAGTCGTCGAACCGTTCCGACCGTCCGAACCATCCGCAACCCCAATCACGCAGAAGGAGAAGTCGCCATGACCCGCAAAGGAAAGACGCTGCTGCTCGTAGTTCTCGCGCCAATCATGCTGTTACCGCTGGCTTTAATGGGGGCCTTCGTGGCGATGATTGGCGTGACGGTACTGCTTGGTGCGGCAGGCGCGATGATGGGAATTTTCAGCAATTCCGCGAACGCTACAGAGAGCGGCAACTCGCTCGATACCAACACCTCCGGCACTGAGAACAGCCGTTGGTTCGGCGATTCGGGCGCTCATGGCAGCACCGAGTCAGCCGGCTCTTCCGACACCGGCAGCAGCGATTCGGGTAGCAGCAGCGGCGGTGACAGTGGCGGCGGCGGGGGCAGCGATTGACCCTCGCCACGCTCACTCTCAAACCGGGCAAAGAGAAAAGCCTCAAGCGCGCGCATCCGTGGATTTTTTCCGGCGCAGTAGCCACCCTGCGCGGGGTCGATGAAAGCGCCAGCAGCGGGGTCACCGTGCGCGTGGTGGATAGCGCGGGCGCATTTCTGGCATGGGCCGCACTCTCGCCGCAATCGCAAATCCGCGCTCGGGTCTGGTCGTTTGACGAAGCCACGACAATCGACGCGGCTTTTTTCGCGCAACGCATCCAAGCGGCGCTCGCCAACCGTGCTTCCTTGGCGCTGGACTCCAACGGCTGGCGGCTGGTGCACGCTGAAGCCGACGGCCTGCCAGGCTTGGTGGTAGACCGCTACGACGAGGTGCTGGTCACGCAGTTTGGTGCGGCCGGGGTCGAGCGCTGGCGCGCCGAAATCGTCGCTGCCTTGCAATCAGCCACCGGTCTTGCGCGCATTTATGACCGCTCAGATACCGACACGCGCACCCTCGAAGGCCTGCCTGCCCGCAGCGGGTGGCTGGCGGGCGCAGGCGACCAGACCGTGCAGATCAACGAGCACGGCATTCACTACACGGTGGATCTGGCAGTCGGCCACAAAACCGGCTGGTACCTTGATCAGCGCGACAACCGCTTAGCGCTGCAAGAGCTGGTGCGCCGCCATCGCTTGGCGCGTGTGCTCAATTGCTTTTGCTACACCGGCGGATTTTCATTGAGCGCACTTAAAGGCGGCGCAACCCATGTGGTCTCGGTCGATTCGTCTGCCGCAGCGCTCCAAACCGCCTGCGAACAAGTGCTGAAGAATGGCTATAGTGGCTCTTCTTCAGGCAGAAATGCGACGCACATTGAGTGGCTCGATGCCGACGTTTTCAAGTTCTTGCGTGAAGCGCGCGCCCGTGAGGAGCGCTACGACTGCATCGTGCTCGACCCCCCCAAATTCGCGCCCACGCCAGCCTCGGTCGAGCGTGCCGCGCGCGCCTACAAAG
>JANLTH010000072.1:0-26603 GCA_031362865.1 Burkholderiales bacterium | reverse complement strand
GCGTGAGTGGATCGCAGGCCTCTGGAACCGCGCAAAACAGTTCGATTTACCCGTCCACTTCTCACCACAATTTTCACCGCCGGATTCCTCCTAATGGAAAATCTCGGTTAATGAACAAGCGTCGCACTCCTTCCGAAAGCTCTGGCTTGGTGCTGGGCATCGAAACCTCGTGCGACGAAACTGGCATCGGCCTGTACGACTTGAAGCACGGCTTGTTGGGGCACGCGCTGCACTCACAAGTGGCGATGCACCAGGAGTATGGTGGAGTCGTGCCCGAGTTGGCTTCGCGCGACCATGTGCGCCGCATCCTGCCACTGATCGACGAGGTGTTAGCCCAGGCGGGCAAGGCATTGGGCGATCTGCGCGGCATCGCCTACACTGAAGGGCCGGGGCTGGCCGGTGCGCTGCTGGTCGGCGCGTCAGTCGCGCACGGCTTGGCGCTGTCGCTCAATCTGCCGGTGATCGGCGTGCATCACCTCGAAGGCCATTTGCTCGCGCCACTCTTGGGCAAGTCGCCGCCGACGTTTCCGTTTGTCGCGTTGCTGGTTTCAGGCGGGCACTCGCAATTGATGCGTGTGAATGGTTTGGGGCGCTATGCGCTATTGGGCGAGACGCTCGACGACGCGGCAGGCGAAGCCTTCGACAAAACCGCCAAATTGCTCGGTTTGCCGTATCCCGGCGGGCCGCAAGTCTCGGCGTTGGCCGACCGCGGCGATGCCGCACGTTTTTCATTGCCCCGCCCAATGCTGGGCAGCGGCGATCTCGACTTCAGTTTCAGCGGCCTGAAAACAGCCGTGCTCACGCTGGTCAAAAAGCATCAGCCCTTGGATGAGCAAACCCGTGCCGACGTGGCCGCGGCGTTTCAACAAGCCATCGTCGAGGTATTGGTTGCCAAGGCGGCGCGTGCGTTGCGCCAAACAGCCCTGCAACGCCTGGTGGTGGCAGGCGGCGTAGGGGCCAATCGGCAATTGCGTGCGGCACTCAATGCGGCGGGTGCGGCGGCAGGCTTTACGGTCTATTACCCCGAGCTGGAGTTTTGCACTGACAACGGCGCGATGATCGCCTTCACCGGAGCGCTTCACTTGAAAGCATTATTGGGCGCGGGTCTTCAAGGCACGATGCCTGAAGAGGTCCAGCCGGGGCGGGTTTTCAATGTCAGGCCACGGTGGGAGCTCTAAGGCAGATTGGCTTGACCGGAGCGCCCGTGCGCGAGTAACGTGGTTGTACCCCATCCCGTGTCGCGACGATAAAGCTCACCATGACAGCAGCCATTAACCCCTACGGCGCGCCGCAGGCCGCGCTCGATATCAACACCAAGGCATGCCACGAGTGTGGAGAGAACATCCGCAAGGCGGCTGAAATCTGCCCGAAATGCGGGGTGCGACAAAGTCGTGCGGTGAGCAAAGTGGCGCTGCTGCTGCTGACCTTTTTCACCGGCGGCTTAGGCGGCCACAAGTTCTACCTGCGCAAATGGGTGCAGGGGATTTTCTATGTGCTCTTTGCGATCACCGGGATCCCGGGCTTGATTGCGCTGATTGAGCTGGTGATCTACATTTTCACCACCGAAGAGCGCTTGAACGAACGTTATCCCGAAGGCAGCGCGGGTGTCGCCGTCATCATCGTCGTGGCGGTGCTGATCGGTTTTGCAGTGATAGGCGTTCTCGCGGCAATCGCGATTCCCGCCTACTCTGACTACAACACGCGCGCCAAGACCGTCCAGGCCGTTGTGCTGGCCACACCGGTCAGGGTAGGAATCACCGAGCACTACTTGAGCACGCGCGCCTGGCCTGTCACGCTCAAGGAGATCGGCATCAGCCCAGACCCGCTGACCGATGCGGCAGGCAATCGGGTCGCGCTGCGGGCGCGGGGCGGGTTCGAAGTGGAGGTTGCCGCGCAGCAGGGAAAGACGATTCAGTTTGTGCCCACTGTGGACGGCGACCGGCTCAACTGGGATTGCACCGGCGGCACCCTGGCGGCGCGCTATCGCCCTTCGTCGTGCCGGAAGTAGCCGATAGGTTTGAGCGGTTCGGCAGCAGTGTTTTCGGACTGTGCCACCTTGGAAAGCCCTGCCTGGCGTGCCTCTTCAGCCTGAATTTGTGAAGGCGCGCGCCCAGCAACGTTTTTCGAGCATTGCTCTTTAGTCACATGCGTAGTTCCCTGCCCTTTAGTACCATACGGAGTCCGCTCCACTCGACCGTTGCGACCAAATCGTGGAAATCCGCCTGCTGATTGTCGATGACCACCCGGTTTATCGGGCGGGGCTGCGTGCGGCGCTGGCGCACCATTTGGTGGGCGCGCAGATTCTCGAAGCTGGGTCGGCAGAAGAAGCCTTGCAGCGGCTCGACAGCGGTGAGGACATTGATCTGGCGTTGATCGACCAACGACTTCCCGGGATGGATGGCTTGCACGCCCTGGACGCGCTGGCGGCACGGCATCCAACAGTTGCGCGCGTGCTTATTTCTGGCGCAGAGGAGCCTGCGCTGGCACAGGTGGCACGCCGCCACGGAGCCTCCGGTTTTATCGACAAGACCACCAGCGTGGCCAGCATGGTGCGGGCGATCGAGGTGATCTGCGCGGGTGGTCAGTGGTTTGGCGCGGGCTTGGCGGGGGCGGTCGGCCCCGCGCCTGCCGACGATGCGGCCGGCCAGTTGACGGTGCGTCAGATTGAGGTGCTTCAGCTTCTGGCGCGCGGCATGTCGAACAAAGAGGTGATGCGCGAGCTGGCAATTGCCGAACGTACCGTGAAGGCGCATGCCACAGCCATTTTTGCCGCGCTGGGCGTGAGCAACCGAACCCAAGCCGTGCTGGCAGCGAGCCGTCTGGGCTTGGTCTCGCTGCCACGCTAGCTTTGGACCGAGCGGCGCGATTGAGTCCGTCTAGAGCAATCATGCCGACACCTCCCCCGCCAGTCCCCCTGCTGGAAGCTCAGGTGCGGGCGGCCAAAATTGCGCAGTTCTATAGTCTGATTCCGACCAGTGTGCGTGCCGGTGGCGCGCTCACCTTGATCGTCGCCGCCGCGCTTGCGCGCAGCGCCCCGCTGGTCTGGCTGCTCGTGTGGGTCGCCGCTTCCTGGGTCGCACTGGTGGTGCGCCTGCGCTTTTACCAGCGCTTTGTGGCCACCGACCCGCAGGCGCGCGACCTGGCGCGCTGGGAGCGCGGCGCTACCCTGGCGCTCGGGCTATCTGGCGTGGTTTGGGGTGTCGGACTGGCCCTGCTGCTGCCGGTGGATGAGCCCTTGTTGCAGGCGCTGATTTTGATTGCGCTGTGTGGCATCGCCGCCGGGGTTGCATTTGCCAATACCTTCCATCCGCCTTCGCTGGTAGCCTACGTGGTGCCGCTGCTGGTGCCCATGATGCTGCGCCTAGGCGGGATGGGCACGGCACTGCATTTGGGCATGGCGACCGGGCTGGGGGTCTTTCTGCTCTTTGTGTTGGCGACCGGTCGGCAACAGGCGCGCGGCACGGAATTGACGATCCGCCAGCGATTTGAAAACGAGCGCCTCGCCCAGGCCTTGGCGCGCGAGCGCGATACCGCGCAAGCCGCACGGGCAGCGACCGAAGAGGCCGGGCGCAGCAAGGCGCGGTTTTTCGCCGCTGCCAACCACGATCTGCGGCAGCCACTGCATGCGCTCAGCTTGTCAGCCAGCGCCTTGCAGCCGCGACCGGAGGCCTCGCACGAGGCAGATGTCATCAACAACCTCCACGCCAGTATCGCGGCCCTTGAAACGCTGTTTGACGCGGTGCTCGATGTGGCCAGGCTCGATGCCGCAAGCGGCCCGGCGGCGCTCAGCGCGACGCCGCTGCATCCGCTCCTGAAGCGCTTGGTCGACACTTACCGCCCCCAGGCCCGAGAGCGGCACTTGCAACTGCGCCTGCGCGTCCCGCGCGACGCGGCGGTGGTGAGCGAACCGTTGATGTTCGAGCGGATTGTCTCCAATCTGCTCACCAACGCGCTGCGCTACACCCGGCGCGGCGGGGTCTTGCTGGCGGCACAGCGGCGCGGCGACGCTTGGCGAGTCGCGGTGTGGGACACCGGTATCGGCATCGCCCGTGACGACCAGGAGCGCATTTTTGAGGAGTTTTCCCGGCTCGACACCACTGACGGCGAGCGTGGTGTTGGCTTGGGACTCGCCAGCGCCAAGCGCATGGCTAACCTGCTGGGTACACAGATGCAGGTGCAATCCCGCGTGGGGCGCGGTTCGGTTTTTTGGGCCATGCTGCCAGCGTGTGCGCTGCCGGTCAGCGCAGCGCCAGTGTCTTCGGCCCCGATGATTGCGGCTCTCCCCAGCGCTATGCTGCACGGCTGTCGCGTACTGCTGGTCGAAGACAACGAGCTGGCCGCCCAAAGTCTGGCTGCGCTGCTGGCACCTGATGGCGCGCGCGTGCTGGTGGCAGCGACCTTGAGCGACGCGCGCGCCATGCTTGCGCAAGCGCCGGTCGATCTGATTCTGGCCGACGTGGATTTAGGCGCGGGCGGATCAGGAATCGGCTTGCTCGACCGGCCCGAACCCCTGATCTTTCTCACCGGCTCGACCGATGATGCGACCCAACGGCGACTTCATAGCGTCGGCCGGCCGGTGCTCGTCAAACCGGTTAAGCCCGTGCGTTTGCGCGCGGCAATTGCTGCTGCAATGCGAACAAAGTCACACGAATAGGGATTTGGCGGGCGCAGACTGCCCTTAGGTACCATTGTCGTCGGCCGGGGTGGGCAATTAAAGTGACCTTTGCTGTGCCTCGTCACGCAGCGTCTCTCTAACCCCCAGAAGGAAACTCAAATGAAACTCCCTCTCGTGCCTAGCCTTGCTGTCTGCGCGGCCATCCTGGCGGCCGCAATCGGAACGCCAGCCCGCGCCCAATCGACCGATACACCGGTGATTGACAAGCGCCAGCAACGGCTGGAAAGCCGCATTGCAAAAGGTGAGGCGAAAGGCCAGATCTCGGCCCAGGAGTCCGCCCGACTGCGGGCTCGCCAGCAAAAAATCGAAGGGATGAAGCAGGCCGCCAAGGCAGACGGCAAAGTCACAGCGGCTGAGCGCAAGTCGATCAATCAAGCGCAAACCGCGCAGAGCCGACATGTGCACAACCAGCGTCGCGACGGCAATAAGCGTTGATCCGGGAGCCACAGATGCACACCTCCACTTTGCAGCTTCGGTCGGGACTGACCGCTCTTTCCTCCGCCGTGATGATCGCCTTGCTCGGTGCCGCCGCCAGTGCGAGCGCACAGACCAGCGGCACGCTTGATTGCGCGGGTACTAAAACTGCGGTCGTCGACGCGGTTGCCTACCTGAACGAAAAAGCAGAATTCTTTGGCAAAAAGCAGACCGCTGTGCGTTTGCACCTCTTCAAAACCAAGCTGACCGATGAAGAGAAGCAATGGTGGGCGGCGCGCGATGCCACTCGCAAAAAACCCGATGGCGGCTATATGCAGGCGGCCGATTTTGGGTTCGGTGGCGCGATCCTGAAAGATATCAAGCGCCAAAACGAAATCCAGAGCGCGATCCTATTGCGTTTCAACCTCGATTTGCGAGACGGCTTTAAAACTGGCCTGCTTGACCAAAAGGGATTGAACAATCCGAAGATCGGCATGTTTACTTCTGCCGATTGCGGCGGGGCAAACCGCAACAACACCTTCGGGCGTGGCACGATGGACAAAGTGAAGGTGGGCGACGACTTTCAGGCGTTCACTGCGGAATTGAAGGCTGACGGCAAGCTGGCATTTGCCAGCAAGCAAAAAATAGCGGCGGACCCGGCAGGCAAGGCTCCGCCCAAGATTGATATCGGCTGGGATACCAAGGGCACGATGAAAGTGCTGGCGCTTCCGTAGACTGCTCGGCGGCTGGGTGAGGCGGCGAAGTACTTATTCCATTTCTAAATCATTACGATATGTCGTTGCCCCTTCCTAGCCGTGCTACGCGCACTGTCGTCGTCGGTGCGCCTAATCTCGTAATGATTTAGAAATGGAATGAGGTCGCCTTACACCAGCCGCTTGGCAATCTCTTCGAGCATCACTTCCGTCGCGCCGCCGCCAATCGCCTGCACTCGCGCGTCGCGGGTCATGCGCTCAATCGCACATTCGCGGATGTAGCCCATCCCGCCGTGAAATTGCAGGCACTCGAACATCACCTCATTGACCAAGTCGCCCATGAGCGCTTTGATCATTGAGACTTCTTTGACGCAGCTCTGCTTCATCGCGTCACGCCAGGCGGTGACATAGATCAACTGCTTGGCCGCTTCAACCCGCGCGGCAAGCGCCGCCATGCGGTGACGAATCGCCTTCTTGTCCCACAGCGGTGCGCCAAAAGCTTTACGGGTGCTCACGTATTGCAAGGTCAGATCAATCGCCGCTTGGCATTCGCCCAGGCACATCGCGCCAATCGCCAGGCGCTCGGTTTGCAGGTTGCCAACCAGTGAGTAAAAGCCGCGATTCTCTTCACCCAGCACATTCGCAGCGGGCACGATACAGTCTTGAAATACCAATTCAGCCGTGTCAGAAGAGCGCCAGCCAATCTTGTCCAAAGGGCGGGCGACACTAAAACCTGGCGTGCCTTTTTCAATCGCAAACATCGTGATGCCGCGCGAGCCTTTCGCCTGCGGGTCGGTTTTGGCGGCGACGAAAACCAAGTTTGCATGTACGCCATTGGTGATGAACATTTTCGCGCCGTTCAGCACGTAGTGGCTGCCGTCTGCCGATTTCACCGCGCGCGTTCGCATGGCTTGCAGGTCGCTGCCCGCATCGGGCTCAGTCATCGCCACGGCCGTAATCAGCGAGCCGTCACACACGCCGGGCAGCCATTTCGCTTTTTGCGCGGGTGTGCCGGCGTGATTCAAGTGGGGCGACGCCATGTCGGTATGGACCAACACCGTAATGGCGAAGCCGCCAAAGGTGGAGCGGCCCAGCTCCTCAGCGAGGATCACCGAGAAGAGTGAATCTTGCGCGGCACCGCCGAATTCTTCGCTGTAGCGGATGCCCAAAAAGCCCAATTGCCCCATCTTGCGCAAGGTGGCGCGCGGCACCATGCCATCGACCTCCCAGCGTTCGCCGTGTGGCTTGACTTCTTCTTCGACAAAACGCCGAACCTGCGCGCGAAAAAGTTCGTGTTCTTCCGTGAAAATGGGTGATGCTTGCATCGTGGCTTCGGTCATTGTTGCTCCGGCTTTACGTGAACGTCAACCCAACATCATACGATGAAAAATCGCTGCCCCTGCGGGCTTGGAACTTCACTCACCGCCTGCTGCGGGCGCTATCTGCAAGGGGAAGTTGCGCCCACTGCCCAAGCGCTGATGCGCTCGCGCTACACGGCCTATGCAGAGCGCAACGAGGCGTATCTGCTGGCGACCTGGCATGCCTCGAAACGCCCGCCCAGCTTGGCTCTTGACGATGGGTCGAAATGGCTGGGCGTGAGCGTGAAGGCGCATCAAGCCTTAAGCGACACCGAAGCTACGGTGGCTTTTGTGGCGCGCTACCGCGATGCGTCGGGCAAGGGGCATCGACTCGAAGAAGTGAGCCGCTTCGTGCTTGAAGAAGGGCGCTGGTATTACGTTTCGGCGAGGCATGCCTGAAGAAGCGCTCTGATTCCATTTCTAAATCATTACGATATGTCGTTGCCCCTTCCTAGCCGTGCTACGCGCACTGTCGTCGTCGGTGCGCCTAATCTCGTAATGATTTAGAAATGGAATGAATAAGCGTCTTCAGGTTGATGCCGGCTTTTCGGGCAGATTCACCAGCACGATACCGGCCAATACCAAGGTCGCAGCAATCAGGAAAACGTGGCTGACCGCTTCGCCCAACAACCACGCACCGGCCAACACACCGAAGAGCGGGGTGAGGAAAGCAAACACCGACAATCGCGCCGCCAGATAGCGTGTGAGCAGCCAAAACCAAGTGAGGTAAGAGGCGAAGGCGACTACCACACCTTGAAATGCCAGCACGGCAAACGCCCAAGGCGTGATTCGCACCACGCCCGCCTCGCCCATCAGTACCGACGCAATCGGCAGCACCAGTGCTGAGGCGGCCAGTTGGTAAAGGAGCGTTTTGCTGGCCGAGGCGCTGGCAAGCGAGGACGCGCGAATCACCATGGTCGTCGCCGCCCAAAGCACCGCCGCGGCCACGCCCATCAAGTCGCCGATCCAGCGTTTGTCAGCAGGCAGCGCCTCGCCGACGAGAAAGCGCTCGCTGAATGCCAGTGCCAAGCCCGCAAACGCCAGCAGCAGGCCGAACCAAGCGACGCGGCGCAAACGCTCAGCCGTAATCAGTAATGACAAGCCGACCACCGTCAAGATCGGCGCAATGTAGACAAATACCGACATCCGCGATGCGGTCGTGTAGCTTAAGCCGCCGTACAAAAACACAAACTCGGCGGCAAACAGCGCCCCCGCCGCAACCCCAGGCCAGCCGGTACCGTCGCGGGCGAAAAGCCTAATTCCGCGGGCGCGCGCCCACACCAGCACGCAAAGACAAGCCACGATGGAACGGATGCCGCCTTGCATCACCGGCGAGACATCGGCAATGATGGACTTCACCGCAACCTGCTGAATGCCCCAAATCGCGCACAGCACGAACATGATGGCGAAGGCGGATAAATCGGCTGGGCGGCGGGAGTTGGACATGGCGACGATTATCAGCGCGAACCGCCGGCATGGCGGTTGTTTGGGAAAATCAGCGATTCACACGGGCCGCGCCCCGCCGGTTCTCACTGCTTACCTGATCGCCTATCTCATGAAACTAGCCACCCTTAAAGACGGTTCCCGCGACGGTCAACTGGCCGTTGTCTCGCGTGACCTAAAAACTGCCGTGCTTGCCGACGGCATCGCCCCGACCTTGCAACGCGCGCTCGACGACTGGAATTTCATCGCGCCGCAGCTTGAGGCGCTGGGGCTGGAGCTAAATCAGGGCCGCGCCAAAAACAGCTTTGCCTTCGATCCGGCGCGCTGCATGGCACCGCTGCCGCGTGCCTATCAATGGGCCGACGGCTCGGCCTATGTCAACCACGTGGAGCTGGTGCGCAAAGCGCGCGGGGCTGATATGCCCGAGACTTTCTATACCGACCCGCTGATGTATCAAGGCTCGGGCGACGACTTCATCGGCGCACAAGACGACGTGCCCTTGGGCAGCGAAGCCTGGGGCATCGATTTTGAGGCGGAGATCGCAGTGATTTTGGGCGACACGCCGATGCAAACCAAGACTGATGGCGCGGGTGAGCAAATCCGCTTGGTGACGATTTTGAATGACGTGAGCCTGCGCAATTTGATTCCGGCGGAGCTTGCCAAGGGCTTTGGCTTTTTTCACGGGAAGGCCACTACCGCCTTCGCGCCGGTCGCGGTTACGCCCAATGAGTTGGGCGATGCGTGGGTTGGCGGCAAACTCAGTCTGCCCTTACAGGTGGAGTGGAATGGTCAATGGTTTGGTCATCCCAATGCCGGTGTGGACATGGTGTTCAACTTTCACCAATTGATCGCCCACGCCGCAAAGACCCGCAATCTGCGCGCCGGCACAGTGCTTGGTTCCGGCACAATTTCGAACAAAGATGCGAGCCAAGGCTATTGCTGCATTGCCGAAATCCGCGCGCTTGAAATGATTGCCTCGCTGGCCGACGGCACTGGTGGCAAGCCTAAGACCCAGTTCATGAAATTTGGCGACCGCGTGAAGATCGAGATGAAAGATGCCGCCGGGCAATCGATCTTCGGTGCGATCGATCAAAAGGTCGTCAAGTGCTGATGCCGGATGCCTGAAGAAGCTTTCTCAGTAAGGGTCTTCAGGCATTTCCGGGGAGGTTCCCCGCGATTCGCTGAGTCCACGCGGTGCGCAGGCGGGTTGAGCTGCCCATCAGCACGAAGCCGTTTAGCGCTCCGGCCGGGTTCATAAATTCCGCCTCAAGTGCATCGGGCGATTGGTTGACGATGTGCCACTCGCCCGAGCCGGTGGGCGGGGCAACCACGGTTGGCAGGGCAGGCGTTTTCACCATCACTGGCATGGCCGGATACACCAAGCGGGTCGGCGTGCCGGTCAAGGTTTTTGCGAGCGCGCGGGCTTGCTGCATGATGGGCAACACATACGGCAGAACTTGGCCGTTTGCTTCAACACAGTCGCCAAGCGCAAAGATGTTCGAATCGCTGGTTTGCAGCCACTCGTTGACGACGATGCCGCGTGCCAACCGTAACCCGGCCATCGCGGCGAGCTGGGTGCGCGGCTTCAAGCCGACGGCAGAGAGCACCAAATCAGTCTCGTGTACACGGCCATTGCTGTAGGCGGCGAGGAGCCGGTCGCCGCTGTGCTCAAGCCTTGCCAGGGTGTGCCCCAACTGCCAATCGACCCCAGCTGCCGCCAAGCGGTCGCGAAACAAGACACCAGCCTGCACAGGTAACAAGCGGCCCAAAGGCAGCAGGACCGGGTCGAGCACGGTCACGTGATGCCCGGCGGACAGCAGGTCGTTGGCAAATTCGCAGCCAATCAGCCCCGCCCCGAGAATCGTGACGTGCTTAGGGCGATTGCTGTGGTTACCAAGGGAAAGCCGCTGCCGAAAGCGCGCGTAGTCCTCCACATCATTGACCCGCATGACGGAGTGTGCGGCGTTGCCTTCCAGCGGCAACGCAATCGGGTCTGCGCCGGTGGCGAGAACGAGCGAGTGGTAGCCGAGGTCGCTGTCACGCAACACCACCACGCCGCGCGCGCGGTCGATTTGGGTGACCTCTGTACGCGTAAGGACGGTAATGTTCAAGTCGGCTGCCATCTGCTCGGCGCTGATGCCTTGCAGCACGTCGAGGAATTTTTTCGATGCGAATGCGTTAGAAAGATTGGGCTTGGCGTAGAAGCTTGCGGCATCACGCGAAATCAGCGTGATCGACGTCGTCCGGTCGAGCTTGCGCACCTCGCGCGCCAGACTGTAGCCGCCTAAGCCGCTGCCGAGAATCAAGATGGGTTGCACTTGAAACGCTCCTAAGCCAATTCGACCATTTCAAAATCCGCTTTGGCAACACCGCAGTCCGGGCAAGCCCAGTCAGCGGGAATGTCGTGCCAGCGGGTGCCAGCCACAATGCCTTCCTCAGGCAGGCCAGTTGATTCGTCGTAGATAAAGCCGCAAACAATACATTGCCAGATTTTCATGTTGTTTCCTTTTTTTGGGATTTGGGATTGGGGATCGGGAGGGCGAGCGGAGGTCGGCGAATTTGCCTTACCCCTTACGTCTTACGCCTCACGAATTGAGCGCAACTTGATTGGCCGCAACCAGCGCAGCTTTGTAGTGATTGGCGTGGCGTTCTTCCACTTTGGTCAGAGCCGCAAAGCGCTTTTGGGCTTTTGCCAACATCGCCTGAAACTGCGCTGCGTGAACGCGCGACTCTTCAATCTGCTCGTCCATCTCGGCTACCGCAGCGGCATTGCCTTCGGCTTCGGCGGTCTTGCGAAAGCCGGGGTACATCTCAGTGTATTCGTAGGTTTCGCCGTCAATCGCGATTTGCAGGGCGCGGGCGGGTGTGATGTCTTGCGCCGGGTAGAGCAAGTCAAGATGACCGAACGCGTGCTGCACTTCCTGGTCAGCCGTGGATTCAAAAATCGTCGCGGTTGCCTCGTCGCCCTGAGCGCGGGCCAGTCTGGCGAAGTAGCGGTATTTGATGTGCGCCATCGACTCACCAGCAAAGGCCGATTCGAGGTTTTTCAGGGTTTTGATTGCCGGGCGCGTAGGCTTGGATGCGGTCGTTTCCATCAGAAGTTCCTTTGGGTTGGGTGGTCTTGCCAGTCTTGGGTTCGCTTCATACTGTGAGGCGATGGACACGATTCTGAAGTCTTTTCAATAATCGATCCAACGGGTAATATTGTTGATTGTTATTGCTTTTATCGATTAAATGAAATGGCCCTGTCATGCCCCAACCCCCAATCCCAAAAGTCACCCTCAAACAACTGCATTACTTCGTGGTGCTTTCCGAAACACGCAACTTCACCCGTGCTGCCGCGCAGTCTTTTGTCACGCAGTCCACGCTGAGCGCGAGCTTGAAAGAGCTTGAAGATGCCCTAAGTGCAGCGCTGGTCGAGCGCGACCGGCAATCGGTGCAGCTCACGCCCTTGGGGCTGCAAACTGTTGCCCTTGCACGGCAAATCTTGGCTCAGGCGGCGGACGTGGCCGATTTGGCCCACGCTGCACGCGCGCCAATGGCCGGGCACTTGAAGGTTGGCGCAATTCCTACTATCGCGCCGTTTGTACTGCCAGATTTAATGGCGCGGGTGCGCGCCAGCTACCCAGAGCTCAAGTTGGTCTTGGCCGAGGAGCAAACTGCCGTTTTGATCGAGCGCTTGGAGGCCGGGCAACTGGATGCCGCGCTGCTGGCTTTGCCGATCGACACGGGCAAGCTGCGCCTCCAGCCGCTCTACACCGACGAGCTTTGGCTGGCCGGCCTGCCCGGAGACCCAGCTGTGGTGGCGGCGCACGCCAAGCTGGGGGTGGAAGCCAGCACCCGGCTGATTCTGCTCGAAGAGGGCCATTGCCTGCGCGAGCACACACTGGGTGCCTGCCCGAAGCGGGTGCGTGAGGCGAACGCGACTGAGATCGGGGTCGAAGCTTCCAGCCTGCTCACCCTGATCCACATGGCTGATGCCGGGCTGGGACTGGCCCTGGTGCCCGAAATGGCGCTCCAGGCGGGCATTTTGAAGGAGCTGCGCCTGATTGCCAAACCCTTCGCCACACCCGCGCCCCGGCGCACCATCGCGCTGGTGAGTCGCGCCACCAGTGCGCGCGGGGCCGAGCTGAAAGCCTTGGCGGGTCTGTTGATTGCGGGTAAGGAGGCGCGCACCCAGCGAGTTTTAAGCAACCGTGCCCGCCGCAGTTACGGTAAGCTTGTTACGCAGGCAGGCAATGCCTGAAGAAGCGCGCCAGACAAGCGTCTTCAGGCGTTTCTAGAGAGCGGTCAGGCCATGAACACTGAACATCCCGGCGGCATCTTGCCAAATGTGGCTGGATTGCCAGCCGCATTCTGCGCCGAGCGCGGCGAATTCGACCGGGGCATATTTGCGCGAGATTTCAGTGTGAATAGTCTCGCCAGCTTGCATTGAAAAGCTGCGCCCGAGCACGTCGACCGTGAGCGCGTGCCTGGCACGCAAATGCATTTCGATCTGCCCGCGCTCCGGGCTGTAAAACGCCCAATGTTCGAAAGCTCCGATGTCGATTTGTGCGCCGGTGCGCGCGTTGATGTGGTGCAGGATGTTGAGGTTGAAAAGCGCGGTTACGCCTGCGGCATCGTCGTAGGCGGCATCTAACGTGGCCTTATCTTTCTTGGTATCAACGCCGATCAACAGTGCACCGCCCGTGCCTACCAGCGCGCGCGCCGACCGCAAAAACTGACGCGTTTCGTCCAGCGTGAAATTGCCCACCGTGGAACCCGGGAAAAACACCGCACGCCGTTGGCTGGGCGCTACTGGCAGCGCCAGCTGCTTGGTGTAATCAGCCGCCACGCCGTGCACGTTGAGCCATGGGTAGCTTTGCTGTAACACGGTGCCCACTTGGCGCAATTGGCTGACCGAGATATCGATCGGCATGTAGAGCGCCGGGCGCAAGGCTTCCAGCAGCAGGCGAATCTTGATGCCGGCACCGCTACCGTACTCGATCAAGTGGCAATCAGCCCCCAAAAACGCCGCTATGTCGCCCACGTGGGCGCGCATGATGGCAAGCTCGGTGCGGGTCGGGTAGTACTCAGGCAGCTCGCAAATTTGCTCGAACAGTGCCGCGCCCTTGGCATCGTAAAAAAATTTGGCGGGCAGCACTTTTTGCGACTGCGCCAAGCCGCTCAGCACTTCAGCTTCGAAGTCGTCAGCCGGGGGCAAGAGGTCGGTGAATTGCAGCGTACCGTTTGAAATTTGGCTCATCGTGTGGTGCGAGGAGGGCGCAGGATCGGTGGGACCAGTGCGCGCCCGATCAGAGTAATTACGAAGGCGCGCGCGCGGCGGATGCAGCAACGGTCCGCTTGCCGTGCTTCTTTTCGAGCCACTCACGAATGCGCGCGGCATCGCCTAAGCGCGAGTTTTTGCCCCAAGAGTCGAGCAGCACAAAAATCAGAGGCCGGCCTTCGACGTAGGCTTGCATCACCAAGCAGCGCCCGGCCTCGTTGATAAAGCCGGTTTTAGATAAACCCACATTCCAGCCCTCGTTTTGCGTGAGCCGGTTGGTATTGACGTAGTTGCGCACGCGGCCACCCAAATCGACTTGCAGCGAGTCGGCGGTGGAGTATTTGCGAATCAAAGGGTATTCGTAGGCGGCGCGAACCAGCTTGGCCAAATCAGAGGCGGAAGCCACGTTTTGGCTCGACAAACCCGTGCCGTCGACAAAGCGCGCGTGCTCCATGCCGATCAATTTGGCTTTGGCGTTCATGGCATCTACAAAAGTGGGGCGGCCACCGATGAAATGGCGCGTGAGCGCTGCGGCAGCACGATTTTCGGATGACATCAGCGCCAGTTGCAGCAGCGTGGCGCGCGCATGCGCCGTGCCCACCGTCAGGCGTGAGCGCGAGCCTTTTTCGGTGTCGATATCTTCGTCGGCCAGGGTGAGCTGTTCGAGCAAATCTTGCTTGTGGTCGAGCACCACCATCGCCGTCATCAACTTGGTGATCGAAGCAATCGGCACCGGCGCAGCGGTATTTTTGGCAATCACCGAAGAGCCGGTGCGATGGTCTTCGACCAACACGATGTTGGAGCGTAGCAGCAGTTCGTCATCAGCGCCTGGCGCCGCCCCTTGGGCTGCGCCGTGTGCCGCAATCGGGCTCAAGGCAACCGCGCGCGTGGCGTGCAAGTTGCGTTCTTTGGATTCTTGGCGCGCCAACGCCAGTCCTGCGGCCCGGGCGGCGCGCTGTTCGGCCAGCTTTTTGGCCTGCGCCTTGCTGATTTTTTTGGCAGGCACTGCGGTACGCTTTTTTGCGGCTGCCTCGGCAGGTACACTCGCCATGGCCCCGGCAACCGCCAAGGCGACAGCGACAAAAAATGCAGGGAGACGGCGCAACGGCATGAGTTTTAGGCGATCTGGCAGGGGAAGTACAACGAAAGTCTAAAGTCTAGCAGTATCAAAAAATATTGCAAGATGAATGACTTAGCGCTCAAACCTCATGTGAATTCAGAGAAACAGTAAGGCTAGGCCTCCGGGCTTAGCTGATGCCGCTCAGGCGAGCCCGGAGGCTTAGCCCTACTGCTTTTTCTCCGGCAGCAGCAATACCACCACCAGCGCCCCCAAAATCAAGGCCACTGCCACCCACTCACGCACCGACGGTGTTTCGCCTAACCAAATCATGCCTGCCAAAAAACCCACCACCGGCACTAGCAGGCTCGAGATCGCGGTGATATTGGCGGGCAGCATCTCGGCCAGTTTGTAAAACGCCCAGTAGCACAAAATACCCGCCACAAAAACGTTGTAGAGCAAGGCGTAGAGCGCGTCTTGAGACATCTTTGGAGGCATCAAACCGGTGTCGAGCGCGGCGATAACGGTGATTGGTAAGCCGCCGATCAACATCATCCAGGCGGTTTGTACCGAAGCCGGTAATCCGGTCGGGCGGCGCTTGACCAAAATCAACGCAATCGCCCAAGTGACGGCCGCGCCCAGCATGGCCAGCGTGCCCCAAGGGGCCGAGCCTACCGCCCGCATGTCTTCACCGATGAAGAGCGCCACGCCCAGCATGCCTAAACTTAAGCCAATCAAAACCCGTGGGGTCGGCTTTTCGCGCAGAAAAATCAGCGACAGCAATGCCACCCAAATCGGCAGGGTGTAGCCCAACATCGAGGCACGCCCAGAGGGCAAAAGTTTGATGCCCAGCGCAGAAAACACGTTCCACCCCGTGACTGCGCCCAGCGCGATCCAGGTCAGATGCAGCCACATGTTGCGCGGCACTTTGAGTGAGTAGCCCATGCCTTTGGCCACCAGCATCAAACCCATGCCGCCAAACATGGTGCAGACAAAGCGAAACCAAAACACCGGCAGCTCACGCAGCGCAATTTTGAGGATCGGCCAGTTAATGCCCCAAAAGAACGCGAGTACGACTAAAAGGACGAGCGCACCGCGCGGGATGGTGGATGGCGACATTGCTGGCTTGTGTTCCCGCGCAAAATGCGCGCAAAATAAGGGACGATTGACAGCAGGATTTTTTTCAAGGTAGCCAATGACGTTCAACATCAACGCCAAGGAGTGGGTGCTCATCGCACTGGTGGGTGCGGTGGTGCTGCTGGCAAATCTGCCTGAGGCATTTGCCGACCGGCTTGGGGTCAATGTCGATTATCTCATTGCCGCTTTGGGCGGCGTGGTCTTCGTTGGCCTGTTGCTCTATCTAAAGTTCACCGCATTCCTGGTCGTGGTGCTCCTGGCGGTGGGTGCCGGCATGCCCGGGCATTGGGCGCAGCGGCTGGGAGTTTCGCAAGTGCCGCTGGTGTTGACCTTGATCGCGATGGTGGGGGTGTCGCTCATCAATTACATCGTGCGCGTGATGCCCACCGGGCTTGAAAAAGACAACAGCAAGGAGGCGCAAAAGGCGCTCTTCTACGCGGTCGAAAAAGGCAACATGGTCTACGCCCAGAAGCTGCTGAACATGAATCTGGACTGCAATGTCAAGGGGCCGAACGGCTACACGCCGCTGATATACGCGGCAGCGCGCGGGCATCGTGGTTTGGTTGAATTGTTTTTGCGCAACGGCGGCGACCCCAACTCGCTCAACGCCGACGGCGATACGGCAGTCGATATGGCGCTGCGCATGGGCCACAGCGAAGTGGCCGACGTGCTCAAGCAGGCCCGGATCGCCTACGCCCAGCGGCGCGCCGGGCGCAATTCGCAAATGCCAAATTCGGGGTTTGCTGCGGCGACTTAGTCGGTTACGTAATCAGCTACGTACTCGGTTACGTAATCGGCTGCATCACCCACTTGGCGAAATCGGCATTCTGTTTTAGCCGGGCATACCAAGCCGCCAAATGCGGCATCGCCGGGCGTGTTTCGGTGGCGGCATAAACCCCAAGCATCTCAAACCAGCGGTACACCTGAATCGCATTCGGAATATCGCCCATCGTGAGGCGCTCACCCGCTACGAATTGGCGCGTCGCCAGTGCTGCATCAAGCATCGCAAAGCATTTGGCAGTTTCGCTGCGTGCAGCAGCAATGGCTTCAGGCTTGCGTTCGGCCACTGGGGTACGAATCAAGCCCCAAAAAAGCGGCGTGATCGCAGGGCCCAGCGTCGTGCTCGACCAATCCATCCAGCGGTCGGCATCGGCGCGCTCTTGCAAGCCGTGCGGCATGAGAAGGTGCTGATGGTCGTGCTTGGCGCACAGGTAACGCATGATCGCGTTTGACTCCCAGAGCACAAACCCGTCGTCTTCAATCGTAGGTACGCGCCCATTCGGGTTCATCGCCCGATATTCCGGCGTGTTGTTCACGCCGAACTGCATGCCCGCATCAATGCGCTCAAACGGCACGCCCAGCGTGTCGCAAGTCCACAAGACCTTTTGCACATTGCTCGAGTTGGCCCTGCCCCAAATTTTCAGCATTTCCTCGCCTCCGTCAAAAAATATTAGGGTCAGACCCTAATATTTTTTTTACCAATGAAAAATCGTATTGTTCTCTAGCGGTTCACGCACCGTGACCAGCTTGTTGATCGGCGCGTTGCGGTCTTCATAGCCAAGCGCCAGGCCGCACATCAGCGTTTCCGTTTCGGGGATGCCGACAATTGGCTTGACGATCCGATGGTAGGTGGACCATGACTGTTGCGGGCAGGTGTCCAAGCCACGTCCGCGCGCGGCGGTCATGACGTTTTGAATCATCATGCCCGAATCGAGCCAACTACCGTATTCCATGTCGGATTCCACGGTGAACATCATGCCCACCGGTGCGCCGAAAAAACTATAGTTGTCGCCGTGCTGGGCGTGCATTTTTGCTTTGTCGCCCTTGCCGATGCCGAGCAGGCCGTACATGTCCCAGCCAATTTTGCGGCGGCGGCTCAAATACGGGTCGCGCCAGGTTTTGGGGTAATAGTCGTACTCGGTCTGGTGGTTTTGCGGCTCGGTGTTGTGGGCGTGCAGCACGGCTTTGACTAATTCGTCACGTTTTTGGCCGTGGATGACATAAATTTTCCACGGTTGAATATTGGTGCCCGAGGGCGCGCGCACGGCGACGCGCAGAATCTCCTCGACCACCTCGCGCGTGACTGGTGTATCGAGAAAACCGCGCACCGAGCGGCGTGAGGTTAAGGCGAGATCGACAATTGCGGCTTGGTCGGCAGGGCTGATTTGCATGGAGAGGTTTGGGAGAGAGTTTTTCTAAAACGAGTCGAAATCTTAACTGTCGGTTTGCGCTTTCGGGGTCATCACCACCAGCGCTACGCCAATGACGGCTATCACGAATCCCACCAGTGCTTTCATGCCCAAAGTCTCGCCAAACATGAGATAGGCCATCACCGCAGTGACCGGCGGCACCAGATAAAAAAGGCTCGCCACTTGGGTCACCGCGCCACGACGGATCATCAGTAACAGCAACGAGATCGAGCCTAGCGAGAGCACCAGCACCGCCCAGCTTAAGGCTCCGACGAACTGCGGGGTCCAGCGCACCTGCAAGGTTTCAAACGCCAACCCCAAAGGCAGAAGCACCGCGAACGACGCGGCAAATTGCACCACCGACTGGGTGCGCAAGTCGTTTGCGCCGCAAAACTTCTTTTGGTAAATCGTGCCCACCGTAATCGACACCAGCGCCAGCACGCTTAGGCTCAAGGTGAGCGGGCCCACGCCCTGCAGATGCAACTTGTCCCACACCACCACCATCACACCCAGGGTGCCCAGCGCAAACCCGGCCCATTGCCGCGCGGTAACGCGCTCGCCAATCAGCGGCCCGGCAATCGCCGTGAGCACCGGCTGCATGCATACGATCAGGGCCGACAAGCCAGCTGGCATGCCATGGGCAATCGCTGCGAACACGCCACCCAAATAGCCCGCTTGCAGCAGCACGCCAGCCACCGCAATGTGCTTGGCACGCCGCCAATCGGGCCAGCGCGCGCGAAACACCAGCGCCAGCGCGCCCATGCACAGGATCACCAACGCACAGCGCCACAGCAAAAACGTGATCGGCCCGGCGTAGGGCAGGCCGTACTTGGCGGTAACAAAGCCTGTGGCCCAGAGTAATACAAAGGTGAGCGGCATCAAGGATGTCATCATGGCCAGGGCGCGATCTAAACGTAACGTGACTGGTATTGGGCTGCCAGCGCCATGGTTTGCAGGTGAATCGCGACCGTGTCTTCAATCACCCGCCCGTAGCCGCCCGCCATCGCCACGGCTACCGGAATGCGCCGCTGCCAGCAAGTATCAAACACCATACGGTCGCGCCGTTTCAGGCCGTCGAACGTGAGCTTCAAGCGCCCCAGGCGGTCGCCCTCGTGCGGATCGGCCCCGGCCAGGTAGATCACCAACTGCGGGGCGGAGCGCTCAAACACGGCGTGCAACGCTTCGTGCAACGCATCCAAGTAAGCGGAGTCGCCGGTGCCATCGGGCAGCGCTACATCCAAATCACTCACTGTTTTGGTGAACGGAAAGTTGTTTTCGCCGTGTACCGAACAAGTGAACACCGATTCGTCGCGCGCGAGAATCGCCGCTGTGCCGTTGCCTTGATGCACGTCCAAATCGATGATCGCCACTCGCGTTACACGGCCTTCCGCTTGCATCAGGCGAGCCGCGACAGCCGCATCATTAAAGACACAAAAGCCCTCGCCCCGGGCGTGAAAGGCGTGGTGCGTGCCGCCCGCCAAATTAGCGCTTACCCCATCGCGCAGGGCACTGCGGCAGGCGCTGACCGTGGCCCCCACTGAGCGCCGAGCGCGCTCCGCCATCGCAGACGACCACGGAAAGCCAATCGCCCGCAGCATCTCGGCTGAGAGTTCGCCAGAGGCGACTTGCGCCACGTAGTTTGGACAATGAGCGAGCGCTAACTCTCCGTCAGAGACCCGAATAGCTTGGGTTTCCATAATTTCCGCATCCAGACTCACCAAGCCGTCGCGCAATAGTCGGTACTTCGCCATGGGAAATCGATGCGAAATCGGGAGCGGCAAAACGAAGTGATCGCTATAGAAAACTTCCATGCAAAGATTTTATCAAGGCAGACGAAACTAGCCGTTTTCACAGTCTTTTGCTGCAATGCACAAAAACTACTTGACAATGCTGCGCCGCACCATTATTCTTGTAATTGTTGCGACGCACAATAATTGGTTTGAACGGTGTGACTCGCAAAATTTCTCGGCATTCCGCCCATTCTGCGCCCTGCAAGTTCCATTTCTCAAGGAAAACACCATGTACACGAACGAACAATTCACCGCACAAGCGACCCAGTTCAACGCGCAATTCAAAGCTGGCTTTGAAGCCGCTTTCTCGCAATTTTCGCAACTCGCGCAAAGCCAGTTTGCTGGTGCTGAGCGTTTGATCGAACTCAACGTTGCGACTGCCAAAGCCGCTTTCGAGTCGTCGGTTGGCAACACGCAAAAAGCCTTTGCTGCCAAAGACCCACAAGAACTGATCGCTCTCTCAACCGCATTTGCCCAGCCAGCGCTTGAAAAAGCCGCAGCCTACAGCAAGAGCGTTTACGAAATCACCACCGAAGCCAATGGCGAACTGGTAAAAACCGTTGAAGCCAATGCGGCTGAAGCGCAAAAGCAGTTGGTTACCCTGTTGGACAAAACCACCAAGTCGGTCCCCGGCTCGGAAGGCGCAGTGACCGCAGTGAAGACCGCGATCTCGGCTGCCAATTCGGCCTACGACAATGCTTCCAAAGCATTCAAGCAAGGCGTTGAAATGGCAGAGGCCAACATCAAAACCGCAACTGCACAAGCTGGCAACGTCGCTGCTGCAGCCACCAAAGCAAAAGCCAAGAAGTAAATGCGACTGTGCCCAGCGGCTCGTCACTGAGCCGTGCGCACCTTGTACCGATGCCTGAAGAAGCGCTTCCAGAGCGCTTCTTCAGGCATTTTTACTTGCGGTGTGCGATCCCCATGCGTGCGCGAGCGACCGCAGCCCGTGGGGAATCGAAAAAACTACTCTTTGATTGCCGTGACCGTCTTGGTCGCACGGTTGTAGCGCAGCGTCAGCTTGTTGATCTCGCACAGGTCCAAGTTTTCCCAGATGACCTCTGAGCCATCGTCTTTGAAGACGACCTGAATGTCTTGAACGCAGTTGGCTGAATCGCTGAATTTGAACAGTTTGGAGCGGCCATTGTTCAATTCACCGTCGCCAAGCCGGTCGTTACCCCATTTGCGACTCTTTGAGGGCGCGATGTAGACCTCCGAAATCGTGTAGCCAGTGCCATTAACGAGCGTGAAATCAGCCTCGCCTCCCGCTGCCGTCGCGCTGAAGAGTGCAGCCAGTGCGGCCAGAAGTAGTGCCAAGAGTTGTCGCAAGATAGTTTCTCCTTGGGTGTAAAGTTGGCGGCCCAAGCCGGGCGCGCGATGCGGATGGTAGGGGAGATCGTTCGCTCAAGATTCGCGTGCGCAAAAATAAAAACACCTTCCAACGCAAGCACGATTTGCCGCCGCTGGTTGCGCGGTTGCACTAATTGCCATTAGCATCGCAGCTTTCCGTCACTCGAAAGTGCAGCCATGCGTGCCACCGAATCCCCCGCCTTGATGACTGGTGCCCAATACCGCGAGTCGCTACGCCGCTTCAAACCGGTGGTTTATGTCGATGGCAAGCGAATCGAGTCGGTCGCCGATGCGCCCGAGTTAGAGCCGGGTGTCAACGCGATTGCGCTGTGCTACGACGTGGCGCATCAAGAGGCCGCCAAGCCACTTTCCCGTGCGGTGCAGCACACCTCAGGCAAAGAGGTGAACCGCTTTTTGCATATCAATACCACCAGCGACGACCTGCTCAAAAAGCTCGAACTTTCGCGCTTGGTGTGCCAACAAACCGGCTGCGCGCAGCGCTACCTCTCGCACGATGCCTTGAACGCGCTGTTCCAATCCACCTTTCGCACCGATGCCGCGTGCGGCACGGATTATCACCAACGATTCCTCGCCTACCTGCACCGCGTGCAAGACCAGGATTTGACCCTGGGCGTAGCGATGACCGATGCCAAGGGCGACCGCTCTTTGCACCCACATGCGCAGCCAAACCTCAAAGCTTATGTCCACATCGTCGAGCGCCGCGCCGACGGCATCGTCATTTCGGGCACCAAAGCCATTGTCACCGGCGCTCCCTATGTGCACGAATTCATGGTTATGCCCTGCCGCAACATGAACGAGGCCGATGCCGCTTTCGCCGTGTGCTGCGCGGTTGCAGTGGATGCGCCAGGCGTAACCATCGTCGCCCGTCCGGCGGGCCGCCCTGGCGAGAAAGCCGCTAAATTCAGTGCCAAATACGGGCAGAGCACCGGCGTGGTGTTTTTTGAAAACGTGTTTGTGCCGCACGAGCGCGTGTTTCTCGGTGGCGAGTGGCAGCACTCGCTCTATCTCACCCAAACCTACGCCACCCATCACCGCCACACCTGCGTGGGCGCGCGCGCTGGCTTCGGCGATTTGTTGATCGGCGCAGGCGCGCTGATGTGCGAGGCAAATGGCCTGGACCCGTATGAAGTTGGTCACCTGCGTGACGCGATGGTGGATCTCATCAAGCTGACCGAAGGCTTTTACGCGTGCGGGGTGGCAGCCTCGGTCTACAACGCCACCGACCCCTCGGGCAGCGTGATGCCCGATGTTGTTTTCTCGAACATCGGCAAGCTCTTGATGACCAGCCAAATCTACGACATGCATCGCCTTGCGCACCACGTTTCAGGTGGCTTGATTGTCACGCTGCCGGGACCTGACGAAGACCACAACCCCGAAACCGCGCCGCGATTGGCCGATGTGCTGCGCGCCAACCCCACCGTGCCCTACGACAAGCGCATCGAAACCGCACGCTTCATCGAAGACCTGACCGCCTCGTACCAAGCCGGCTGGTACTCGGTGATAACCCTGCACGGTGGGGGATCGCCAGATGCCATGAAGCGCGAGATCATGCGCCACTACCCGATTGGCAACAAGGTGGATTTGGTCGAGCGCCTGCTCGAGCGCGGCGTGCTCGCCGACGACTCAGCCCGCAGCATCACCCAAAACCGCCAGCCAGGGCGTTGCTGCGACGAAGGGTGTAAGCCGCCAGAGAAAGAGACGCTGTTGCAGTTTGCGCCTAAGCCTTTGTTGCGGGCTTGATCGGCGACGACCAATGATGATCGACCGTATCAAACCAACAAGTGGCTGATTTCGACCGCCACCACGGAGCATCATCATGCGCACAACGCCGGTACACGACGACATTTTCAACATCATCCGTGCGCGTTCGCGTGCCGAGCGTGTTTTACTCGACGCGATCCCCTCGGGCTGGTAGCGTGATGGGATTCAGGATGCCCCGCTAAGCGCATTTTGCATTTTTAAAAATCTTAAGCCACCTGAAGAACCGCTTTGGTATTGCTTCTTCAAGCAACCTTCTTTGCCTGCCCGAGCAAGGGCTGCAAATATCTCCCGGTCACGCTTAGCCGTTGTTGCACAGCAAACACTGCCAGGCTCAAGCGAGCCTTCGCTTACGCGAAACCAGTTCCTGACCAGTCAACCGGCTTGCCGCGCCCAGCGCTTGCTCGGCCCACTTGTTCAGGCTGATGCCGCCGTGCGCTGCCGCCTTAAGCGCGGCTGCGTGTACCGCCGGGGCAACCCGCAGCATGAGTTTGCCGCTGGCGGGCCGTTCCGGCAGGCTGCCCAATTGTGCGCAAGCTGCAATGTAGTCGTCGACCACTCCATGAAAATTGCGCTCAAATTCGGCGACAGATTCGCCGTGAAACGCGAGAATGTCGTCGATGTCCAGCACCCGGCCGACAATGATCTTGTCCTCGATATCGAATGTCAAGCTGGCGCAATAGCCCCGATAATTCATCGTATTGTTCATGACTTGATCTCCATGGATTGCAAGAATTCGCGTACCGCCTTGACCCGATAGCGCAACGCCTCTTTGCCGGGGTGCGGCCTGTGAATGGTTGCCTTGCGCCCCTGCAACTCGAAGGTGACCGAAGACCCTGGGCCCTCAATTACGCGACTGCCAAGCGCAACCAGCAGGGATTCAATGCGGCCCCAGTCAAGATTTCCGTTGATGGGGTCTGCCCGTACCGCATCGAGGGCTTTGCGATGCTTGCTGTTCATCCAGAGATGATAGCACATAAGGAGTTTTTGCAATCAATCGCGAAGGATTTTGGATAACCTGCGTGACGAAGGCGACAACCATGCCTTCGAGTCGGCAGCGGCGGCGGGCGCCGCTTCTCGCGCGATTTTGAACGCCCGCAATTGCAATTTCCGGCACTGGGCCATCCTCACGCCTGCGCAGTGGCTGGATCCAACCAGGAGTTAACCATGTCCACCATCACCCTGCGCTTGCCGGATGCCAAGCACGAACGGCTCAAAAACCTTGCACGCAGCCAGCGTATCAGCTTAAACAAGCTCTTCGAAGAATGGGCCACCGTCGCCTTGAGTGGCCCCCAATCCAAAACGCCCGCGCGCTAACTACGCGGCTTTTGAAGTAGTCGAAAGCGCAAACCCTGGAACTGCGCAAAATCCCTGTCGAAGCTCACGAGATCGGCGTTATGCTCGATGGCGAGCGCTGCCAAATGTGCGTCTGGCACAACGCTCCCGCCTTTTCCAGCGGCATTGAGCAGCTCGCGCAACAAGGCCGCGTGAGTTGCGCCAGGCTGGACGACGGCGACGTTCGGTAGCGCCAGCCACAGTTCGACTGCGCTCATCGCCTGATCGACTGACAAGGGTTTGGCAAGAATGCCGGGGCGAGTGGTGATGCGCAAAAACCCGAGAAGTGCATGCCAAGCGAACCCTATACCACCCGGTGAGGCAATTGCGTCGATGAGGCACTGCCGCGCAATGCCGTGTTCAGCCGCTCCGGCATTGGCCGAATGCACCAGTACATTCACGTCGGGTATGCGCAATGCTTACTTCCCCGCCCGTAGCTTGGCAATGATGTCTTGGTCGTCCAATTCGGTCGCCAGCGAAAGTGCTTTGGTAAGGTCAACCAGTGCTGCGCCCATGTCAAAGCTTGGCAGTTCGATTTTCGTCGGCGCAATCGCAGGCGATTCACGCAAGCCACGCCGCAGCGCTTCGTTGATGGCCAGTTTGAATGCGCTGGGCCTGCGCCCGGCACCGGCGCGTCTGGTCGCATCAAACCGCCCTTCGGCGACGGCGCGTTCGAGCGCGCGGAACACGTCCGGCTCTAGCGAAACGGTGGTTCGGATGGCGGAAGACTGATTGTGCATCATGATGCATAATTATAGGCTGATCTGAGCCGAAGGTGAAGAACCGTTGACGGCGCGTTGAAAAACCGCCGGATTCTTCGATACGCTCGCTGGGTTCCCGCATGGCGCGGGAATGACGACCACTGGAAGATACCTACAGTCGCGCGTCTTCAAGTGGCATGCCTGAAGAGCCGCACCTGTATTGCCTATTCAGCCACTTCTGTTCCCAGTAGTTACTGACAGCATATATGCTATCATTTTTGCGTGGTCATCCCCGCCATCATCCTCGATACCAACGTGCTGGTGTCTGCATTCACCAGCAGTGAAGGTGCGTCGCGAGCGGTGTTGCGCAGACTCCTCACGGGCGAAGCTAGAGCACTGATTTCCCTGCCGCTTTACATGGAATATTGCGACGTGCTTTCGCGCCCCGATTTTTTGGCGCGCTGCCCACTCTCACCTGCCGATATCGACGTACTTTTTGATGCATTTTTGACGACCACGCAAGAAGTGAGTGTTTTCTACGCTTGGCGGCCCAACTTGCGTGACGAAGGCGACAACCATGTCTTCGAATTAGCCGTAGCGGCAGCGGGCGCGCTGCTTCTCACGCATAACTTGCGCGATTTTGAGCGCCCGCAATTGCAATTTCCGGCACTGCGCATCCTCACGCCCGCGCAGTGGCTGGACTCAACTAGGAGTTAACCATGTCCACCATCACCCTGCGCCTGCCTGATGCCAAGCACGAACGGCTCAAAAACCTGGCTCGCAGCCAGCGTATCAGCTTAAACAAGCTCTTCGAAGAATGGGCCACCGTCGCCCTCGCACAGCAAGACGCTCGCGCAAGTTACGCGATGCGCCAATCGCGCGGCAACCCAACCCGCGGGCTGGCAGTGCTGGATGAATTGGATGCCCGCTTGGGTGAGGGTTTGAATTTGGAGCGTGCGTAATCTGGATTTGGGCGAATTTGCACGCATTTGTGCTTGGGGCGGCGCTTTCACTTGAAAAGACCTGAAAAAGTCTGCCGGGCAAGAGGCACTCAGGGCATTGAATGAAGATCGTTGTCCGGAGGGCGGCTTCAGCTTGTAATGCTTGGAGGGCAGCTTTGGATAACGTTCTTCAGATTTGATTGTCACTGACCTCAACAAATTCACGCTGCAGCGGGTAATTGAGTTTGAGCGCGATGATGAAGTTGATCCGCGCCTGCTCCAGATGGCTAACAAATCCATCCTCACTGAACCCGGAATCGGCTCGGAGCAGGCCAATCTTCTGGTCGCCCAGATTGGCTCGCGTGGCCTCAAGAAAGTTGATCACGTTGTTGGCCGAACCGGTGTTACCCGGTCTGAGCCACAGATTGGCCACCATGCGCACGTCGGCGACAAAG
>JANLTH010000058.1:0-8400 GCA_031362865.1 Burkholderiales bacterium | reverse complement strand
GCCAGCCGTCCGCATCGGTGATCCGAACCGCGTCAAGGTGGGCGAATGGGTGCTGGCGATTGGCTCGCCATTTGGCTTGGACAACACGGTTACTGCGGGCATTGTGAGCGCCAAGAGCCGTGATACGGGCGACTATCTGCCCTTCATCCAGACCGACGTGGCGGTCAATCCGGGTAATTCGGGCGGACCGCTCATCAACATGCGCGGTGAGGTGATTGGCATCAATTCACAGATTTACAGCCGCACTGGCAGTTTTTCCGGAATTTCGTTCTCGATTCCGATTGACGAAGCCATGCGCGTGGGCGATCAGCTGCGCAGCTCCGGAAAAATTTCGCGCGGGCGGATTGGCGTGGGGATCGAGCAAGTCACCAAAGACGTGGCCGAGGCCATCGGGCTGGGCAAAGCGCAGGGAGCGCTTGTGACCCAAGTGCAGCCTGGCACTCCTGCTGACAAGGCGGGCGTGAAAGAAGGCGACATCATCACCAAATTTGACGGCAAGACCATCGAAAAATCTGGCGATCTGCCCCGCATCGTGGGCAACACCAAGCCTGGCAGCAGGGTTCTGCTCACCGTGTTTCGTAAAGGCAAGACGCAGGATTTGACAGTAACAGTCGCCGAAGCCGAACCTGATAAGGTCGCTGCCAAAGGCCCGGACAAGGACAAGGAAAAGGCCGCCAAAGAGAAAGAAAAGAGCAACAGTTTGGGGCTAGTAGTTTCCGACCTAACCGAAGCCAAAAAGAAAGAAGCCAAAGTAGCAGGCGGGGTGCTGGTTGATGCAGCAGACGGTGCCGCTGCCGGGGCAGGCATTCGAGCTGGCGACATTGTGCTCATCATCAACAACCAAGATGTCACCGGGGTCAAGCAGTTTGGGGAACTAGTGGGCAAACTGGAGGCGGGCAAGCCAGCGTCGCTCTTAATCAAACGGGGCGATACTTCGCGCTTTGTCGCCGTGCGGCCTGAGAAAAAGTAAGTGGTACGCCCGCGTTTGAGCTAAAATTATTGGTTGGCTTTCGCCGACGTGCAGTTGATCAAATTGATCATTGACGTCGGCATCTGCATCTCAATTCCACCTCGGTCACACCTCAATCAAGACGCAAAAGGGAGCGCAGCTGCGCTCCCTTTTTCTGGGCAAATGAAGTTGGGCAAATGAAGAACATCCGCAATTTTTCCATCATCGCCCATATCGATCACGGCAAGTCCACACTGGCTGATCGCATCATCCAGTTGTGCGGCGGCCTCTCCGACCGGGAGATGGAAGCGCAAGTGCTCGATTCCATGGATTTGGAACGCGAGCGCGGTATCACCATCAAAGCGCAAACCGCCGCCCTGAATTACAAGGCGCGTGATGGTCAGGTCTATCAGCTCAACTTGATCGACACCCCGGGCCACGTCGATTTTTCCTACGAAGTGTCGCGCTCGCTCTCAGCTTGTGAAGGGGCCTTGTTGGTAGTCGATGCCAGCCAGGGTGTCGAAGCGCAAACCGTGGCCAATTGCTATACCGCCCTCGAAGTGGGCGTGGAAGTGGTGCCAGTCTTAAACAAAATCGATTTGCCGTCGGCCAACCCGGCGCAGGCCGCGAGCGAAATCGAAGACGTAATTGGGCTTGATGCCTCCGATGCCGTGCATGTTTCGGCCAAAACCGGCTTGGGCGTTCAAGACGTGATCGAAGCGATGATCGCCAAAGTGCCGCCGCCCACCGGTGACGTGAACAAGCCCTTGCAGGCACTGATTATCGACTCGTGGTTCGACAACTACGTCGGTGTGGTGATGCTGGTGCGTGTTTTTGAAGGCAGCCTGAAACCGAAAGACCGCATCAAACTGATGGCCACTGGGGCCACTTACCTATGCGAGCAGGTGGGTGTATTCACCCCAAAATCGCACCCCAAAGAAGCGCTCAATGCCGGCGAGGTGGGCTTCATCATCGCCGGTATCAAAGAGTTGAAAGCTGCCAAGGTTGGCGATACGGTCACGCTTGAACACAAGAGCGCCACGGCAGCATTGCCAGGCTTTAAAGAGATCAAGCCGCAGGTGTTTGCCGGCTTGTTTCCGGTTGAATCGAATCAGTATGAAGCCTTGCGGGAGTCGCTGGAGAAATTGCAGCTGAACGACGCGTCGTTGCAGTTTGAGCCCGAGGTGTCGCAGGCGCTGGGGTTCGGCTTTCGCTGTGGCTTTCTGGGGCTCTTGCACATGGACATCGTGCAAGAGCGACTTGAGCGTGAGTTCGACATGGACCTGATTACCACCGCGCCTTCCGTGATTTACCAAATCCGGCTGCGCGATGGCACTGAGATTGTCATCGACAACCCGGACAAGCTGCCGCAAACCGACAAGATCGACGAGATTCGCGAACCGGTAATGACGGTCAAACTCTTCATGCCGCAAGAATATGTCGGCACGATCATGACCCTGTGCAACCTCAAGCGCGGCCTACAGCTCGATATGGCCTACAAAGGCCGCCAGGTGCAACTCACCTACGAATTGCCTCTGAATGAAATCGTGCTCGACTTTTTCGACAAGCTCAAGTCAGCATCACGCGGCTACGCTTCGATGGATTACGAATTCAAGGAGTATCGCGCCTCTGACGTGGTGAAGGTAGACGTACTCATCAACACCGAAAAAGTAGATGCCTTGTCGATTATTGTGCATCGGGCCAATGCCACCTATCGTGGCCGCGAGTTGGCCTCGAAAATGCGTGAGCTGATTCCCCGGCAAATGTTTGACGTCGCGATTCAAGCGGCGATTGGCGCGCAAATCATCGCGCGTGAAAATGTCAAAGCGCTGCGTAAAAACGTGCTCGCCAAGTGCTACGGCGGCGACATTTCGCGCAAGCGCAAGCTTTTGGAGAAGCAAAAGGCCGGCAAAAAGCGCATGAAGCAAGTCGGTACGGTGGAAATTCCGCAAGAAGCATTTTTGGCAATTCTTCAGGTTGATTGATGATGGAATGGGTAGGCGTGAACTTCGCTTTGATTTTGTTTTGCCTGATGGTCTTCACGGGCTTATTCTGGCTGGCCGACTTGTTTGTCTTCAAGAAGCAGCGCGAATTGGCCTATGCCAAGGGTGTATCGGCGCTTGAAGAGCGAATTGCTCGTCTCGGTGAGCAAGATCGCACTACCCAACGCCAAGTGGGTATTGACGGGTTGCAAAACAGTGTCCTCAAGCAGCCCTGGTGGCTTGAATTCACCGCGAGCTTTTTTCCGGTGATTGCGGTCGTGTTCTGCCTACGCTCGTTCATCGTTGAACCCTTCAAAATTCCGTCGGGTTCGATGATACCGACCTTGCAAATCGGCGACTTTATCCTAGTGAACAAGTTCACCTACGGCATTAGATTGCCCGTGATTCACAAAAAAGTAATTGATATGGGATCACCCAAGTCTGGGGATGTGATGGTGTTTCGCTATCCCGTCGATTCAAGCTTAGACTACATCAAGCGTGTCATCGGCGTGCCTGGCGACAAAATAGCCTATCAAAACAAGAAGTTAACAATTAACGGCATGGCAGTGCCTACCCGCAGCGAGCCCGATTACCTGCACAAAGAGCGCATCGCTTACGCCAAACAGTTCACCGAAAAAGTGGGTCTTCTTGAACATCGCACCTTGAACGATGAAGATGCACCTCCCGGCATTTTCAACGCGGGCATTTTTCCGTTTCGCGAAAATTGCAACTACAATGCGCAAGGCGTTACTTGTACCGTACCTCCCAAACATTACTTCATGATGGGTGACAATCGCGACAACTCGCAAGACAGCCGCTATTGGGGTTTCGTGCCGGAGGAAAATATCGTCGGCAAGGCATTTTTTGTCTGGATGAATTTCGGTGACTTGTCCCGCATCGGGCGCTTTCATTGAGCGTGCGACTGCAACGCCCATCAGATCACAACCA
This sequence comes from Burkholderiales bacterium, assembly GCA_031362865.1. Classification (GTDB taxonomy): domain Bacteria; phylum Pseudomonadota; class Gammaproteobacteria; order Burkholderiales; family JAEUOS01; genus JANLTH01. The sequence continues at coordinate 4,521 of JANLTH010000058.1, read as the reverse complement.
ATCTATTCTTCAGCGAGGGAACTCATGCTCAAACCAACAAAAAACATGACCAATCGTCAAGCGCAACGCGGTGCCAGTATGCTGGGAATTTTGATGATCTGCGTGGCGATCATCTTGGTCATTGTGACTGGCCTCAAAGTGACGCCCGCGTACCTGGAGCACGGCAAGATCAAACAGGCGGTTGCTGCTGCGAAGAGCGGTGGCAGCTCAGTGAACGACGTGAAGAAGGCGTATGAGCGCTACGCGGATGTGAACGACATCACCGCAGTAAAAAAAGACGATCTCGAAATCACGAAAGAGGGCAACGAAATCGTCGTCATTGCCAAGTACGACAAAAAAATTCCACTCTTCCAAAACGTCAGCATATTGATCGAGTTTGTCGCTAGCAGCAAAGACTAGTAGGCCTCCCAGCCCCAGCTCTGGCGTGCGCCCTTCATGGACCTTAAAGAGCTCGAGTCGCGGCTGGGCATCGTTTTTGCCAATCACAAGCTTCTGCAACAGGCGCTCACCCACCGCTCACACTCGACCCCGCACAACGAGCGCTTGGAATTTTTGGGCGACAGCGTCCTTAACTGCTCGGTAGCCTACCTTCTGTTCGAGCGTTATGGCAAGTTGGATGAAGGCGATCTTTCGCGCTTGCGCTCCAATCTGGTTAAGCAGCAAACCTTGTTTGAGATCGCGCAGAACATTGAACTGTCGCAATATTTGCGACTTGGTGAAGGTGAGCTCAAAAGTGGTGGATTTCGCCGGCCCTCGATTCTGGCTGACACCATGGAGGCGTTGTTTGGCGCGATCTTTCTCGATGGTGGATTTCCCGCAGCTTACGATGTCATCGCCGGGCTTTACCAGCCGATTCTCGATGTGGTCGACCCGCGGACTCTCGGAAAAGACGCTAAGACACTGTTGCAAGAGCAGTTGCAAGGCCGCAAGATTGCGCTCCCGACCTACAACGTTATCGCCACGTTGGGTGCTGCGCATAGCCAAGAATTTGAAGTCGAATGCCTGATTCCCAAGCTGACTCTTCGTTTTACGGGCAAGGGTGCCAGTCGTCGAGCAGCCGAGCAGTGTGCTGCCAAGCTGGCTCTCGAAGGCTTGCCCAGAGATGGAGCAAAACGCCCGCGTGCCAAGCTTGAGCGCCCCGTCACATCCTCCACGCCAACGCTGCCCACGCAGCCGCTACCCCGTGCTGCCGGGCCGGTGGCCGCGGTTCTGCCGTTGCAGCGCGCCGATGTCAAAACAAGCGAGCCAAAGATGGACTTAAAAAGTACCGCGAAACCGCCCGAAAAATCACCCGAAGCTTCCACTGAGGCGGCCATTGTGTCAGCCAAAGCTGCGTGACCGGTGAAACCAAAAACGTGACCGACGTTGCGGCCGAGGCACTGAGTGCGGCATCAGTGACACCATCGACACCATTTCGCGCCGGCACGATTGCGGTCGTGGGTCGCCCGAATGTGGGCAAGTCCACCCTCATCAATTTTTTGGTGGGGCAAAAAATCAGCATCACCTCGCGCAAGGCGCAAACCACCCGCCACGCGATTCGCGGCGTACTCACGCGCGAAACTGCGCAGTTTGTTTTTGTCGATACGCCAGGCTTCCAAACCAAACACAGCAACGCGCTCAATCGTGCAATGAACCGCACCGTGCGCCAAGTGCTGGAGCAGGTTGATGTCATCCTGTTTTTGGCCGATGCCGCGTTCACGGCGGAAGATCGCAAAGTGGTGTCGCTGCTGCCAAAGACGGTGCCCGCCATCCTTGTTTTCAGCAAGGCCGACCAAGTCAAAAAGAAGAGCGATCTTCTGCCGCTCATTCTGGCTCATCAGCAAGAGCACCCGTTTGCCGAGTACGTGCCAGTCAGCGTCAAACGCAAAGAAAGCACTGAAGCGCTTTTGGGTGCGATCGCGCTCCATCTGCCCGAACAAGAGGCGCTTTTCGATGCCGAGATGCTCACTGACAAGAGCGAGCGTTTTCTCGCCACCGAGCTGATCCGCGAAAAAATCTTCCGCTTGCTGGGCGACGAGCTGCCCTATTCAGCAGGCGTGAGCATCGAGCAATATGAAGAACAAGGGCGCATGCGCAAAATCCAGGCCACGATTCTGGTCGACAAGCCCGGCCATAAGGCCATGTTTATCGGCGCGAAAGGCGAAACCTTAAAGCGCATCGGCACCGAAGCTCGGGTTGAGATGGAAAAACTCTTCGATGCCAAGGTGCATCTCGAATTGTGGGTCAAAGTCAAAGGCGGCTGGGCCGACAGCGAGAAAGTGCTGCAAAGCCTAGGCTACCAGTAGCCTTGCCCATGCAAATCAGCCGATGGTGAGCATGGTGAGCGCTGCCAGGGGTGTGCGCATCGAGAACGAACCCGCGTTCATCCTGCACAGTTACCCGTTTTCTGACACCAGCCTGATCCTCGAAACCTTTACGCGCCATCATGGGCGCGTGGCCATGCTGGCAAAAGGTGCCAAGCGCCCCAGAGCCGACCTCAAAGCCCTGCTCATGCCGTTTCAGCCGCTGCACCTCTCATGGGGCGGCAAAAACGACCTGAAGAATTTCCGCGCCGCCGAGTGGGTTGGTGGCTTGCAACCGCTGCGGCATGATGCGCTCTATTCCGGCTTCTACTTGAATGAGCTTTTGCTCAAGCTCACCGCGCGCGACGACCCGCATGAGCGCCTGTTCGATACCTATTTTGTCGCACTCGAACGGCTCGCCCTGGGTGAAGCCGCCGCCACCGTGCTGCGCTGGGTCGAGCCCAAGCTGCTCGCTGAAATCGGCTATGGATTGAAACTGACCTGCGACGTGAGCGGTTCTGAAATCGAGCCCCAAGCGCGCTACGCCTACGCCCCCGACCGTGGTCCGGTTCGGCTGGCGCACGGAGAAGACGCCGAATGCGAAGTGACCGGCCAAACCCTGCTCGATCTAGCGCAAGATGCCGCAGGCAACGCCACCACCGCGCGCGAGGCCAAGGCATTGATGCGCCATTTACTGCATTACTATCTGAACGGCAAGCCCCTGGCCACGCGCCAAGTCTTTCGTGAAGTTCACCGGAAATAATTTTGTCGTGTTTGCCGGAATCACACATTTTCAGCACAAATTTACCCCACCACCGGAGTGAAAAAGATATCAAGCATGACCATCGAACTCGGCATCAACATCGACCATATCGCCACGCTGCGCCAAGTGCGGGGCACGGCTTATCCCGATCCGATCCAGGCGGCGCTGCTGGCCGAAGATGCCGGCGCCGACTTGATTACCCTGCACCTGCGCGAAGACCGTCGCCACATTCAAGATGCCGATGTGTTTCGCATGCGTGAGGCCGTGCGCACCCGCATGAATCTCGAATTGGCCATCACCCCAGAAATGCTGCAAATCGCCCTCAAGGTGCGCCCGCACGACGTGTGCTTGGTGCCCGAGCGCCGCCTGGAGCTCACCACCGAAGGCGGCCTTGACGTGATTGGCCAGTTCGACCGCGTGCGCGAAGCCTGCACCCTGCTCAATCAAGCCGGCGTACGCGTTTCGCTCTTTATCAGCCACGACAAGCTGCAAATCGAAGCCGCCAAAGCCGCCGGGGCCAGCGTGATCGAAATCCATACGGGTCAGTATGCCGAGGCGCGCGACTTAGCCGAAGTCGATTCTGAATTTGCCCGCATCGCCGCAGGCGTACAGCACGGCCTGGCCCAGGGCCTGCGCGTCAATGCCGGGCATGGGCTGCACTTTGGCAACGTGGCCCGCATCGCCGCCGTGCCCGGCATCGCCGAACTCAATATCGGCCACGCAATCGTCGCCGAAGCCGTATTTCGTGGCTGGCAGCAAACCGTGCGCGACATGAAGGCCGCGATGCTGGCCGCGCGCGCAGCCTAGGCGGCCCAGTAGCAGGCCACCAAGTTTACGAAAGCACCCATGTTGCACGGCATCGGCACCGATTTAGTCGAGATCGACCGGATTCGCTTAGCCCTGTTGCGACGGGGTCAGCGCTTCGCCCGGCGCGTGCTTTCCGACCGTGAATACGCGCGCTTTCAGGCCAAAGTGCATAGCGGCAGCGATGCCGCACCCTTCGTCGCCAAACGCTTCGCCGCCAAAGAAGCGTTTTTCAAAGCATTGGGCGCGCGCTCCTCAGAAGCCAACACCTGGCATCAACTGAGCATAGAAAACTCTGAAGACGGCCGCCCAGTATGCGTCTTCGGGCCATTGCTCAGTAACTTTTTAGAGGCGAACGCGTTGGGGCCGGTCCACGTTTCTCTCAGCGACGAACGCGGGTATGCGCTGGCGTTTGTGACGATTGAACGCTTCGATGCCAAGTAATTCCATTTCTAAATCATTACGAGATTAGGCGCACCGACGACGACAGTGCTGCTAGCACGGCTAGGAAGGTGCAACAACATATCGTAATGATTTCAGTAGCGTCCGGTTAACGGATAGGATATTGCAAGGAGAACCAATACTGTCGCGGGTTTTGAGGCGAAATAAGTTGGTGCCGATTTGAAAATGAAATCTCGTTTTCCCGGTAGCTTCCAAGGTTTACAGACTTTG
>JANLTH010000039.1:0-21667 GCA_031362865.1 Burkholderiales bacterium | reverse complement strand
GCGACTTAAAAATGCGTCTTTTCCGCCGACTCGTCGTTGCAAATGCTCGTCATAGTGGAACTATGACTGTGCTTTGCGCCTCGATTCGACGAAAAATCCATCATTTTTATAAGTCGCAAACAGCGTGCAACACTACACTAGCGGCTCTGTAGCGAGTACCGGCAGGCATCGGTGTCTGCCAGCCTTCGCACTCCCATGACCAAGCGCGTCTACATCAAAACTTTCGGCTGTCAAATGAACGAGTACGACTCGGACAAGATGGCCGACGTACTGGGCGCGTCTGACGGTTACGAAAAAACCGACACGCCCGAAAATGCCGACCTGATTCTCTACAACACGTGCTCGGTGCGCGAAAAGGCCGAAGCGAAGATGTTTTCCGACCTGGGCCGCATGCAAGAGCTGAAGGCCTTGAACCCGAATTTGGTCATTGGCGTGGGCGGCTGTGTCGCCAGCCAAGAAGGCGCTGCCATCGTTAAACGCGCGCCGTATGTGGACCTGGTGTTCGGCCCGCAAACCCTGCATCGCTTGCCACAGTTGCTTGAAAAGCGCCGCATCTCCAAGCTGCCGCAGATTGATATCTCTTTCCCTGAGATCGAGAAATTTGACCACCTGCCACCTGCCAAGATGAATGGCCCAACCGCCTTCGTCTCGATCATGGAAGGCTGCTCGAAATATTGCAGCTACTGCGTCGTGCCCTATACCCGGGGCGAGGAAGTGTCGCGCCCCTTTGAAGACGTGCTGGCGGAAGTCGCTGGACTTGCGGCGCAAGGAGTGAAAGAAGTTACGCTGCTCGGGCAAAACGTTAACGCCTACTTGGGGCTGATGCGCGATGCCCGTGAGACTCCAGAAAAAGCCGACTTTGCGCTGCTGCTCGAATATGTGGCCGAAGTGCCAGGCATCGAGCGCATCCGCTTTACGACCTCGCACCCCAAAGAATTCACTCAGCGCTTGATCGACACCTATGCCAGGGTGCCCAAGCTGGTCTCGCACCTGCATTTGCCGGTTCAAGCCGGGAGCGACCGCGTACTAGCGGGCATGAAGCGCGGCTACACGGTGCTCGAATTCAAATCGATCGTGCGCCGCTTGCAAAAAGTGCGCCCCGATTTGAGTGTTTCCACCGACCTGATTGTTGGCTTTCCCGGTGAGACCGAGGCTGATTTTGCCGCCACCATGAAGTTGGCGGAAGATGTGGGCTTCGACGGCGCCTTCAGTTTTGTCTATTCCCGACGCCCCGGCACACCTGCGGCTGATTTGGCGGACGACACGCCGCAAGCAGTCAAACTCCAACGCCTGCAACGCTTACAGCAGTGGATCGAGACGCGCGCGCACGCGCTCAGCCTTGCCATGCAGGGCACCGTGCAGCGCGTCTTGGTCGAAGGCCGTTCACGCAAGAACCCGGCTGAGTTGATGGGGCGCACTGAGAACAACCGCATCATCAATTTTGCCGGCGCGCCACGCTTGATCGGGCAATTCGTCGAGGTCACGGTGACGCAAGCAATGACCCATTCGCTGCGCGGTGAAGTGCGCACGCAAGAAAAGATCGCCGCTTGAAACCTGTCAGCACTGAGCCTTCGCTCATCCTGACCTTGACTCCGGTCGACAACTCCCGCCTGGCCTACCTGTGCGGGCCGCTGGACGGTAATTTGCGGCAGATCGAAACGGCGTTCGACGTGCTGATTTCCCGCCGCGCCGAAAAGCTCTCCATCCACGGTGCGCAAGATGCGGCACGGCGCGCCCAAACGCTGCTGCAGCGGCTCTACACGCTTGCCGCCGCGCCGCTGGACGTGGATGACGTGCAGCTGGAAATCATCGAAGCCCGCGAAGCGCATGCACTCGCCACAGTTGCCACAATTTCCGATCCGCCTTCCGGTGGGGCAGCCGAACCTACCCCGCACGCACCGCTGCTCACCCGCAAGCACGACCTGCATGGGCGCACGCCGATGCAGCGGGAGTATCTGAAAAACATCGCTGGGCATGATGCCACCTTTGGCATTGGCCCGGCTGGCACTGGCAAGACCTATCTGGCCGTAGCGTGCGCGGTAGACGCGCTGGAGCGCGATCTGGTCAAGCGCATTGTGCTGGTGCGCCCAGCGGTTGAAGCGGGCGAGCGTTTGGGCTTCTTGCCGGGTGACCTGGCGCAAAAAGTGGACCCCTATCTGCGCCCACTCTACGACGCGCTGTACGACCTGATGGGCTTTGACAAGGTGCAGCGCCAGTTTGAAAAGCAGGCCATCGAAATCGCGCCACTGGCCTACATGCGCGGGCGCACGCTCAATCATTCCTTCATCATTTTGGATGAGGCGCAAAACACCACGCCTGAGCAGATGAAAATGTTTCTGACCCGGATCGGCTTTGGCACCAAGGCGGTGATCACCGGCGACATCACCCAAGTCGATTTGGCCAAGCATCAGAAAAATGGCTTGGCCGATGCGCGCGACGTGCTCACTGGTGTACGCGGCATCGCCTTCACCCACTTCACTTCAGCCGACGTGGTGCGCCACCCACTGGTGGGGCGGATTGTGCAGGCGTATGAGGCGCGCGCGGGTGTGTGAGGTACAGCGTGAGGCGTGAAACTGGTGAGCCTGGCAGGCTAGCTCTTGTCGTGCAGGCGGTTTCTCGGCGCACCGAATTGCCTTCGACCTACCGGCTGCGCAAGTGGTGCAAAGCGGCTTTATTGCGTGATTTGCAGGTGACCTTGCGGCTGGTGGATCGCGCTGAGGCGCGTCGCTTGAACCGCGATTTCCGGCAGCGCGACTACGCCGCCAACGTTTTGACCTTCTGCTACGATGAAATGCAAGCCGATATCATTTTGTGCGCACCAGTGGTCGAGGTCGAGGCGCGCGCGCAGGGCAAATCACTGATGGATCACTACGCGCATTTGACCGTTCACGGTGTCTTGCACGCACAAGGTTTTGATCACGAAATTGAACAAGATGCGCTAGTAATGGAGCGGCGCGAAACCAAGATTTTGCAGACGCTGGGCATTGCCGACCCTTACGCATAGAACAGCTTAAGGCATAACAACCTGACCGATATGGACCCTTCGCCTTCACCCGCACCTGCAAAACCCTCGCTGCTTGACCGTTTAGCCGCGCTACTCACCCGCGAGCCGGAAGACCGTGAAGAATTGTTGGCTGTGCTGCACGCCGCACACGAGCGCAAGTTGATGGACGATGACGCGCTTTCGATGATCGAGGGCGTGCTGCAAACCTCCGAATTATCGGCACGCGACATCATGATCCCGCGCGCTGAGATGGATGTCATCGACATTAACGACGAGCCGGAAAAATTCATTCCGTTTGTGCTGCAAACCGCGCACTCGCGCTTTCCGGTCATCAACGGCAAGCGCGATGACGTGATTGGCATTTTGTTGGCCAAAGACCTGCTCAAGCTGTACGCCACCGACAGTTTCAACATGCGCGAAATGCTGCGCCCAGTCGTGTTCATCCCTGAAGCCAAGCGCTTGAACGTGCTGCTGCGCGAATTTCGTGCCAAACGCAATCACATTGCGATTGTGGTGGACGAATATGGCGGGGTTGCAGGCTTGGTGACGATTGAAGATGTGCTCGAGCAAATCGTCGGTGATATCGACGACGAATTTGATTTTGACGAAGCCGAAGACAACATCCTCGAAGACAAGGGCGGCAAGTACCGGGTCAAGGCATTGACCGAACTCGATGCATTTAACGAGCACTTCCAGACGGCTCTCATCAACGACGACGTGGACACGATTGGTGGCTATGTGATAGCGCGCTTCGGGCGAGTGCCTAAGCGTGGCGAGGTGTTGAGCATCACTACCCCGGCCACTCATCGAATTGTGGTGCTGCGCTCAGACAGCCGCCAGGTCCATCTGCTGGAAGTAGCGCCTGTCCGGTCCACCGACGACACTGCCTGAAGAAGCACATCCAGTATGGCTCTTCAGGCATTGATGGCGCGAAAGCCGCGCCTGGAAAGCCTCTTCGCGCTAATGCTTGGCGCGTTTTCAGTCACAGGATTTGCGCCGCTAGGTTGGTGGCCCGTTCCGATTCTGTGCATCGCGGGCCTGGTTTGGCTCTGGCAACAAGACATCAGCCCGCGCCGCGCCGCTTGGCTTGGTTTCGCCTACGGTTTTGGTATTTTTCTGGTTGGGGTGTCGTGGGTCTACGTCTCGATGCACGATGTGGGCAAGATGCCGGTGTGGCTGGCAGGCGCGGCGACCGGCTTGCTGGCGGCCTACCTGGCGCTTTACCCGGCGCTGGCGGGCTGGTTGCAGGGCCAACTTCGCGCGAGGTTGCACGATCGCCCAAATGGACCAGCTCGCGCGCACTGGAACCACTGCGTATTGGTCATCCCGGCTGCTTGGGCTTTGAGCGAGTGGCTGCGCGGCTGGATGCTCACCGGCTTTCCGTGGCTGGCGCTGGGCTATTCGCAAGTCGATTCGCCACTGGCTGGCTTGGCACCGCTCGTAGGCGTTTACGGCGTGGCCTTTGTGCTGTGCGTCATTGCCGCGTTGCTGGTCCGAGCCGTGACCATCAGGGCGTGGGCAAGTGCTGCCATTGCCTTAGCGCTTGGCGGCACCGGCTGGGCAGCCGGTCACATCCCTTGGGTCAAGCCATTCGCGGCACCCTTCACGGTCTCACTGTTGCAGGGCAATGTGCCGCAGGAACTGAAGTTTGTGCCAGGGCGTTTTGAAGCTTCGATTGCCAGCTACCGCCGCCTGTTGGATGCCTCACCGGCGCGCTTGATCGTGCTGCCCGAAACAGCGATTGCGCGCTTAAGTGACGCGACTGGTGGTGGCACGGGCGCGCTGTTGCAAGCCGACGCAATCTCCGTCAATGCTACCGTGATCGTCGGCGCACCGGTGCAGCGCGCGGCAGGTACGTACTTCAACGCGGCCTTCAGCTTGGGGCGCGATGCGGGGCAGTTTTATGCCAAAGACCATCTGGTGCCATTCGGCGAATTCATTCCGCTGGGCGCGCGCTGGTTTGTCAATGCGATGCAAATGCCCTTGGCCGACTTCACCCGAGGTGGCGCGGCGCAAAGCCCGTTTCAACTGAGCTTGGGGCGCGAGCGGGTCGCAATCGCGCTCAACATTTGCTATGAGGATTTGTTTGGCGAGGAGATCGTGCGCCAACTACCGCAAGCCCATGTGCTGCTAAACCTCTCAAATGTGGCGTGGTTTGGCGATTCGTTGGCGCCGCACCAGCACTTGGAAATCAGCCGCATGCGCGCGCTGGAAACGGGCCGCCCCATGCTGCGCGCGACCAACACGGGCGCCACCGCCGTGATCGACGAGCGTGGCCGGGTCACGGCGCATCTGGCATTTTTCACCGAAGGCGCGCTGGTGGCCAATGCGCAGGGCATGACCGGCACTACGCCATTTGTCGCGCTGCGCGGCAATGCGGCGGTGCTACTGGTTAGCCTGATGATTCTCGTGGGCGCTTATTGGCGGATGCGGCAGCGGCAACGGCCACGCCAGCGCTGAAATTGTGCACCATCGCTATGGCGATTTGCGTCGCTTCAACCAAGCTGCCCGCATCAGCCAAGCCCTTGCCGGCTAAATCCAACGCCGTGCCGTGATCCACCGAGGTGCGAATGAATGGCATGCCCAAGGTGATATTGACCCCCGCGCCGAAGGTGGCATATTTGAGCACCGGCAAACCTTGGTCGTGATACATCGCCAGTACCGCGTCAGCTTGTCGCAAATACTTCGGTGTGAAGAGTGTGTCAGCGGGTAAGGGGCCAGTGAGTTGCATGCCCTCCCGGCGCAGTTTTTGCACCACCGGAGTGATGATCTCGATTTCTTCGCGGCCCAGATGTCCGGATTCACCCGCGTGGGGGTTTAAACCCGCCACGAGAATGGCTGGAGAGGCAATCCAGAAGCGCGTCTTCAAGGCATCGTGCAGTACACGCAAGGTGGTTTCCAGGCGCGCCGCAGTAAGCACGGAAGCTACGTCGGCCAGCGCGTGGTGGGTCGTGGCCAGCGCCACACGCAAGGGTCGGTGCAGTGCGCGGTCGTGGCCCGCGAGCATCATCACCACTTGTTGGCTGCCGCTCTTTTCTTCCAGATATTCGGTATGCCCCATGAACGGCACACCCGCCTCGTTGATGATGCTCTTTTGTACTGGTGCGGTCACCATTGCCGCGAAGCGAGCGCTGATTGCACCATCAATGGCGGCATCGAGCGTGTCGAGTACGTAGCGGGCGTTGCGCGCATCAAGCTTGCCCGGCAAAACCTGTGCGCGCAATGGGACATGCAAAACTCGGGTTTGCGCCACCGAGCGAGCCATGCCACGTGCCACCAGTAAATCGCGATCGCCAATGAAAATCAGCTCGGCAGAAAGTCGTTTACGCGACAACGCGGCGCAGATTTCGGGGCCGATACCGGCGGGCTCACCGGTGGTAACGGCGATCACGGGGCAGGCGATCACCGATTTGGCGTGACCGCCCATTGCTTATCGCTCTTCCAGGCGCAGCTCAACGTAGGCGCGATCACGAATCTGCCGCACCCATTCTTGGTAGGCTTCCTCGCTCTTACGCTCGCGAATCGCTTGGCGCGCGGCCTGTTTCTGGCGCTCACTGGTCACGTCTTCGCGGGCGCGCTCGACCACTTGGATCAGATGCCAGCCGAACGGCGTTTGCACGGCCACCGTGAACGACCCAGGTTGCAGGCCTTCCATGGCGCGCTCAAACTCAGGGACGGTGTCGCCGGGAAAGACCCAACCCAAATCACCGCCACGCGGTGCGCTGGCATCCTGCGAATGCTGTTTCGCCATCGCCTCAAACTCGACTGATTTGTTGTCAATCCGCTCCTTAAGGCTTTTGATGCGGCGCTCCGCCTCCTGGGTCGTGGTCACTTCATTGACCTTGACCAGAATGTGGCGCGCACGGGTTTTGGTCAGCTCGGTCTTGGCACCAGCGCCCGCAGTGGTGCTGCCGCCCCGCCGGTCATTCAATTTGATGATGTGAAAACCGTTCGGGCTTTTCACCAAGCTGGTCACTTCGCCCACTTTGAGCTTATCGACGGCGGCCACAAAAAGTTCGGGCAAGCGATCTGCCGGACGCCAGCCGAACGCACCACCGGTGGTGGCATCAGCCGCATCTGAAAAACTGGCTGACACTTGCAGAAAGTCTTTGCCTGATTTCAGTTGTTCAAGCGCTTCTTCGCCGCGCTTTTGCCGCGCTGCGATTTGCTCAGGGCTGGCATTTTCGGGAACGCGTACCAAGATCTGACTGATGTTCAAGTCCATGCCCAGCGGTGTTGCCACAGCAGTACCACCTTGGTTTTCGGCCATGTAGTTTTCGATCTCGCCTTCGGATACTTGCACGCGCGCCTCGACCTCGCGGTCACGCAGACGCGAAAGCGTAATCTCGCCACGAATATCCTCACGAAACTTGCCGAAGGGAATGCCGTCACGCTCAATCGTTTCGCGAAAGCGGGTCACGTTCATCCCGTTTTCTTCCGCGATACGGGCAATCGCGCGGTCCAGTGTGACATCGTCCACCCGAATCGCCGATTCGCGCGCGAAGTGGATTTGGGCGCGATCAGTAATCATCCGATCGAGCACCTGCTTTTCAAAGTCTTCACCGGTAGGCGGCGAGGTGCCCTGGCGACGCATCTGCGCGCGCACATTACGCAAACGTTCGTCAAGCTCCTGGCGGGTAATTGCTTCATCGTTGACCACCGCGACGATGCGGTCGGCCAAAACGATCCGCCCGCGAGGGGCCGGGTTGGAAAGCACTGGGGTGATGATGGCTTGCGCGAAGCTCAGCGCCGGGAGCAATACCCAGGCTGCGAGCAACGCGCGCGAAGAAATGCGGAAGAGGAGGGGTGTCATGTCAATCCTGCGGATAAAGGTAGACCGGGGCCAGCGGCTTGCGTGATGGGTCATTCAAGCGACGATAGCCCACGATGTTGTCGCCCAGTGCCTTGAGCGGATTCAAGCCTGCGGCCCCCAGGTCGTTAAACTCAATTTGGAAAAATATCTGATTCGCAGAGCGTTGGGTGGCAGTAACATATTTCTGCCAAGCGGTCCGGAATACCCAGCAGTCGCGTTGGAATTCGAAACCGGCAAGGACATCGACGGTGCGCCGCTCAGACTTGGAGTAATTCACCCGTCCTACTGTGTAAAGCGTTCCGCCCAGCAGATTGGTAACCGGCCACTGCATGGACAGGTCGATTTGGTCCAGCACGGCCAGCGTTTTACTGTCAACCACTAGATTACGGTTGTAACGATACGCCGCCGAAATCACTTTGTGTTCACCTGGCCGCCAAGAGATACCGGCGCTGGCTCGGTCCAGCAGGCGGGTGCGAGGGTTGTACTGCAGCGAGGTATCCAGGGTGAGAGTTGGCGTTATTCCGGCGGTAACGGCAAACAGAGAGTCGGAACGCCGAATTGGATTGAGCGTTTCGCCGGGCAGCGCTGTGATCGGATCCTGGGGGGTGAAAAAGAAGCGCTGCGCGGCCATCATGCGCAGACGCTCTTTGCCGGTCGAGCTGTCCAGAAAGCGTGATGTGGCCGCTAAAGTAAGTTGGTTCACATTGGCAAAGCGATCACTGCCGACGTAGCGGTTTTCGGTGAACAGCTGCGCGATATTAAAGTCCGGCGCGCCGGAATCGAAATTCGGGAAAAGCGTTTGATCTCGCTTCGGTACGTAGCTGTAAAAAGCCCGAGGCTCCAATGTTTGGATGTACCGGGTTTCCAACGCGTGCTTTGTTTGCGTGTCGCGCTCGAATACCAAGCCGGTATCAATGCTGAAAATCGGCACCGTGCGCGAGAGCGTGCCCGGCTGGTTGAGGGCGATTTTGGAGAATGAATAGTGGCTCGAATGCACCTGCAACTTGGGGATCAGGAAAGCGCCAGGTGAAACCAGCGGGTAGGAAATCGCTGGAAAATTAACCATTCGACTCACGTTCACCAGGGTAGGATGGGCGAAACGCACCAGTTCGCTGGTGTGGGTGAAGTCGAATCCATGCCAGTCTAGCCGACTGGCGGTGAGTGTCAGTTCGGGTTGGCGCTCATAGGGTGGCGTAATCGGATTAAGCGGGTCCTGAACGATTTTCTGGTTGGAGGTTCGTGCCGTGACCGTGTACGCCCCGGAATTGAGGAAGGTACTGCTGTACGTTAGAGCAACGTTGCGCGGCAACACAGTCGTCCCGGGAATTTCCAGGCGGTTCGGGTAGTCGAGCAAGTAAGAGCGATCGGTGATGTGGTTCAATTCCGCAGTAGCCGTCAAACCGCTCATAATGGTCTGGCTGTGGATCCAGCGTAAGCCACCGCGTGGTTTTGCGGCCACTGCGTCATACGGAACGGCCTCGGCAGTGGCCAAGCCGCTATACTTTTCGTTCAGATAACGGTATTCACCAGCCAACTGCATGCCACGCAGCGTGGAGACCCGCGTCGTGATGGTGGCATCGTGTTGCGGCGCGATAAACCAGTAGAACGGCAGGCCGATTTCGGCCCCAAGAGTGGTCGATTGGGTCACCGTGGGGGGCAAGAAGCCAGTTCGCCGCTTCACACCGAGCGGAAATGTAGCCCACGGGGTATAAAAAATGGGAACGTCAAAAAAATACAGCGTAGCTTCCCTTGCCACCGCCTCTTGCTCGCCATAGTCGAGCCGTAGATCGCGCGCCTTGATGTACCAGTCGCGCTTACATTTTTCGCAAGTGGAGTAGGTCGCGTTGTCGAGCTGGTAGCGGCTTGGCCCCAGGAAATCCATCCGCTCGGCCTCACCCTGCGCTTTTTTCTCGGCGAAATAATATTCCGGATTGGGCATCGTGCCGGTTTGAGCATCGACTTTCATGTCGAGCGTCGGGCCCGCGATCCAGTCGTTGTCCCGGAACAATTTAACGTTGCCCCGTGCTTGCAGGTAATCTTCGGTCTCGTCGTAATCGATCTGGTCAGCTTTGAGCACTTGATTGCGCTTGCGCACCTCGGCACTGCCCTCGATTGTCATAAACCGGTTGTCGCGCTTGTCGATCCGCAACCCTGACGCAAAGGTAGGCGCAGGCGTAATCGAATCGATGCGCAAGCCCGGGATCAAATCGGCTTGCCGCTTGAGCGCCAGCGGAGTGGTACCGCTCGGGTACGCAGGCGGCGCGGGGTTTGACACAAATGCCTGTGCGGCCACACCAGAGGCGATCACTGCCAGCAAACTACCTATCCCTGCCTGGACCATGGCTTTGCTAAGCGGCTGCGCACCGGCCGCAAAAGCCTGGCCATCGGGCGGATTCCAAGGGTGTCGACAAAAAAACATAGGATGTACAGAAGATGACACCGAGTGCAGTGTGAGACAAAGCGCGAGACCAGATCCGACACAACGCGAGAACAGTTTTCGATTATATTCGCGCTTCGCTTTTCTACCCGATCAGACTCTGGGGTACACCATGTCATTCGAGACTACCAAGTCTGCGCTGGACCAACGCCAGGCTGAGCTCGCGGCTTGGCTGGAATCCCCATCCGCGCCCTGGAGCTTTCCCACTGGGCAGTATTCGCTTGCGCCAGCGTCCTCAGACGCGAGCTTTCGCCGCTATTTCCGGGCTATCAGGCAAGGAGCAGATGCCACGCTCATTGTGATGGATGCGCCGCCGCCCTTGGAGGACTGTCGCCCGTTTGTCACTGTGGCGCAGCAATTGGCGCAGGCGGGGGTAAATGCGCCAATTGTGCTGGCGGCAGACCTGGATCAAGGATTTTTGCTCTTAAGTGACTTGGGGGTGACGACCTATCTCGACGCATTGAAGATGACACCTGATGCCGCACCCGCGCTGTATCGTGATGCGAGTCTGGCACTGATCCAGTTGCAATCGATTGCCTCAGACGATATGCCCGCCTATGACACTGCGCTGCTGCGCCGCGAACTTGAACTGTTTCCGCAGTGGTATCTGGAAAAACATCTACAGCTCGTCGTCACGCCTATGGTACGCAAGACCCTCGATGCGGTGTTCGCTACCTTGATCGACAATATTCTGGCGCAGCCACAGGTCTTCGTGCATCGTGACTATCACGCGCGCAACCTGATGTTCACGCCGGAGCGCAATCCGGGCGTGCTCGACTTTCAGGATGCCGTGAGAGGCCCGATCACCTACGATTTGGTTTCGCTGCTGCGCGATGCCTACATCGAATGGCCTGAAGCCACCCAGCTTGACTGGGCGATTCGCTACTGGGAGAAGGCGCGCGCGGCAAAGCTGCCAGTGCAACCCGCCTTCGATGATTTTTACCGCGATTTTGAGTGGATGGGCTTGCAGCGCCACTTGAAAGTGCTGGGAGTCTTCGCGCGCCTGAAGCACCGCGATGGCAAGGACGCTTATCTGAAAGACCTGCCGCTGGTGTGGCGCTATGCCCGCAAGGTGTGCGAGCGCTACGCCCCCTTCAGGCCCTTGGCCAAGATTTTTGCGGCAATCGAGGGTTCCACTGGCAGCACCGGTTACTCTTTTTGAATCAGATCGATGCCGCCTCAGTAGCTTAAGCGTGCCGCTTGAAAAACATTCCCCGCCACAGCACTCGCAACCAATCCGATTTCCCCAACACCGGTCGCCGCTGAAAAACATCGTAGTTGACCTGCTCAATTTGCTCCAATATTCGCAAGCCACCCTGTACCACTAGGCGCAATTCCCAGCCAATCCGGCCGGGCAGCGCCAGGGCAAGCGGTGCGCCTGCCAGGATCAGTTCCCGTGCGCGAGCTACCTCAAAGCGCAGCAGCGCACAAAATGCAGGGCCGACCATACCACTGCGAAGCTCGGCTTCACTTACGCCAAAACGCTGCAAATCCTCCTGCGGGATATAAATGCGTGGTTTGGCGAGGTCGATCGCCACGTCCTGCCAAAAATTGATGAGTTGCAAGGCGCTGCAAATGGCATCGGATTGCTGCAAGTTTTCCGGCTTGGCATGACCATACAGATACAGCAAAATCCGGCCGACCGGATTGGCAGAGCGGCGGCAGTAGTCCAACACCTGGCCATAGTCGGCGTAGCGCTCCTGAGTGCAATCTTGTGAAAATGCGTCAAGCAAGTCTTCGAAGAGGCTTACTGGAAGCGCGTTTTCACGGATCATTGCCCCAAGAGGCAAGAACAGCGCCGGTTTCGGGCCAGCCGGGTCGGGAACACTTGCCACCGAACGCTGCAATTGCTGGCGCCATGCTGCCAACTCCGCGAGCCGCTCGGGCGCAGTTGCCACGCCTTCGTCGGCGATGTCGTCAGCACCGCGCGCGAAGTGGTAAACCAGGGCGATCTGCCGCCGGTATTTCCTCGGTGACAAAACTGAGGCTACTGGAAAGTTTTCGTAGTGGTTCATGGCACAAGACGGCGTTTCAGAAGGCATGATGCGATTTTGCATCGGCAGCGAGGCTTGAAGTGCTCCGCGTCCGCTAAAATTTAGGGTTGCTTTTTTTCCGTGCATTATTTCAATGCTGACCGTTCTGGGTTGTCCGGTTCTGCTGCGAAAGCGCAACGCACGAAAAAAGCCAAAGCGAGGGTGGCGGAATTGGTAGACGCACTGGATTTAGGTTCCAGCGCCGTAAGGTGTAAGGGTTCGAGTCCCTTCTCTCGCACCAGCTTTAATTTGACTCACACATTTCTTAACCGTTTGATTGATTGGATTTTTTTCATGTCCGGCATCACCATCGAAACTCTGGGCGCAATTGAGCGTCGCTTCAATATCTCCATCACCATGGCCGAAATCGAAGGTCAAGTGCAGCGCCGCCTGGTGGATGTCTCGCGAAATGTGCGCATTTCGGGGTTTCGCCCAGGCAAAGTGCCGATGAAAATGATCGCATCGCAATATGGCCCATCGGTGCGCATGGATGTGTTGAACGAAACCGTGGGCAAGCAGTTTGAAGCGGTGTGCAAGGTGCATTCATTGCAGGTGGCTGGTCAACCGAGAATCGAGCCACGCAAGCTCGCCGAAGGCGAAGCGGCGAACGACAAGACAATCGACTTCACGGCGACCTTCGAGGTCTATCCGGAAGTCAAACTGGGCGACTTGAGTGCGCTTACGGTTGAGCAGGTTAGCGCCAAGGTCGAAGAAGCGAACGTTGACGCGACTTTGCGCATCCTGCAAAAACAGCGCGTCACCTACGAAATCGCTGACCGCGCCTCTGCCAAAGACGACCGCATCACGGTCGATTTTGTCGGCAAGATTGATGGCGTTGAGTTTGACGGCGGCAAGGCAAGCGACTTTCCCTTTGTGTTGGGCGGCGGCCAGATGCTGCCAGAATTTGACACCGCAGGCCACGACCTGAAGGCGGGCGAAGCCAAGACCTTCGATCTGAAATTCCCGGATGATTACCAGGGCAAAGACGTTGCCGGCAAAACCGCGCAATTCACCCTCACCGTGAACAAGGTTGAAGGCGCTATCGTGCCGCATATTGATGGGGAATTTGCCAAAACCCTTGGTGTGGCTGATGGCGATCTCACCAAAATGCGGGCCGATGTGCGCGGCAATCTGGAGCGCGAGGTCAAGGCGCGGCTCAAGGCACGCAGCAAAACAGCGGTGATGGATGCGCTGTACCAAACCATCAAACTGGATGCGCCCAAAGCACTGATCGAAATGGACACTCAGCGTTTGATGGAACAAGCCCGGGCAGAGCTTAAACAGCGCGGCATGAAACAGGAAATGCCGCTCCCGCCTGAACTCTTTACCGAGCAGGCCAAGCGGCGTGTCTCGCTGGGCTTGATTTTGCAGGAACTGGTCAAATCTAACAGCCTTGAAGCCAAGCCTGAGCAAGTGCGTGCGGTGGTGGATGAGTATGCGCAGAGCTACGAAGACCCGCGCGAGGTAGTGCGTTGGTACTATGGCGACAATCAGCGGCTGGAAGATGTGAAGTCAGTGGTGCTGGAAGACAACGTGGTGGACTTTGTGCTTACCAAGGCCAAAGTGACTGACAAACCGATGTCGTTTGATGAATTGATGGGCAAGCAATAAATCTATTGGAGTGTGCGCATGAACTGGCTTTCCGACAACGGCTATACGAGTGGTGGCATTCTCAATGCGGGTGCCATCCGCCAAGATCCGCAAGCCCTGGGTTACATCCCGATGGTGATTGAGCAGTCGGGTCGCGGCGAGCGCGCATACGACATCTACTCACGCTTGCTCAAAGAGCGGGTAATTTTCTTTGTGGGCGAAGTCAACGACATCACGGCCAATCTGGTGGTGGCGCAGTTGCTCTTTTTGGAGTCTGAAAACCCCGACAAAGACATCAGCTTCTATATCAATTCGCCGGGGGGCTCGGTCTACGCCGGATTGGCGGTCTACGACACGATGCAGTTTGTCAAACCAGCCGTGTCCACGTTGTGTACCGGCATGGCAGCTTCGATGGGCGCTTTTTTGCTGATGGCCGGCGAGAAGGAAAAGCGCTTCGCGCTGCCCAATTCACGCATCATGATCCACCAACCGTCCTCGGGGTTTCGCGGCCAGGCATCCGACATCGAAATTCAGGCGCGCGAAACGATGAAGTTGAAATTGCGCCTCAATGAGATCATGGCCAAGCACACCGGCAAGCAGATCGCTGAGATCGAGAAAGACACTGACCGCGATCATTACCTGAATGCGGAAGAAGCGCTCGCTTACGGCCTGATCGACAAGGTGCTCGAAAAGCGTCCGGCCACTGCTGCATAACCAAGGCCCAAAGTTAGTTCCGCAAGTGCAGGTTTTAAGAGTAATCTTGCGTTAAACAAAATTTGCAACGCAACGTAAGCAAGGTTTGAAGGGGTTATCTCCTTTCAAACACACCCGATTCCAGAATGAAACGCAGGATTCAAGCTTGCCCAGTCGTGAGGCAAACTGCGTTCCCCGAGACGATGTCATGACTGAGAAAAAAGCCGCCGGCGAAAAGCTGCTCTACTGTTCCTTTTGCGGCAAAAGCCAGCATGAGGTAAAAAAGCTGATCGCCGGGCCTTCGGTGTTCATCTGCGATGAATGTATCGAGCTTTGCAACGACATCATCCGCGACGAATCGGCCTCGCCCGAAGCTGTCAAAGCCGCCAAGAGCGACTTGCCGACCCCCACTGAAATCTGCAACACACTCGACTCTTATGTCATCGGGCAGTCGGTGGCAAAAAAGGTCTTGGCCGTCGCCGTTTACAACCACTACAAGCGCCTGAAACACAGCTCGAAGAAGGACGAAGTCGAGCTCGCTAAAAGTAATATTTTGTTGGTCGGCCCGACTGGCTCAGGCAAGACCCTGCTCGCCCAAACGCTGGCCCGCCTGCTCAACGTCCCTTTCGTCATTGCTGATGCAACCACCTTGACCGAAGCCGGTTATGTCGGCGAAGACGTGGAAAACATCATCCAAAAGTTGCTGCAAAACTGCAACTACGAGATTGAAAAAGCGCAAAAAGGCATTGTTTTCATCGACGAAATCGACAAAATTTCGCGCCGCTCCGACAACCCCTCGATTACCCGCGATGTTTCCGGCGAAGGCGTGCAACAAGCCCTGCTCAAGCTGATCGAAGGCACGATTGCCTCGGTGCCACCGCAAGGCGGGCGCAAGCATCCCAATCAAGACTTCGTACAGGTTGATACGACCAACATTCTTTTCATCTGCGGCGGCGCGTTCGATGGCTTGGAAAAAGTCATCCGTAATCGTTCAGAAAAAGGCGGTATCGGTTTTGGTGCCGAAGTGCGCTCGATGAAAGACAAATCGCTCACCGAAACCTTGAAAGATGTCGAGCCCGAAGACCTGATCAAATTTGGCCTTATCCCAGAGCTGGTTGGCCGCTTGCCAGTGGTCGCGACACTCAACGAATTGGACGAAGCGGCATTGGTGCAAATTCTCACCGAGCCGAAAAATGCGCTCATCAAGCAATACCAAAAATTGTTTCAGATGGAAGGGGCGGAGCTCGAAGTGCGCCCCGGCGGCCTAGCTGCAATTGCGAAAAAAGCGCTCAACCGAAAAACCGGTGCGCGTGGCCTGCGCTCGATTATCGAAACCGCATTGCTCGATGTCATGTACGAACTGCCGGCAACGCAAAACGTGGAGAAAGTGGTGGTCGATGAAGCCACGATTACGGCCCAGCAAGCCCCACTGATGATTTACGCTGAGCCACAGAAAATTGCGTCAGGGCAGTAACGCACTGCGCGACTCGCTGCCGAAAACTTGGATCGTTGACTTAAAAACCGTAGAGCTTCACGCAAGCTTTGCGAACTGAATTTCCAGGAGCTGTAAATGTCATCACCATCCAACGCCATACCCGCCACGCCCACCACACCTACGCTGCTGCCTCTGCTGCCGCTGCGCGATGTTGTCGTCTTTCCGCACATGGTGATTCCGCTTTTTGTCGGGCGCGCCAAGTCGATCAAAGCGCTCGAAATTGCGATGGAGCAAAAAAAGGGCATCTTGCTGGTCGCGCAAAAAAGCGCCGCCAAAGACGAGCCGGTGATCGAAGATTTTTACGACATCGGTTGTATCGCCAACATTCTGCAAATGCTCAAACTGCCCGATGGCACCGTCAAGGTGTTGGTCGAGGGCCGTGAGCGGGCTCGGGTGAGCCACGCCACCGACGAGAAAACCCACTTTCAAGCCGATGCGGTCGCAATTCCCGCCGCCGACGACTCCAGCAGCGAGATCGAAGCCCTGCGCCGCGCGCTACTCGCGCAATTCGACCAGTATGTCAAGGTCAACAAGAAAATCCCGCCAGAAATTCTCACCTCTTTGAACGGCATTGAAGACGGCGGACGCTTGGCCGATACCATCGCCGCGCATTTGCCCTTGAAGCTCGAGCAAAAGCAAGAAGTGCTCGAAATGTTCGACGTGCTCAAGCGGCTCGAACATCTCTTGAGTTCGGTCGAGAACGAGCTCGAAATCATGCAGGTGGAGAAGAAAATTCGTGGCCGCGTCAAGCGCCAGATGGAAAAGAGCCAACGCGAGTATTACCTGAACGAGCAGGTCAAAGCGATCCAGAAAGAGCTGGGCGACGGCGAAGAAGGTGCCGACCTTGAAGAGATGCAAAAGCGCATCAACAAGGCAGGCATGTCAAAAGAGGCGAAGAAGAAGGCCGAGGGCGAATTCAAGAAATTGAAACTGATGTCGCCGATGTCGGCTGAAGCCACGGTGATCCGCAACTACATTGATACTTTGTGCAAGCTGCCCTGGCGCAAGAAGAACAAGGTCAATCGCGATTTGGCCAATGCGGAAGACATTCTCGAAAGCGATCATTACGGCCTGGAAAAGGTCAAAGAGCGCATCATCGAATATCTCGCGGTACAACAGCGGGTTGACAAAGTGAAAGCGCCAATCCTGTGCCTGGTAGGCCCCCCAGGGGTTGGTAAAACCTCGCTGGGGCAGTCGATTGCCAAAGCCACCAATCGCAAGTTTGTTCGCATGGCCTTGGGCGGCGTGCGCGACGAGTCAGAGATTCGCGGCCATCGCCGCACTTACATCGGCTCGATGCCCGGCAAGATTTTGACCAACATGACCAAGGTGGGCGTGAAAAATCCGCTCTTCTTGCTCGATGAAGTGGACAAATTGGGTCAGGACTTTCGGGGCGACCCCGCTTCAGCCTTGCTCGAAGTGCTCGACCCGGAACAAAACCACACGTTCCAAGACCATTACGTCGAAGTCGATTACGACTTGTCGGACGTGATGTTCGTCGCCACCGCGAACTCGATGAATATCCCCGCGCCCTTGCTCGACCGTATGGAAGTGATCCGTTTGTCGGGCTACACCGAAGATGAAAAGGTCAATATCGCGCTCAAGTATTTGCTGCCCAAACAGATCAAAAACAATGGCCTGAGAGACGGCGAAATCAGCGTGGCAGAAAGTGCATTGCGCGACATCGTGCGCTACTACACCCGTGAAGCCGGGGTGCGCTCGCTAGACCGTGAAGTTTCGAAGATTTGCCGCAAGGCAGTCAAAACCCTCATCATGAAAAAGGATGAGAAAAAAATTACCGTCACCGCGCGCAATCTAGACAAGTTTTTGGGAGTGCGGCGTTTCAAGTTCGGCATCGCTGAAAAAGTAAATCAGGTGGGTCAGGTCACCGGCCTGGCGTGGACCGAAGTAGGCGGCGAATTGCTCACCATTGAAACCGCCTCGATGCCCGGCAAAGGCAACATCACCCGCACCGGTTCGCTGGGCGATGTGATGAAAGAGTCGGTGGAGGCGGCGCGCTCGATTGTGCGCACCCGCGCAGCACGCCTGGGCATTCCTGATGATGTGTTTGAAAAGCGCGACATTCACGTGCACGTGCCCGAAGGCGCCACACCGAAAGACGGCCCTTCGGCTGGCATTGCGATGACCACCGCGCTGGTGTCAGTGCTCACCGGCATTCCGGTTCGCGCCGATGTGGCGATGACCGGCGAAATCACCTTGCGTGGCGAAGTACTGCCGATTGGCGGCTTGAAAGAAAAGATGCTCGCAGCGCATCGCGGTGGCATCAAGATCGTGCTGATCCCCGAAGACAACGTCAAAGACTTGGCAGACATTCCGGACAACATCAAAAACAAACTCGAAGTCGTTCCCGTGAAATGGATCGACAAAGTACTCGAAATGGCGCTGGAGAGAATGCCCACGCCATTACCTGAAAAGGGTGAAGAAGCAGCCAAAGTGAGCGATGTTCTTGTGGCAGCACCCGCCGCCCTGCCAAGCGGCGAAATTGTGAAACATTGAGCTGGAATAGGCGCGCGGAAGTGCCAGGCAAAATTGTTGCGTTATATTTGTTGCAATACTATGTTGGAATGCTGCGCCACCTTCCGATCGCTTGGGCATCCAGCGCACGGGGCTGCTAAATTCTCGTAATATCTCGCTGTAGAAGTTTTGACACGCACTTGATACCCGCATTGAAGTAAACCACCATTCAAACTATAAGAGGGGACCATGAATAAAACAGACTTGATCGAACATGTCGCCAAGTCCGCAGACATTTCGAAAGCGGCTGCAGGCCGAGCGATCGAAGCTGCGATTGGCGGCATCAAAACGACCTTGAAGAAAGGTGGCTCGGTAACGCTGGTGGGCTTTGGCACTTTCAAGGTGGGCAAGCGCGCTGCACGCAAGGGCCGCAACCCGCGCACCGGTGCTGAAATCAAGATCAAATCGACAAAAGTTCCTCGCTTCTTGGCTGGCAAAGCATTCAAAGATGGGTTAAACTAGGGGGCTTCGGTAGTAAAGCGCTGCGGTTGTTAGGAGTTGCGTGAGTGTCGGTGACAGTGGTTGGATTGTGATGGTTGTGGTCTGGCCTGCCAAATCGGTTTCGCGAGAGGGTGCTTAGCTCAGCTGGTAGAGCGTCGCCCTTACAAGGCGAATGTCGGGGGTTCGAACCCCTCAGCACCCACCAAATCTCTCATTGCACGATCACGGCACGCGTTCTTCCGAAATCACTGTTTTATCCAGTTTAGGAGTGGTAGTTCAGTTGGTTAGAATACCGGCCTGTCACGCCGGGGGTCGCGGGTTCGAGTCCCGTCCACTCCGCCAGCATCAACAAAAAGGGCGAACGCGAGTTCGCCTTTTTTGTTTCGACTGTTTTAGTTTTTCGCGGATAGGCTTCGCCCCGAATGCAAAGCTACCCATTGACCACGACATCCACAAGAAAGGATCGCATCGATGTTTGACCTGGTCGCAAAGAAAAAAAGAGTCGTTCAAATCGTGCTCGGCATTGTCATACTGCCCTTCGCGTTTTTTGGTATCGATTTCTACTTCCGAGGCGTGGACGTCAAAGATCAAGTGGCCATGGTCGCAGATCAAGCCATCACGTCCAACGAGTACACCAACGCGCTGCGTGAACGACAAGACCAGCTTCGGCAGATGATGCAAGGCAAGGTCAATTCAGACCTGCTCAATGGCCCCGAAATCAAGAATCAAGTCGTCGAGCAGTTGATCGAGCAACGACTAGTGATAGCCGAGGCGACAAAGGCTCGGGTCGGTATTTCGGATCATCATCTTCAGCAGCTGATTCACGACATACCCGCATTCAAGGATGATTCAACCGGCAAATTCGTACCGGAGCGATACAAGCGGCTGTTGGATGTGCGCGGCATGAGTATCGGGGCGTTCGAGGCTAGATTTCGTCAAGATGCATTGTTCTCGCAATCCAGGGAGTCCGTGGCCGGCACGCACTTCCTGCCGAAGACGATAACCGAACGGTTAGCAAAAATACGCGGCCAGCAGCGAGAGGTCAGTCAGAGCATCATTTCTCCCGCGCAATATTTGCCGCAAGTGAAGTTGGAGGCTAACGAGGTCAAGCAGTACTACGATAAGAACCCAACAGCCTATACGCTGCCGGAGCGGGCTCGTGTCGAGTACGTGGTCCTTTCCATGGAAACGTTGATCAAGAGTACGACTGCGACCGAGGAAGACATTCAGAAGTACTACAAAGAAAACGTCGGGCGCTACGAACGTGCGGAGGAAAGGCACGCTCGCCACATACTGATAAGCTTGGACGCCAAGGCCTCGGTGGAAGACAAAGCGAAGGCCAAAGTCGGCGCCGAGCAACTGCTTGCACAAGCCAAGCAGAATAGTGCAGGGTTCGCCGAACTGGCGAAGAAAAGTTCGCAGGATTTGGGGTCAGCCTCCGAAGGCGGAGATCTCGGATTCTTCGCCCGCGGGAATAAAGCCAAACCCTTCGATGACGCTGTATTCGGCATGAAGTCGGGCGAGATCGTCGGCCCCGTTGAAACTCAGTATGGCTTCCACATCATCAAGCTGGAGGAGATCAAGGCTGCGGAACGCAAATCCCTCGAGGAAGTACGTGCTCAAATCGCGGAGGATGTGAAGAGGAACGCAGTGGGTCGTCTGTACGCGGAGAAAGCTGAGCAGTTGAGTAACTTGGTCTATGACCAGTCAGACAGCCTGAAGCCGGCGGCGGACGCCTTGAAGCTGACGGTGGAACAAAGCGGCTGGATCACCAAGGACCGTGCCGATCCTGCTACGCTGAACAACGAGAAACTTCTCAAGGGACTCTTTTCCGAAGAGGCCGTCAAATACAAGCGCAATACCGAAGCGATCGAAGTCTCACCCAATACATTGGTGGCGGCTCGAGTAATTGAACACGTCCCTGCCGCCCGTCAACCATTCGAGGCCGTGCAAGAGTTGATCACTGAGCAACTCAAGGCGACAAAGGCGACCGAATTGGCCAAGAAGGATGGCGAGGATAAGATCGCACGCCTGAAAAAAGGTGAAGTGATTAGTATGCAGTGGTCGCCGGACCAGACGGTCTCACGCGAAAAACCCGAAGGCCTATCGGCCGAAGCTGCCCAGACCGTGTTCCAGGCTGACGTGTCAAAATTGCCGGCGTATGCGGGATTCAGCGCCCCTGACGGTCGTTACGTCATCTTTCGTATTGGCAAGGTTAGGGAAGCGACCGCCACCAACGCGGATCAGGATAAGGAACTTGCCAAGCAAATCTCGACGCTGTTGGGGCGCGAAGTTTATGGGGCACGCCTGAAGAGCCTGCGGGATAAGAACAAGGTGATTATCAACAAAGACCGACTTGAAAAGAGTTGATTAGCCTTCGAATCTGGCTCGATCAACCCTCAATCCCAGGGAGAGCCGTAATGTGGAATCCCGCATCCACGTAAATAACCTCTCCCGTAATTCCGCTCGAAAGGCCGCTCAATAAGAAAGCGGCCGTGTTGCCGACTTCCTCGATCGTCACATTGCGCCGCAAAGGCGCGGTTGACTCGTTATGAGCGAGAATTTTTCCAAATCCACCTATGCCAGCGGCGGCGAGAGTTTTGATGGGGCCGGCGGAAATTGCATT
>JANLTH010000025.1:0-2978 GCA_031362865.1 Burkholderiales bacterium | reverse complement strand
TGCTGCGGTTAGGGTCGTCGGCGGTGGTGTTGCTGCCCGATGAATTGGGCGAGGCTGCTGAAACCGATGAAGCAGACGAGGCAGATGCGGGTGCTGGGGCGGGCGGCAGTCCCTGCCACGGGGCCAGATAGCCGATGCTGCCGGAGGGGCTCTCGCCGCTGCTGCCGGAAGGGCTGGCGGCACCGGAGCCATCACCACCACGGCGCGGGTCGGACAGGCCGAGGGCTTCGGCTAGGCGGCGGTTTTGCTCGCCGAGGTTCCAGCCGCTGTTGACGGTGCCGTTGGCGGTGGCGGGGTCAAATAGGTTCTGGTTCCAGGGGTTCAGGTCAGCAGGGATAGGGTTTGCGCCGCTCGCGGCAGTGCCCGAGTTGTTGTCCGCGCTCCGCGCGATGCGATCCGCCCATTCGCGCTGGAGTCGTTCGTAAGTTTCTGCGTCCCAGCCGGGCTCGCCGGGGGCGCGCGGGTTCGGGTAGCCAAAGCCGGATGCGTCGTAGTCGCCGGGGGTGTCGAAGCTGCGGGGTGGTAACTGCGGCAGGCCCCGTGTGTAGCGAACGTGCTGCTCGTTGTCGTAAGTGGTTTTACGGAGCAGACGAACTGAGGCATCAAGATTGGCTGAGTCAATTTCGTTCTCACCCAAATCTGATCGAATTTGCGAGCGATCAAGCGGGGAATATTCCCGAATCAGCGCATTCGGCATCGAGGCCAACGTCGGTCCTAAGCTACGTTGGCCCTCAATTCCTGCTTCAGCGAGCAGATCACGTGCGAAGCCTGTACATTGGATGCTGTCACCGATCAAAACGTACCAATCACGATAGTCAGTGGCTTTGTTTTGGGCGAACTCGATTGCTTTTTGGTATTGAAGCGGGCTTACCTCGAACGTCTTAGACCAATACGCTGGAGGCTCTTGACCGAAAGCGATTTCAGGACTTCCGCTGTTTGCAAGAGGATCGATGCGGCTTGAAACAGAGTCATCGCGAATCGTGCCAGGTGCAATCGAGGTGTGCGAAATCGGATAGAAGCCAAATCGAATCGGCTCGCCAGTAGGTCCTTGCATTTCTATCCATGCATGACCAGGCGCGTCCTTGCTGTAAAAATTCTCAACTTTGACCGTGATGGTGTACATGGCTACCTCAGGTGTTCGGACAAAACAATACGACCGGCGGCATCGACAAAATGCACCGAGTTTGCATATCTGACCCTATTTTTCAACCGATCTTCCGCAGCATCCAGCACGTACAGCCCATAGCAATGCGGGTTGTGCCAAAGGCGGTCAATGTGCAAAAAAACTTCCCTGCCTGGTGTCAGAGTCCAGATATTGTCGATATAGCCTTCAGGGCGTGGCGCCGCGAAATTTCTGCCCGAACGCCTCTCAAAACACCCAAATGCACGCGCTCTTTCATAGTGCGGCTCTCCAAGCCAGCCCCAGTGCGTTTTTGCGTTATCTACGAAGATTATCGAGACACCCGTAGCATATGCGAGCGCAGCAAGCACCAAAGACCAAATAGCAAATTTCAAAGAAATCCGAATCTTGATGATCGAGGCTTCAATTTGTATGGAGGATTTCATCTTGGCGCAAGTGTCAAAGAAGTTTCCATCGTCAAGGCATTCGCCAAGTGACAACAACCCGGCTGGATGCGGCATGCACCAGATGAATGTTGACCGCGTAGGATCGTATCCCGCGCGCGCGCGCGTCCACAATGTCCGCAAGTGCAATACGAGCACACTTCGGCTCTCGCTCCAAAGTGCGCAAATCAGAAAAAAACTCTGCCGCTATTTGCAGTCGCCAGTATGACCGAAACGTATGCCATGGCACGTGGGTGGGATAGTCGATCAACTCCCGTCCCGAACAGTTTTCGGCAGCCGAGCGGGTAAACCAGCTGGCTGATTTGAACTCCTGTGCCCGTTGTGCGCTCTGCCAGGCGCAGTAGGCGACCCCTCCGGAATAGAGCACGAGGGCCAGCAGCAAGCCTGCCAGCGCGTGACGCACCGGGACGGCGATCTCGATTCCTCGTCGGCGAGGCGGCGCGTCTGACGCTTCATCTTCGCTCATGGCTATCTCGCCGTGCCCCAATGTGATTCCGGATTGCCGTCGATATCGGTGAGAGTGGGCATGGCGCTGACCCATCGATGGCATTGTGCTGAAGAGGCCCGCGGAGCTTGCCGTTTCAGATCATGCATGCTGAAAGTCGCACCCAGAGCGCGTCTTCGGCAAGATGTCCGTCCGCGCTCAGCGCTTTGCTGCAAATACCCCATCTGTGCATAAAAGGCACTCGTGCCCGCCGTGCTGTTGGTGGTGATCGCATAGTTGACATTCGCCGCGCGGCCCATCAGCCAGCGGGCTTCGCTCTGATTGGAAGGAATGTAACGATACTGCGCGGCGGTCGACTCAATGCCCAACCGGGGCGGGGGCAACGAGGCCTGCGGGACGATCTCAGAGCCGCTACCGGCCTGGCCCAGCGCATCACCAACAGCGCCCATGCTCGCCGCAGCGCTCACGCCTGCACCGCCAAACGAGCGCTCGCTGCCCTGCCAGGCGCTCTCCACAAAATTCCCCCGGAAATAATTGAAGTAAACGATCTGGATCACTTCCGCATCGGTGATCGCTTGGCCGCCGTTGTAGCGCTCGCTATAGGTCCCCCGAAACCGCTGGATCGTGGCGTAGTCCAGTTCCTTGAAACTGGCATTCCACTGCGAGCCGCCGTAGAACTTGCCGTCGGCGCCGATGCCGCCTGCGTCCAGGCCCTGGCCGAACTGCGCGGTGAGCACGTAGCCGCCGCCGCCATTGCCGGCGCCGTTGTTGACGCGGCTACCGTAGTCGCCGGTGTAGGCGGTGGCGCTGCGTTCGTTGGGGTTGGTGCCACCAGCGTAGGAGTACACCCCGGCGGTGCTGCTGCGGTTAGGGTCGTCGGCGGTGGTGTTGCTGCCCGATGAATTGGGCGAGGCTGCTGAAACCGATGAAGCAGACGAGGCAGATGCGG
>JANLTH010000171.1:0-23464 GCA_031362865.1 Burkholderiales bacterium | reverse complement strand
CGGTGTAGCCGGTGCCACCGCCACGCGGAATGATCGTCAACCCCAACTCAATGCAGCCGCGCACCAAGTCAGCAATTTCTTCTTCGGTGTCCGGGTGCAGCACGACGAACGGATATTCAACCCGCCAGTCGGTCGCGTCCGTCACATGCGAGACGCGCGCCATGCCGTCGAAGGCAATATTGTCCTTGCGGGTTGCGCCTTTCAGTAATTTGGTGGTGGCGCGGCGCAGATCGTAAGTGTCGGAGAAATCTTTCTTGAAGGCTTCAACCGCTTCACGGGCGCGCGCCAGCAACAGGCCAACTTTGCCGTCGCGCTCCGCATCCTGCGGGTCGCGGCGTTTTTCGACTTCGCTCAAGCGGTGATGCAGCGCCTCGATCAGCGAGTAGCGCCGCTTCGGGTTGTCGATCAAATCGTCTTGCAAATACGGATTGCGCTGCACCACCCAAATGTCGCCCAGCACCTCGTACAACATGCGCGCCGAGCGCCCAGTGCGCCGCTCAGCACGCAGCTCACTCACGATCCCCCAAGCGTCTTCGCCCAGCAATCGCAAGACGATTTCGCGGTCAGAAAACGAGGTGTAGTTGTAAGGGATTTCGCGCAGGCGCGGCGCGTCGAGGGCAGCGACAGCAGGGTCAGCGAGGATTTCAGCAGGCAATGCTTCGAGGGGGAGGTGGGTCAGATTCGTCATTCAGGGGGACGCGAGCCAAGGAGGCTGGCGCAATTGACGTAAATCAAGATTCTAATCGGCGAGCGTCGTTCCAAGCACTCTAGGATCGTCAAATGTTACAGCCTCGCGGCTCCCCCCTGCGTGGTCATATGCCTGAAAACGCTTATCCAGGGCACTTCTTCAGGCATCGCCGGGC
Source organism: Burkholderiales bacterium (assembly GCA_031362865.1). Classification (GTDB taxonomy): domain Bacteria; phylum Pseudomonadota; class Gammaproteobacteria; order Burkholderiales; family JAEUOS01; genus JANLTH01. The sequence goes on along the minus strand of JANLTH010000171.1, from coordinate 22,601 downwards.
GTGCGCTACGATGCGTTTGATGGATTTTCGACAACTTCTCGCGCCCAAAGCCGTCGCCGCGCTTCTCCTCTGCACCCTCGCGGGCGCACTCGCCGCCTGGCTACGCGTACCCCTGCCGTGGATGATCGGGCCCTTGTTTGCGATGGCGCTGGCGGCGGCCTTGGGATGGGAGCTGAAAGCGCCGCCGCTTGCCCGCGAAGGGGGGCAGCTCGCGATTGCCTGCTCGCTGGGTCTCTACTTCACGCCGCCCACGGTGGCCTTGATTTTGCAATATGGTTGGGCGATTCTTGCCGCAGGCTTGGGTTCGCTCTTCATCGGCGTGCTGTGCGCGGCGGTGCTGCGCCGCGTTTACCGGCAAACTCCTCTTGATGCGCCAACTGCGCTGTACGCTTGCATCCCTGGTGGCGCATCTGAGATGGCCGTGCTGGCCGAACGCTACGGCGGGCGGGTCGATCAAGTGGCGGTGGCGCAGAGCTTTCGGATTTTGCTGGTTGTCAGTTCCGTGCCCTTCGTGTTCACTTGGCTCGACGTTCACGGCATGGACCAATTTACCACCACCGCCACGAGGACCAACATGGGTGGCTTGCTGTTGTTATTCGGCGTGGCGATTTCGGGCGGCGTGCTGTTCAAGCAATTTGGCATGCCCAATGCCTTCATGTTTGGCTCACTGTTCGCGGCGATTGCGCTGACCTATTTCGCGCCGCTGTGGTCGCCCGCTGCGGCCAGCGTTGGCATCGCGCCTTCAGCCATGCCGCGCTGGCTGGCAAACACCGGCCAGGTGCTCTTGGGTTGCTCGCTGGGAGCCAAATTTACACGCGACTTTTTCCGCTCGGCCCCACGCTTTTTGGCCGCGCTGGCCTTGGTGTTTGCGCTCGCGCTGGTGGTGTCGGCTGTATTCGGCTGGGCGATTAGCGCGGTGTCAGGGATTCACTGGGCGACGGCGATCTTGGCGACTGCACCAGGCGGCATCGCCGAGATGAGTTTGACTGCCAAAGTGCTGCAACTGGGCGTGCCGGTGGTCACGGCTTTTCATGTGATGCGGCTGGTGATTTTGGTAAGCTTGTCCGCCCCGCTGTATCGACTGCTGTATCGAAAATTGGAGAAATGATGGCAATCACGACGCAAGCCGCTCAGGCGATTCTGGCAGACAATTTCGCGCCCTGGGTGCAAGCCCTCGGCATGAAAGTAAGCGCCTGTACCGACACCGAAGCCACCTTGCTCCTGCCCTATGCAGACGGCTTGGTGCGGGTAGGCGGCACGATCTGCGGGCAGGCCTTGATGAGTGCAGCTGATACGGCGATGGCGATTGCCATTTCCTCGGCCCTGGGCGGCTTTAAGCCGATGGCGACGGTGAACCAGACTGTCAATTTCATGCGGCCGATCAGTAAGACCGACGTGGTCGTAACCGCGCGCATTCTCAAGCCGGGCCGCACGCTGGTGTTTGGTGAAGTGGCAATCGCAGCGGCGGGCGACCAGCGCATTTGCGTACATGCCACACTCACCTATGCGCTGGCGGGCTGAGGCGTAAACTGTTTGCGGGGGATTTTCAGCGGAGAACAAGATGACCACCGATTGGCGCAGTGCCACCATGTCGCTTGATTTAACCAAGCAGGCCGAGCTGGCGGCCGTGGCCAAGGTAGCGGCAGGTAAAGACCGCATCCTCTACGAATTGGTGGGTCGTGACGACCGGCGCATTTCACCCTACTGCTGGCGGATTCGCTACGCGCTGGCGCACAAGGGGCTGGACGCGCATTTCGAGCCGGTGAGATTTACTGAGAAAGACAAGATCGCCTTCTCGCACCAAAAGCTGCTGCCGGTGCTGATCGACTTTGGCGAAGTGGTCACCGATTCGTGGGACATCGCCAAATACATTGAAGACAACTATTACCCCGAGCGCTCGCTGCAACTCGGTGGCGGCACGCGCTTTCTCTCCACTTGGGTCGATACCCAAATGCACGCCGCGATGGTGCGGGTGCTGGTGGGCGACATTTACGACCATATTCACCCGGACGACCGCGACTACTTTCGCGAGTCCCGCGAACGCCGCTTCGGGATGACAATCGCCGAGATGCGCGACCAGCGCGAAGCCTTCGCCGCCGAGTTAAACCGCGTGTTAGCGCCGCTGCGCGACGCGCTGCGTAATCGCCCCTATGTATCAGGCAAGGCCCCGACTTACGCCGACTACATCATCTTCAGCGCGTTCCAGTGGGCGCGCTGCGTGTCGTCTTACAAGTTACTCGACGAAGACGACCCGATCACCAAGTGGAAGCGGCGCATGATTGTGCTGTATGAGTCGATGGCCAATAGCGTGCCGCATTACGAATGAGGCGGCACGCGGGGTCAAGCGTCGAGATGCCTACTTCACTAGCCCGAGCCGCTTGGCATCATCTTGATAGGCTGCCGTGCGCTCTTTGAGAAACGCATCCATCTTGTCGTAACCGATATCGAGCAGCTCAAACCCGGCGGCTGCTTTGCGTTTGCGCATTTCGGGGTCGGCATTCAACTGGGCAAACATTTCGGAAACGCGGCGGCGCAGCGGCTCGGGCGTGGCTTTGGGCACGGCAACGCCGCGATAGCCGCCATCAACCCAGTTGTAGCCCAGCTCTTTGAAGGTCGGCACGTCCGGGAAGAGTGGGTGGCGCTTTTCGGTGGCAATCGCCAACATGCGCATTTTTTCGCGGTGTTGCATGGCCAAGGTGTTGTAGCTCATCGCCGCGCTCACATGGCTGCCCAACACGGCTCCTACCAAATCGCCCGTGCCTTTGTAGGGCACATAGGTGGTTTTGATGCCGGCAAAGGCGTTCAAGCGCAACGTGGCGGCTTGGTTGGCACCATTCGTGCCGGAACCGGCGAAAGTTACCTTTTCCGGATTTTTCTTCGCGTCATCGATCAGGTCTTTGAGCGTTTTGTAAGGGCTGGTGGCAGGCACCACAATCGCATCGGGCGTGTAGTGGAAGTAGTAAACCGTCACCAAATCCTCGGTTTTGTAGCCCATGTTGCCTTCGAGTGGTTGCAACACATTGTGCGGCAAGTTCGCGCCCATCACGGTGTGGCCGTCGGCCGGTTCGCGATTCAAGCTGGCCCAAGCCAGTGCGCCGCCCGCGCCCGCGCGATTGATGACAATCATCGAATGCGGCCCAAATTTGCGACCAAACAAATCTTGCTGCCAGCGCGCCACAATGTCAGATTCGCCACCGGGAACAAACGGGATGATGTAGTTGATGTTTTTGCTCGGGTAGGCGGTTTGGGCGAGGGATGGGAATGCGGTGAAAGCGATGCTCGCCGCGGCGAGCGCTTGGGCGATGAAGCGGACTGTAGGGCGCATGAGATGGACTCGGTTGGGTAAGGGAGCAGGAAGATCAGTGAGGATTTATACGGCGACTTGCGCAGTAGGCTGCACGACCTGCCTCAACATTTCGGAAATTTTGTCGTTCGGACCGGCATCGGGCGGGCGGCCACCACCGCTTCGACCAGGGCGCGCTCCTCTTGACTTAGAGCCAGGGGTTCGACCGCAGCGCCGGTGGTGTGGGCCAGTACCGCAGCGGCAAGCCTGCCGACCTTGGCGAACTGCGGGTCAATTTGTAGGCAATGATTCCACGCAGCGATGGCTGGCGCAGTCCCGAGCGACTGGGCGTTACGAGCCATCTCGATGGTGGTGACTGCCAGTGCTAAGGTACGCGCAGCGCTTCCCGCGAAAACCCGTAGACAGGTGCCAGGCAGCCCGTCCGGGCTGTTCTCGCGCAGCGCCGTGAACGCCAGGGTCGCGATCACCCACGTAACCATTTCGGGGCTGCTCCAAAATTGATCGGCCTCAGTCGACTCCTGCCAAGTTGCGACGGCATCTTTTAGATGTTGGCTCGCTGTCAACAGCTGGCTACGTGATGCCGCCACGACACTGAGAACGCCATGGGCGACGCATGGGAGTTCGTCGGCGCGCAGCATGTGTAGCGCAATTTTTTGCGCGGTCTCGTCGTTCCCCGTGCGGAGGTTCGCATGCGCGATCCACGACAGGAAATGTCCAGAGAATGCCCGATGCCCCGGCTCTGGGAGTGCTGCCCACACCTCAAGATCGGCGTTCAGCGCCGCCATCTGCGCGAATTGCGAAAACGAATATTGCATGGCGAGCGCAATTAACACCCGAACCAGCGAGTCGATGCCGCCATCCGCGACGAGCTTGGCGAAGATGGCCTTCAGTTCACTCTCGAGGGCTTTGTCATCCCCATCAAGCCGCAGCGCCAGACGCAAAGTGGCTTCGAGCACTGGATTTGGCAGTTGGCCTGCCGCCGCAACCAGGTCTTCGATAGCCCGCAGGCATTCGATGAAATCACCAACAACGCGCGCCTGCTCAAACGCTTGTAAACAGGCGATGGCCTTGGGGTCTTGCAAGGGTTCGTTCGAGGTTTCGCGCAGCACGCGCGAGATCAGCGCGAGTTCCAACGGTGGCAGAGCGGGTCGCTCCAGCGCTGCCTCCAATTCGTCGCGGTAGTAGAGCGTCTGCGCGATCCCGATAAAAAAGCGCAGCGGCTCCTCCGAATGTTTTTTCACCTCAAAGCACAGCCGCATCAACGGTTCGGCAATCTCGTAATAGGATTCACGCCCCACCTTCTGGCTGCGCACCAGATGGCGCGCGTTTTGCAGCTTGCCTAGTTGCGCGGAGGCGACTTGCTGGGTGACATGGGCGAGCCGTGCCGCCTGTTTTACCGGCAGCCTGCCGCGATAGTCGCACAGCACTTCGACCAGCTTGCGCTGCTGGGGCGAGAGTTCTTTCATCTTTGCCTGGTAGTAGGGTGTCAGGTCGTCCAAGGTTTTGAAGATTGGCTGCACCAAGTCTTCGAGCGATTCGCGTGTCATGAATTGCGAAAAAATCATGTAGACCCGCGGGTTGCCGCCTGCCAGCAAATGCAGCGCCCGCAGGCGCGCGCGGCCCCGGCCGGTCTCCAAAAAATCGGCTGCGTCGGCGCGCCCTTGCAGGCGGGCGGCGCGCATCAGCAGTTGGCGTGCGTCTTCAATCGAAAACTCTTGCAGAAGTTCTACCCGAAACATGCCAAAGCAAGGTGAGGTACGCAGGCTGATCGCGGCGAACAGTGTGGTGGCTGTGGCGCAAATTGAGGTACAGGCTTCTTCTTGCAGCCATGCCCGCAGAGCCTTCTGACCATCGACACCCAAGCCGGCAAAAATGTCGTCCAAGTTCTCGCACAACAAGATCAGCGGCTGCTGGTTCAGCGTTTGTTTGATCAGCGCCTTGGCTTCGCGCACAGCGGATTTGGGTGGCGTGTCATAGAGCTGGTTGATTGCTTCCAGCAGGAGGGCGTGCTCCTGACTCGCGCCACCGTGGGCCAGCGCCTTGAGGATGCGAATCAGCAGGTCGAGGAATGAAGAGATTCCCCATTCCTCCTCTTTTAGCCACGCGATGCGGCAGCGCGGTCGCAGTTCGGGCGTGGCGCGAATCCGGTGAAACAGGAGTGTCAGCAGATGGGTTTTGCCGATCCCGCGCGTGCCGATCAGCAGGTCGTTGTGGCGCGCACTGCTGGTGATCGAATTGGCGACGTGGGCTTGCAGTCGCGTAACCAACTCCTCGCGCCCGACCAGCAGTGCTTCGAGCGTGGCGTGCGGCATCAGGCTGGGCGTGAAGGTGGAAAGCAGGGCAGGCGCGCCACCGGCGTTTGGAGTCAGTGGGGGAACGGTCATCGCCACAACCTAACCCAGCTCGCGGCTGAAGCGCCACCAGGCTTTGAGCACGCCGTGGCGGAATTGGCGCTTGCCGTCTGGTGTGGCCTCCAGATAGTGGTCGGCGGCGAGTTTTTCTTGCAGTTCGCGAACTCTCTCGCGCTGTAGGGTGGCTGGCGCGCCAATGCCTAACTGCGCTAGTTCGTCGAGTACGTCGCCCAAGCCCAGCGGTTTCTCGTGGCTGGCAAAAATGTCGAGCAGCCCCAGCGCCAACGCCTGATTCGCAGCGCCGTAGTACTGCGGAATGCGCTCGACAAAATGGCGCAGATTCCACGGGTCTTGACTATTCGTAAAGGCGCTGAGCCGGGCTTGGTGAATCGTGGCAGTGTCGGCGTGGGATTTTGTCGTGACCAGCCGATCTACCAGCAGATGGATGAAGAAAGGGATATTCGAGGCGATCTTCGCGATCTCGCCGGCCGCCTGCGGATCGTGCGGCACGGCTTCGCCATCCAGTAGCGCTTGGGCCAGCTCGGTGGCTTTTGGTTCGCTCAGCGGCGGTACTTCGATGACAGCGAGATCGTTGAACGACGGATTGTTGTAGCCGCCCGCGCGCAGCGCTGTGAGCACGTGGTGATGCCCGATGGAGCCGGTGAGTACAAATCGAATCGCGGGGTGCTCGTGGCGCACCGCACGCAACAAGTCGAGCAGTTCGCCCGCCGCGCGCGCGCCTTCGACGGCGCGAATTTTCTCGATTAGCCAGGGGAATTCATCCCAAAAAAACACCACGCGCTGATACTTGCCCGATTCGGCAAGCGCCTGAAAAATGGCGCGCAGCACGGCTTTCCAACTGGCGGGCGCGAAATTGGGTAAGGTGAATTTGTCCAACTTGGCCCCGCCTAACGCGCTTGCTAGCCGACCCAACTGCATCTGTGCCTTGGTCCATTCACCCAGGGCGGGGGCCACGTCCTCATAGAGCAAGTTGGCTAATTCGGTGAGCGAGCCCACTTGCTCCAGGTCGCGATAGCGCAGCAGTGTGTCCGGCAGAGTCGCCAACGCCATTTTTTTGATAATGCGGGTTTTGCCCATGCGCCGCTCGGCGGTGAGCACCAAGCTTTGTCGCTCCAGCGCGCGCCAAAGTTGCACAATCAGTTCATCGCGACCCACCACGTCTTGCGGGGCGAGTTCGCCTCCGGGGTTGATTTTCATGGTTATTTCTGCTTTCTCACATACGATGTATTCATTGTACGATAAAAATATCGTACGTCAAATTCATTGGATTGAAGATCGCTGGGCAGGAGCAACGGCGCTGCGGTGCAGAAATCGTGCAGCGGCGGCGCGACGCGAAATTTCGCAATCCGGGAGATGATCTCACACGGGGTGATTAGCCGATAGCGCAACCCGAGGCTTCATGCGACAATGCGCGCCCCGAGGAGGGATTCTTGAATGTGTAGGGGTTTACCCTGATCCCTTGCGGAGTCTCGCGTTTGCACCTGTTATTGCCCGAAAAGACGAAGGAATTTCATGAGCGCCGTCCCGCAATTTGCACTCTCTGCCCCCGCCTACGTCAAACACGCCAAACTCAAAGCGTGGATCGCCGATATGGCGGTCCTTGCCAAGCCAGATCGGATTTATTGGTGCGATGGCTCGGAAGAGGAATACCAGCGGCTGATGGGCGACATGTGTGCCACCGGCATGCTCAAAAAGCTCAACCCGGCCAAGCGCCCGAATTCCTACCTCGCCTTGTCTGACCCGGCCGACGTGGCGCGCGTCGAAGAGCGCACCTTCATTTGCTCTGAAACCCAAGCAGCAGCCGGCCCGACCAACAACTGGGTCGCACCCGCCGAAATGCGCCAGACCATGAACAACTTGTTCGATGGCTGCATGCGTGGGCGCACGATGTATGTGGTGCCGTTTTCGATGGGGCCGCTGGGCTCGCATATCGCGCAAATCGGCATCGAGCTTTCCGATTCGCCGTACGTCGCCGTCAACATGAAACTGATGACGCGGATGGGCCGGGCGGTCTACGACGTGCTGGGTGAGAGCGGCTATTTCGTGCCTTGCATGCACTCCGTAGGCATGCCACTGGCGAATGGCGCGAAAGACGTGCGCTGGCCTTGCAACAACGAACAAAAGTGGATCGTCCACTACCCCGAAACCCGCGAAATCTGGAGCTATGGCTCGGGCTACGGCGGCAATGCCTTGCTCGGCAAGAAATGCTTGGCGTTGCGAATTGCCTCCGTGATGGCGCGTGATGAAGGCTGGTTAGCCGAACATATGCTCATTTTGGGCCTGACCAACCCGCAGGGGCAAAAGCAGTACGTGTGTGGTGCATTCCCTTCGGCCTGCGGTAAGACCAACTTGGCCATGCTGGTCGCCCCCAAAGGGTTTGATGGCTGGAAAGTCGAAACCGTGGGCGAAGACATCGCCTGGATCAAGCCTGGCAACGATGGCCGCCTCTACGCCATCAACCCCGAAGCGGGTTACTTCGGTGTGGCTCCTGGGACGAATTACGATTCCAACCCCAATTGCATGAAGGCGATTGAGCGCGACACAATTTTCACCAATGTCGCCGAAACGCCGGATGGCGACGTGTGGTGGGAGCGCATGACGGAGACCCCGCCTGCGAATCTGACCGACTGGCAGGGCAAAGCGTGGACCCCTGACTGTGGCCGCCCCGCCGCCCATCCGAATGCGCGTTTCACCGTGGCGGCGACCCGCTGCCCTTCGCTCGACGCGAAATGGGACGATCCTGACGGCGTGCCGATTTCGGCCTTCCTGTTCGGTGGCCGCAGGTCCGACACTGCGCCCCTGGTGGTGCAAAGCTTCGATTGGGCCGATGGTGTCTACAAAGCCGCGACCCTGGGCTCTGAAACTACCGCCGCGATTGCCGGCCAGGTCGGCGTGGTGCGCCGCGACCCCTTCGCGATGATCGCCTTTTGCGGCTACAACATGGGCACTTACTTCCAGCATTGGCTCAACGTCGGTGTCAAGCTTTCTCATCCGCCCAAAATCTTCCAAGTCAACTGGTTCCGCAAGAACGACGCAGGCAAATTCGTCTGGCCCGGCTTCGGTGAAAACATGCGCGTGCTGCAATGGGTGGTCGAGCGCGCCGCCGGGGCAGGCCATGCGCAAGAAACGCCGCTGGGCTACGTGCCCGAATTTGCCGATTTGAACTGGGAAGGCCTCGACTTTTCTGCCGAAAAATTCGCCAACATCATCGGCATCGACCGCGCCCAATGGGAGCGGGAGTTGACGCTGCACGACGAACTGTTCACCAAGCTGCAAGCCACGCTGCCGAAAGAATTGGCGGCGAACCGGGTGGAATTGGGCAAGCGTCTCGCAGCTTAAGTCCTCGAGGGTGCTGCTTGAAGAGCCGCTTGGGATAAGGATTCTCAAGCATTCATCACCGGCGCGCCCGAGGCCGCGCGGCTGGGAACAATGGGCTGTGACATCTATCCAGCTGTGTCAATCGCGCATAAAAAGTATTGCCAGATGCCCATAAAAAATGTAAATTAATGTGCATAAATATTCTTGATGTTTAGCCATGCGCACCCACCTCGACCTCGATGAATCCTTGCTTCAGGAAGTCATTACGCTCGGTGATTTTCCGACCAAGCGCGCGGCCGTAATCGCCGGGCTGGAGGAGTTGGCCAAGCGTCTCAAGCGGCGCGAATTGGCGGCCTTGAGCGGCCAAGTTGAGTGGGCTGGCGATCTCGACCAGTGGCGCAACGCGCGCCGGGTCGCTGAGGGTTGAACGCGCGACATGTTGATTGTTGATAGCTCGGCGTGGATTGATTTTTTCGCGCCGAGCGGATTGGCGCGCCCGCAGGTCGCAGCCTTGCGCGAGGCGCTGTTGTCGGACCAAGAAATTGGCCTGCCCGATGTCGTGCGCCTCGAAGTGTTGAGCGGGGTGCGCAACGATGCCGTGCTGACCAAAATCACTCGCTCCTTCGACGCGCTTACGCGGGTGCGGGCGGGCGATGCCGATTGGGATGCAGCTGCCATGCTGTACCGCCACTGCCGCCGCCAAGGGATTACGGTACGCAGCGTGATCGACTGCCTGATTGCGCAATTGTGCCTGCGCGAGCGCGCCAGCTTGCTGGCGATTGATCGCGATTTTGAGCGGATCGTCGAGCAGTCGGCGCTGCGCTTGGCCCGGTAGAAGGCGTGAACACTGCCGGAAAACTGCGCAACCGATGCCCGGAGTCGGTACTATGTGGAATCATCTTTTTCTTCCGGAGTCGACCATGTTGAAACTTTTGTCGCCGCGATTCTTCGGGGCAACACTGATCCTCGCTGCCACTGCCCTCGCCCAGTTCCCAATCGCCACCGCCCAAATCGCCAACGTGCGCGCCGCGCCGCTCAATTACACCGTGCTGGCCTCACGCTTTGGCATGGCCGGGGTCAGCGAGGCAGATGCGCAGATGATGCAATCGATGATGCCGGCGGGCAACGAATCCACCGGTGGTTTCGGTATCGGCAAGAATCTGGAGTTGCGCATCAACCATCGGGCGGCCTCGATTCCCTCTGCCACCCACGCGGTGCCGCCCAATGCGGGTGGCAACCCCACGCTGACCTTGCTGCCATGGTCGGGCAAAGGCAGCGCGCCGGACGGTGAGCCCGACTTGCCGCAGTTCAAAATTTCGTTTTACTGGGGCTGCGGCGCGGCAGTGCGCAGCGGCCAGCCGCGGGTGGTCGATTCGACTCGCATGAGCGCGGTTGAAGCGGCGCGCGCCATGCCCTACGCGCGCGGCGGGCAGGTGCGCCGTTGCACCGCCGGGCAAACCTGCTGGCCCAACACCCAAACTACGCGCGAGCGACCTCCGGCGAGCATTTTGGGCGACCATGCCATCACATCTGCAAACCAGCCGACGATCAAGTTCAACCTGCCGCGCGACTATTTGGATGCGATGCAGTTGAGCACGCAAGGCTCGATTACCTCGGGCATGAGCGTGAGCTGGCCTGCCGTAGCCGACGCGCAAGCCTATTACTTGATGGCGGTACACAGCAACGACAGCGGCAAGGAGATGACGATCTGGACTTCTTCCGAAATTGCCGACGCGGGCAGTGCCTCGATGAGCTTTGTCTCGCAGGCCACGCTGCAACAGTGGCTGCGCGACAAGTTGTTGCTCGCGCCTTCACAGACGCAATGCCAAATTCCCGCCGGGATTTTCACCTCGAAAGATACGCCGGTGATGGCCACGGCGTTTGGCGGCGAAGCGAATTTTGTGCACCCGCCACGCCCTGCCGATGCGCGTGCGCCATGGAATCAAGAATGGGCTGCCACGGTGCGCTTCTCGTCGTTTGCGATGACGAGTGAAGAGATGAGCAGTGCGGGGAGTTCGCGCCCAAGCCGCTCGGCGCGCCAGACTGAGCCGGGTGCGCCGCCCCAAGCCGGGCAGAGCGGTGGCGCGACTAGCCCAACCGATGCCGTGCGCCAGGGCGCTGAGGGGGTGCTGCGCGGGATTTTTGGGCGCTGATTGGGCCGCCCAAGCTCGTCGGTAAATGTCAGAAGAGGCGCGCCAGTCAAGGTTCTTCAGGCATTGTTTGGTTCAAATCAAGGCGCGCAGCCCGGCCACCACAGCCATCCCGCCTAGCATCGCCACAAAAAACGGTAGGCGTAGGCCGAGCACCAAGGCGCACCACGCCGCTACCGCGCCGCGCCAGTCGCCAGCCGTGAGGTAAGGCATGGCAATCGCCACCAGCAGCGCGGTGGGCACATGCTCGAAGAAGCGCTGCCAGAAAGGCGTTTCAGGGATTAACACCCGCAGGTAAACGCCGCCCACGCGGGTCGCCAGGGTGACCAAGCCCACCGCGAAAATGGCGAACCATTCGAAGCCGCCAAGGCTAGCCGGTGTCATGCCGTTTCTCCTGCCCCAGCACTTGGCGCGGTGGTGGAGTTGGCGGGCAGCAACAGCGCCGCGCAGGTCGCCCCGGTCAATGCCCCCACCAGAATATGCGCATTGCCGCCAAACCAGCGCTGGGTGAGCCAGGCGCACAAGCCTGCTACCAGCCAGGGTGCCGCCATGCGTGCCACGGTGCTCGCCGCCCAAGCTTGCTGGCGAAAATTGAGTTCGCCCAAGCGCCCGCCCGCGAAGGCGACCAACACGGCCGCCATCGCAAAATCGAGCCCCCAGGCGCGTGCATTGAGCGCCCCCGTGGGCAGCAGCGCGCCGCCCACGCTGCTGGCAACCCAGATCGCCCAACTGATGGTGGAGCAGCCCAGAAAATAGGCGACATCACGCCCATGCAGCGCAAAGCGCTTCATCGCCAGCGCCCAGCTGATGTCCACCATAAAAAACAGCGTTGGCACGAGCCGCCACGCGGGCAGGCCGCTGAGCCAAGGGCTGAGAGCCGCGCCTTGCAGCAGGTAGCGCGAATTGATCCCAAACACGGCCAGCACAATCGCGCCGAAGGTCGCCGCATCGAGCGGCAGCTTCCACAATTCGAGGGCGACAAATTGTGCCGTGCCGGAGTACCACCAGGCGCTCATCACCCCGGTTTGCGCGAGCGCTTGCGCGCGGGGCAGGCCAAACTGCACGATCAACAAGCCAAACGCCATGCCCCACGGAATCACCCCGAGCGCGGGGGGAATACCGTCGCGCACGCCTGCGAAAAAACGCTGGTTAACCGTATGCGAGTGCCCGGCAGCTGCCATTGCTACCTTGAGGCTCAATCCAGATTACGCCGCAAACCGGCCCGTACGTTACGCAGCACGGCGGCGATCAAAGCCGGGCGCGGCACTGGTTTGCTCAGCACCTCGTTCATGCCAGCATCGAGGGCGCGCTCGTGGATGTCGTTGGCGACATGCGCGGTGAGCGCGACAATCGGGGCGAGCCGGTTTGGCCCTTCGCCCACGCGAATCGCGTGGCAGGTCGCAAAACCGTCGCGCACCGGCATTTCAAGGTCGAGCAGAATCATGTCGTAGGGTCCGGCCACCGCCAAGGCAAGCGCTGCAGCACCGTCTTCAACCAGGTCAACCGTAGCACCCGCGCCGGTAAGGATTGCGCCAGCCAATCGCCGACTCAAGTTGTCGTCGTCGGCCACCAAAATGTGCAGATCAGCCAGTTGAAACACCGCGCGCGGTGGCAGCGTTGCGTCGTCATCCATCACCGCGGCGGGGGCGGTGGCAGGGGCAGAGTCTGGGGCGCGGGCCGGGATGGTTCGCGCCGGGGTCAGGCGAGTGCGTGCAGCAGCGAGCAACGCCTCTCTGGCATCGATTGCGTGGGGCTGTGCCAGTAATGGAATCGGCCCGTTCACGGCTCTAACGGGAGGAGTGAATGGCGGAGCTGCGTCAGTTGCCACATCTGGTGCCGCATTGAGCACCTCACACGCGATGCGCGCGGTGAAGGTCGAGCCGATGCCTTCCATCGACTGCACCGTCAGGTCGCCACCCATCACCCGTGCCAGACGGCGTGAAATTGCCAGCCCCAAACCGGTGCCGCCGTATTTGCGGGTGGTCGAACGGTCGGCTTGCGCGAACACATCAAAAATGCGCAGCTGCGCGTCGGGCGAAATACCGATCCCGGTGTCGGCAACTTCGACCACCAAGCCAGTCAGCGCGCCCGTGCCTTCGATGCGTGCGCGCAGCACCACCGCGCCTGCGGGCGTGAACTTGAGTGCGTTCGAAAGCAGATTCAATACGATCTGACGCAGGCGGCCGCTGTCGGCGCGCAGCAGGCTCGGCAAGGCGGGATCGAATTCGCAAGTGAGCGCGACACGCTTGGCACGGGCCTGCAACTCCACCGTTTCGAGCGCGCTTTGCAGCAGCTCGCGCGGCGCAAAATCGACAACTTCCAGGTCCAGTTTTTCAGCATCAATGCGCGACAGGTCCAGCAGGCTGTTGACCAGACTCGACAAGCCGCTGGCAGCACCATGAATCCGCTCGGCGTAGATGCGGGCTTGCGCGCTATCTAACGCGGGCGAGCCTGCGCCGCCTTGCTCGTCGCTTGGGGTCACCAGCAACTCGGAGTAGCCGATGATCGCGTGCAGGGGCGTGCGCAATTCGTGGCTCATACGGGCCAAAAAGCGCTTTTGCGCAGCTTCCGCACGAATCGCCATGTCGCGTGCGATATTGGCCTCGGCTTCGGCACGGGCACGGCGCTCAATTTCGCGGCGCAGCAAGGTGTTGCTGGCTTCGCGCTCCAGACGGGTGCGAATCGCCTCAGCCATTAACAAACCGTAGCGCCGCGAAGCCATTGCCAATACCCCGGCAAAAAGCAGCGTGGCGAACCCCACCGGCAGACTCAGACTAGGCTCCACCGGCATCAGGCCAAGTAGCCAGAACAATGCCATTGGGACCAGCACGCTGCACAGGTAGATCACATACACCGAATGGAGATGACCGACGAAGGACAGGCTGCCGCCAGCTAGTCCATACACCACCGCTACCGACACCAACGAGGCGGTGGCCTGACCGTGGTAGGCCAGCAAGCCGGGCAACACGCTCCACAGCAGTGCCGTGCCGATGTAGGGGGCAACCAAGATGCGCATGTCGCGTCGCAGGCTGGCCGACGATTGAGGCATGTCCGGCGGGCGGCGCAGGTAGTGCCAGGCCACTGCGCCGCGCGCTAGCTGCATCAGCAGCATCGTCCAACACCACACCTGCATCAGCCGGCCCTCACCGCCATACAGCGCCGCTACCAGCAGTCCGATCACCAGATTGGCCACTAGGGCGAACGTGGCGAGCCGATACGCCAGATCAATCTGCTCGCGCAGCACGCGATCAGCCAGACGATCCGGCTCAGGCGCGGCCAAGGGAGCGGAGGCGGACGCGGAAGCGGAAGCTTGCGTGTCGGGTTGCATGAGGGCTGCGGTTTTTACAACAAGCCGGCCACGCGCAGCGCCCGCTCTTCTTGCCCGCGATCCGGCAGCGCAGCGATCCCCAGAAGCCGGGCGAACAGCACACCGGGCTGCGCACCGGTTTCGCGGTTTTTAAGCTTGCCTGCCAGCATCAGCAACTGCCGCGCCCGCCGCTGATTCGCCGCCTCAGGAGGGGAATCGAGCTGCAACGCCAGTTCGAGGTCGAGCAACACCTGCGCACGCTCCTCGGCCCCTTCGAGCAGCGCCGCGTGGTGGGGCACTGCGGTGTCGGTTTTTTGTACCGCCGCTGCGCGCGTGGCCAGCCCCGGGTGGCGTGGCAGTTCGGGGGCAAGCTTGGCACTGAGTTCGGTCAGCGTGGCGTGCAGCGTTGCCAGCGTGTTGCTGCTTTGGTCTTCGGCGCGCGCGGCATCAATCGCGCAAATCGTTTGGTCCAGTCGGATCAGGTCGCGCCAAAGGTGCGACCGGGCCGCGCGCTTGTGCTGCGAAGCGGCTTCGCGGGCCCGTTTGACCGCCGTATCGAAGCGCTCTTGCAGGTTGCGCTCAGTGGGCGCTTCACGTGAATCGTGGGCGTGCCAAGCCGCATTGAGCTCGCTCAATCGCGCCTCAATTTGCGGCGCGTCGGGCAAGGTGGTGGCTGCCGTTGCGTCAGCAATCAGGGTTTGCAGCGCCTGGCGCTTGGTCTCGCCGGCCGCTTTGGCCAGGGTGCGGGCTTCGTCGCGAAGATTGAAAATTGCGTTGCAGGTGGCGCGAAACGACTCCCACAGCTTGTCGCCCTCTTTGCGCGGCATCGGCACCGCGCCTCGAATCGCGCTCCAGGCTTTTTGGGCTTCTTGGGCCACCCGCATGGCGGCCGCCATGCGCGGCGGTGGCGCGTCACGCTCTTTGCGTGCGCCAAAACCACCACGGTCACCACGGTCACCACGGTCACCACGGTCACCTTGGTCGCCGCGTGAATCACGACCAGCGTCACGACCCACCTCGCGACCACCTCTCTGAAAACGCTTATCTGGCGCGGGTTTCGCGGCATCAGGCATGGAGACTGGTGGATTCAGGGCTTCTCCACGGGCATCGGCAAGCGCAGCTTCCACCTTGGCGATCAACGCTTGCTTGGCCTTGCGTTCTTTGCCACGCTCGGCATCGAGCGCTTGGTCCAACCGCTTGAGCTTGTCGTCAAACTGCTTTCTCAGGTCTTTGGATTCACCGCGATTCACTGGGCCTACATCAAACCAGCGCTTCAAGAGCGTGGTGCGGCTGCTGGCGAGCAGTTTCCAATCGGGGGCTGAGACGGGCGTGGGGGCTGCGCTTGCTTCTGAACGTGCTTCTGAATGTGCTTCAACCCCGGCATCTGCCACGGCCTCAATTGCACCACCGGGCAGTTGCGCCACCAGCGCCTCCACCTCGGCCAGCAAGGCTTTGCGCACGCCGGCGTTTTCTTCGCGCTCATGCGCTTTGACCGCGCGGTACACGGTCACCCGCTCATAAGCGGCGTTGGTGGCAGCATGAAAAATGTCCCAAATCTTGCGCGGGGCGGTGCCAGCTTCGGCATCAATCGCCTTCCACTCGGCTTGCATGGTTTGTACTTCGGTCGCCAGCAAATCAGGTGGCAGCGCCAGTTCCGGCAGGCTTTTGGCCTTGGCAATCAGCGCGTCGCGGCGCTCGCGGGCCTTGTCGCGGGCGAAGCCTTCTAGTTTGAGCAAATCGGTTTCGACCGCGTGATAGCGGGCGCGCCAGTCTGGCGGCAAGTGCTCGGCCTCTGCCTTGGCGGCGAAGAATTCGCGACGCAGCTTGAGCGCTGCCAGCGCATGGCCACCCGCCAACTCGGTTTCGGTCGCGCCAACCATGGCTTTGAGCTTCTCTTGAGCGGCTGCGCGATTGGCTTTTTGCCCGGCCTTTTGCGCGGCGCGCTCGGCATCGCGTACTTGCCGTACTGCATCACGTTCGGCCTGCTGCTGTTTGCTCAGCGCTGCGACCGCGACCCCGGTTTTTTCGCTCAAGCTGCGTGCCAATGGCCCGGCCAGGTCATGCGGCAAGGCGGCGGCGGTGAGAGCTTCTTGCAAGGCTTTACCAGCCTCGAGGTCGGAACTGTCGAGCGCCTCAATGGCTTGGCCCAATTCGCCTGCCTGGCGCTCGGCGGTGGTACGTGCCAGCATGGTTTGCAGCACTGCTTCAAGGCCATGGAGCGCGGCTTGGGTGCGCTGCGCCAACTGTGGCGGAACCGACGACGCATCAATCGCGTTGAAGCGCTCGACCAGAGTCGCATGTTCGCTGGCATCGGCGGCGTGCTGGCCGGCGACGAGTTGCACCTTGAGTTGATCGGCTTCGCGCTCCAGTGTGGCCATGCTGCGCTGGGCGGTTTGCTGGGTGTCTAACTGCGCGTTAACGGCGGCGCGGGCGGCATGTACCGGAGCCATCAAGGCGGCCGATTCCGGCGTGTTGGCATCGCGCACCAGGGCATCAAGCGCGTGGTCGGCTTCGATCAGCCGTGTCAAGTCCACCGGCTGCTTGGCGGCCAGCGCCGTGAAGCGCTCGGTCAGCTCGCGGGCTGCGTCGGCGGCGTGATGCTGGGCGGCCAGCCGCTGCACCTGCTCGCGCGCCAGCTTGTAGACCCGCCGGTCTTTGTCGGCTGCGGTTTTGGCCAGGGTGTCCCAGAGCGCTTTGTCGTTGTGCGTGCTGGCCCGCTGGCTCAAGGCTTGTGCTGCGGCCATTCGCAGCGTGCCGCGTTTGTCGTGCAAGGCCCAGTCTTGTAACTGCGCGTCGGTCGCGGCAGCTACTTGCACCTCAATGGCGGCGGCGGCTTCACGCGCGGCCTGGGCGCGCTTTTCGGCGGCGCTCGCTGCTTCTTCAGGTGTGGGTTTGGCGCTGACAGGATTCAGGTTTGGGGCTGGGGTTGTGACCGCTTGGTCACCAAAAATGCGTTTGATAAAGCTCATGGAATTCCGATAGTGGTAGCAAAAGTGGTCGCAGGCGGCGTAGCCGAGCGTTGGGAGTGCGAATGCGCCTGCATCTTAGCCGTTGGAGCCGGGGTTCAAAGTGACGCGCAAGCCGGCGCGCAGGTCGCCAGCTTGCTTGATGTGCATGGCCTGCATGCCAAAGGCCCGCGCGGCCACCACATTTTCGAGCGTGTCGTCGAAAAAAAGAATTTCACCGGGGTTTAACTGCAAATCGGCGCATACGTGGGTAAACGCCGCCGCGTCCGGCTTGATCGCGCCAATTTGGTGGGAACAGTAGATCTTCTCAAATCGGGTGAGCGTGGTGGCGAGCCGGGTTTGCCAAATCGCCTCATGCGTGGCATTGGTGTTGCTCAAAACCGCCAAGCGACCCCCAGGCGCGCGCCGCAGATACTCGTCAATCGCTTCGCGCACCCCGGCAGTTTCGTGACCGAGAATCAAGTTCCAGCCGGTTTTTATATCCGTCGGCGACAATCTGCCCCCTATTTGGATGCGCAGAGCTGCAAAAAATGCTGCGTCGCTGCCGCCAGTTTCCATCGCGCGATGGGCGGGTGTGCCGAGCTGAAAGCGTGCTTCGACTTGCGCGAGTGTCACACCCGCTGCATCGGCCCAAAACTGCCGCGCCTGATCGAAGTGCAGATCGATCACGACTCCGCCTAAATCGAACAGCAATGCGCGGGGCGGCGTGCGTTGATTCAAGTTTTTCTGCACTATTGAGGATTTGTTCACAGTTGATCGACTCGTTTTAAGGCTATTCTTGCAGGTTTGCCTCGCGTGGTTTTGATGTCTTCGATCTTGTGTGGACAAAAATCGTGCGCCGCAGCAATTTTTGCTACCGCAGCCTAAATCGATCCCCTACCTGATGAAGTTTCCGTTCGCCGACCAACGCCCTGCTGAGCGCGCCGCTACCGAATCGGGTGCGGGCGGCGTGGGCAGCGTTGGCAATGTCGGCAGCGTGGGCGGCGTAGCCAACAGTGCGCCCCTAAGCCACGCCGAGCGCGATGCCTTGGACGCACTGCAAGGACGGATCGCCGCGTTCAACCGCGTCGGTAGCCCACCGCGGTTGCCCGAGGTGCGCGGTCGGCCCGTGCCGCACCTGTGGCTGACGGTGTTTCTGCCGCAAAAGCCCGGAGGTTTTTCGGCCACCCACGGGCGCATGCCGATTCGCTCGGAAACACCGCACCTAGCCGTGGAAATTGGCATGGGCTATGAAAGCGGCAAGCAGGGCTCGGGTGGTTCTGCTGAAATCAGTCTGCGCGCGATGCGCTCCGCAGCAGCGGTGCGCGGCGGCCTGCGCATCACTGGCCGTGGCCGCAAGAGCGACAGCCGGGCGCGGCACAGCGGAATCCCCTTGTCGGCCCCGATTGTGCGCGAAGAAGATGGCCATAAGGTGCTGGTTTTGCGTGACTTAAGCCTTGAAGAAGCTTATCTGGCAAGGCTCTTTACGTGTATTGCGAGCGAAACGGCGATCCCGCGCGAGCATTTCACTGACCCACGTTGGGCACGCACCGTGGTCGCCGAGGAACGTGGGCGCGATCGGCTTTTTGCGATCAATTTGCAGTCTGACGAAAACGCTTGGGGTGTCGCCTTGGTGCATCGCGTTGTGCCGCTGCTGGAACGCGAAGGCTGGCGCGTGCGGGTTAAGGGCGATCTGCCATTCCGGCTGCTCAAGGTAGGTGGTTTGAGCGGGCGCTTCGAAGATCTTGCCGAGGCGGCCGAGGTGGTCGGCGCGCCCGCCGTGCGCGGTAACGACTGGTTTCGCTACACGCTGGGGGCCAGCGTGGGCGAGCGTGAGATCAGCCTGGCCCCGGTTCTGGCGCAGATTATTGCGGCAGGTGGTTTTGCCGCTTGGCGCGCCGACCAGGGCGGCAGCGATTGGGTATTGTTCCAAGTAGCGCCCGGCGACTACGTGCGGCTCGAAATTGCGCGACTCGAACCGCTGGTGGCCACCGTGGCCGACTGGCTGGGCGACAGCGCGCGGGTGCAGGTCGAGGCGAGCGGCACGAATGAGGCGCAGGTGCCGCAGTTTCTCCTGCCGGGCTTTGCCGCTTCGATGGCATTCGGTGCTTTGCAAGCGGCCGCACCCGAACTCGCCCGCCAAGCGCCCGCACGCTTGGGGGCGCTGGCCAAAACGTTTGAGAATTTTGCGCGGATTCAACCAGTCACACTCCCGGCCTCGTTCACCGCCACGCTGCGCGGCTATCAGCACGAAGGCCTGGACTGGCTGCAATTTTTGGGCGCGAATGGCTTGGGTGGCGTACTGGCCGACGACATGGGCTTGGGCAAAACCGTGCAAGCGCTGGCGCACATCGCCAAAGAGCACGCAGCGGCAAGAATGAGCGGGCCGGTACTCATCATCGCGCCAACCTCGTTGATCTTTAACTGGCAGGCTGAAGCGGCGCGCCACGCCCCGGCCTTAAAGGTGTTGGCGCTCACCGGCAAAGAGCGGGCGCGGCGGTTTGCCGAGATTCGCCGCCACGATGTGGTGCTCACCACTTACGCACTGCTGCCGCGCGACGGCGAAGAATTGGTTAAAACCGCGTGGCACGCCATCGTGCTTGACGAGGCGCAAAACATCAAAAACGCGCGCACCAAAGCGGCCCAGTGGGTGCGTGAATTCAAGGCTGGGCATCGCCTGGCGCTCTCGGGCACGCCACTCGAAAACCATTTGGGCGAGCTCTGGTCGATCATGGATTTCGCCGTGCCCGGTTTGTTTGGCGACGAAAAAGCCTTCCGCCAGCACTTCCGCAATCCGATTGAAAATTTGGCGCTGGCCGACGACCCGCGCGAGCGCGCCATTGCCAACGAGCGCCGCGCCGCCCTGCAACGCCGCCTCAAACCTTTCTTACTGCGCCGCACCAAGGAAGAAGTAGCGCCTGAACTACCCGCGAAAACCGAAATCATCCGCACCGTAGAAATGGAGAGCGAGCAGCGCGACCTTTACGAAACGGTGCGCGCCGCGATGGACGAGCGGGTGCGCAAAGCGATTGCCGAGGCGGGCCTGGCGAAAAGCCATATCGTGGTGCTCGACGCACTCTTAAAACTGCGCCAGGTGTGCTGCGACCCGCGTTTGGTCAAGCTCGATTCCGCCGCGCATGTCAAGCAGTCGGCCAAGCTCGATTTGCTGCTCGACATGCTCCCGACGATGCTTGAAGAAGGGCGCTCCATCTTGCTCTTCAGCCAATTCACCAGCATGCTCGATGTGATTGAGGGCGCGCTCGACGGCAATTTCATGCTCAAGACCATACCGCGCGTGCGGCTCGATGGCGCAACCGACCCTGACGCGCGCCGCGCTGCGGTGGAGCGCTTTCAAGCCGGCGAAGCCAAGCTCTTTTTGCTTTCGCTCAAAGCCGGTGGTGTGGGCCTGAATTTGACCGCTGCGGACACCGTGATTCACTACGACCCGTGGTGGAACCCGGCGGTCGAAAATCAAGCGACCGACCGCGCCCATCGCATCGGGCAAGACAAGCCAGTGTTCGTCTACAAATTGCTTACGGCCGGCACGGTGGAAGAGAAAATTGCCGCCATGCAGGCGCGCAAGGCCGAACTGGCAGCCGCAGTCTTGACGCAAGACGCGGGAGCGTTTGGTCAAGCGGTGACGGCGGACGATTTAAGCGCGCTCTTCGGCTCGCTCGATTAGTCGTGGGGCAAGCGCGCAGTGGCGCGGCTGCCGTCCGCTGTCCGCGTTGTCGTCCTAGTCACTGACGAGTAATTCCATTTCTAAATCATTACGAGATTAGGCGCACCGACGACGACAGTGCGCGTAGCACGGCTAGGAAGGGGCAACGACATATCGTAATGATTTAGAAATGGAATAAGAATGAGGTGGGTGGCCAGTGGCGTGCTTTGGTGCTTGGTGCAAGCGTAGCCCAAAGCCGGAAGGTTGGTTCCTTCAAAGAGTCTTTCACCAGAGCCAAGTAGCACCGGCGCAATCGCGATGTGCATCTCGTCGATCTGGCGTTGGCGAAGAGATTGTTGGATGACATCGACCCGCCACCGACGCGAACATTCTTGTCTTGAGCCACTTCGCGCGCTTGCTCCAGGGCGGCGGCAGCACCTTCAGTGACGAAGTGGAAGCTTGTCCCTCCTTGCATGACCAGCGGCGCGAAGCGCCGTATGATTCCATTTCTAAATCATTACGAGATTAGGCGCACCGACGACGACAGTGCGCGTAGCACGGCTAGGAAGGGGCAACGACATATCGTAATGATTTAGAAATGGAATGACCTCGAAACGTCGGAGTTCTTGAAAACGTTCGCCACCTTGTCAGCGACGAAATCGCATCAATGATCGAGGCTTCGCTAAGCTGCCCGGACTTCGCTCAAGAGGTCTGGGTGTCGGTCCAGCACTTTGAGCAGCTTGACCAACGCCAGCGGTGGCTTGGTTTTGCCGGTTTCATATCGCGAGAAGGCATTGACACCGCCGCCAAAGAGTTCCGCGGCCTGCCGCTGATCTAAGTGAAGCCGCTTGCGCACTTGCGCGATGAAGTTGGGGTCCACGATGGCGGCGTTGACCTGCCTGGAGAAGGCGCGCATTTCGCGCATCACACGATCAGAGGTGGTCGCATCCAAAACCGACTCCGCGCAAGCCGGGCAAAACTCGCCTGAAACCGCCGAAATCACGGTAGCTTCGCCTTTATAGGTGTAGGGCAGGTCGCGAGTATCTTGGATGAGAGGCGCGCCGCCGCATGCAGGGCATTTCATGTTTAAAGCTCCTTGAAAGAAACCACCAGCACATCGTCGATCACGGTCAACTTCAGATACACGTCGCCGGCGGCAGTGCTCGGCCGGTAGACATCCTGCCAAACGGTATGATCGGTGTGCACCGTCATGCTTTTGTAGAAATCAGCGGGAGTGAGCGCCTTCAACACGGCCACCATGCCAGAAAAATCGAGTCCCAATGCAACCGCACCGGCTCGCGCTGCATACGTGGTTCGCAGCTTTCCCGCATCAATCAACCCTTGGACAAGCGACAGTTTGCAGTGCGGAATGCCCTTTTCCATACTCAAATAATAACCCACTAGGTTAATTTCCGCAACGCCCTGTGGAAGAAATAGGGGTCAGGAAGAAATAGGGGTCTATCGTCTAAATCTGCAAGGTGACGCATAGGCAGTTTAGGACGAAGCGGGGTGGTTGGTTGTGCGAATTTTTGGGGCGGGTGGTG
>JANLTH010000166.1:0-103074 GCA_031362865.1 Burkholderiales bacterium | reverse complement strand
GCAGCCAATCGACCACACGAACCACGTGCTGCTCATTGGCATCAATCGCGCGACCGGTCTTGCCCAGCTCGACCAACTGCTCAAAATTATTCAGGCTGGAGGCATCCATGCCGCCCAATCTGCTGGCCCCCTTGACCGACTTGGCGAGACTGAAAAACTCGGTGGTGTAGCGCGCGATATCTTGCGGGTTGGCAATAACTTTACGAATCTCAACCCGCAGGATTTGCGAGAGCTCTTTCTCCCATGAATTAAGAAAAGGCTCGCAGGTTGCGACCAGCAATTCTTTGGTGGTGTACTCAATTGGCAGCATTGAAAAGCGCTGCGCGTAATTGACACTCATCACTTCACCCACGCGGGTGAAGTCGATCTTCAACGGGTCAATATGAAAGTATTCGAGCTGGCACTTAACCGCATACCACTCGGTAAGCGCATCGAGGGTGAGCACCTTGTGCGGCGGCAGGAGCGACTTCCATTTTTGATCGGCAATCACACTTAAGGGATGATCGATCAACTTGGTCAAGCGCCGGTCTGCCTTCAGTTTTTCCGCACTGGTGGGCAGAATAAAACCATCGATGGCCAGCGTTTCCACCAGTTCAGAGAGCGACACCCGCCGCTCGTAGGTGGGCAGCAGATTGGCAGCAGCGGACAACGGCGCGTTCAAGATATCCCGTTCACTGTTCCAGCCTGATGCCCGCCTCGCGGATCACCTTGCCCCATTGGTCGGAATTGCGCTTGACTTGGATGATGAAGTCTTTTTGGCTGATGCCACCCAACGCGTAGCCGCCGTCAACAATCAAGCGTTTAAGGTCCGGGTGCTGCACTGCTTTGGCGATTTCGCGCTGCAAGGTGTCGGCAATTTCTTGCGGCAAACCGGCTGGGCCGAAAAAGGCCAGCCAACCGTCGATGCCGACATCAAACCCGGCTTCACGCATGGTGGGCAAATCGGGTAGTGCCGGAATACGCGCCTCGGTAGCCGCCGCCAGCATACGCACGCGCCCACCTTTGCTGTTGGTAATCGCGGTGGTCACGCCGTCAAACAGCAAATGCACTTGGCCACCCAGCAAGTCTTTATGTGCCGCCGCGCTGCCTTGGTAGGGCACGTGAATCACGTCGATACCCGCTTGGCGTTTGAGCAATTCAATGTTCAAGTGCGCGGTGGAACCCGTACCAAACGAAGCAAATGGAATCTTGCCCGGATTGGCTTTGGCAAAGGCCACCAACTCAGCCACTGTTTTGTAGGGCGTGCTCTCGTGCGCGACCAGCACCGTGCCGCCAAAGGCCCCAGCGGTAATCGGCGTAAAGTCTTTGAGCGGATCAAAGGGCGGCTCTTTGTACAGGTGCGGCAACTGCACCATGGTGGCAATGTTGTAAAGCATCGTATGTCCGTCGGGCGCGGCACGCATCACCTCGCGCGCGCCAATCACAGATGAGCCGCCAGGCTTGTTTTCCACAATCACCGGCGAACCGAGCGAGTCAGTCATCTTCGCGGCAATGGCGCGCGCTTGAATGTCAGTCACACCGCCTGGTGCAAACGGCACAATGATGCGAATCGGGCGCGTCGGTTTCCAGGCCGCGCTCTGCGCTGCGACACCGCGCGCCAACAACGCGGCAGCCAAGACGCCGCTTGCTTGCAAAAAAGGTCGTCTCGTCATGGAAGTGCTCCTTAAGGTTTGCCCGCCAACAGGCGCTTGGCTTCATACACCATCACTTCCTCGCCGCGCTGATTGTCCACTGTAATGACCGAGGTGACCACTGCCCGCCCGCTTTTCGAGGTTGGGCGGATCGCGGTCACTTCAATCCTGGCCCCAACTGTATCACCCACCATCACCGGGCCTTTGATGTCTTTTCTCAACTCCAGCATGGCCAAACCAGTGCCCTGGATCATCGACTGCAGAATGAAGCCTTCGATGATCGCATACGTCAACGCGGCGGGCACCGGACGGCCTTTGATCGCACCTGCATCAAAAGTGGCATCGATGAAGATCGCTTCGAGCATCCCGGTCACACTGATGAAATTGACCAAATCGGTCTCGGTAATCGTGCGACGAAAGGTGATGAAGCGCTGGCCGACTTTGATGTCTTGCCAATAAAAGCCTTGGGCGAGCCGTTGAGGGGTCTGCATGAATTTGGTGTGTGACAAATGGACAATCAGTTTTCGAGAACCGGCATCTTACGTTCTTGAGGATCAAACGCGGCACGCCCGGGTTTTCAAGCTGGCGACAAAGCGCCGGGCTCCCAAAGTGTCACGCGATTGCGGCCCGCTTGTTTGGATTTGTACAGTGCTTGGTCGGATTGATCGATCAGGTCTTCAATCAAGTGGTTGGCACCGCCAATCGTCGCCACGCCAAAGCTCGAAGTGATCGGCATAACTTCCAAACCACGAATTGAACGTCGCGCACTTGCCTCGATTTCAGCCCTCATTCGCTCCGCGACTTCCATGGCGACTTTCGGGTTCGCACCAGGCAGCACGATGCAAAACTCCTCACCACCATAACGACCCAACAGGTCACCTTCCCGAAGTTTGGATTGAAGCGTGCGTGCGACGACCCGGATCACTTGATCACCGACCGCATGCCCGTAGCTGTCGTTGAATTGCTTGAAATGATCGATATCGGCCATCATGCAGCACAGCGCCGTATGTCCGGTGCGGGCTTGCAAGAACATTTCTGTTGCAAGTTCAAAAAATGCGCGGCGGTTGTAACAACCAGTGAGCGGGTCACGGGAGGCAAGGTGTCGCAATTGTGCATTCTGTTCTTCGATTCGCCTACGCGACCCCTCCAGGTCGGATAGAGCCGCGCGCAACTCTTCATTGGCCTCATGAACAGCCGTCACGTTGTCAAAGGTCATCAGGCATCCTCTAGCTCGTCCTTTGTTATCGGTGACTGCAGCCGTATTCATGAGGAAACGCATGGTAGTTCCCTCAGGCAAAGGGATATTGATCGCAACATCTGCCATTGGCTCGCCCGTTTTTAAGGTGTGCTTCCAAGGGGTTCGATCCACTGCAATTGCGGCTCGAAGCCAATCGACCGTGTCGAGGGGCTTGCCATTGAGGTCGGCATGTGCAGGGCTCTGGATTTCCCGGAATTTCCGGTTCGCAAGCACGATCTGTGACTGCTGATCTACGATCACCAAGCCCTCGGCCAGCGAATCGAAAGCCTTGCGCACCCGATCAGGAACGCTGGCCGACGGATTCAAGTAGTGCATCGCCCTGCGCAAATAGGCATAACACACGAAAAAGCCGCCAATAGCCAAAAGTGCGACGATCTGCACCGTAGGATTCTTCAACCAATGGATAACTCCGCCGCTAGCGGGAGAGGCGTAGCGAATCCCTACTTCGCCCCAGATACCCTTCCCCGAGGAAACCGGTACACGCAGTTCATCGATGCCCGAAGGTTTGCGCCCTGGTTCCATCGGAGCCAAACCAAGCCCTGCATGGGCCAACGACCGTCCATCGGCACGGCGGAGCGTGATACTGCGAATCTCGGGGTCCCTCCTAATTACCGCCTGTAGCGTTTTGCCAATCGCGTTGTAGTCGTTCGCCTCAATCAATACCGACACTTGCGAGGTCAAATTTTCAGCCGCGAGCTTTCGTATGCGACGGTCTAGCTCTCCCTGAGGAAGGACGGCAACAAACAGCATATCCGCCAGCATGAATAGACTGACAAAAATCGCGACCAGTCCCAGGCTAAGCCGAGTGATCGGACTAAAGCTTGCCGCTTGCTTGGGATTCAACGTCCCCTCTCTGAGCTGATGCCGCTCAAGACACTGTCCAACGCGGCTTCGTCACGACTGGCCTCCATATCCTCGTCGGTATCCCACAGGTCCTCATCATCGTCGGGCAAAATCGCCAACAGGTCGGCGTGACGCCATGCGGGCATTGACACGAGCAATCCCGTGAGCAAGCCTCCAGCACGCAATGCCCACCAAATCATGCCTGCGGAGAGTGCGACACCTGCAGCTTGTGCAACCTCGCCAATCGTGATCTCGTCGGCCCCATCTTCACGCGTCACCGGCCTGTCGTCGTCCTCAACCCCGAGGCCATCACGTGCCGCCGCTTTACCGTTTGAGAGCAAATCGAGAGTTAAGGGTTGTAAGTTTTGAAACTGGAAATCGGCTACATCAAAATTCACCTGCAAATCCAGATCACTCCCTGTAGTCACTGGTGATGGGCGCTGAGCTTGGCTTGGCGTAGATCGAGTTTGGACCGTAGGCGGCAGATCCGGCTGCACTCGCAATGGCTCATTGATTTCAAGCGGTCGTTGCGGCAAGCGAATTTCCGGGATGGACGAGGAGATCGCAGTTTGAGGACTATTCGGCGCAGGCAGGCTGGCAACGCCGGCGATTAGAAATTTTGAATCGACTCCGTCGGTCACACCGATCTGCGCCGGGGTCAGGGTGACGGTTTGGCCTTCGTTGACACTCAGGGTGACGCTGGTCAGGACCGGGGCGTCGTTGACCGGGGTGTAGGTCACTGTGGCAGCCAGCAGGTTGGACAGGTTGGCGCTGGCGGCGCCGTCGCTGGCTTGGAGGGTGAAGCTGGGGGGCAGTTCATCGCCGTCGTCGACGAACTGGACTTGTCCGGCGGCCAGTTGGGCGCTGCTAAAGCTGCTGATGGCATTGCCCGGGGCGCTGGCCAGTTGGAAGATGCCACCGCTCAAACCGGTGACGCTGTAGGTGAAGCTGCCGCTGTCCGGGTCGGTCACGCCGATCTGCGCCGGGGTCAGGGTGACGGTTTGGCCATCGTTGACACTCAGGGAGACGCTGGTCAGGACCGGGGCGTCGTTGACCGGCCGTACCGTAAGTGTCGCGGTCTCGCTCGCAACGCTGAATGCGGTGCTCCCGCCGGTCGCACCAATCGCGATGCCGAAGCTGCCGCTCGGTTGTCCGGTGGTCGTGTCCCAAGCACGGAATGTGATGTTGCCAGCCGGGCCGTTGTAGTTGGTCGCCGGAGAGAATCGAACTCGCGCCGCATCATTGAGGAGCACGACGGACGCATCGCCGGCACCGGTAGTGGAGACCCCGCGAAAAGCGAAGGACCACCAAGTGGTTCCCGCGTCAATCGAAAACATCCAAGTCCCGTTGGTGTTGTCAACCCCGGTGACGGCGATTCCCTCGACGGCACCAAGGTTCGAATCGGTAATGCGGTCACCGCCTGCGGAAGCGATCAGGTCAGCCACTGAAACGCCCGTATTGACGAAGGCATCTTCGTCAATATCACTGAGCAACATGGTGCCGCTGTTGTCCAACACTGGGGCCGCATTCAATTCGACCGCAACCACGTTCGCCGCAAATTCCGAGGTATCTCCGAACACCCCAGGACTGATTTGGACTGTGGCCGTGGCGGAGATGACGTAGCCTGCAGGTATTGAAATTGCGCCGTGTGTCGAATCAACCGAAGCAAATCCGGCAGAATCAGTAACCACAGTAACAAAACCCAGGAATATCTGCCCCTCGCCGTGCCCGCTCGAATGACCGCTCGGTGACGCAAAAAATTCAACTCGAAAGGTTGTATTCGGCGTGCTAGTCAGTTGCCCGGTGATTGTGGTCGACAATCCCGAAACCGTGGCGGAGGTCAGCAGCGGAAAGTTTTGCGCATTGTTCGGCCCACCGTCTGAATCATCGGCGTCGTTCCCAGTCACACCGGTGCCACCCACCTGAAGGTCGATTCCAAGCAGGGTGTTGCCATAAATGGAGTTACCGAGAATCGATACGCCGGTCACATTGGCCGTAGGGAATCCGCGCACAAAAATTCCGCCAGTATTTCCTGCGATGGTGTTGCCCGCTCCTGCTGCCGTTCCCCCGATTCTGGTGTTGCTTGAATCGATATAGACGCCGCCAGAAATTCCAAAAAAACCTGTGCCGCTCGCTTGAATACCGAAGCGATTTCCTTCGAGAACATAACCACCGCTGGCAGTGGGTCCGCTATAAAACCAGCCCGCTACCACATTGCCTTGGTTGGCACTGCTCCCACCAAAGGTGATGCCTACAGCCGTATTCGCGAAATCGACCGCGTTGGCGCTGACGACGCTGAGTGCCGCGTTACCAGTCCGATCAGTACCGAAGAAGTTGCCGCGGACCGTGTCGCCACCACCGTTTTGGATCCGGAGTTCAGAGCGCGTGTTACCAGCGACTACGTTCCGTTCGCCGGCAAGCCCGCCACCGATGGCGTTGACACCGGCGGCACTCAGATTTACGCCAACCTCGTTTCCTATGGCAATCAGTCCGCTTGCATCGGTTCCGATGTAGTTGCCCAACAAGCTATTGCCCGCTGCGCCATTGAGCAAATCCACGCCAGATGCCAGATTGCCTGAGATGACGTTGCGTGCAGCCGCTGTCGTCCCGCCAACAACACTGCCGTTCGCCGTTTCGATCATGACACCGCGACCATTCGGAATCGCCGCGGACCCGGCGGCATTAAGTCCAATGGTGTTAGCTTGTATTCGCGTACCGGTCGAACCTCCGCCGACGTACACGCCCATACTCGAATTGCCGCTGATCAAGTTGCCCTGGTTCGCACCGGCCAAGCCAATTTGGGTATTGTTTGAATTCCAAACATTGATGCCAATTTGATTTGCAACAGCATTAGTGCCAGACTGATCGGTACCAACGTAATTGCCCGTGACGGTATTGCCATGGCTACTCGCAATGTCGATCCCATTCACTACAAACCCGTGAATCACCAGGCCGCGCACACTACTGCCATCTGAACCTGCATATAACCGAAGCCCCCGATCCACCGTTCCACCACCGGTGAGCACGACGACCGGACGCGATGCAGTCGCCCAGTCAGGCTCGGTTGCGGCATTGATCGAAACAGCTTGGAAAAGGGCAGGCAATGCACTGGTGAGATTGATCGTGTGCGCTCCGCTCACGAGCGCATCGGCAATGTTGAAATGGATCCGGTCTTCGCCGCCCGGCCCGTTCGGCGAATTGTTCGCCGCAATCATCGCCTCACGCAGGCTGATGCGCAGGTCCGCGCCGGGATTGGCATACAAAGCGTAGAGACTGCTGGTATCACCGTCCACTACATCGTTGACCGTGTTGACGACAATCGTGCTCTGCACATCATCATCCAAGTTGACACCCGCAACATTCGCCGGGTTGAGGCCGTTGTAAGCGGTATCCACACTCACCGCAGCGCTCAAAGTCACGACGAATGCTCGATTGCCATCGACAATGCTGTCGTCGAGGCCTGTTACCGTAACGGTTTGCGCATTGTTCCAGTTGGCGCTCGTAAAGGTCAGCGAAGTTGCGCTGACAGAAAATTCCAACGGAGTGCTCGGAAGCAGGATCGTGAGAGTCACGTCCGCACTCGGGGCATCGGTCAAAACCACCGTAAACGTGGCTGTGCCGCCAGCTTCGGTCACGCTGCCGACGAGCGGCCCCACGGTAATCCCGGCAATCGAAAACCGTTGCAGTGATACCCCACCATCCAAATCCGTAGCGCTCCCCCCGGCCCACACGATCACCACGCTATTCCCAACCATGGCCACCGAAGGCCAGCGCTGATCGCCTAGCGTATGGCTGTTGACTAAAATCTCGGCGCCCAGTGACGCAGCCGCCGCATCAAAACGGCGTGCGTAAATCCCTAAGGTGCCTGGCGCGTCGTGGCCGAAGCTTTCCCAAGTGACCACGAATTGCCCATCTGAGCGCACGGCAATACTGGGATCGCTTTGCGTGCTTGTCGTGGTGGTATGGATCTGAAATTCGCTGCCTAAAGCAACCCCATTCGCGTCGAACTGCCTGGCAAAAATACCATAACTTCCGTCGGCATCTTGTTGATCACTGCCCCAAGCGACCGTGAACTTTCCGGCCCCATCCATTCCAATGGTGGGGGACGTTTGATCAAAAGCGGTGGTCGTGTTGATCAAAAACTCGCCGCCCAGTGCGACACCAGTCGATGAAAACCGCTGGCCATAAATGCCATAGCTGGGCAAGGCATCGTCGTCGGCGTAACTCATCCAGACCACCACAAAACTACCGTCGGTGTGCATGGCAATCGCCGGAGCCAGCTGCTCGTTGAGCGATGTGCTATTGACCATGACATCGCCGCCAATGGCAGCACCTGACGCTGCGAATCGTCGCACGACGATCTCGTTGCTGCCAGCTTGGAACGACGTAAATGTGACAGCAAACGACCCATCGTTAGCCATGGCAACTGCAGCACTGTCTTGCGAACCTACTGAAACTGCATTGACTTGAAACTCGGAAGTCACCGCACTGCCCGAGGCATCGAACACGCGAGCGTAGATACCGAGTCCGTCACCATCTTGGCCATTGTCGCTCCACACCACCACGAATCGGCCGTCCGCAGCCATGGCCACTGCCGCATAATCCTGCCCGTTTAGCGTGGATGTATTAACTGCGATCAGCCCACCTATAGTCGCGCCAAACGCGTCGTAGCGCTGCGCAAAAACGTCCCCCCCCGTGGAACCATAGTCGGTGAATACCACCACGGAACTGCCGTTCGCGGCCAACGCGACGCTCTGGCCGCTGGTCGGCGCGGTTTCGCTAGGTCCTGGGATCACCGTATTGACGAGCGTCTCGCCGCCCTGTGGGCGCAGGTTCAGCGTGCCTTCCCATGCCACGGGTGTTTGAGGGTCGCTGAGCAATGTCTGCGTGGCGACCTGGCCAACATTTTCCTCCAGCGTCCAATCCCCGCCCTGCCCTGCGGCACCGGTGAGATCGTGGCTGGCGGCCACATCAGCACCGGTCAAATCTGCCATTGTGTGGATAAACGAACGGCCAAGCTCCCCTTGCGCGACATCGCAACCATAGAGAAGTATGTCCCCCTCAGCGCAAAGCGCTTGTCCCCACGCCGCAATGGCGGCCCGCCGCCGCAACAGTTCATTCGCGTCCAGCACCGTATCGCCAATCGCGAGCGAACCGCTGCTGCCGTGAGAGATGATGTGGATCGCACGCAGATTCTGCTCGTTCCCCAGTACGCTTTCTATCTGCACCAGGGCATCACCCTCAGTGAGCATCACGACATCGAGCATTCGCTCGGCATCGCGCCGCGCCACAATTTCATCCACCAAACGCATGGCATTGGGGACACGGGCATCGACAAATACGATTTCCCGCGCCGACGTTTGGTTGAGCTGCGCTTCAAACGCGACACTATGCTGGCTGCCAGCAGGCAAGGACTGGGTCAACGATTGCGACAAGGGCGCGGGAACGCCGAGCAATGCAGCGGCATCCGCCGAGTACAGTATCCTCGGCTCCAGTTCCTCGACATGCAGTCGCGAATTCATCGACGGGCGGGTAGTTTTTGACATCGCGGCGGCAGGCATAGATTGCGATCTAATTTGAATGTCCCGGGTGGCTGAGACGGCCCGCCATTGCCAGGCACTTCAGTGCTGCGATCAGCCAAACGCGCAGCAGGCACTCGCCGCCCGTCAGCAAGATCGGCGCGACAGCGCAGCCCGGCGGGCAACGCACCCGCCGGGTTCGGCAACTCCAGATGCACCCGAAAGGTATTACTGGCCGCATCGACCACCTTGTCAATCATCTTGACCCGTGCGGAAACCGGTGCGGCATCCGGGAGTTCAGGCACGATCATCAGCGCATCCCCTACCCGAACTTTCTGGTACATGCTCAGTGGCACGACCAGTTGCACGCGCAAGGGATCAATCTTGGCGATGCGCAGCAGAGGTTTCTCATCAACGCGCTCGCCTGATGTGACAAACCGCTCAGCAACTACGCCATCGATGGGGCTGCGAATGATGCGCTGTGTCACCTGCACCAGCGCGACATCACGCTCCTGCTGCGAGAGTTCGCGCTGCTCCTTCACCTGTGTCAGCTTTTGATCTGCTACTTCGGACTCTGCGCGCGCCTGATTGAGCGCTTGTTGGGAAATGAACTTCTGCCGAAACAACTCTTCCGCCCGCACCATGCGGTCGCGGTTGTAGGTGGCATTGGCCTGCGCGGCCTGAACTTCGGCGTTTGATTCGGCCCGCGAGGTCGCCACGCGCAGGGCCGCCCGTTCCAGCGGTGCGCGCAACTCAGCGAGCACTTGACCACGGGTAACACGATCCCCACGCTCAACGTTGACCACACTGACAATCCCGACGACCGGGCTGCCAACTTCCACGGTGCGTTCTGCCTCGATAAGGCAACCGACCATCGACTGCGCGGCAGCCGAGCAATGGATTCCCGCCCCGACCATCAGCATCGCGAGCACGGCCAAATGCCTGCCCGCAACGCCACGAGCATCAGGGGAGTTCGCCTGACCGGCCACACCCGACGCAGCAACTTTCAATTCAACTCTCATTGACTCTCAAACACGACATTTTTCACTCGACACCCTACTCAGATACGCCAGCAAACGCAAGCTTACTCTCCAATTTCTCATCTTCTTCAATCAGGCGACGACGCTGTGCGGCATGCCGCATTTCTTCAGCCCGCTGCGGCAGTGACAAAACCCACCGCAGCACGCGATTCGGGAGTCGCGACGCGAATGCGAGACTGCTTTTGCATAGCCAAGTTGGAATGGCGGCCCGCAAGAGCGGGTGCTCAACGCTAAGCAAGGTTTCAACCGATCCCGGGTCGCCCTGCCTCCCAGCGCGTCCCGCAAGCTGGCGATCAATGCGCCGCGCACCGTTGAGCTGGCAACTAATAATGTGCAAACCGCCCAACGCCGCTACGGCCGCGCCGATCACGATGTCGGTACCGCGTCCGGAAATATTCGTCGTCACCGTAATCACACCGCGCTGCCCTGCCCTAGCCACACAGAGCGCCTCTTCTGCGTCGTTGCTTGCATGCAGCTCGGTGTGTGGCAAGTGGCGCTGCGTCAGCAAATGCGCCAGATGACGCGCCTCCGCAACGCTTTCCGTCGCGACCAGCACCGGGCGACCGGTTGCGTGAACTTCGATCACTCGCGCAATCACCGCCGCCCAAAGCGCCCTACGATCTGCGTAAATTTTGGTCGCAAGCGCCCGCCGCTGGCTTGGCTTGCGTAACGCCACCGAACGGGTACGCAGCCCATAGGTCGTCAACAACTCACCGCGCACTTCGCGCAGCGTTCCGCTTAGCCCACCCAGCCGCACATAGCGCCTGAAAAATCGCTGATAGGTGAGCTGCGCAACAGTTTCGGTTTCCGGACTTGTAGCGCAACCTTCCTTGGTCTCAACCAGTTGGTGAAGCCCGCTTGACCAAACTCGCCCTGCGGCGACTCTGCCGGTATTCTCGTCAATGATCTGGATCGCGCCATCTCTGCGCAAGTATTGCAGGTCACGCTGGTAGCAGTGCAGCGCGGCGAGCGCCGTGCAAATCGTGTGCTCGCGATGCAAGCGGTTGCGCCAAACCCCCGACGCACACGCATGCGCTAGCTGGTCGGCGGCACGATCTGCCAGCAGGCATCCCGCCGGAGTAAGTTCGACAGTACGTCGCGCCGCGTCAATCACAAAATCCACGCCTAGGCGCAAGGTGCGCGCAAAACTCAAGGCGGTCTGTGCGTGGCGTTGAGAAAAAGGGCCGACAACCGAGCGCGAAAGAATCAATGGAATGCGTGCCTCATCGATCAAAATTGCGTCGGCTTCATCAATGATCGCCATGCAAAGCCCACGCAGTAGGCGCTGTGGTTCGCGCCGCCTCACGGCATCATGACTGTTGCCCGCTACAGCTGCGTGCGCCTCGCGCTGCGCCAAGCCATCACGCAGATAGTCAAAAACCACCTCTTTAGCGGTCACGTAGACGATATCGCAGTGGTAAGCGCGGGCACGGGCATCACGTCCAGTCGCTTGGGTAATGTGCATCACGCTTAGGCCAAACGCAGAATACAAGAATCGCATGTCCTCTGCATCGCGTTGAACCAGATAGTCATTGGCCGTCACCACGTGCACGGGCATGCCAGCGAAGGCGGCGACCGCCGCCGCCAAGCCGACCGCCAAAGTCTTGCCTTCCCCAGTCGCCATTTCTGCCGCGCGGCATTCAAGGATGGCGCGTGCTGCGACCAGTTGCGTGTCGAACGGCTGGCGGTTCAGGTGCTCGCAGCTCAAATGGGCTGCCAAGGCCAGCCCTTGCGTAATCGCCTCCCGACTCAATCCTTGCTGCAAGACCAGCGCGCGAACCTGTGTAACGGCGCTTGCCTCATCGACCGCCGCCAAGGCCGACTGCGCGGCATGCACATCACGCAACCATTGATGGTCACCGAAGCGCGTGTGCGCTGCCACACGTGCGCACAAACTGTCGAACCCATCGAGAAGCCGGGCTTCGATGCCACTATGCCATCGAAAACCCGGTGCCCGCCGTTCCGGATAGTCGCCCCAGAGCGGGCCAGGTGTTGGAAGTACGGAATGGAACATCGATCAGCTGCTCGGCGAAAAGTGTTTTAGAAAGAGTTGCCGCGCCCTTCGCTGAAGTTGCCAGGCGAGCGCCTCCGAGCCGTGGTCAAATCGTATCCAAGCGCGCCCACCAAAGTGACCGGGGGTCTGCTCAGGCAACCGAAGATCAATCAAAAATACCGGTTCAACGATGTCCAAGCCGTCCTTCCCGGCTGGGTCATTGACGAGCACGCCGCCGCCCTTTTCCGTCAGTGCGAGACTAGGTACGCGGTGGCTCGCCGCGGGCACATCGAGACTGCGCACCGCGACGTAGCTTGCTTGCGGACTTTCCGACAAACGCACCGTCGCGCCGTAATCACGGTCTCTGACAAGGCGCACATCGTCATTGGTCACCGCCGCGCGCACGCGCAGCACGCCGGGCGAAAGAATATGTCCAATCATGCCACCCTGCTTGAGATAGCTTCCGGGTAAATCGGATTGGCGCGGGAGTGCAAGGATTCCGTCAATCTGCGCACGTACTGTCAAGTTTGCAATCTGTTCGTCGACGCGCTCAATTTCTGATTGGACACGATCCAACTCCAACACTATTTTCTGGGCCGCGTTAGGGTCGCGCAAAAGCTGCTGGAAGCGCTCCGCGTGCATGCCTTCCAAATTGCTCAGCAGGTATTCGCGTTTGGAATGCAATTCAGGATTGTCGAGACGTGCGATCAGGTCGCCGGCCTGGACTTGCGCTCCGTCACGCACCGGCACCTCAATCACAAACCCATCGACTTTGGGCCTGAGCTGGGCATCATCCGGAAGCCACAACACGCCGGTCG
Source organism: Burkholderiales bacterium (assembly GCA_031362865.1). Classification (GTDB taxonomy): domain Bacteria; phylum Pseudomonadota; class Gammaproteobacteria; order Burkholderiales; family JAEUOS01; genus JANLTH01. The sequence continues at coordinate 89,972 of JANLTH010000166.1, read as the reverse complement.
ACACCGTAGATAGCGGCAGCGGCACAAGAAACAGCAGCACCAGCACCACACTCGCAGCCACAACCAGTCGCAGGCGCGCCCCGAGCGGCGATCGATTGGCGGCAGCCGCGGAGAGCGCATGCTTCGTCCAAGAAAAGATCGGCTTCAGCAGTACCGTGAAAGCGATGTAGACCGCACCCAAAATCCCCAGCCAGACCCACTGTCCACCCAGCCAAATCACCAGCGCAACACCCAAAAGCATGCGATACAGGAGTGAGGCCGGTGCATAGAGCCATAGCCATTTGCGCTCGCTCAACGCGTGCGGCGACATTTCAGCACCACCCCCCAAAACGAAGCGGTGCAAGTGGCTCGACCACCATGCGCCGCTGCGCTGCGCCAGGTTCGGCAATGAAAGCGCATCACACAGTACGTGGTAGGCATCAAAACGCAGCAGTGGATTGCCATTGAACAGTACGCTCGATGCGATGCCGGTCACAAAAATCGCAAAGGCCAGGTTGTGGGTCCAACCCGGTTCTGACAACCACCACATCACAAACCCTATCGCACCGACCGTCATCTCCACGGCGATCCCCGCTGCTCCGACAAAAGCCCGTTGCATCCGGCTCGGAAACCTGCTAGCCGCCGAAGCGTCCACATACGGTGCCGGAATGAAGAAAAGCAACCCGATGCCGATTTCATGCACTTCCCCGCCCCAACGGCGCACCGCCATGGCATGAGCCAGCTCGTGGATCAGCTTCATGACCGGATAGACAGCCACCATCAGCCAAGCTGCATTAGTCCCCAAAAAATGGGTTGAAAAATGGCTTTGCAAGCCGGGTAGTTCACTCAAGGCAATCATCCCGATCACGCTTAGCGCCAGAAGCCAAAGCCAAAAAACCTGCGGGCGAAAAATCAGCCGTGCCACGCCGTCCAAACGCACCAGCCAGGCGCTGGGATCGCCCAATGGCAATTGAAAGGAAAACGGGTTGAGCAGAACGCGCTGGCGACGTGCGCGGGTGCGCTCGGCCGTTTGCAACACATTGTCCGTATGCGGGATCGGCGCGCCTTGCAGTAACCCGGCCCCCGCCAATCTTTGCAACAGTTCGAGCACCTCTTCCTGTGAAGGTGCCTCATCTGGCGACCCATCGAGCACCGCGTTCCAGGCCTCTTGAACCGTTCGGTGTCCGTCGAGCCGGCCGATGATCTGATAAGCCGGCTGATTGAGTCGATGCTGCCGCGCCGACACCGTGTCCGACAGGACGTACCAAACCTGGCCACGAGATTCCTGGCGCTGGACAGTCACATGCGCCCGCACGCGCGGGCGCAGGCTCGCGACCCGATACCAATGGCTGCTCAATAGAGGCGTGCTCACCCTAAAGCCCCCATTGCCAGACACCCAGACGCAGCCAATTCCATGCCCGGTGTCCGAGAATCCAAGCACCCGAACGTTCGCCGACCACAATTTTGGCGATTCCCTGTAAACCTGGCCGCAACGAACTGCCCGCTTGCGTGACCATGGCCTCAACCTCAAATGCATTGCGGCCATCGCGCGCGACCGCCACCGGGGTTATGCGGGTGACCATGAGCGGCAGTTTTTCCGAAGGCGCGCTGGCCAAGGCCAAATGCCCACGCTGCCCGACGGCAACGCTGGCAATGTCCCGCTCGTCGATTTCAACGATCAAGCGATAGCGCTCAGCAGGGGCAATGGTGAGCAGTACATCACCCTTTTGAACCGGCGCGCCGAGTAGCTGTCCGAGGTCACCTTTGAGCACGATGCCATCGATGGGTGCGATGAGCTTGGTACGCGCCAATTGCTGCCGCACTAACTTAAGCTGGGCTTCCGCCTCACTCGCGCGCCCCTGAGCGACGACAAATTGCCCTCGGTCAGAGCGCGCCAGAGCCGCAGCGTAGGTGTTTTCGTGTTGCGCGAGCGCGCTCGCCCACCTGCGCTCCTCCAAGAGCAGGTCTTGGTTGGCAAGTTCGACCAGCACCGTGCCCGCACGCACAATATCACCGGGTTTGGCAAAAATGCGTTGTAGAAAGCCGTCCATTGCAGCGGCGACAACGCGCTGTTCGGCACCTTCCACCCGCACCGGTGCGCCAATCCGGTAGTCCAGAGGGATCAGTGTGGCAAGTACCAACACGAGCGCGGCCCCTGCCATGAGCAGCTTGGGTACCGGATCACCAGCAGTCGTGATGCGCGTTCTGAAGCGACGCAAAGCTGCCGTGCTTCGTTGCGTCCATGAGCGCTCTGCCTGCTCGGTCAAGGCCACCAATGGCGCAGCGATCGAGCCCACGCTTTCCAGCAACTGGATCGCCGCGACCGGCGGCACGGCCACCGCCTGCCATTCCACCAGCAGCGCGCCGACCAACTGGCGCTGGTGTATCAGAGGAAGCGTGGCCACTGCCATGGTTGTGCGCTGGTGCAGTGAAGAGTGTGCCAGCGTCAGCCGAACCCGTTGTGTCGGTCGGTACGGATAGGTAACCAGAGCAGCTTGGTCGCCCGCTTCGTGCATCGCAGCCGCCATCAAGCGCACCAGATCTTGCTCTTGTTTGAAATCGGTAATCCCCGAAATGGCAACCACCTGCATCGACGCACTCTGCAACACACCGAGCGTCGCGCGATGCGCACCCAGCGCTGGTAGCAGTTCAGTGACCATCGCCCAAGCACCATCGCGCAGCGAACTTTGTCGACAAAACGTCTCGATCAGGTGCAAGGCAGCGGGCGCATGACTGTCACGAGAGGCCATCCCAGTTGCGTCATCGGTTTCGGTAATGCTGGCACTGGCTTCGACCAGACCTTTGAGCAATTGGTCTGCCTCTTTGCTGTCTTCGACCAGCAGCGCCAGCGCCAGCGCACCAAAAATTTGGCGGTCTGAGCGCAGAGGTACGGCAATCACGCGATTGAATTGGATCGCACCGCTTGCCAACGCCGGCGCGACCAAGACTGGCATACCGCGCTGTAGGGCGCTATTCGCGCCGCCTAATAGTTGGCTGTTATGGCGACCATCGGCGGGCCAAGCCGCCCTGGTCGTTAGCTGCTCAGAATGCGCGGCGACAATCAGCCCGCCCACGATTTGCGGGATACCTTCGCAGTAGTCCTGCAACCAACGCTGTAGACCAAAAATCTTCATCACCATTTTGGGGGGGCGTTCACTATGCTCCCGGTAAGGCCGCTCACCGGGAGCGCCGAGTAGACCGACACGACTCCGTACCCGGTGTCAAATCTCTCGTAGCCGCAATTCTGCTCCCGCCAGTAGAGCAAGTGGAATCACAAAAGTGAATTCTTGTTACCGATACCCTACGCCCACTAGGCGAGGTAAAGTAGCGTAGAACTCTGGTCAGCACTCGCTGCAAAATCAGCCCAAGCTCACCAAGGAAACGCTGATAGCCGGGCCAAACCTCCTGGTCGATGTCTTAACTTTGCACTGAGAAGCGAACCTGCAGCAATCTGCTTTTTTGACACTTATTCAGCGGTTTCTTGGTTGCCAAGCGGGAGCGTCACTGAGAGTCAAAAAGATGCCTGAGACAAGCCCTTCCAAACCATTCTCCGCCGGATTGACCACCAAGGCCGCTGAGAAGACCCACGCCGAGGATGCCCAACCTCGCTTGCTGTTCATCAGCGATGAGCCTGTCAATCACGCCAGTCTCTCGACGGCGCTGCGCGGCGAAGGCTACCTTTTGGTTCGTTGCATAGGAACCGACGAGTCGACCGTGTATTCGGTACTCGACTACGCACCAGACCTGATCGTTCTGGAGCTTGGCGACCAGCCCGAGCTAGGGATGGCGGCATTGCAGCGACTGAAGTCAGATCACGGACTCAAGCGAATCGGTGTCATTGTCCTGAGCATCTCCTCAAAATTGTCGCTGCGATTGCGGGCGCTTGACGCGGGTGCTGCCGATTGCCTGATCATGCCGGTCGATACCCGCGAGTTGGCTTTGCGAATCCGAAATTCACTGGTCGTCAAAGCCTCGCGCGACCAATGGATCCGCATCGATCAACTCACCGGATTGCCAACCAGGGACGCGCTGCTGATTCGTCTTGATTGGGCGATCAAACAGGCAGTGCGGCAAAACAGCGTCGGCGCGATACTGCACATTGGGCTGGACCGGTTTAAACAGCTCAATGACGCGCTGGGCCATGCTGTGGCCGATGAGCTGCTGCACAATGTTTCTGAACGCCTGATCGGCTGCCTGCGAGAAAGCGACATGATCGCTCGCGGCGCGCCATCCCGATCTGACCCATTTGTGACCCGGGGTAGCGGCGATGACTTTAGCGTTCTGCTACCCGTGATGGACAAAGCAGCTGACGCGATGACCGTCGCACGCCGCCTGCTAGAGCGCGCTGGCGAGCCGTTCCTCGTTGCGGGCAAAGAGTTGGTCGTCTCCTGCCGCATTGGTGCCGCAGTTTTCCCCCAGGACAGCATCGACAAAGAGGACATTCTCAAGCACGCCGCCATGGCAATGCGTGGTGCCCGATCTGCTGACACTGTCGGAATCCAGGGTTTCCAGTTCTTTTCCGCCAGCCTGCACGCCTCCAGTTTGCAGCGCATAACCATTGAGCATGAACTGCGCCAAGCGATAGATCGCGGGGAATTTGCCCTTTACTACCAACCGCAAGTGACGACCGATAGCGGCGTGCTAAGCGGGGTGGAGGCATTGCTGCGCTGGCGACATCCGACTCGTGGCCTTTTGACACCACTGCACTTCTTGGCAACCGCCGAGGAAGCGGGCCTCCTTTCGCGCATCGGTGCTTGGGTGCTTGCCGAAGCCTTGCAGCAATTTTCCCGCTGGTGCGAAGAGCATCAGTCCCCGCCGATGATTTCGGTGAACGTTTCAAGCCAGCAACTGAACCAGCCTGATCTGTATGAGACCATCAAAGAAGCACTGTCAGCAGCCGGGGTGCCGGGGCAGTCGTTGTGTCTCGAATTAACCGAGTCGGCGATCATCGAGAGCGGTCTCCAAGTCACTGAAACGCTCGCGGCGGTTAAACAGCTCGGGGTGAGGTTGGCGCTGGATGATTTCGGAACTGGCTTTTCCTCGCTGACCCATCTGCGCCGGTTTCCGATTGACGAACTGAAGATCGACCGTTCGTTCGTGATGGATTGCGACAAGCAAGGTAGCGCCTCCAAAATCACCGCATCGATTATCGCGATGGCGCAAAGCCTCGACCTGCACCTTGTCGCAGAAGGCGTTGAGACGACAGCGCAACTGGATTTCTCGCGCGCCCATGGGACCGACTCAATCCAAGGTTTTTTATACGCCCGCCCGATGTGTGCCCAAGATTTTGGGTTGCTGTTGAAAACGCTTGCGGGGTCGCCGTCGATGCTGCCCGTCACAGTGGCATCCAATGGTGAGTCAGCTTCCGGTTCGTACAGCGCCGGCTGAACCCGAACGCCGAGCGCCCGCCGCTCGCAGACCAACTCGGCGGAATCTAAGCGACGGGTGGGGTATCGGACACCATGCAAATGGCGCGATAGAGCCGGTCCGGGGTCGCCGGGGTCGTCGCCACATGCCGCCCCCGCCCCCACCCCAGTGCATGGCGAATCGCGTTAAAGATCGCAGGCGCAGTGGGAATCAAAGCCGGTTCACCCACGCCTTTCGCACCATAAGGCGCAACTGGTTCCGGGTCTTCGATCAAGTGGGTGGTGATCGGCGGAATGTCGCCGATAGTCGGGATGAGATAGTCGTGCAAATTGTCGGTTTTGCCACTCACGTATTCCTCCATCAGCGCCAGGCCCAGGCCTTGTGCGATGCCGCCGTGAATCTGCCCTTCGACCAAAGTGGGGTTGATCGCCCGGCCGACATCGTGCGCGGCGTGTACGTGCAACACCTTGACCGTGCCCAGCTTGAGATCGACTTCGACCTCGGCGATTTGCGCCGCGAAGCCGTAGGTGGCATAAGGCACGCCCTGCCCGTTTGCGTCTAGCGGCACGGTGGCGGGGCTGAAGTAGCCGCGCCCAAGCGCCACATCGCCCTGCTCGTTTTGATCCAGTGAAAGCAAGTCGATCTCTTTGGCCTGGTTGTTTAGCGCGACGCGAAGGCGGCCTTGGGAGAATGAAAGCTGCGCGGGAGCATCCTCGTCAAACCCGGCCAGGCGCAGCAATTGGCGGCGCAGGTCTTCGCCCGCCAAGCGGGCGGCATTCCCCGAAACAAAGGTCTGTCGCGAGGCCGACGACTTGCCCGCGTCTTCAGTCAAATCCGTGTCGCTGTGGAGTTGGTCGATCAGCGCTACCGGCACGGCAAGCGCGGTGGCGGCGATCTGCGGCATGATGGTGTAAGTGCCCTGGCCGATTTCCTGCGCGCCGTTGTAGAGCATGAATCGGCCATTGGGCTTCAAGCCAATCGTCATCGTCGAAGGGTTGGCGATCACGGTGTTGCCAATGCCGTACCACATGCAGGCGATGCCTGCGCCATAGCGCTTCGTATGGGTGTCTGAAGGCCCAATACCAGAGCCATTCTTCACGGCACATGCTTGAAGCGCATTATTCCAAGCGGGTCTTAGGGCATCCAGACATTGATCCAGGCCAGCACTGGCATACAGGGTTTGCCCGGTGGCAGTTTGGTCGCCCGCGCGGATCGCATTGCGGTAGCGAAACTCCAGTGGGTCAATGCCTGCTTGCGTGGCCAAATCGTCGATCAATTGCTCGGTGGCGATGCAGGCTTGTGGTACGCCGAAGCCGCGAAACGCCCCGGCAATCGCATTGTTGGTGTAGACGGCCCGCGTAAGCGCTCGCACATGCGGCACGGCATAGGGGCCGCTGGCATGCACGGGCACACGATTCGCGACTGTGCTGCCCCATGAGGCATACGCACCGGTATTGAAATCAGCCGCAAAATCAACTGCGATGAGCTTGCCCGCCGAGTCACAACCCAAGCTTGCGCGGATCCGCGCGGGGTGTCGTTTGGTGGTCGAAATCATCGACTCAGGCCGTGTATAGACCAGCCGCACAGCGCGCTTGAGCGTGTGGCGAATCTTCCATGCCGCCACCGCAACTAGCGGCTGCACGGCGATATCGAGCTTGCCGCCAAACCCGCCGCCAATAGCGGAAGGAATGATATGCACCTGTGAGTGCGAAAGCTTGAGCACGCGCGCCACTTCTTCTTTATCCATCACCGGGGTTTGGGTCGAAACAAAGAGACGAACCCGCTCTACGCCGTCTTGCAGCAAAACCTCAGCGTAGCCTGCCTCAGGCTCGATGTAGGCGTGCTCCACATGGCCGGTGGTGAACTCGCCAGTCGCGGTGAATGCGGCTTGGGCGAGCGCGGCAGTGGCCTCGCCTTTGACCACGCGGCCTCGGCAGAGCACATTGTCGGGCGCGAAATCATGGAGCAAATCACCGGTAGCGGTGAGCGCAGCCTCGGTCGTTTCGAGCGGCACCTCCACCTGCCAATCCACCGGAATGGCGGAAAGCGGAATCTCTGCCAAAGCATCACGTTCTCCGATCAAGCCTAGCACCGCTTCGCCGCGAAAGCGCACATGACCATCGGCCAACACTGGCTGGTCTTTCGGTGTGGGGAAGACGGCAAAACGGTTCTCCGGCACATCAGCGGCCGTGATCATGTCGAGCACTTGCGGGTAGTCTGCGCGAAAGGCAGCGAGGTCACCAATGACAAAGCGCGCACGCGGATGCGGCGAGCGGATGATGCGCAGGTCGAGGCAATCGGGCGGCACCAAGTCTGCGCCGAATTTTTCTGCGCCAGTCACTTTGGCGGGGCCATCCAGGCGGGGAAGGCGCGTGCCGACACCACCATCACCAGCGTCAACCGTCAAGCCAATTTTCAGCACCGCCTCGATAATCTTGCGATATCCGGTACAGCGGCACAGCACACCGCTCAGGGCAGCTTCAATCTGCGCTTCGGTGGGCTGCGGAATTTCTTTAAGCAGCGCGGTCGCTGCCATCAGCATACCCGGCGTACAAATACCGCACTGCGCTGCACCTTGCTCGACAAAGGCTCGCTGCAAGGCGTTGGGCACACCCTCCGCGCTCAAACCCTCAACGGTGATCACCGCACGGCCTGCGCAAGCGCCAAGCGGCGTGATGCAGGCGCAGACCTGGGCATCATCCAAGAGCACGGTGCAGGCACCACAATCGCCCGCGTCGCAGCCGATCTTGGTGCCCGTTAACCCCAGATCCTCGCGCAGCACATAGGCCAGACGTTTGGCGGGTAAAGCCGCCACCTGCCGATCAACCCCGTTCACCCGCAAACTCGTAAACGTCATCGCGCCAGCTCCTGCAAAGCCCGTACCACCAGTTCTTGCGCGGCATGCAACCGAAAGGCGCGTGTGCCGCGCACATCATCCATGGGCGTGAGCACATCGAAGTGGCTGGCTTCGACCAGCCGATGAGCATCGAGCAAACTCGCACCCCGCAACGCTGTTTCGAGCGGGCGCAGATGCTGCGCCACCGCCGAACAGGCCCCCACCACCACGCGCGCATCGACGATGCGCGCTGCGTTGTCCAAGTCCACCGTGACTGCCACCATCGCAATCGAAATCACCAAATACTTGCGGCTGCCTAGCTTGAGAAACGTCGAGCGGGATGGGGGGGAGCGCTCAGGAATCACGAGCGCCGTCACGATCTCATCAGCACGCCGCGCCGTTTTGCGATTGCCCAAGACGAATTCACTCAAGGGCAGCATGCGAATACCCGTCCGAGAAGCCAATTCCACGTTCGCATCGAGCGCCAACAACGCAGGCACGCCATCGGCAGCTGGCGAGGCGTTGCACACATTGCCCACCACCGTGCCAGCGTTTTGAATTTGCTGCCCACCCACCTCACGAGCCGCCTTCTTTAGGCCGAAGAACCAATCTGGGAGCGGCTCTTCGAGCAATTGCCGCCAGGTCACTGCGGCCCCAACACGAAAGCCGCCAGCCCCGCGAATGATGCCGCGCAAACCCGAAATCGCGGTTACATCTATCAGTGATTCGCCACGTAAATCGACCGGTTTGCCGACCCGCGCCGGATAGATATCGGTGCCGCCTGCGAGCAGCAAGGCATTCGGTGTCAGTGCCAAACAGTCAAGCGCCTCCACCAAATTCGAAGGCCGCTGATAAGCCGTCGCGCTCAAGCCCTGCTCCCTAGCCACTGTCCGCGTCGAGCACTAACGCTTTTTGGCTTTCACAGTACTCATGGCCTTGGCATTGATCTTCGCGCCATCGCCTTCCATGAACAGCTCAGCCAGCAGCGCACGGAACCACTTGTGCGCAGCGTCATGGTGATAGCGTTCGTGCCAGTACTGGTTGATCTGCAGGGCCGGAATATCGACTGGCGGCGCGAAGGCCTTCAGGTGCATATCTTCAATCGGCTTGGTTCCGGCCGATTTTGGCAGGGTCAAAATCATGTCAGTACGGCGCACGATCGACGCGGCCGCGAGAAAACTGGGCAGGCGCAACATAATCTTCTCTGCCGGAATCAAACCGGTCACGAGCTTTTCAATCGCGGTATGGTTGTGCCCGGTGCCCACTGCAGAAACCAGAATGTGCGGCAGCGACTGAAACTGCTCTTTGGTGAGCGCGTTTTTCACCGTGGGGTGGTCGTGGCGCACCACGCACACCACTTCTTCTTTGTAAAGCCGCTGCTGGTAAATGCCGGCCCCGAAATCAGGGAACGCACCGAGGGCGACATCGACATCGCCCGCTTCGAGCGCGTCGCGCACTTCTTTGGCGTTGAGCGCGGCAATGCGCAGGCGCGCCTTCGGGGCGATCCGTTTGAAGCGATCCAGAATCGTCGGCACGAAAGAGGCCGAGCCGATGTCGGAAGATTGCAAGTTAAAGGTGCGCTCCGAGAGCGCCGGGTCAAAGGCGGGCAGGCTTTCCAGCTTGCTCTTGACCGTATTCAAAATCGATTCGACCGGCTCTGCTAACTCCATCGCGCGCGGCGTGGGCTCCATGCCATGGGTAGTGCGCACGAACAGCGGGTCCTTGAAATAGCGCCGCAATTTGAGCAGCGACTGGCTCATCGCGGGCTGGGTTAAGCCCATCGATTCGCCCGCCAGCGTGAGGCTGCGGTGACGCATGACGGAATCAAAGATTGCAAGCAAGCGGATGTCGAGGGAGGCTAGTTGCATGGTGGGTAGGGGAAAACAGTGAGGAGTGAGGAGCTGGGGCCCAAAGGTGCGTTCAAGCTCGCGCTTCGATGCAATCGTTATTAGCTTATGCGCGGGATCGCATATTCAACGGCTTCGATCTTCTTGGACATTCCCTGCGCAAATTTGCACAATGCGAGTCTGGCAACGCGCATCATAAGGCAAAACGTGTTCGAGTGGCTATCTCATGCTGTTTCACTTATCACCACCGGTTTCGTCACTGGGGTGATCGTCGGCTTGACAGGCGTGGGTGGTGGCTCGTTGATGACCCCGGCCCTGGTTCTGCTGTTTGGCATCGCACCCGCAGTTGCCGTGGGTACAGATTTGCTGTTTGCGGCCGCCACCAAATCGGTCGGCACGGCGGTGCATCGTGAACAAGGCAATATCGATTGGTCGATTGTGGCGCACTTGAGCGGCGGCAGTGTACCCGCCGCGCTTCTCACGGTGGGCGCTTTGCACTGGTTCAAGCCAGACGTTGCCGCGCTCGCAGCGGCGATCAAGTTTGCCTTGGGGCTGGCGCTGCTGCTGACGGCCGCCGCGATTCTGCTGCGGGGGCGATTGGCCAGGTTGGCGCAGCGCTTTCAATTCAGCGGCAGCCGTCAGGCACGTCTCACCGTACTGACTGGGCTCGCGCTGGGCGTGTTGGTCACACTCTCTTCCGTGGGCGCGGGTGCCATTGGTGTCGCCGCGCTGATGCTGCTCTACCCGGAGCGCCCAGCAGCGCAAATTGCGGGCACGGATGTGGCGCATGCCGTTCCACTCACCTTGATTGCGGGCCTGGGCCACGCGGGCTTGGGGCATGTGGATTACACCCTGCTCGCGGCGCTCTTGATTGGCTCAATTCCGGGCATTGCGATCGGCAGCATGCTGGCGCGGCGGGTGCCGGAACGCTTACTCAAGGGCGCGCTTGCCGGGATGCTGACTCTGGCTGGTGCGAAATTGATTTCACTGTGAAGTAAACCTCCATGTACAAATACGACATCATCGACGAAACCCTGGTGCGCGAACGAGTGGCGCAGTTCCGTGACCAAACGGCACGCTTTCTCAATGGCGAATTGACCGAAGACGAATTTCGCCCGCTGCGTCTGCAAAACGGCCTCTACATCCAACGCTACGCGCCGATGCTGCGCGTGGCGGTGCCCTACGGCATGCTCAACTCACGCCAGGTGCGCAAACTGGCCCATATCGCCCGCACCTACGACCGTGGCTACGGGCACTTCACCACGCGGCAGAACATCCAGTTCAACTGGCCCACGCTCGAATCGGTGCCGCAGATTTTGGCGGAGCTGGCCGAGGTGGAAATGCACGCGATTCAAACCTCGGGCAATTGCGTACGCAACACCACCACCGACCAATTTGCCGGGGTCGCGCGCGACGAAGTGGCCGACCCGCGGATCACCTGCGAATTGATTCGCCAGTGGTCCACCTTCCACCCCGAATTCGCGTACCTGCCGCGCAAATTCAAGATCGCGGTCGCGGCTTCTGCCGAAGACCGCGCGGCGGTGCTGGTGCATGACATCGGGGTCCACATCGTTAAGCGCACGGACGGGCAGATCGGCTATCGCATCATTGCAGGTGGCGGCTTGGGGCGCACGCCGATCATCGGGCACGTGATCCGCGAGTGGTTGCCGCAGCCACACCTGCTTTCCTATCTCGACGCGATTTTGCGGGTCTACAACCTGCACGGGAGGCGCGACAACAAATACAAAGCGCGGATCAAAATTCTCGTCAAAGAGCTGACTCCGGCGGTCTTTACCCGCGAAGTGGAAACTGAATGGGCAGCGCTCGATCACGCCGCGCTGGCCGTGCCGCCGCAGGAATTCGCGCGACTCACTGCGCATTTTCCGAAGTCGGCCTATCAGACCCTGCACGCGGTGGATGCGAATTTCGAGCGTCATCTGAACGACCACCCCGCCTTCGCCCGTTGGGCCAAGCGCTGCGTGCACCCGCACAAGGTGGCGGGTTATGCAGCGGTCACGCTGTCGCTTAAGCCCTTGGGAAAAGAGTGGCAGGCCCCGGGTGACGCAAGCGCCGCGCAGCTCGATGCGGCAGCCGAATTGGCAGACCGGTATTCGTTTGGTGAATTGCGCGTCTCGCATGAGCAAAACCTGATCTTGGCCGATGTCCGCTTATGCGATTTGTTTGACCTGTGGAGCCAAGCCAAAATCCACGCCTTTGCCACCCCTAACGTGGGGCTACTGACCAACATCATCGCTTGCCCCGGTGGCGACTTTTGCTCACTCGCCAACGCCAAGTCGATCCCGGTGGCCAAGGCAATTGCAGAGCGCTTCGAGAATCTCGACTACGTGTTCGATTTAGGGCCGATTGATCTCAACATTTCGGGCTGCATCAACGCCTGCGGGCATCACCACATTGGGCACATCGGCATTCTCGGCGTAGACAAGGATGGACAAGAGTTCTACCAAGTCACGCTGGGTGGCGCGCAGGGCTGGGGCGCGAGTCTGGGCAAGGTGCTCGGGCCATCGTTCGCTCAGGAAGAGATGGCCGATGTGATTGAAAAAATCATTCAGGTATTTGTGCAGCACCGCAACGACGACGAACTCTTCATCGACTGCGTCAAGCGCCTCGGCATCGCGCCGTTCAAGGCCACCGTGTACCAGACATCGACTCGAACCGAAACCATCGAAAGGAGTGTGGCCCGTGGCTGAACTCGACCCTCCATTGACGCACGCACTAGAAGCGGCGCGAGCTGTCATCATCAAACGTCATGTCGTGGCTGACCAATGGCCGTCTGCGCCTAGTGCAATCGGCGCGGAAAGCTTGCTGGATGGTGCTTTTCACGGCACACTGCCTGAAGGCCCAATACTGGTGCGCCTCTTGGCCTGGCAGGCTGTGAAGAAGATTGTTGGAAGCGCTTCTTCGCGCATCGGCTTGGTGATTTCCGGCGGCGATGCACTGGCTGGAATCACCGACAACTGGAATGATTTCGGTTTGGTCGCGATCGAATTTTCTTCTGCAGCGGACGGGCGCGGCTTTTCGTTGGCGCGGCTACTGCGCGAGCGCTATGGCTACCGGGGCGAGTTGCGTGCCGTCGGGGCCAGTGCGTCGGGAGGTGTCTTCACGCGCGACCAATTGGCCTATCTGGAGCGGGTTGGCTTCGATGCTTTCGTGCTGCGCGAAGGTGAAGATGTACACGCGGCCTTGGGTGCATTCCACAGTTTCTCGTACGCTTATCAAGCCACCGTGCAGCACGCCACGCCGCTCTATCGCGCGCGCCATGGTTTGATGCCACCACATCAAGTGCCAGCGCTGAAGCACGATGACTCGTGGGCGACCTTGACCAGCCCGAGCTGAGCGCCCGATGCCTCACGCTCATCACGAGTCGGCCCGCGCGCTGCTGCTGGAAACATGCCGCAGCTTTAACCGCATCACGCTTGCCACCAGCTTTGGGGTGGAAGATCAAGTGCTGGCCCACCTGGCCAGCCTGCACGCGCCACAGATCGAGCTTTTCACCCTCGACACGGGGCGCTTACACCCTGAAACGCTGCAACTGATCGCGACGACAGAGAGCTTCCTCAAGCGCCGCATCACGGTGTATGTGCCTGAGGCAGCCGCGCTTGAGTCGTTTGTTCGCTTCAATGGCATCAACGGCTTCTACGAGAGCATCGCGCAGCGTCAGCAATGCTGCGAAGCGCGCAAGTTGGGGCCACTCAAGCGCGCCCTGCACGGCAAGGATGCCTGGATCACCGGCCTGCGTCGCGCGCAATCGACCACCCGCACGCATTTGGCAGCGATCGCTTTCGATACCCAGTTCAACCTGACCAAAATCAGCCCGCTGCTCGATTGGTCGGAAGACGACGTTTGGGCCTATGCACGCGAACAAGGCATTCCGACCAACCCGCTGCATGAACAGGGCTTTCGCTCGATCGGCTGCGCGCCGTGCACTCGTGCCACGGCGGCGGGCGAAGAGGTGCGCGCCGGGCGGTGGTGGTGGGAATCCCCTGAACACAAAGAATGTGGATTGCATCGATGAACGCCCCCACCAATTTGCACTACTTGCAGCCCGAGGTCAGTCACGCCGTCATCCGCAGGCACCTCGATTGGCTCGAAGCCGAGGCCATTTTTATTCTGCGTGAAATCGCTGCAGAGTGCACCAAACCGGCCTTGCTGTTTTCCGGTGGCAAAGATTCCATCGTGATGCTGCGGCTGGCGGAAAAAGCATTTCGGCCTGGCAAATTTCCCTTCCCGCTACTGAACATCGACACCGGCCACAACTTCCCCGAGGTGATCGCGTTTCGCGACCAGCGCGCGGCCGAATTGGGCGAAGAGCTGCTCGTGCGTCACCTGGACAACGCGATTGCCAGCGGGCGGGTGCGCTTAAGGCGGCCTGACGAAATGCGCAATCGCCATCAGAGCGTGGTGCTGCTCGACGCGATCAAGGAATTTGGTTTCGATGCCTTATTCGGAGGTGCCCGACGCGACGAAGAAAAAGCCCGCGCCAAGGAACGAATCGTCTCGTTTCGCGATGAATACGGGCAATGGAATCCGCAGGATCAGCGCCCCGAGCTGTGGCATCTGTACAACCCGCGCGTCAATCCCGGTGAACACGTGCGCGTATTCCCGATTTCCAACTGGACCGAGCTCGACGTGTGGCAATACATTGAACGCGAGCAGTTGGCCGTGCCTTCGATCTACTTCGCGCATGAACGTGAGGTAGTGCGGCGCGGCGCGCAGCTAGCCCCGGTGAGCGCGCTCACGCCACCCCAGCCGGGCGAGCTGGTGGAGCGTGTTTCGGTGCGCTTTCGAACCGTGGGCGACGTGACTTGCACCGCGCCGGTTGCCTCATTCGCCAGCACCGTGGCGCAGATCATTGAAGAGACGATTGGCGCGACCGTCACCGAGCGCGGAGCCACGCGGCTAGACGATCAAACCTCAGAAGCCGCGATGGAGCTGCGCAAGAAAGAAGGCTACTTTTGATGACTCACCAATCCCTCCTTCGTGTCGCCACCGCCGGATCGGTCGACGATGGCAAATCAACCCTGATCGGGCGTTTGCTCTATGAATCAAAATCACTTGCGCTGGACCAGTTAGCAGCGGTTGCGCAGGCATCCGCCAAACGCGGCTTCTCACAGGCTGGTGCGCTCGACCTCTCGCTGCTGACAGACGGCTTAATCGCCGAGCGCGAGCAGGGTATTACGATTGATGTTGCCTACCGTTATTTCGCCACCGGCAAGCGCCAATTCATCTTGGCAGACTCACCGGGCCACGAGCAGTACACGCGCAACATGGTTACCGCTGCCTCCACGGCCGATGTTGCGATTGTGTTGGTCGATGCGGGCAAAGGGGTGCTCCCGCAAACCCGCCGCCACGCGCTGATCGCCGCGCTGCTGCACGTGCCGCACGTGATCGTGGCGGTGAACAAAATGGATTTGATCGACTACGACCAGACACGCTTTGCGCAAATCGAGGCCGAGGTGCGTACCTTCCTCGCGGGCGTGAACCACGCAGGCAGCTTGACCGTCATTCCGGTGGCGGCGCTGCTGGGAGACAACATCGTCACTGCCTCGCCGCGCATGCCGTGGCATCCCGGCGCAGCGCTGCTGCCGCTGCTCGAAAAGCTCGAACCACCTAAGCCAAAAGCAAGCGGCAATGACTCGGCGTTTCGGTTCGCCGTGCAGCGGGTTGTGCGCCCCAGCGTGGCGGTGGATCGCGCTGCCAATCACCGCCGCGGCTACCAAGGCGTGGTCAGCGGTGGTACTGTTACGGTGGGTGACTTGATCGTGGTGCAACCGGCTGGCTTGCCCGCGCGGGTTGCGCGCATTCTCGCGTGGGACGCGATCAATGCCGTGGAGATCAGCCATGGTAGAGCTTCTTCAGGCACTGCGGTAACGCTAGAACTGGATGCGCAACTGGACGTGTCGCGCGGCTGCATCATCAGCAGCGCAGCCAAACCGCCTGAGAGCGCTCGACAACTCGACGCCAACCTGTGCTGGATGGATGAAGCACCCGCCAACCTGAAGAACAGCTATTTGATGAAGTTGGGCACCTGTACCGTGCCGGTCGCTTTCGCTGCCGTGCAGGGAATCTACGACTTGACATCGGGTCAACTTGGCACGACCACTGGCACTAGCGGTGGCAAGGGAGGTAGCGAGAGCAGCGGCACCGCAATTGCCATGAACACCATCGCCCGCGTCAGTCTCAAAGCACGCCAAGCCGTAGCGTTCGATACCTACGCTGCACGCCCTGCGACAGGTGCCTTCGTGCTGATCGACGAATTCACCAACCGCACGGTGGCCTCGGGGACGGTGGTTTGAGCGCCTAGGTATTGCTTGCGAATTACGGAATCACTCACAGCGAAGGGTCAGAGTCTGCCCCTCACCGCCAATCGTTAGGGTGATCACTCTCACCGGGCTGACTCTGACCCCGCTTTGCCTAAAGAGAGCATTGATTGCGCGCCCAATTGCGCCGCATTTTCATTCGGACTCTTGCGGCTAGCGCAATCGCTCAATGTGCTAAGGCTGCTTTGATAATGTCTTCGCTTACGCCGCGCTCGCGCAGCTTTGTCGCCACCGCTTTCTCGGAGTTGGCTTCGGTGATGAGCTTGCGCAAATCGGCACGCAGTCCTTGGCCGACGTAAAACCTGATCAGGGGCTGGTAGCCGCCAAAGCCGAGCTTGGGTGCCATCTCCCGCAACTCGTTCACGACATCGGCGGGAATGCGGATCGTGACCGAGTCCATCGGTCGATCTTTCTTCAAGCGCTTTTTCGGGTCAATGCTCATAGTGTGTCCGTTCTGACTTGTCAGCTTTGCGAGCCGAAATGATCCGTACCGAGTCACTATCGCGTTCAACGTGAACCACAAAAGAGCAGTCGATGCGAGTAGCCGATACACGCTTGCCGGACTTCGGCATCACTCGAATCTGAAGCATCCACGACCACCGCCATCGGATCAAGAAGTGCCTCGCAAGCCTCCTCAAAGCTGATCCCGTGCTTCAATTCATTGGCGTACGCTTTGAGTGGATCCGATTCAAAGGCTTGACCGTCGAGAACGCAGGTTTTGATTGTCCCTACATTGTACATACGTTTGCAGGGGCGCCAACACCCTGAACCGATACTTCGGGATCAATTGAGCCGTAAGCTGCAGACGTGGCCGGAGAGTTTTGTCAGGAGCCGTTATTGATGGTGTGGCTGAGCCTATTCAAGCTTGGTCCCTTCGATTCGATTCTTAATAGAACGTTGCTTTGAGATTGGCTCTGGTGGCGGATCTTGGAAATGAAGCTTACACCGAACCCGAGTGTTGGGATGCGCGGTGAATACGGTGCGCAACCATCCGAACGGCGAGCGCATGCAGGCGCGAGCATGTGACGGCGGTTACTCTGCGGCGTTTCGCGCCGCGCAGCGGGGCGCACTTCAGACGGGTGGCGGGGGCAGTGCTGCGGGCGGGCGAACTGCGGTAGGACATGCCTGAAGAGCCGCTCTGGGTTTGGTTCTTCGTAGGCGATGGCTGGAGAGGCTTGTCAGACGCTGGTTTTGATGATGTGGTTGACTATTTTTAACCCGACCCCTTGATTCGAGCTCGTTCTTAAGCGTCACGATTGAATTGTGGTGCATTCCCGATTAATGCTTCACGGCGCACCATGCGCTTGCCGGGTTTGAGATTGCTGGATCCGGCCGCGGTGATGGGTGCTAAGTGCGCAGCAATCTCTGCATTGCCTGCGGTTGCCCAGAGCTTGGAAACAGCATCTTGGCAGTGCGATCTGTGTCGAGCCGGAATGTCTGAGCGCAGGCGCTGGAAATGAGCGCGTCCAAGGCGAGTGTGGGCTTGAGATCGCGGCCTTCTTGCAGGTCCGAGCCTTTCAAGCCGGGCCAGTCGGCAACGATGCGGCCACCCTGCACGGCGCCGCCGATCAGCATGGCTGCCCCAGCGGTTCCGTGATCGGTGCCGCCCGTGCCATTGGCAGCGACGGTGCGCCCGAACTCAGTGGCGATGAGGATCACCGTCTTTGACCAGACGGCCCCAAGCCCTTCATGGAGGCCTGCAATCAATCCGTCCAGGCTCTTCAACTGGCTGGCCAGACGTGCGTTTTGCCCACTGTGAGTGTCCCATCCACTGGTCTCGATCATCGCGATGCGCGGACCATCTGCACGCGCGAGGAAGCCGGCCGCCATCTTGCCGAGGGCGCCTGAGTCCTGACGGGCGGCGCCGCCGCCCATGCCTCCAGTTGCCATCCCGCGAGCATCGAGGGCGGACGACCAAATCGCATGCAGCTGCGCATCCTTCGCGTAGAGCTGCTCGACGCGCAGCATCAGATCGTCGTTGGCCTGCGGCAACGCGGACGGCGTATAAGTGGTGACATCGACCGGGCCCCGCAGCGCCATCGGCACCGCAGGCGAGAAGGCAATCGCCTCTTTGCCGGTGCGCGGAAGCAGGCCCACTAGCCGGTTCATCCATCCGTCCTTCACTTGGTACGGTGCCGCGCCCCCGGTTTCCAGCACGTTCTGGCCATCGAAGTGCGAGCGGTCGCGATAGGGGGAAGCTACCGCATGGAAGAACATCGCCTGCTCGGCTGCGTACAAATCACGGAGCTTCGTCAGCGAGGGATGCAACGCGAACGTCCCATCGAGCTTGAGCGCGCTCGACGCGTCGATGGCGAGCGCGCCGCGTGCGCTTGCATAGGCCGGCTCCGCATAGGGAATGACTGTGTTGAGACCATCGGCCGCGCCGCGCTGGATGATGAAGATGAATCGTCGTTCGGTGGCGGCTTGCGCAAACAGCACCGGTGACGCCGTGATCAGGGCGGCTGCGCCCAGGAAGCTACGTCGGTCCAGGCTCATCTCATCTCCTCAGAAACTCGGGGGACACCAGCAGCAAGGCAAGCGCGGTACTGCCGCTCTCCGCTCGGGCGATTGCGCCAGCTGTCGCCTCGCTGACGGCGCCAGGCAGTACACGTGGCGCGAGAGACCGCGCGTCGACCGCATCACCCGCCTGAGTGGCCATGCGCTGCGCCATCTCCACGCGGCGCAGCAGCGCATCCGGCGCGGCCCAGGTGGCGGCCGTGTCGTCGTAACCGGCCGGAGAGCCCGGCCGCCACACCGGTTGGCCCAGCTGATTCATCAGGTTGATGGCCTGCCCGGGCGGAAGCTCCTGCCGGCCGAGCGCGCGTTGGCTGGAGATGGCCCAGTCCCAGGGCGACTTGAACTTGGCGCTCGCTGGCCGCCATGCCTCCGGCGCCGCCACCAGCTCGCGGTACAGGCTGGGCAGGTCGCCATCGGTGCGGCTGAAGGTATCGGCCAACCGCTGCACCAGGGCTGCTGGCGGCTCATCGGCGACGAAGTGGCGGGCCAGCTTGCGGGCGATGTGAAGGGCCGTCGCAGGGGAAGTGACGAGGTCGTGAAGAATCGATCGGGCCTGCTGCTCGCCGCCGCTCGCATAAGTGCGGCCGAGCACCACGCGGTCCCCGGGTTCGTGCAGCGCCGCTACGAAACGGAAGGTTGCAGATCCAGCTGCGCTCTCGTCGCCGGGCAGCGTCCAGCCGGTGAGCGCGCGCGCGAACTCCGTGACGTCGTTTTGTGTATAGCCACTTCGCACTCCGAGCGTGTGCAACTCGAGTATCTCGCGCGCCAAGTTCTCGTTGAGGCCGCGCGGCCGCTGCTGGCCGCCGCCACCAGCGCGCGAAGCGGCGAGGCTGCGAGGTCCGATCGACTGCGCCTGGTCGAGGTACAGAAGCATCGTCGGATGGCGCACCACGGCGAGCAGCAGGTCTTCGAAACGGCCCAGCACTCGCGGGCGGATGGCATCTGCCTCGAAGCCGCCGGCGAGCCCCACCACCAGCAACTTGTCGGTGGACACTGCAAAGTGGTTGGACCAGAAGTGGACGAGTCGTTCGACGAAGGGAGTGTTTGACTGCAGGGCACTGTGGGTGCGGGCGCCGACAGCTGCCACGTAGGCCTCGCGTCCCTGACGAAGGTACGCCTCGCGGACCCCGCTCCTCTCGCCCTCGGGCGCTTGCCGCGCGGCACGCTGCTGCGTCAGCCAGGTGTCGAGCAGCGCCGTCGTGCGGGGCTGCATCTTCCATGGCGCAGGCAACGGATCATACGCGTCCAATTGCGACAGCAGCCAGCTCTTAGGGTTGGACGGCAACAGCTCGTCGGGCTTCGCTCCGAGGCCGAATCGGTTCAAGGCAATGGCTGGGGTGCTCATCTATTCGATTGTAACTGCGCCCGCAACGAGTCCGGGTGTCTGCCGCGTGGAGAACCGTAACAATCCGTGAGCAGAGGGAAGCGCCCAAATCGCCGGACGTATCCAGATTTCTGTGTAAAGGCCGGTGAACCCTTCGTGGGTGGTTTACTTCAGTGCATCAGTGATACGGTTGACATCAGATAAACCGGACACTACTGATGTTGGGCAGCTTCTATCGACCCAGAAATTCAAGTGCGCTGGGCACAAAGTCGGCGTGAAACTGGAATATGCCGCCATGACCCGCATCGGGATAAATGATTAGGCTGCTGTTCGGAAGCCGCCGCGCCAGGTCGTGCGTGTTTGGCGTGGGAACCATGCGATCGGCGTCGCCGTTTACAACGAGTACCGGTTGCGTCACGACCGAGAGGTCCGCTGGTACTTTCTGACCCCAGGTGCGCAGGGCCTCCAACTGAGCGAGAAACGCGCTCACGGAAATTTCCTTGTCCCGATTCTCAGTGCGTTCCTTCAGTCGCTCCAGAAAGGCCTTGCCAGCCCCGATGCCACCAGCGGTACGTGTGAAAAACAGGAACTGTTTCGCATCCTGACACGTAAAGAAACCTCGCAGCATGTCGTAGATAGTCACCCCCGCCACTGAACTGATGCCCTCGCCACCCGCCGGGCCTGTGCCCGCGAGAATCATTTTTCGGACGAGTTGAGGCTCCTTCAGCACGATTTCCTGGGCAATCATGCCGCCCATCGAAAACCCCAAAAGGTCAACCTGTTTGAACCCCATAGCTTTGATGAAGGTAACGGCATCGTCGGCCATTTGTTCCATGGAATTCGACGGTGAGCCACTGGATGCCCCGATGCCACGGTTATCAAATGCGATCACGTGGTGCTTGGCTGCAATGCCGTCCACGATTCGGGGGTCCCAATTGTCCAGCACTGCGGCCAGATGAACAAGAAATATGACCGGCGTTCCGCCGTTCTGCTTTCCCAACTCGCGGTACGCAAAGCTCACGCCCTCCGCCGTGATGGTTTGCGTGGCAACACTCTTCCAGGAATCCCTCAAGGCTTGGATAGCGGTTGGCAGGTTTTGAGGTGTGCCAGTAGACACCACTTCTGCTGCACTAACTGGCGCTGAAGAGAAGGCTGCGGCCATGGTGAACCCCAGCACAGCGGTCCTCATTAGTTGTTGAATTGAATCGGTCTTCACCTTCGGGATCAGTTGGTTTCTGGAAGGTAGTTCTGGTTGGTCTGTGCTCATTTGGACTGGGGGCAGGTAGATTGGGCGTGTTGCCGTCAGTCCTTGCCGGATCTGCTGGGTCAGTACATCGGCCAGAACTTCATCCGTCCCTGCCTCCAACCCGTCGAGTGCGCGCTGGACGATTTCCTCGGCGCTGCTCTTCGGTACGTCAAAACCCCGCGTCAGATCGGTGTCCACGTAGGCCATGTGCAAGCCCAGTACTTGAGTCTTTTGCTCTGCGAGCTCGTAGCGCAGTGCATTGGTCAGCGACCACGCAGCCGACTTGCTGGCTGAATAGGCCGCCAGTTCGCCGCCGTTCACCCACGATGCGACCGACAACACATTGAGTAGTGCGCCGCCACCATTGGCTTTGAGCACGGGCGCAAAGGCCTTGCTCATGTTCAGTACGCCAAAGAAATTGGTCTCAAAAATGCGGCGTGCGACGGCATCACCGTCTTGCGCCAGAAATCCACCGGGCTGGGCGATGCCAGCGTTATTGATCACCAGCGTCACATCGGACGCTTGGTTAACGGCAGCCGCGATCTGTTCAGGTTTGGTGACATCGAGCTGCAACGCTTCGACACCCGGCAAGGTCACGGATTCGGGATTGCGTGCGGCAGCATAGACCTTGCGCGCGCCACGGGCGAGTAATGCGCGTGCAAATGCCAGACCGATTCCGCGGTTGGCACCGGTGATAAGAACAACAGAATTTTCGATTTTCATAAGGGACTCCTGGGGGTTAAATGAATGTTTCGCATGACGGTTGTCATATTTCTGGGCGTTGCAATGCGTGGAATGCGTCGGCAACGGTTCAACGAACTTTGATGACCACTTTGCCCTTGGCGCGGCCGCTTTCGACGTAGGCCATGGCTTCGTTGGTGGATGCGAATGGGTAAACCTTGTCCACGATGGGACGAATGGCACCAGACTCAATCAGCGCCGCAATTTGCCGCAATTGCTCACCGCTGGATTTCATGAATAGAAATGAATAGCTGGCGTTTCGACTTTTTGCTTTTCGTCTGGCACTGAAACTGAGCACGCGCATGAGTTGCTTGAAAGGCCATGCGAGTTTTTGAGCCTCGGCAAACCCGGCATCAGGTGGGCCAGAAATAGAGATGACCTGGCCACCTGACTTCAAGACATTAAAGGATTTCCCTAAAGTCGTGCTGTCTTGGCTGTTTAAAACCAGGTCATAGCCGCGCAGCACTTCTTCAAAGTCGGCTTGCTTGTAATCGACCACCACATCAGCACCAAGGCTTTTTACCCAACTCACGTTGGCTGTGCTGGTGGTGGTCGCAACCTCTGCCCCCAAATGCTTGGCCAATTGAATGGCAATCGTGCCCACGCCACCTGACCCTGCTTGGATAAAGACTTTTTGTCCAGTTCGAATCTTGGCGCGTCCAACCAAAATTTGCCAAGCCGTCAAGGCGACCAGCGGAAGAGATGCCGCCTCTTCCATGCTGATACTTTTGGGCTTGATCGCTAAAGAACTCTCTTTGACAGGAACATACTCGGCGAATGTGCCGACCTGGAAATCATCTGGACTGGCGTAAACCTCATCTCCAATTTTGAAATGCGTCACACGCGCACCCACGCGCACCACGACACCGGCCACATCATGCCCCAGTGCAAAAGGAGGGTGAGCGGGCATAAAGAGCTTGAAATCACCATTGCGAATTTTGAAATCGAGCGGATTCACACTGGTAGCGTGTACTTGAACCAACACTTCGTCTGGACGTAGCTCAGGATCGGGCAATTCACCCTCGCGCAAAAGTGTCGTCTTGCTATAGCGATCAACGATAAATGCTTTCATGGCTTTTCTCTTTCTTAAAGATGAGTTGGGTTCAACCCGAGGACTGACGTTATTAGCGAATGTCGTATGATGATCGTAATATTTGTGGGTAAAAAAAAGTCATTCAGTGGCCGTGGATGCGGGCAGAGCTAAGCTCTTCAAGCTTGCACTGCACAGTTCGTCAGACAGCGCGGAGTCATTGACGGCGCGGGCCAGTATCAAAGTGCCAACCAACGTGGCTACGGTCACCAGCGCGCGCTCATGTGCGCTGGGTTGTCCCCAGTCTGGCAACTGACGGGCGACCAGATCAATCATCTCCTTGATACGGCGCGTGGCAGCGCGGCGCACCCCGGGCGATTGGCGTGGCATTTCAGAGCCAAGAGCTGAAATCGGGCAACCCGTCTCAATACTCTCAAGATGCTCCTTAGAGAGGTAGACCTGCATGAGAGCCTGTAGCGCCTGATCTGATGGCACTGCCGCAATGACGCTCGCAGCGAGGGAATTGGATTCAGCACCTGCACGGTCCGCCGCCTCTGCCAGCATGGCTTCGCGGGACTCAAAATGGGCATAAAAAGCACCATGCGTGAGACCGGCTTCTTTCATAATGTCGGCGACACCGGTCCCGTTGTAGCCAGTGCGACGGATCGCGCGCGATGCCGCACCAACGATGCGCTCGTGGGAGGCTTCTTTGGTGGAACTTCGGGAATGGGTCTCATTTTTTCGCATGATGTTCATCATATAGAAAATTATTCAAACGTGCAACTGAAATGTTTGTCAGGAGAAATTCTTAGGGAAACACTGATTAAGGGGGCAAGCCCCCTTAACGATCCCCAACTCTCGAATGAAGCGGTTTTGGTAGCGGCTTGCTTTTGACACTTATTCAGCTCTTCCTTAGAAATGACGGGTTGGGCCGCTGTCACCCGCCACCTTAGTCTCTGCGAGCAATTGCACCCCAAAACACCAGCAGCGAAAGGCTTAGGTTTGCTGCAAGGACCATGCAAAACGCTACATACAGCGGAACCGAAAGAGAGGCTGCAATACCGATCGCGATGGCCGCGCAGCCCATTTGCAAGAAGCCAAGCAGTGCGGACGCTGCCCCAGCTTTTTGCCCAAAGGGCTGCAAAGTGATGGCTGTACCCAGCGGGTTGACTAGCCCCATGCCCAGCAGAAACACCGTGATCGCAAAAGAGAAGTAGTAGACATCCTCCCGGCCAAACAGCAGGGCCATGCTTCCAGCCAGCGCAATCAGGATGCCCGCTCGCGCGGCCCGAATCTGCCCCCAACGGCGTGCCAGTGTCGGTGCCAGAATGCCTGCACCGAACACCACGAAGACGGTAGAGGCGAAGAACAGTGACAGCCCCAGCGGCGCAAAACCAAAGCCTGTCATCAGGATGGCCGGCGCCATGGCAAAGAACATGTACAACGAGCCGATCACCAGGCTGACCGATGCCGCCGGCGCAATGAAGCGGCGATCGCGCAGCAATTCGCCATACGTTTTCAAGATGCCTGTTATCGATAGTGGTGCGCGCTTATCGGTGCCATGCGTTTCTCCAAGTTGGCTCCAGTAGCGCATGCCCAACAGTACCGCCAGCAGCGCGACCACACCGAACGTGAATCGCCAGCCCAGTACGCTATTTAGCGCGCCACCCAGCAAAGGAGAAAACCCGGGCGCTGCGGCCATGGCCACCATGATCAACGAAAGCGCACGAGCCAGCGCCTCACCCTCGAACAGGTCGCGCGCGATGGCGCGCGACAACACAGAGGTGGCGCACACGCCCAGCGCTTGCACGATGCGGCCGACGATGAGTTGCGACAGACTGTCTGCAAATGCACACAAGACGCTGCCTGCGACAAAGACGATCAGCCCGCTCATCACCAACCACTTGCGCCCAAAGCGGTCAGACAGAGGGCCTACGAAAAGCTGACCCACGGCAAAGGCGACAAAGAAGCTGGCAAGCGTCGCACTCAGATCTTTGACTGTGGTGCGCAGCTCTTCTGCCATCTCCGGAAATGCGGGCAGGATGATGTTGGTTGCAAGTGATCCCAGCGCGGCCAAACCCGCCAGCAAAAACAACAAGTCCCCTGTCAACCGACTTTGTGACTCAGGCGGCTGTTGCATCGCGGGGCTCCTCATCAAGGAACGCGATGCAGGAATCCAGCAAGTCATGCAGCGCCAAAACGCGCTCCATGCCTAAGCGCTCGTTCAAGGCCAACTGGGCTGTTTTCCAGGTGCGCTGTCCTTGCGCACGTACGGCTTGTCCCGACGCGGTCGCTTCGACCAGACGACTGCGTGCGTTCTCACCTACGCCTACCGTCAACCAGCCCTGAGCTGCCATCGGCTGGAGATTGCGGGTCAACGTTGAAGCGTCCATTTGCATACGCTTGGCCAGGTCGCTGGGACGAATCGGACCGAGTTTGACGACGTGTGAAAGCAACGCGTACTGTGTGTTCTTCAAACCGACAGCGGCCATGTAGTGGTCGTAGTGCCGCGTCACCATGCGACCCAGTTGGCGCAGCTTCAGATTGGTGCAACCCTGTGGGTTGGTAGGAATTTTCATGTGATATATTGTATCTACAATAGTTGTAGATGCAATGATAAAAGGTGCTTCGATGATGCCAGATCAGATACTCTCCAGCTGGAGGGAAAAGGAGGTCGCCGTACGCGCACGCTTGCTCTCACCTGGCATTGCGCCACCGGGACAAGTCTTTGGAATGACTGGAATGGAAGTTTTTGAGGCGATATTCGCCGGAAAGCTTCCGCCTGCACCCATTGGCGATTCACTGGATTTCATTCCGGTTCACATGGAACCGAGTGTTGCCATCTTTCAAGGCAAACCACAACTGCGGCATTACAACCCGTTGGGCACTGTGCATGGCGGTTGGTTCTGTACCTTGCTCGATTCGGCCGTGGGATGCGCCGTGCATACGACCTTGCCTGCCGGAAAGGGTTATACAACGCTTGAATTGAAGGTAAACATGCTGCGTCCGCTCACCGATGCAGTGCCACTGGTGCGCGCTGAAGGTAAGGTGATTCATGCGGGGCGCCAAGTCGCTACGGCTGAGGGCCGAATCGTTGGTCCGGACGGAAAGCTCTATGCGCACGCCACGACAACTTGCATGATCTTTGGTCACACAGATATTTGAGATGCACCAACCGGACGGTGAACGGCGAAGCGGGACGTATCCAGATTTCTGTGTAAAGGCCGGTGAACCCTTCGTGGGTGGTTTACGTCAGTGCATCAGTAAAGCGCTCACCGAACAGGATGGCGAAGCTCGATTTAGCGGTGGCCCAGATAGTGGTAGGCATCTTCCATTCTTTCTCGATGTTGTGCAAGTTCAAGAAGATCAGTTTGAGAGCGGCATCATCGCTGGGGAACTGCCCACGCGATTTCATGGTTTTACGCAATCGCATGTGCAAAGACTCAATCGCGTTGGTCGTATGGAGAATGCGGCGCACCTCAGGCGGATAGGCAAAGAACGGGATCACCGCCTCCCACTGACGCTGCCAGGATTTGACGATGGAGGGGAATTTGCGCCCCCAATCGGAATCACCAAAGGCGATCAAGGCTTCATGGGCGGCATCGGCATTGGGGGCTTGGTAGATCGTTTTGAGCGCGCCGGCCATTGCCTTGCGGTCCTTCCAAGCGTCGAGCACGGATTTGCGTCCGTCCGATGCCACGCCTAGGGCTTGGTAGATCGCCTCAAGCGGGCGGTTCTGCCAAGCGCGCACTTTTTCGAGCACTTCGTTGGTGATTGTCGAAATGAGTTCAGGCGAGACTTCCATACCGTAAATGTCCAGCAAATGCCCAGTGATCTGGCGTGTGGTCATGCCGCGCGCGTACATCGAAATCCCGTTCTCGTCGAACCCTGCCATGCGTCGCTGGTACTTGGCAATGCGCTGCGGCTCGAAGCTGCCTAGCCGGTCTCGGGGAATCGCCAGCGTCATTTCGCCATGCTCGCTGAGCACCGTCTTGGGCGTGAAACTGTTGCGACTATTGCGCTTGATCGACACATCCGGTTGTGTCCCAGGCGGCCCAGCCGCCCGGTCAGGGCAAGGTGGTGGGTTAGCTCGCCACGCAACAAACGCTCCGCGAGCGCCAGACGCAGTTCCCCCATCAATCCTTTCTCGGACAACATCCATTGACCGCTGTTGCCTTCTCCTTGAGCAATCAATTCGTCCAATAACTCTGCTTTCATTGCCATGAGTTTCTCCTTGAGAATCGCCGCTTCGCGGCATCATCTGGCCCTTACACAAAATTCGGGATACGCTCGCCGCCGCCGTCACGTGCCTTGAAAGCACTTGGTGCTATTGCCTCTCCGGGCACTACCGACGAAGAACCAATCCCAGAGCGCCTCTTCAGGCATGTCATTCTGCCGTTCACACGCTTGCAGCCATGAATCAAAGAGGCCGAGTCTGCCCCGCACCGCGAGTCGCTACGGTCATCCCCATCACCGGGCTGACTTTGACCCCACCTTGGACCCCGCCTTGGGGCATCAAGCTCAACACTTCTTCGGGCGGCAGCAATCGGCAGAAGCGCGCCGACCGCCGCCTCCGAAATGGGCATATGCTTATGCCCTGCCAACGCATATCGAACCGGCGCGAAATTCTTGGACGAGTCTCTCGCCGCGCTTTAGCATGGCGGCTCTTCAATCAGCTCTGCTCAAGCGCGCTTCCCTCATGCAAGCATCCACAACCCGCCCGCCACGCCCAGCCCCAGGCACGGTCTATCTCGTCGGCGCAGGCCCCAGCGCACCCGATTTGCTGACACTGCGCGCGCTACGCCTGCTCGAAGCGGCGGACATTGTGTTTCACGACGCGCTGGTACACCCTGAAACGATTGCGCTCGCCAGACGGGCCGTTAAATTCGCGGTGGGCAAGCGCTGCGGCGCGCATTCGGCGGCGCAGAGTTTTATCAACAAGCGTTTGATCGACGCGGCGCAGAAACACGCGATCGTGGTGCGTTTGAAAGGTGGCGACCCCATGCTGTTTGGCCGCGCGCAAGAAGAGATTGACGCGCTCGATGCGGCTGGCATTGCGGTTGAAGTGGTGCCCGGCATCACGGCGGCCTGCGCTGCTGCGGCGCACTTAAAAACCTCACTCACGGCGCGTGGCGTGGCTCGCTCGGTGGCCTTCGTGACTCCGCGGGTGGGCGCAAACGAGGTGGGCACCGATTGGCAAAATGCACTGCAAGCCGCAGACACCGGCATGATTTACATGGGCGCAGGCGAGGCGCAATCGATTGCGACCACGCTGCTCGCCCAAGGCAAGCCGGGCAATACGCCTGTGGCCTTGGTCGAAAGCGCTTCGCTCGCCGGTGCGCAGCAACACATCACGACCTTGGCGCGCCTGAGCACGGGCTGGTTTCCAGCCACCAATGGCGGGCCGGTGATGATGGGTGTCGGCGCGGTTTTTGGCAAAGTGGGAGAGCGCTTGGCAGGCCTGCCGCTCGCACTGGCGGCTTGAGGCTCCGCGATGCTGATTTCTACCCATAGCCACGGCGCCGAGCGCCTCTTTTCTCTTGCCCGCGCACGCGCACGTGAGGCCCAACTGCCCTACGCGGGCGCGCTGACCCCGAGCGAGGCGCATGAACTGGCCCTGCACGGCGCGGCGCGCATCATCGACGTGCGCTTTCGCTTTGAGTATGAGTACGTCGGGCGGGTGGCGCAGCCCGTCAGTTCAACCCTGGTGCAGTGGCGCGTTCATGACGGCAGCAAGGGCCAGCTTAATCCGCATTTCCTGACCGAGCTGGCGGCGCAGGTTAGCGACCCCGCAGTGCCGTTGCTGTTTTTGTGTCGCAGCGCGGTGCGCTCGCACCATGCCGCAAGAGCCGCCACTGAGGCCGGTTTTCAGGCATGCTTCAATGTTCTTGAAGGTTTTGAAGGCGACCCGGACAGCACCGGACAGCGCGGCAAGTCGGGCGGCTGGCGTTTTGCGGGCCTGCCCTGGACGCAGGATTAGCCACCGTGGCCAGTTGCGCATGGGCTTCATCGCCTGCCTGCCTGCGCACCTGATCGTAAAATGTTGCAATGCAGCAATGTACTTCAGCAACGTACTCAGCAATCCACCCCAGCACCACGCCTCTTTTCCGTCTCTCTAATTGAGAACCATGGCCAATTTTGCAACTGAGCGCGTCCTCGACGTGCACCACTGGAACGACTCACTGTTCTCGTTTAAAACCACCCGCGACCCGGGCTTGCGGTTTGAAAACGGTCACTTTGTGATGCTCGGCCTGCCCGGCGCGGTCTCGATGGGCGAAGCTGCCAATGATGAAAAACCGAGCCGCCCGATCATGCGTGCGTACTCGATTGCCAGCGCCAATTACGAAGCGCATCTCGAATTTTTCAGCATCAAGGTGCAGCATGGCGCACTGACTTCGCGCTTGCAGCACCTGAAGCCGGGTGACGAAATCATCGTCAACCGCAAAACCACCGGCACGCTGCTGCTCTCCGATTTGAAACCGGCGAAGCGGCTGTATCTACTGGGCACGGGCACCGGCTTGGCACCTTTTTTGTCGATCGCCAAAGACCCGGATGTGTACGACCGTTTCGAGAAAATCGTGCTCGTCCATGGCGTGCGCCAGGTGAGTGAATTGGCCTATGGCGACTATCTCACGCGCGAGCTGCCGCAAAACGACTTCTTCGGCGAGTTGGTACGCGAGAAATTCGTCTATTACCCCACCGTCACGCGCGAACCGTTTCGCACCATGGGCCGCATGACCGACTTGATCGAAAGCGGCAGGCTCACTAGTGATCTCGGCTTGCCGCCCCTGCACCCAGCGGAAGACCGCGTGATGATCTGCGGTAGCCCTTCGATGCTGGCTGATTTGCGCGGCATTCTGGACGCGCGCGGCTTCGTCGCCTCACCCCACACCGGGGTGCCGGGCGACTATGTGTTTGAGCGCGCCTTCGTCGAAAAATAGAACCGCAGCGAGTTAGCGCCCGCACTTCAGAAGCGCGGCAATGGTGTCAAAGGCGCCTGATGCAGGCACACGATGTCGTGGGTACCAAACTGTGGGTAGCGGGTGCGCACCAGGGGGTCGTGCCCTGGCACCAGATGGTCGGGCGTATCGGCCAATTTGAGCAGCTTGCTGTAGCCTTCGAGCATTTGCCCAACATGCAGCACAATCGGGAAGGGTTCTTGGCGGTGAATGTTTTCGTAGTAGTGGGTCGCGTCTGATGCGAGCACCACCCAGCCGCGTGCGGTGTGCACCCGTACTGCTTGCAAGCCCGCCGTATGGCCTCCGACCCAAGCCAGTTCAATGCCGGGGGCCATGGTCGCGTCGCCATCATAGAACTGCAGACGCTCGCGGTAGAGGCCTTTGACGATCTCGATCACGTCGTCGACCGCGAATGCATGGCGCAACATCGGATAGGCCATGTAGCGCCCGGTGGCGTAGGCGAGTTCTTTTTCTTGAATATGAATGCGTGCGTTTGGCAGCAGATTCACATTGCCCGCGTGGTCGTAGTGCAAATGGGTGATGATGACATCGGCGATCTCGTCGGCCTGCACGCCCAAGGGCGCGAGCGCTTTGATCGGGCACGAGAGCAAGTGCCGATTGCGCGCGGTGGCGGAGGCTTGATTGAAGCCCGTATCGACGAGGATGGTGCGACCTGCACCGCGAATCAGCCAGACGAAGTAATCCATCGGCATCGGCCCGTCGTGCGGGTCGCGCGGCTGATGATTGAGGAAATTCTCCGCACGCTTTTTGGTCACTTCGGCGTAGCGCACTGCGAAAACTTCGTACTCCGGGATTGCGGAGGGTGAAGAGGATGCGGAGGGTGCGGAGTGTGGGGCGTGTGGGGCGTGTGCGCTCATCACAATCCCTCAGCTCAGTTGAGGTACATGCCGCCGTTGACGTGCAGAGTCGTGCCAGTCACGTAAGCGCCGCCGGGTGAAGCGAGGTAGAGAACCGCCTCGGCGATGTCGTCGACTTGGCCCAGGCGACCCAGGGGAATCAAGCCTAACAGGGCCTTTTTTTGCTCCTCGTTCAAGGTATTGGTCATGTCAGTTCCGATAAAACCCGGAGCGACACAATTGACCGTGATATTTCGACTGCCGATTTCGCGCGCGAGCGATTTGCTCAAGCCCACCACGCCGGCCTTGGCAGCCGCGTAGTTGATTTGGCCCGGATTGCCGGTGGCCCCAACGACGGAGGTGATGTTGATAATGCGCCCGGCACGCGCTTTCATCATGCCGCGCAGCACGCCTCGACACAGCTTGAACACCGCGGAGAGGTTGGTCGCAATCACCGCGTCCCATTCCTCGTCTTTCATACGCATGGCCAGCATGTCTTTGGTGATACCGGCGTTGTTGACCAAGATCGAGACCGCGCCGAATTCCTTTTCGATCTCGTCTAATAACGGCGCAATGCGTGCGCTGTCATTGACATTGAAGCACACGCCTTTGCCGTTGCTGCCGGCCGCCTGCAACGCGGCTGAAATGCCGGTCGCACCTTCCTCTGAGGTGGCCGTACCGACGACGGTGGCACCTTCACGTGCAAGCGCGGCAGCGATGGCCTTGCCGATCCCGCGCGATGCGCCGGTGACGAGCGCGACTTGTCCATTGAGCTTCATTTGAGGGCATCCAGGGCAGGTTGAAGGGATGCCGCATCCGAGAAGGCTAGCGCTTGCAGCTCCGGCGCAATCCGCTTCACCAAGGCTTGCAGCACCTTGCCCGGGCCAATTTCGACCACATGGGTCACGCCATCGGCTTGCATTTTTTGCACAATCTCGATCCAGCGCACCGGGCTTGCCGCCTGGGTGGCCAGTGCGGCACGAATCGCGTCTGCAGTGGCGTGCATTTGTACGTCACAATTGTGGATCACGGGAATCGCGGGGGTGTTGAAATTGACCTGGCCCAACTTGTCGCGCAGGCGCTCAGCCGCCGGTTGCAACAACGACGAATGAAACGGCGCGGAAACCGGCAGGAGCAGCGCGCGTTTTGCGCCCTTCTCTTTGGCGAGCACGCACGCACGCTCGACAGCGGCCTTATGCCCGGCGATCACGATTTGCGCAGGCTCGTTGTAGTTGACCGGCTGAACCACTTCGCCCTGAGCCGCTTCGCGGCAGGCGGCTTCGACCAAATCGGGAGCTAACCCCAAAATCGCCGCCATGCCACCCACACCGGCGGGCACCGCTTCTTGCATGGCTTGCGCGCGAAAGCGCACCAGCGGCACGGCATCGCCAAACGCCAGCGCACCGGCCGCAGTCAGCGCGGTGTATTCGCCCAGCGAATGGCCGGCCAACACGTCACCCTTGGGGCCGCCCGCCGCCAGCCACGCGCAATACATCGCGTAGGCCGAGGTCAGCATCACCGGCTGAGTGTTTACAGTGGCATTGAGGTCTTCAGCGGGGCCCGCGTCGATCAGCGCCCACAAGTCTTGTCCCAACGCGGCTTGCGCCTGGGTAAAGGTCTCGCGCACGACTAAATTGTCGGCGAAGGAATTCAGCATGCCCACTTTTTGTGAGCCTTGACCGGGAAATACGATGGCTAGTTTCATGGTTTGACAGTTCGATCTACATTTGCGCCAACACAGCGCCCCAGGTAAAACCACCGCCGACGCCCTCGAACAGCACCTTGGCACCTGGCTGAATGCGCCCGCTGCGCACGGCTTGGTCGAGCGCGAGTGGAATCGAGGCCGCCGAGGTGTTGCCATGATGATCTACCGTGACCACCAGCTTTTCTGCGCTTAAGCCCAACTTCTTCGCGGTCGAATTCATGATGCGGATATTGGCTTGATGCGGAATCAGAAAATCGACATCCGCCAAAGTCAACCCCGCTTTGGCGACCACCTCGCGCGCGGCTTCATCGAGCACCCGAACAGCGAACTTGAAGACCGCCTGCCCATCCATTTTGAGAAAGGGATGCCCGGTCACTTTGCCACCGGCCACTTGGCCTGGCACACAGAGGATGTCGGCTTGGCTACCGTCGGCGCGCAGCGTTGCGGCAAGAATGCCGGGCGTTGCCGACGCTTGCAAGACCACTGCACCGGCCCCGTCGCCAAACAACACGCAGGTGGTGCGGTCGCTCCAATCCAGGATGCGCGAAAACACTTCAGCACCTACCACCAGCGCGCAACTGGCTTGCCCACCTTTGATAAAAAGATCAGCCGTGGCCAGCGCATAAGCAAAACCCGAGCACACCGCCTGCACGTCAAACGCCGCACCTTGCTTGATGCCCAGCTTGGCTTGCAGCAGGCAGGCGGTGGAGGGAAAAATGTAGTCGGGCGTGGAAGTGGCCACGATGATTAGGTCAATCTGTGCCACGCTGACGCCTGCGGCCTGCATCGCCTGCCGACAGGCGGGTTCAGCGAGCTGGCTGGCAGTGACATCGTCCGCCGCAAAATGGCGGGCCCGAATGCCGGTGCGTTCGACAATCCATTCATCAGAAGTGTCGATACCGCGTGCCGCCAAATCGTGATTCGTGACCGGTGCGCCAGGCAGAAAGCTGCCAGTGCCGGTGATTCTTGAAAATGGACTCAAGGCGTTGGTTTGGTAGGGGTGGCAGGCGTGGCCGGCGTGCTCGACAACCGCGCCGCAATACGTTCCAGTACACCGCCAGCCGCCATCTCATGCGCGCGGCTGATCGCATACTCGAACCCGAATGCGTCTGCTGAACCGTGGCTCTTGATGACGATGCCCTTCAAGCCCAGCAAACACGCCCCATTGTAGCGGGAGGGGTTCATACGTTTGGCGAAGGCATTCAAGCCGCGCTTGGCGATCAAGGCACCCGCCATATTGATGATGGACGACTTCAATTCCTGAGTCAGGGTGGACTTGAACATGCGGCCCAAACCCTCGCAACCCTTAAGCATCACATTGCCGACAAAGCCGTCGCAAACAACCACGTCGACCGTGCCCTCAAACACGTCGTTGCCTTCCACATTGCCATGAAAGCGGATTTCGCCGCGTGCGTGGGCCGCGCGCAGCAATTCTCCCGCCGCCTTCACGAGCGGCGTGCCCTTGATGTCTTCGTGGCCGACGTTGAGCAGGCCCACGGTGGCATTTTCGCGGTTTTCAACGGCAGCGATCAGGGCCGAACCCATCACTGCGAATTGGTAGAAATTTTCAGGATCGCACTCCACGTTGGCACCCAAATCGAGCACGTAGGTTGCGCCGTCTTTCTGGTTCGGCAGCGGCGCGCACAACGCCGGGCGGTCTACACCGGGCAGGGTTTTGATCACGTAATGGGTGGTGGCAAGCCAGGCACCGGTGTTGCCAGCGCTCACCGTGGCGTGGGCGCGGCCCTCTTTGACAAGGGCGGCGGCAACGCGCATTGAGGAGTCTTTTTTCTTGCGCAAGGCATCGCGCGGCGGCTCGTCCATACTGACCACCTGCGAGGCATGCTGAACCACTAGGCGCGGGTTGGGGCCGTGCTTGGCCAGCTCGGCGTCAAGCAATTCGCGCTGCCCGACCAGAATTACCGAGGCATCGGCATGCCGGGCCAAGAACTTAAGAGCGGCCGGCACGGTGACGCGCGGGCCGTGGTCGCCACCCATCGCGTCGATCGCGATGGTGATTGCGCCCTGCTGATTGTTTTGCATCTATCCGTCGCTCCCCACGAGCGGATCGAGAATGCGGGTACTGCCTTATTCAGCGTCCGCCTTGGTTTTGAGCACTTTTTTGCCACGATACGTGCCCGACGGGCTGATGTGGTGGCGCAGATGCGTTTCACCAGTCGTAGGCTCAATCGCCAACGGCGGGTTGGTCAGAAAGTCGTGCGCACGGTGCATACCGCGCTTGGAAGGGGATTTTTTGTTTTGTTGAACGGCCATGATGAACTCCAGCGAAAGGTGAAACGATTAAAAACAATAGGCTAAATTTTTCGACAAATTCTTTGTACTTCGAGACTTTTCTATTTTTCTACTTTTCTACTTTTTCTGCGAGCCTGCGGCGGCTTTGCCAGACGCTTTCTTCAGCGCTGCCAGCGCGGCAAAAGGCGACTCTTTTTTCACTAGTGAGGCTGCTGCAATTTCTGCATCCAGGTCCGGGCAAACCTGATGGCGCGGCGCTACCGGCAGCGCCAAAATCAACTCGTCTTCCACCAGCTCTGCTACATCAAACTCGCGCGAGGTTTCGATCCAATCCGCCTCGTCGTCAGTCAAATCATCATGCGCAATGGTGGCGTCGTCGGGTGCTACGTCGAGCTTGGAGAGCACATCCACCAACTCCAACATCGCGCCCATGCACCGCTGGCACACCATTGCTACCTGCGCCTGCACCCGCAATTCCAGTCTTAACTGACCCAGCGGCCCGCGCGTGCCGCGCAATTGAAACACTACATTGCCGTCAGCCCGGCCTTCTTCGTTGCCCAACAAATCGTCGAGCCGCTCGCAATCGTCCAAGGCAAACTCGCCTTGCAATTCCTCGCGGTTTTGCGCAAAACGTTGATTGTCGATCAGCCAGCGCGCACTCATGGAACCCAAATCGAAATCACGTTGAACCTGCGTTGAACCCACGTAACAAAGCCCGGCATAATAGCACGGCGCGGCTCAGCCTGTCAAAGTTCAAACCGTCAAAAACCTCTAAAAATCAAGTGCTTGCATGGCAAATCCGAATCCGCCGCTGATCTTGGGCTCAACCTCACGCTATCGCCGCGAGCTGCTGGAGCGGCTGCGGCTGGCGTTTACGGTCGAAGCGCCAATAGTTGACGAAACTGCCCTGCCCGCTGAAGTGCCGGTGGCCTTGGCGCAGCGCTTGGGCTTGGCCAAGGCGCAGGCTGTGGCGGCGCTGCACCGCGATGCCTTCGTGATTGGCTCCGACCAAGTCGCGCATTGCCGCGGGCGCATTCTCGGCAAGCCCGGCAATTTCGCCACCGCGCTCGATCAACTGCGCTGGATGCGTGGGCAATTGACCCGGTTTGACACCGCGCTTAGCGTGGTTGGGCCAGGTTTCACGCGCAGCGCCATCGTGACTATCGAGGTTGAACTGTACGATGAAGCGACCTTGACCGACCAGGATTTGACCAACTACCTGCACGCCGAGCAACCCTACGATTGCGCCGGCAGTGCAAAGTCGGAAGGCTTGGGCATCAGCCTGATGAAACGCTTGAGTGGCGACGACCCCACCGCTTTGGTGGGCTTGCCGTTGATCGCGCTCACTGCGATGCTGCGCGAAGCCGGTTTTCGCGTTCCGGCATGACTGGCACGCTTTACCTGATTCCCACGCCGCTGCTCGACCCGAAAAGTGGCAGCGCAGACGAAGCAGCCTTAAGCGCTTCGCAGCCGCCCGACGTGCGTGCCCGCATCGCCAGCCTCACTTGCTTCGCGGTCGAAAACGCCAAAGCGGCGCGCGCTTTCCTCAAGACGAATGGCATCGCCCTCCCCTTGCAGGAACTGGCGATTCACGAAATCGGCCACCAACCCGATGCGCCCGCGCTACAACCACTGCTAGCGGCGTTGCAGGCCGGCCACGATGTAGGCGTGCTCGCCGAAGCGGGCTGCCCGGGCATTGCCGACCCTGGTGCGCAATTGGCCGCGCTGGCGCATGCCAAGCGCATTCGAGTCGTGCCACTGGTGGGTGCGTCGTCGCTGCTATTGGCGCTGATGGCATCGGGCTTGAACGGGCAACGCTTCGCATTTCACGGCTATCTGCCGGTCAAGCCTGAAGAGCGCAGCAAGCGCATCAAAGAGCTGGAACAACGCTCGACGCGCGA
This sequence comes from Burkholderiales bacterium, assembly GCA_031362865.1. GTDB lineage: Bacteria > Pseudomonadota > Gammaproteobacteria > Burkholderiales > JAEUOS01 > JANLTH01. The sequence continues at coordinate 53,072 of JANLTH010000166.1, read as the reverse complement.
GGGCGAGAGCCAGCTATTTATCGAGACACCCTACCGCAACGAAGCGCTGCTTGCCAGCTTGCTCGGTGCGCTCAAGAGCGACACCAGATTGTGCATTGCCGCCGACTTGACGCTCGCCACCGAATTTGTGCAAACCCGCAAGATCAAGGACTGGCGCGGCTTTTCAGGCAATACCCTGTCAAAACGCCCGTCCTTGTTCATTCTTCAAGCCTGATCCTGCCAGCGCGCCTTTAGCGAATTGTGCCGACTTTCGGTGCTAAACGCTCAGCCACCGCTGCGCCTACCGAAGCGCCAAAGCGCTTAGCCAAGCGCTCAGCCACGTTTTCTTTCTCGGTGTAGTCCACAATCGTCTCGGCCTTGAACACTTCTTTGGCGATTTTGTCCACCGTACCCATTTCGTCGGCCAAGCCCATGTCAATCGCTTTGGCACCCGTCCAAAAAAGCCCGCTGAAGGTTTCTGGCGTTTCTTTAAGCCGCTTGCCGCGACCGTCGCGCACCACTTTTTTGAACTGATCGTGAACCTCGGAGAGCAGCGCCTTGGCGTGCGCCTTGTGAACATCGTTTTGTGGTGAAAACGGGTCGAGAAACGCCTTGTTTTCACCCGAGGTGATGGTGCGGCCCTCGACCCCCAGTTTCTCCATCGTGCCGGTGAAACCGAAGCCTTGCATGATGACCCCGATGGAGCCCACGATGCTGGCTTTGTCGACATAAATCTTGTCTGCTGCGGCCGCGATGTAGTAGCCGCCGGAAGCGCAAATGTCCTCAATCACCACGTGCAGCGGAATGTCGGGATGCTTTTTGCGCAGACGCTTGATCTCGTCGTAAATCATGCCCGATTGCACCGGGCTACCGCCAGGACTATTGATCCGCACCACCACACCGACGGTGTTTTTGTCTTTGAAAGCCGCGTTAAGCGCCGCACCAATCCGGTCGCCGCTGTTGGCAGAATCGCCTGAAATCGCGCCTTCAATTGAGATCACCGCCGTGTGCTTTTCGGTCGATTCAGCACGGCGCAAAGGTGAGGTGAAATCGATCAGCATCAGCAAGACCACCGTGACATACGCGAAGGTCGCCAGCTTAAAAAAAATGCCCCAGCGACGCGCCGACTTTTGCTCAGACAAGGCGGAGAAGGCCAGCTTCTCGATCACGCTGCGCTCCCACGGGTCGCCGGCAGTCGATGATTTCACGGTTACGGTTCGAGCGGCCGGAGGTGGCTCGGCCGCCGGAGGCTGCGCCGAAGCTATTGCGGGTGGTTCAGCGGCGGGCGTACCAGCCGGATTTTGGTCTTGCGGGAGTTTGAAAGGATCCATGCGGCATCAATCAAGAAAAAAGTGGCAGGTAGGGGCGGACTGATCATTCTAGGAGTTGTGCAGTCCACCTGCGCAGATCGGGCTATGATCGGGATCACAAGCGCCGTCGGTTTGATGGCGCGTACACTTTGGAACCGGCACTGAGAAGTTTGAACTTTTTTTGCCGTTTTTCTCTATAGCGACATTGTCGAAAAGTTCAAACTTCTACCTGCCAATTCAGCAACGCGAGTACGCAAAGATTCGACCCCGAATGGAGCATCATCCATGAGTGACACACCTGACTACAAACCACCCACCGTGTGGACTTGGGACAAAGACAATGGCGGGCGATTCGCCAATATCAATCGCCCCATCGCTGGGCCCACGCATGAGAAAGACCTGCCGGTGGGCAAACACCCCTTGCAGTTATATTCGTTGGCCACGCCAAACGGTGTCAAAGTCACCGTCATGCTGGAAGAACTGTTGGCCTTAGGCCACGCTGGCGCCGAGTACGACGCATGGCTGATTCGCATCATCGAAGGCGACCAGTTTGGCAGCGGCTTTGTGGCGATCAATCCGAATTCAAAGATCCCTGCCCTGATGGACCGCAGCGGGCCGACGCCGATTCGCGTGTTTGAGTCCGGGGCGATTCTGCTGTATCTGGCACAAAAGTTCGGCGCGTTTTTGCCAACCGACGATGCCACGCGCGCTGAGTGCCTTTCGTGGTTATTCTGGCAAATGGGCAGCGCGCCTTACTTGGGTGGCGGATTTGGGCATTTTTATGCCTACGCGCCAACCAAGATGCAGTACCCGATTGACCGCTTCGCGATGGAAGCAAAGCGTCAGATGGACGTGCTAGATCGACGCTTGGCCGAGAGCAACTACCTGGCAGGCAACGAGTACACCATTGCCGACATGGCGGTCTGGTCTTGGTACGGCACGCTTGCCAAAGGCCAGCTCTATGAGGCTGGTGAATTTCTCCAGGTTCAGAGCTACACGCATGTATTGCGCTGGACTGACCAAATCGCCCAGCGCCCCGCCGTGCAGCGCGGCCGCATGGTCAATCGCACCTGGGGTAAGCCGGAAAGCCAACTGCCTGAGCGCCATAATTCGAGTGATTTTCAGCGCCAGGAACAGCCATGATTACGCTCTACGACTGCGCCACCGCACCCAGCCCGCGCCGCGCGCGAATTCTGCTGGCCGAAAAAGGCGTGCCCCATGAGACCGTGCAGGTCGATCTGCGCGCAGGCGAGCAGCTTGGCGCAGCCTACCGGGCAATCAACCCGCAGTGCACCGTGCCGGCCCTGCGCACTGATGATGGGCAGTTGCTCACCGACAACGCGGCCATCACCGCTTGGGTGGAAGATCGTTTCCCGCAGCCGCCGCTGCTCGGGCGCACGGCGCTCGACAAAGCGGAAATCGCCAGTTGGCAATGGCGGGTTGAATTCGAAGGACTCATGCCGATTGCAGAAGCGCTGCGCAACAGCGTGCCTGCGATGGCCAACCGCGCCCTGCCAGGCCCGGTGAACTACCCGCAAATTCCCGAATTGGCGCAACGCGGGCTGGCCCGCTTGCAGCATTTCATGACCACGCTCGATGAACGCCTGGCCGGGCGTGATTTCATTGCGGCCGGGCAGTTCGGCATTGCCGACATTACCGCCATGGTGGCGCTCGACTTTGCCCGCGTGGTGCGCGTTAAGCCGGGTGAGCAGCACGCCAATTTGAGGCGCTGGCGCGAGGCAATGGCGCTACGGCCGTCGTTCAGTTTGTAGGCCGGAAGCCGAGCGACGAACGTTAGTCCCGCACAAACAAAGTCACCAGCGGCTCGTCGCCCACTTGGCGGCTCCAGTGCCCATGAATTGCGGCATCGAAGGTAGCGCCGACTGGCAGCATATCGGCCGAGTAGAAGTGCTCACCTGGCTTAAAAACCCTTGAAGAACCGCTCTGGAGGCCAATCTCCATCGTGCCACCGAGGATAAACACCCACTGCGAGGTGGGTGTGCAATGCCATTGGCTGCGAAATCCGACCGGGCTTTCGCGCAGCATGTAGCCGCCTGAGGGAAACAGGCCGGAGAAGCGCGCCTGGGGCGAGCCTTCAGGCAGTGCTACCACTTCGTCGCGGAACTTGGCGCGACCATCCAGGTCGGTAAAAAGAATGACTTTAGTGAATGCCATGGCCTACGCGGAGTTGGGGTTGCCGGATTGACCGGCTGAACGAACGATTGGTGGGCCTTGCTGGACTTGAACCAGCGACCAAGCGATTATGAGTCGCCTGCTCTAACCAACTGAGCTAAAGGCCCTTGGGTAATCTGGGATTAAGTGTTTTTCGACACCACGATATTTGGAAACTTCGAGGTCATATCCTTCGCTGAGGCAGCGATTTTCACGGCGACCTTGCGTGCAATCAGGCGATAGAGATCGGCCAACGGGCCATCCGGGTCGGCAACCACGGTCGGCTTGCCTGAGTCTGCATGCTCACGAATTTTGATGTCGAGCGGCAACTGGCCCAAGAGGTCGATGTCGTAATCTTTGGCCATCAACGCGCCGCCGCCAGTGCCAAAAATCGGTTCGGTATGCCCACAGTTAGAGCAAATATGCGTGCTCATATTTTCGACAATCCCCAGAATCGGGATGCCGACCTTCTCAAACATTTTCAGGCCCTTGCGCGCGTCGAGCAGGGCGATGTCTTGCGGCGTGGTGACGATGATCGCGCCGGTGACCGGCACTTTTTGCGAGAGTGTGAGTTGAATGTCGCCAGTGCCAGGCGGCATATCGACGATCAGGTAGTCCAGATCACGCCAATTGGTTTCTTTGAGCAATTGCTCCAGCGCCTGGGTCACCATTGGCCCGCGCCACACCATCGGCGTTTCGGTATCAACCAAAAAGCCGATCGAACTGGCTTGCAGGCCGTGGCCTTCCATCGGCTCCAGCGTTTTGCCGTCGCGCGATTCGGGGCGACCTGAAATACCCAGCATCAGCGGCTGCGAAGGCCCGTAGATATCGGCATCGAGCATGCCCACGTTGGCACCTTCGGAGGCCAATGCAAGCGCCAAATTGACAGCGGTTGTGCTTTTACCCACACCGCCCTTGCCCGAGGCCACGGCGATGATGTTTTTAACATTCGGCATCAGCTTGACGCCGCGCTGCACCGAGTGTGAAACGATTTTCATCGTTACATTGGCGCTCACATTGCCCGCGCCGACGCTGCGCAGCTTGGCCACCACGGCACGGCGGATCGGGTCGAGCTGCGATTTCGCCGGGTAACCCAGTTCGACATCGAGCGAGACATCGCTGCCGTCCAGTTTGAGATTGCGCGCCGATTTGGACGAGAACAAGTCTTTCCCCGTGTTCGGGTCAATGACTTCTTTGAGGGCGGCTTGTACGGTTTCTAGCGTGATGCTCATGGAAGATTTTTCGATTACATGCCAACGCGGCAAAGCCTGCTAGTCTAGCGCAAGCCTGCGCATCAAAGTGCGACTGATAAACTCTCACCCCTTGCGTACCTCGCCCAATCGCAACACTCTCCTGCTGCACACTCATGTCCGCCGAAACGCTCTTCGTCACCACTGCCCTCCCCTATGCCAATGGCCCGTTTCACATCGGGCACATCATGGAGTACATCCAAGCCGATATTTGGGTGCGCTTTCAACGCATGCAGGGCAAGACCGTGCATTTCGTTTGCGCGGACGACGCCCACGGTGCGCCAATCATGATCGCGGCCGAAAAAGAAGGCAAAACGCCACAGCAGTTTGTCGCTGCCATCGCGGCCGGGCGCAAGCCGTATCTGGACGGGTTTCACATCTCGTTCGACAATTGGCACTCGACCGATTCGCCGGAAAACATTGAACTCTCTCAAGACATTTATCGCAAGCTCAACGCGGCCGGGCTGGTGGCGAGCAAAACGGTCGAGCAGTTCTACGACCCCGAGAAAGGCATGTTTCTCCCGGACCGTTTTATCAAGGGCGAGTGCCCCAAGTGTGGCGCGAAAGACCAGTATGGCGACAATTGTGAAATGTGTGGGGCGGTCTACGCGCCTACCGATTTAAAAAATCCGTATTCAGCACTCTCGGGCGCAACCCCGGTGATGCGCGCTTCGGAGCATTACTTCTTTCGTCTTTCCGACCCCAAATGCGTCGCCTTTTTGCGCGAATGGACCCAAGACGGCAAGCTGCAGCCTCAAGTGGCAAACAAAGCAAAAGAATGGCTGGAAAGTGATGGTGGGATGAGTGATTGGGATATCTCCCGCGACGCGCCCTACTTCGGCATTCCCATTCCTGATTTGCCCGCCGGTTCGCCACCTAAATATTTCTACGTTTGGCTGGATGCGCCCGTCGGCTATCTAGCCTCACTGAAAAACTACTGCGCCAAGCAGGGCATCGACTTCGCGCAATTGCTGGCCGCCCCGACCACGCGGCAAGTGCATTTCATCGGCAAAGACATTGAGTACTTCCATGTCCTCTTTTGGCCGGCCATGCTCAAATTTGCGGGCTACAAAGTGCCCAACAACGTCTATTCGCATGGCTTTGTGACCGTGCTGGGCGAGAAGATGAGTAAGTCGCGCGGCACCGGCATCGACCCATTGAAATACCTTGAGCTAGGCATGAACCCCGAATGGCTGCGCTACTACTTGGCGGCCAAGCTCAACGCCAATGTCGAAGACGTGGATTTCAATCCGGAAGATTTCATCGCGCGGGTCAACAGCGATCTGGTGGGCAAATACATCAATATCGTGAGCCGCGTCGCCGGGTTTTTGAACACCCGCTGCGGTGGCACGGTGTTGCCGCAAGCTGCACTGACTGAAGATGCGCAGACCATGCTGGCCACGCTGAGGCAGGCCGCCACCTCCATCAGCGCGGCCTATGAGGCGCGTGAGTACAGCCGCGCCGTGCGCGAGATCATGGCGCTGGCGGACGGCATCAACCTTTTCGCTGATGCCGTCAAACCGTGGGAACTGGCGAAAGACCCGACGAAGAACGCCGCGCTGCACCAGGCTTGCAGTGCGCTGGCACTCGCTTTCGCCGCTCTCACGCGCTACCTGGCCCCGATCCTGCCGGCGACTGCGGAAAAAGTTGCAGCGCTGCTGGGCACAAGCATGGCAAGCTTTGCAGCCGCGCCCGCGATCACGCAGATCAGCCCGTATCAGCATCTAATGACCCGGGCTGAACCGAAGATGCTGGCGGCGTTGGCGCCGGTGTTTGCGGATCGCTTTCCTGACAAGAATACCCCGAAAGCCGCGCCAGTCAAGGCGCTGGCGAGCGATGCCGTGAAGAAGTCCACCCCTATTGCCTCTTCAAGCACAGTGCTGTCGAAAGCCAATCCAGAAGCGGCTCTTCAGGCAGCGACTATGGACGATTTCAACAAGCTCGACTTGCGCGTGGCTCATGTCGTCAAATGTGAGCATGTGGAGGGTGCGGACAAACTGCTGCGCTTTACGCTCGACTTAGGCGAGAAAAACGCCGATGGCAGCGCACGGCATCGCAACATCTTCTCGGGCATCAAGTCGGCCTACGCGCCGGAGTCGCTCACCGGCAAGCAGGTGGTGGTCATCGCCAATCTGGCCCCGCGCAAAATGAAGTTCGGCATCTCAGAAGGGATGGTGCTTTCTGCTGCGGATGAGAGCGGTGCAACGCCGGGCCTTTTTGTGGTCGCGCCGGATCAGGGGGCTGTAGCCGGAATGAAGGTTAAGTAACGGCATCACCAGATGATTGGACTGCCGCAATCTGTGCTGCACCCCTTTCAGCCGCGCCTGTTGCGCGAGCTGGAAAGCTACCGCCGGGGTCGGTTGGTGAGCGATATTGGCGCGGGGGTCACGGTGGGCATCGTGGCCCTGCCCTTGGCGATGGCCTTTGGCATTGCTTCCGGCGTGACCCCGCAGGCGGGTATTTTTACCGCCATCATCGCGGGCTTTTTGATCTCCGCTTTGGGTGGCTCGAAGGTGCAAATCGGCGGCCCAGCGGGAGCCTTCATTGTCATCATTGCCGGCATCATCGACCGTTACGGATTGGCGAACCTTTTCATCGCCACCATCATGGCCGGTGTGCTCTTGTTTGCGATGGGTTTGTTCAAGCTGGGCTCCTTGATTCGCTTCATCCCGGTGTCGATTGTGATCGGCTTTACCAATGGCATCGCGGTGTTGATCGCGATTTCTCAGGTGAAAGATTTTTTGGGTCTGTCGACCTCTAAATTTCCGGCGGATTTTTTTGGGCAAATCGCCGCCTTGCACGCAGCGCTACCCAGCATAAATCTGACGGCGCTGGCCATCGGCTGCGCTTGCCTGGCGTTGCTCTTTCTGTGGCCCAAACTGCTGCCACCCGCCTCACGCTTTGGCCGAGTGCCAGGCTCGATTATCGTGCTGGTGCTGGCCACGGTGGTAGTTAGTGCGGCCAAGCTGCCGGTGGAAACCATCGGCTCGCGGTTTGGCGACCTGCCGCAAGCCCTGCCCGCTTTCGCACTGCCCGCTTTTTCATGGGACACGGTGCGCAACTTGGTCGCACCCACGCTCACCATTGCGCTGCTGGGTGCGATTGAATCGCTGCTCTGCGCGCGCGTGGCCGACCAGATGATCGACGACCGGCACGACCCGAATCAAGAGCTGATGGCCCAAGGCATCGCCAATTTCATCACGCCCTTCTTCGGCGGTATTCCAGCAACTGGCACGATCGCCCGCACCACCACCAACGTACGCGCGGGTGCCACCTCGCCGATTGCCGGATTGGTGCATGCCGCCACGCTGCTGCTGATCGTACTGGCCGGGGCCAGCTTGGCCAAGCACGTGCCGCTGGTCGCGCTGGCGGCGATTCTGCTATTCGTCGCCTGGAACATGGGCGAATGGAGCGAGTTCGCCCGGCTTAAGCAGTTCAACCTGACCTACCGCACCGTCATGCTGGCCACCTTCTTCTCAACCGTCGTGTTTGACCTTACGGTGGCAGTCGAAGTCGGTTTGGTGTTGGCCTGCCTATTTTTCATCTACCGCATGTCGAGCTTGACCAGCATTGCGCGGGTGATGGACGACACCCTGCCGCACGGCGCCGCGCGACGCGAAGGGGTCGTGGCCTACCGCGTATTCGGCAGCCTCTTTTTTGGCACGGTCGGCAAACTCGAAGCGCTGATGGAGTCCGATGCCGCACCACAGGTGATGGTGCTCGATTTGCATCAAGTCGTCTCGATTGACACCACCGGTTTGGACGCGCTGGAAACGATCCAGCGTGGCTTGGTCAAGCGCGGTGCCTATTTGGTGTTGTGCGACTTGAATGCGCAGCCAATTTCGCTGCTGCGCCGCAGCGGATTTGCCGAGCGCCTAGGGCGCGAAAATGTTTGCACAACCCTCACCGAAGCTTTGCGACGCGCGGAACAGCTGAGCACGCCTAAACCATGAAAAACACTGCCATTGCGATCTGCTTGCTGCTTGCCAACACCGCAGCACCCGCGCAGCCCATCTCGGCGGTGGATGCCAGCAAAACCACCGTCACAATCAAAGAAACAGCGACTCGCATCATCGCGCTCTCGCCGCACCTAACCGAGCTGGTTTACGCCGCGGGTGCTGGCAGCAAGCTGGTGGGCGTTTCTGAATATAGCGATTACCCGCCGGAAGCGCGCAATCTGCCGACCGTTTCCAACTTCAGCGGCATCAATTTGGAGCGGGTAGCAGCGCTCAAACCTGATCTGGTGCTGGTATGGCAATCTGGCATCCGGCCCGAATGGGTCGCGCAACTGAATAAGCTTGGCATCCCGGTGTTCGCCGATGAACCGCAGTCGTTTGACGACATCGCCCGCACCATCGAAGCCATCGGCGAATTTGCCAACACCAGGCTACAGGCACACCTCGGCGCAGAATTGTTGCGCAAGCGCGCCGCGCTCCTCAAGCTTGAAAATGCCCGCAAGGCCAAAGTCAAGGTGTTCTACCAAATCAGCGAGAACCCGCTCCTGACCATCAACGACAGCCACTTCATCTCGCGGGCGCTGGCGTTGTGCGGGGCCGAAAACGTGTTTGGCAAGTTGCCGATTTATGTGCCTACCGTGAGTCGTGAAAGCGTGCTGGCAGCAAATCCAGACGCGATCATCGCCGGCTCTGATGCCGTGCGCAGCCCGAAACCGGTGGCTTTTTGGCACGAGCTAAAAGGCTTAAGGGCGGCCAAACTGGGCACGATCAGCGCAGTGAATGGCGCGCTGCTGCACCGCCAAACCCCACGCGCCTTGGACGAAACCGAACATTTATGCCGCGAAGTTGATCGCGTGCGAGTGCGCTTGGGTTGGGTGGTTAGCGGAGAGCGCTCAGGCAAGCAGCCTTGACCGCGCGAGAGGGGAAGTCCAATCATTCTCGGAAAGCCCTATGAATAGTGGGTTCTCAGGAAATGAATTTCCTTAAATACCCCCATACATACCCCCAACAAAATTTCCCATCTCGGGTAAGTTGCCGCACCTCTGCAATCACACCTTCCCTGTCGCCGGCCAGCAACATGCTAAAACATTTTGCTACCCCGTGCCAGCGGCACGCCACCAAGGAGGTTTCGCATGACAAGCCACGATCTGACCTTGCGAATCGACTTTGGCAAAGTCGGTTACCACTCGTCGAAAGAAGCCTTTTGCGTCACGCTCGAAGCCACGCCGCTGGCTGAGCTGATCGCCGATGCCAGGAACGTCTACCGACTCTATGAACTCTTCCTGATTGAGCGCCCCGGTGACGTGTGGGACTACGTCAACGTCCACCCCGAAGCCTTGCCCAGCCGCGTTCAAGAGGCGGTGACCAAGGCGCACGCCGAAGCCGACCCGCGTTACAAGCAACCCCATCCATGGCCCCAAGACCGCTTACCGCTGTCGGTCTTCGATACCCTTTTTTCCTGGCAATACGACGACACCTACCCCGAAGCCGAAACCTGGCTACAGCACCGCAACGCACCCATCATGCAGAACTTCGCTGACCAGTTGCTAGGCTTGGTGGGCACTGCGCGCGTCGAACTACGCAATCGCAACGACCCGCTACGCCACCACGTGGTCAAGCGGATTGAAAGCAGGCAACACGCCTACGCCTACGAGGCGCGCGCCGAGGCGATTCACCAATGCCGCAAGCGCGGCCCCCATGAGGCGGGCTTTACCGAAAGCTTTTATCGCCAACTCGCGAGTTTGCTCGCCGAGCGTGAATTGGCCTCAGTCGCCTTTCGTGGCACCGGCGACTGGCGCACCATGCGCATGATCGCCACCGCCCAACGCAAGCGCGCCGAAGCCACCGGACATGACTGCACCCTGGCCTTGAACGCCGCCGCATTAACCGAAGCAAAAATCAACAACACCGCCTGGGAATCGCGCATTGCGCTGCATGACGAAGGCTTGGCCTTTGGCGACCTCTTCATTGACACCGAAGGCATTGGCAACAACACCAAGAAAGTGGTTGAAGCCGGTTATCGCGGCAGGCCACGGCGTATTCTCTGCGAGCGCAACCACGGCCCGATTCGCGACTACGAAATGGAAAGCGGCGACGGCTACTGCCTCTATCGCCGTACAGAAAGCTACGGTTATCGCCTGGGGTTGGATTTGATCGCCGAGCGCCGTCCGTTCGCCACACAGCCCGTCTTCAAATTCGCCGACGAAGGAAAAACCGTCTACTCCCACGAACACGGCTTGATCGTGGTGGGGCAGGCCATCGACCACGCCACGCGCAGCGCGCTTAGCCCCTTCATCGCCCACTGGCAAACCGCCAACCCGCGTACCCGGCTTCTGGTGCAAGGCGATGCCGCACCGTTCCAGCGGGCAGGCTGCAAGGCCATCCAAATGCCCGAGGATGCCGCTGCGGCGAGCGAGTGGCTGACCAGCTTGCTGTACGGCGACCTGCGCTGGATCGACGTATTGATCGGCCTGGCCTTGCCCGCAGGAGCAGACGAACTGTTAGCGCACTACCTGAGCCAGCAGAACGGCCCGTGGGACGCTTTTGTCGTCACCAGCGGGGCAACCCGGCACCTGCACGTCGATCACGCCCTGGAAGGCGATTTGGCGGCGCTTTTTGCCAATGCCGGGCGATTGGCGCGCTGATTCAGGCGAACAAAGCGGTGGCAGCGAAGATGTCGCAAAGCAACGCATCGACACCAAGAAGACAGTGACCGCTGTCAAGAACACAGCAGAAATTGAATCTGGCCAAGCAACGCCATGTAGTGTCGGATAGGAGCCAAACAATGTACCAACTCCCAACCCCAATCTGGAACGAAATCGCGAAGAGCCAGCCGCTAAGCAGGCGGTGGCACGATCTGTTTCGGATGGACTTCGAGGAACTGACGGTGGCGCTGGGAAAGATCGGGACGGCGTTGGAACGGCAGTTGATCGGGCCGACCGCGATCCGGGCCTACCTGTTGACAGCACCGCTGTTGGTGGAGAACGAGGCGGTGTCTTCCTTCATCGTGGAGACGGGGCGGATGGAGTTGCGCAACAGTCTGCCGGAACTGTGCTCGGTGAACGAGGCGGTGATGCTGGCGACGGCGGAATTCAGGCTGACCTCGTCAGAGCAGGCGCAGTTGAGCACACTGCTCAAAACGGCACTGCAAGAAGCGAGCGGTCCAGCGGTAACCTAAGCGCTCTACGCTGGATCCGAAATCCCCCGCCCGTAGACCTCGACGCACAGTCGCAGCTTTTCATCACTCTTGTTTCCGCTCTACCGCCGCTGCAATCTGCGCTACCAAGCTGCGGCGCGCCGGGTCAATCGACGGATGCACGACCATCGCGAAGACGCAACGCCCGCCGCTCTTCGCTTCCCACAGCTCGCCGACACGTTGCTTTTCAGCCGAAGCATCCAGCAACTGTGCGCCCTTGTACTCCACCACGAAGATGCGCCCATCATACAATTCCGCCACGAAATCGGGGTAGAAATAGCCGTTCGCCAGCGGCAGGCGAAACGAGCAATCGGGCACCTGTACCAAGTTGCGTGTCCATTTTTCGACCGCTTTGCAGGCATCCAGCGCCACCGCGCAATCAAACTCCTCACCTTCCGATTTGAGCGATGAAATCATCGGGTAATAGTGATTGTCAAAATGCCATCGGCCTGAGTAAATGGGTTGCTGTGCAGGGTACGCGAGCGGCGAAAACGTAAACGCAAATTCGTCTTCGCTCGAGACCGACACCGTTGGCCCGCCCAACTCAAACACTGCCTGAAAAGCCTTGCCCCGCGCGGCTTCCCGGCGTTTCTCAATTTCGTCAAGAATGGTTTTGGCCAGTTGGTACTTAGCGCGCACCAAGCCCGTCAATTGATTACCTTGGCGGTGCAGCAAGTCGTTCACCACCAAACTCAAAAATCGCTGCATCTGTGGTTGCGGCACGTCACGTTGCCGTACTTGCCCGTCCAGCCAGCGCACCAAATCACCTTCCGTCACCGCCAGATGCATGTCGTTAAGAACGATTTGTGTGCCGGTCTGACCGATTTTCAGACGCTCAACTTCACTGATGTCAATCGTGTACGAGTGACTCTCTTCTTCGACCTTGAAGCCCGGCAAGCGCGCCTCGGTGTCGAGAAGATTCCATTCGTAGAGCAGGTGCAAGGCCTCGCGGTCCAGCAACTCCAGCTCTCCTTGCACCTCGATGCACAACTGCGGAATCGGTGCGAAGCGCACGCCCCGGCATGACGGCGCGGCACGCACGTCCTGCTCTTGACGCAGATTCACCAGTTGCTCACGCAGCGCGCTTTGCGCTATCTGCCCCGTCACCGCGCTCAGGATGGCATCTTGCACTTCCAGCGTCAGAAGGGTATTGACCGTCAGGGTGACACCGTTCGCCATGGGTTCAACTCGCAAGCCGCTGCGCACACCAGCATCGAGCGTCGCAAGCACGGGCGCGCGCGGCAGTTCGATGCGCAGGGGTGGCAAATCGCGCAGCGTCGGCATCACACTGGCCAGATCGGGTACTTGCATCTGCATCAGGGAGACCAGTGCCTCCATGCGCTCAAAACCCATCTTCTCCACCATGCGCTGCGCCAGCTCGCGCACCGGGTCGGTGAAGGCGGGCGAAACCACATGGGCATAGGCTTGATTCAACTCCGGTACGGTACGGTTGCGCGCATAGGGCATGCGCAACACGCGGCCCAGCAATTGCTCCACCTTGCTGCGGCTGCCAATCTGCTGCAAGGCGCACAGCACATAGGCGAATGAGCAATCCCAGCCTTCGCGCAGGGCTTCAATCGTGATGATGACGCGCACCGAGCATTTCTTGTCAAATAGATCAACGCCCTCGATCCCTTTGATCTCACCGGTGGCAATCGCAATCTCGCTTTCTGCGACACCCAGTTCAGCTATCAGGTGCTGCTTCACTACCTCCACTGTCGCGGTACCACCCTTGTTCTCGGCTTGCACCAGCAGAATCGGGCGCACGTAGTCCGGCTCCTTCTGTGCCAGAAATTCAAGCTTGTCGCGCGCCAGCTTGGCATCGCGCAGGGCATCTTCCCAGCCACCGGCATGGGTGGTCAGCACCACCGGGAGCTTAATCATCTGCGCCGCCTTCAATTGCAAGGCGGAAACGCGGTAGATCACGTTTGAATCCGGCTTCGGTGTAGCCGTAAGCTCGACAATGCAACGCGGATGAAAGGCGCGTAGCGTGTCGAAGCTTTTGTCTGAATGCACGTTCTGCGCTTCATCCACAATCACAATCGGCGCATGCAGCTTGAAAAGATTCATGAGCGAATGCTTGATACGCCCGACATAAGCCTGGCCCAAGCCGTGCTCCTGTACCTCAGAAGCATCCACCCGGTCTAAGCCCGCCGCCAAGTGCGCCGGGAGTCCCGAGAAATGGCGTTCAAAATCTTCCGAGTAGCGATAAGCGTTGCGCTTGTCGCGCAAGTCCTTGTCGATGCGGAAGGACTGAATATTCGCCACCAACACAATCGCCTTCGCACCAAAGTCTTGCGGCGACACCAGAGCAATTTCGTCGAGCGCGAGCACCCGCAAGCGATCTTGCGGGTAGTGGCTTTGCAAGGCACGCAAGTAAGGGTGACCGGGGGTTTTGAGTGCGCCCAGGGTCTGGTCGCGAATCACGTCCGACGGCGTGAGCCATATCACCACCGGCGCGGCTGTGGGATGCCACGTGCGCGCGACCCGCTCAATTACGTGCGAGGCGAGCAAGGTTTTGCCGCCACCGGTGGGCAGGCGCAGGCAGACCCACGGCGTGTCGCCGAAATGGGCAGCCTGATAAGGCGCAGGGCGCGCTGCGCCCGCCAGACTGTCCGGTGCTTGCATGGCCTGCGCATAGGCATGCGTCAGGCTTGCCGCATTTGCACCCTTGAGAAAGGCTGCTTGCAGAAAGTCTTCAAGGGCCTTGAGCGCGTCGCGCTGGTATCGCTTCAGTTCCATTACCGTGCCTTAGCGTGCCTTGATTTCATAGGGAATCTGCTTAAACGTAATGCGGGCGCGGCGCGTTTGCGCCTCACTCAGTGGGCAGCTTTCTCCATAGACTATTTTTTCACCCGTGTGCGGCAAGAGTGCTTGCATTGCTTTGAGCACGGCATGCGTGAGCACGTTGCCACTCGCCGGGCGACGATCCCCGAGAATGCCGTTAAAGAGCAGGTAGTAAGCCACTCCATTGTGCGTGCCCAAGAGCGGCGTGCCACGCATCGCACCTGTAGCTTCAACATCGCCATAGGGCCTACCGGTTTCCAGATGCCAGAGGAAAGCCGCCAGCGCGTCAAAGCGCACCTTGGGGTGAATCGTGCCATCTGCCGCGAAGATCGGCGTGCCCAGCGTGGCAAACTGAAAGCCGCCACCGCCTTGCCAGCCCACGTCTTTGCTGATGCCACCCTGTTCGCCCGCAATGACCTTTTGTAGGCGCGGCACGCAGTGCGTGACAGCGTGCTCGCCCATTTCGATACCGATGTAGCGGCGGTTCATTTTGTGGGCGACGGCGGCCGTGGTGCCAGAGCCGAGTACGGAGTCGAGCACCAAGTCTTGCAGGTCGGTCGCAAGATCGAGAACGCGCTTAAGTAGCCGTTCTGGTTTTGGAGTGGAGAAGGGGGCCACATCAGAGTCCGCAGCAAGTTCTTTTGCTTCGCGAGTAGCTTCCCGATTCTCACCCGTTTCTTCATAGGGCCACCATGTCCACGGCACCACTACGCCAGAAGATTCGGCCCAGAATTTCTTTCGCTGGGCCATACCATTACCATCACGCCCAAAGTAAATCCGATTGTCCCGACGTAGTTCTTCAAAGAGTGCAGGGGTGGTGCTCCAACATCGCCCTGGCGGTGGCATCAAAACCTTGCCACCGGGTGTCGTGATGGGATAGGTCAGATTGGGACGCAGGTTTGGCGCATGAAACGGAATCGCCAACCAATCCCCGCGTGGATCGTTGTCTCGGTTCGTATAGGTTGCACGCTGGCGCGAATCGGCTGCCAATCGGTGCATCTCAAAGCTGCCAATCGCTTTTGCGTAAACCAACACGTGATCGTGTGCAGCAGACACGATTTTGGCATCGTTGCGTTTGGTGAGAGTTTTCTGCCACGCGAAGGTACAGACAAAGTTTCGCCGAACAAACACATCGTCCATCAGCACCTTGAGGTAGTGCGCCTCGTTGTCATCAATGGTCACCCAAATACTGCCATCCTCAGACAGCAACTCCCGCAGCAGGTGCAACCGAGGCAGCATCATTGAAAGCCACAGGCTGTGCTCCAGATTGTCGTCGTAGTGCGTGAAGGCGCTGCCGGTGTTGTAGGGCGGGTCGATGAAGATGCACTTCACGCGGCCCGCATAAAACGGCAGCAGGGCTTTGAGAGCTTGCAGGTTGTCGCCCTGAATGATGAGATTGCCTGACTGCGCCGCGCCAAAGGTTTCAACGTGTTCCAGCAGGTGCGTGGGCGTGCTGGCGGCGACAGTGTAGGCACGCTCTTGATCGTGCCAATTCAGGGTGGGCATGCGTGGTCGATTTCGGGAAACGTTGAACGACAAGGCTACAGGGGTTGGCCGAGTTTACCGGGAGTGGCCTCCCGCACTACCCCTATTTGTACGCCGACTACGCTTCCAAAGCCTGACGGCCTCGCGCCACCTTGCTGATTTTCAATTCCGCCTTGTACCCCGCCCGCGCGAGCATATTCACCAGCGCGTCCAAGCTAAATTCATCAATCCGGCCTTTGAGCAACAGATTCAGGCGCGGTTGGGTGATGCCAAGCGCTTTGGCGGCCTGCGCCTGGGTGCGCCCACCTTCGCGGGCGATGCGGGTGATGCGCGCCATCAGCGTGGAGCGCAGCAGCAGGTTCGCGGCCTCGTCGGGCGGAAACCCCAAGTCGAGGAACACATTGCCCGATCCGTGCGTGACGGTGAATTTCTCTTCTGCGATTGCTTTAGTCATTGCCTTACCCTTATCTGATTCTTACCGCGCTTTTTTGCCGCGCTCCTCGACGAGCCTCCGGTATCGCGCTGCCGCCAATTCCAAGTCTGCCTTGCCGGTGCGCTGCGTCTTCTTGCCGAAGCAATGCAGCACGTACACCGCCTCGATGAACTTTGCCACGTAAGCCACTCGCCACGCACCGCCCACCTGCACGCGAATCTCGGCTGCACCTGCGCCAATCAACGGCATGGGTTTCCAGTCACCCGGTTCTTCACCTTGCTGCACCAGATGGAGCTGGTAACCCGCCGCACGGCGCGCCAATTCCGGGAATGCCTGCAAATCAGTCAAGCTTGAGCCAATCCATTCCAGTGATTTCATTTTATATTGATTTCAGAATAACTCGCAATCACTGCATCACACTCAAGCCGCCTGCGCAAACCGCCCCGCAACCACGTTCCCGCCCGCCGTCAATGCGTCGATATGGTCAGCCCAGTGCTGCATCATCCTCGTGCGCTCTTCGATGAATTGGGCGCGGTCGTAGGCGGCTTGCACTTTGTTTTCCTTGGCATGCGCCAGTTGCAGGTCAATCGCTTCGTGGCGGTAGCCCAGTTGCTCCTTGATCGTACTCATCGCCAGTGCGCGAAAGCCATGCCCCGTCATGCGGCCTTGATAGCCCATGCGCTTCAACGCCATCAGAATCGCGCCCTTACTCATCGGCTTTTCGTGGTCACGCTGGTTGATGAAAAGATAGCGGTTATTGCCGGTGAGGGCTTGCAGTTCGGTCAGGGCTTCAACCGCTTGGCGCGCCAAGGGCACCAGGTGCGGGCGCTTCATCTTCATGCGCTCTTTGGGGATTTCCCAGCGCTGCGCTGCCAAATCAAATTCCGTCCATTCGGCCTCAATCAATTCCGAGGTGCGCACAAAGGTGAGCAACATTAAGCGCAGGGCAATGCGGGTTTGCAGAAAAAGCCTCGCCTCATTCTTGGCCAGCGCTTGCAAAAAGGCGGGCAGCTCCTTGGTGTCAATCGCGGCGAAATGGCCATGCTGAACCGGCTTCAGCGCGTCTTTCAGGTCACGGGTGGGGTCACTCTCTACCCGGCCTTCCGCCATCGCATAGCGAAACACTTGTCCGATGGTTTGTTTCAAGCGCCGCGTCAGTTCCAGTGCGCCCCGGCTTTCGACCTTGCGCAGCACGGTCAGAATATCGCGCGGCTTCAAGTTGGCAATCGGCAATGCGCCAATCTGCGGGAACACGTCTTTTTCGAGCCGGTAGAGCTTGTCGCGGGCCGTGGCTTCTTCCCAATTGCTGCGCTTGACGGCATGCCACTGGCGCGCCACCACTTCAAAGGTTTGCGCCTGATTGAGCAAAGCCAGTGCGTCTTTCTCCTTTTTGAGCAGGCCAGGGTCAACCCCGGCGCGCAGCACTTCCCGCGCCGCTTCGCGGGCCCGGCGCGCCTCCAGCAGCGAGACTTCGGGGTAAACGCCCAGGGCAAGCAGCTTCTCCTTGCCGCCAAAGCGGTACTTGAGCCGCCAGTACATGCCGCCCGACACGGCAACCATCAGGTACATGCCCCCGCCATCGGTCAGTTTGTAGGGGGTGGCAGCAGGCTTGGCATGCTTCACTTCTGTGTTGGTGAGAGCCATTTGGGGGTATCAATTTTTCAAGTGGGGGTAAATTGGAATGAAAATACCCCCAATTGCGCCGGATGTCAAAAGACTTTATTGGACGCAGAAAAACAAAAACCCGCAGTTCCTAGAGGGAAACTGCGGGTTTTATTGGATGTTGCTGGACTTCTTGAAACATGTCGGTGGCGGAGAGAGGGGGATTCGAACCCCCGGTAGGCTATTAACCTACACACGCTTTCCAGGCGTGCGACTTAAACCGCTCATCCATCTCTCCGGCAACCAATAAGTTTATCATTGCGTCATGGTCGAACTGGCTAACCTGCTCCGAAAACGTCGTGCGATGCTGCTTGGGGCACTCATGCTTCCGGTGTTGCTCGCCTGCGGGCGCAAGCCCGCAGGTGCAGCGCTTCCGGCCGATTCTTCCGTGTTGGCACTGGGGGACTCGATCACCGCCGGGGTTGGCGCGAGCGCGGCAACGGCTTACCCAGTACATTTGGCCAGACTCACTGGGTGGAACGTGGTCAATGGTGGCGTCTCGGGCGACAAAAGTGCCGACGCGCTTGCAAGAATTCCCGCCTTGCTGGAGGAACACAAACCCAGACTGGTGATTGTCTCCATCGGTGGCAACGATTTTTTACGCGGCATCGAAGAGTCGGCCACGCGCGCCAATATCGGTCAAATCATTCGACTTGTCCAAGGTGCGGGAGCCAATGTGCTGCTGGTGGCTGTGCCCAAACCCTCCGCGTTGGCGGTGGTGGGGGCGCTCTCCGACCACCCACTCTACGCGGAGATCGCCAAACAAGAAAACCTGCCACTGATCGAGGGAGCTTGGAGCGAGGTGCTGGGCAAGTCGTCGCTCAGGTCAGACCCGATTCACGCCAATGCGCAGGGCTACCAAGTGTTTGCCGAACGGATGGTGAAACAATTGCGCAAGCTCGGCTTGGTCGGCTAGCCTCATCGACAACTTGCTGAAGAGGCTTATCCAGCGCGGGTTTTCACGGCATTATCGATGAAGATGCCCGTCTGGTGTGCTTCTTCAGGCGGCGCTTGGCGAAATGGGCTGTGCTCGTGCAGTTCGTCCACATAATTTCCGATGCCTGCGCGCTCACGTTGCAAAAATCGCTCTACCGCAGCGGCGAATTCGGGGCGCTTGATCCAATGGGCTGAATGGCAGGTCACCGGCAGAAAGCCGCGCGCCAGTTTGTGTTCGCCCTGCGCGCCGCCTTCAAATACGCCGATGCCTTGCGCGATGCAAAACTCCAGCGGCTGGTAGTAGCAGGTCTCGAAATGCAGGCCGGAAATCCGCCCCGCGTCATGGCGCGCCACGCCCCAATAGCGCCCGTAGAGGTGGGTTTGGTTGTGGATGCACAGCGAGGCACACAAAGGCCTGCCCTCATGTTCGCCGACCACCAGCAACAGGTTTTCTGGCATCGCTTCGCTCAAGCGCCTGAAGAAGGCCAGATTGAGGTAGGGCGTGGAGCGGTGGTCGTGGTAAGTGTTGTTGTAGCAACGCGTCCAAAATTGCCAAAGCGCATCGTCGATGTCCGTTCCGCGCACGTGGCGAAAGGTCACGCCGCCGTCGCTGACCTTGCGACGTTCCTGGCGGATTTTCTTGCGCTTTTCCTGGGTGAGCGTGGCGAGAAAAGCGTCGAAGCTGGCATAGCCTTGGTTGCGCCAATGAAATTGCACCGAGGCGCGCGGCAGCATGCCTTGTGCCACCAGTAAATTCTGCTCGGCTGGGTTGGGTAATAGCACGTGGAGCGAAGAAACCCGTGCGTCGCGGGCCAGCGCCAGGGCCGCGGCAATCAATGCTTGCCGGTCGGCATCATTATTTGCCAACAGTCGTGAGCCGCTGACCGGTGAAAAAGGGATCGCACACAAGAGCTTTGGATAATAGTCCAAGCCCGCGCGATGGTAGGCCTCCGCCCATGACCAGTCGAACACATACTCACCGTACGAGTGAAACTTGAGATAGAGCGGCATGGCAGCGCGCAGCGTCGTGCCATCCCACAGCGTGATGAACTGCGGGGCCCAACCGCTCGCTTGACTTGCGCAACCGGTCTCGTGCAGCGCATGAAAAAACGCATGCGAAAGCAGTGGATGGGCGTGGCCGGGGGCGGGAATGCTTTGGTCGACGGTCAAGGCATCCCAGGCGGCGGGGCTCACGTCGTTGAGCGAGTCGAGAATGCGGATCTTCATAAAAAACCGGATGCGATAATGAGACCATTATCCCGGCTTGAAGGCGGCATAGACGAATGGCATCCGTGAAATTGGCAATTGCGCAGATCAATCCGACGGTCGGCGATCTGGCAGGCAATGCAGCAAAGATTCTCGAATTTGCAACATCCGCAGCCGCCCAGGGCGCGCGCATTGTGCTCACCCCCGAGTTAGCGCTGTGCGGTTACCCGCCCGAAGACCTGCTGTTTCGCGCCGGCTTCCACACGGCAGTACGCACTGAATTGGACAAGCTGTGCGCGGCGCTGCCCGCCGCGCTCGCCGTTGTCATCGGCTTTCCGGAAGAGCATGAGGGCAAACGCTACAACGCCGCAGCGGTCGTACGTGGCGGTAAGGTTGAAGCGATCTACCGCAAGCACAATCTGCCCAACTACACCGTATTTGACGAAGAGCGCTACTTTGAAAATGGCGACACCGCAGTGGTATTTACGTGCGGCGACACACGCTTTGGCGTGCTGATTTGTGAAGACATTTGGGGCAATCTGGGGCCTTTGACCACGCGCCCGGAACCGAGCTTGGCGCAGCTACGCAGTAGCCTGAAGAGTGGCTCTGGTCGCGCTTCTTCGTGGGACGCCCAAGCACCGCGCCAAGCGCAGGAGGCCGGTGCGCAAGTGCTGTTGGTGCTCAATGCCTCGCCTTACCACATGAACAAAAGCGCCACGCGCCACGCGATTGTGAAGGAGCGCGCCGCTGAAACCGGCTTGCCGGTGGTCTATTGCCACATGGTTGGCGGGCAAGACGAATTGGTGTTTGACGGTGCATCTTTCGTCGTCAACGCACAGTGCGAAGTGACCCATCAATTGCCAATTTTTGAAGAGGCCTTAGGGCTGGTCGAATTCGACGGCGCAAACCCGCTTGCTGGCACCTGTGCAGCGGATTTACCACTCGAAGCCGAGGTCTACAAAGCGTTGTGTCTGGGGGTGAAGGATTACGTCGGGAAAAATGGCTTTCCTGGCGCGCTGCTCGGGCTTTCGGGCGGAATCGACTCGGCGCTGACCTTGGCGATTGCCTGCGATGCGCTGGGGGCTGACAAGGTGCGCGCGGTGATGATGCCCTCGCAATACACCGCCGACATTTCATGGATCGACTCGCGCGAGATGGTCAAGCGCCTGGGCGTGCGCTACGACGAAATTGCGATCAAGCCGATGTTTGACCAGTTTTTGGGGGCGCTCGCTGAAGACTTTAAAGGCCGCGCACCCGATACCGCAGAAGAAAACCTGCAAGCGCGGATTCGCGGCACACTACTCATGGCCATGTCGAACAAGCACGGCGCGATTGTGCTCACCACCGGCAACAAGAGCGAAATGGCGGTCGGTTATTGCACGCTCTACGGTGACATGGCCGGTGGCTTTGCGGTCATCAAAGATATCGCCAAAACCTTGGTTTTCAGGCTGTGCCGCTATCGCAATACCGTATCGGACGTGATTCCTGAGCGCATCATCATCCGCCCGCCAACAGCCGAGTTACGCGACAACCAGAAGGACCAGGACAGTCTGCCGGAGTACGAGGTGCTCGACGCGATTTTGGCTTTGCATGTCGAAGAGGATCGAAGCGCCGAAGACATCATC
Organism: Burkholderiales bacterium; assembly: GCA_031362865.1. Classification (GTDB taxonomy): domain Bacteria; phylum Pseudomonadota; class Gammaproteobacteria; order Burkholderiales; family JAEUOS01; genus JANLTH01. The sequence continues at coordinate 31,075 of JANLTH010000166.1, read as the reverse complement.
GCCAAAGGCTTCGCACGGGCGGATGTGGAGAAAGTGGTGCGGCTGATCCGCATCAATGAATACAAGCGTCGCCAAGCCCCGGTGGGGATTCGCGTCACGCACCGTGCATTCGGGCGCGACTGGCGCCAGCCGATTACCAATCAGTATCGCGGTTAGCCAGGATCGAGGGACAGCCATGAACGCGGCCGTCGGCAATGGCTTGCGCTTGCGGCTCTTTGGCCGCTTCAGCTTGCAGCGCCTGACGACGCGCGCCGTTCGCTGCGCGTCACGCTGGCTGAGATTCCCAAGGTGGTGGGTGAAGACGAACTCTTCGAGGGTGGCCGCGACGAGTTGGTTTTGCGCGTGCCCGTGTTTCTCGCCGGAATCGATGTGCTTGAGTTTGAGCCACAGGTGGCGCGCGCGCAGACCTTGAATGAAGCGAGCCAAACTCAGGCCTTGCACGATGCGGTTGCGTTGGTGCGGTGGCGCCAACTCCAACTCCAGAGTTGCTTGACGGCTGCCGCAAGCTCCAGCAAGCCGGTCATGTATTCCTTGGGGTGAGCGAAAAGCATCACTGGGTTTACGTGTTTCAAGGCCTCGAACCCGCCTACCAATCGTGCGGGCGGCTGGTTGATGCCGCCCGTCTCTACGGCAGTGCGGATACCTATTCGCGCGTGACCGGCTACACCTTGTTTGGCCCGATTTGCGCGCCCACCAAGCCAGCTTGGAAGCCTTGCACGCCATCTGCCCGCAGGGAGAATTCGCGACTGCCTGGGCGCACGAAGCCAACATGGTGGTCGATAAAGCCTTAAGTCTCGCACTCGATCTGCGCTTCGATCGGACGCTCTAGTACACCCGGCAATGCGGCTGTAGCGTTGTTGTAGCGGTCTTGCAGCGCTCAGCGCGCATCCTGTTTTTCGTGCTGCACGTGAGATGTCCTATACTCAGTGGCAAGAAAATTTTTCTTCATCTACAGCACAGGTCTAACCATGAAAAAAATCGAAGCGGTCGTCAAACCATTCAAACTGGATGAAGTGCGTGAAGCGCTTTCTGAGATGGGGGTCACCGGCTTGACGGTGACTGAGGTCAAAGGTTTTGGGCGGCAAAAGGGCCACACCGAGTTGTATCGCGGTGCCGAGTACGTGGTCGATTTTTTGCCGAAGGTCAAAGTAGAAGTGGTGGTCGCCGACAAAGACGTGCAAATCTGTATTGATGCCATCATCAAGGCAGCCCGCACCGGCAAGATCGGCGACGGCAAGATTTTTGTCAACAGCGTTGAGCAGGTCGTGCGAATTCGCACTGGCGAGACCAACGAGGCGGCGATTTAGGGAAGCGCAGACTTATTCGATTTGCGAGCCAACTGGGGATGCTGGTTGGGTGTTAGTGCTGGATAGCCCCCGTCTGAGCGAATCGGGCCCACGTTGAACGAATCTGCGACCCAAGTCAGTTTTGCCCCTAGCCGAATATGGGGTGAAGAAGAAACAAACCCGGCGCGACCGGTTTTTGGCGCAGATGGAGGCAGTGGTTCCGTGGAAGTGCCTGGCCGAAATGGTCGAACCCCACTACCCGAAGAGCTGACGGCGCGGCAGGCCCTCGACCGGACTGGATCGTATGCGGCGCATGTGCTTCGTACAGCAGTGGTACCAGTTGGCGGATGCAGCGGTTGAGGAAGCCATCTATGACTCGCGGGCTCTGCGCAATTTTGTGGGCACCGACCTTGGTACGCACAGCGTGCCCGATGCCACCACCTTGATGAAGTTTCGCCACCTGCTCGAAGCCCACGAACTGACGAAAGCCCTGATGGTCGAATTCAACAGGATGCTGCCCGAAGAAGGCATCCTGATGACCCAAGGCACGCTGGTTGATGCCAACCTGATCGCCGCCCCGAACGCATGAAAGCGCGCATTGGGGTTGATGCGGATTCTGGACTGGTACACACGGTCGTGAGCACTGCGGCCAACATCAGCGATATCAGCCAAACTGCCGCGCGGCTTAAGGCATTTAGTTGGCGCTTTACCCGGGCCAGGGCATCGTAGGCTGGCCCACCAGGGGTTTTTATTCCATTTCTAAATCATTACGAGATTAGGCGCACCGACGACGACAGTGCGCGTAGCACGGCTAGGAAGGGGCAACGACATATCGTAATGATTTAGAAATGGAATTACAAACCTTCGCCTCTACCGCTGCCGCGCAGCAGCACCACTAGCGCGCCACTTCCACCCTCTTGTGCGCGCGCTTGGGTAAACGCGAGCACGCCGTCGCGTTGAGTGAGCCAGTGGCGCACCCGGCCTTTAAGCACCGGCTCGCGGTTGATGGAGCCTAGCCCTTTACCGTGAATCACCCGCACGCAACGCAGGCCGCGTTTGAGCGCATCATTCAAAAAAACCGCCAACTCTTCGCGCGCCAAATCGCGCGTGAGGCCATGCAAATCCAGCTGATCTTGGATTACCCATTTGCCTTGGCGTAACTTGCGCACCGTTTGCGGGCTGATACCGTCGCGGTAAAAACTCAGGGCAGCGTCGGTTTCCAGCAAGGTTTCAGGGGTGATGTCATCTGAAAGCGTGGAAAGGAGCGCGGCGGCTTCGTCCTGCTGCGATTGCCGCGCGTCTGGCGGCGGCAATGGCGGCACCTGGCGCACCCGCGCCCGGCGCGCCGCTTCGCGCATCGGCACAATCGGCTGCACCTCGCCCAACAGCTTCATGGTGTCGCGAAACACGTTTGCTTCGCGCTGCCGTGCCGCTTCGGTGGTGCGCTGGGCGGCGGCTTCGAGCGCCACCTGCTCGCGCTTGGCCTGCAAGGCCTTGGCGATGAGTTTGAGCGCCGAAAAATCTTTGATTGGCGGCTTTTTGGACATCAGAGCCCCCCGATAAATGCCTGAAGACGCTTATCCAGTAAGGCTTTCCAGATAGCGTTGGGCATCGAGTGCGGCCATGCAGCCGGTGCCCGCACTGGTCACGGCCTGCCGATAAACATGGTCCTGCACGTCGCCTGCGGCAAACACGCCGGGCACGGTGGTGGCAGTCGCCATGCCTTCATTGCCGCTTTTGGTTTTGATGTAGCCTGAGGCGTTCATCTCCAATTGCCCAGCAAAAATCTCGGTATTGGGGCGGTGACCGATCGCAATGAAGCAGCCGTGCAGCGTTTTCTCTTTGGTGACACCGGTTTTGGTGGACTTGAGGCGCACCCCGGTGACACCGGAATCATCGCCCAATACCTCGTCAAGCGTGTGGTCGGTTTCGAGCAGAATCTTGCCTTCGGCGGCCTTGGCCATCAGCTTGTCGATCATGATCGCTTCAGCGCGAAATTTGTCGCGGCGATGAATCAGGGTCACGGTTTTGGCGATGTTCGAGAGGTAGAGCGCCTCTTCGACCGCAGTGTTGCCGCCGCCCACGACGCAAACGTCCTGATTTTTGTAGAAAAACCCGTCGCAAGTGGCGCAACCGGAAACCCCACGGCCCATAAATTTTTCTTCAGACGGCAATCCCAAATACATCGCGGAAGCGCCGGTCGCAAGGATGAGGGCATCACAGGTGTAGGTGGCCGAGTCGCCGATCAATCGAATCGGCTTTTCGGTCAGCTTAGCGGTGTGGATCTGGTCAAAAATCATCTCCGTGCCAAAGCGCTCGGCATGTTTTTGAAAACGCTCCATCAGCTCCGGGCCCTGCACACCGTCGGCATCGGCTGGCCAGTTGTCGACATCGGTGGTGGTCATCAGCTGCCCGCCCTGTGCCAGACCGGTGATCAGCACCGGTTTGAGATTGGCACGAGCCGCGTAAACGGCGGCAGAGTAACCGGCTGGGCCGGAACCGAGAATTAGAACGCGAGCATGTTTGGTGGCGGTGGCAGGAGCGACAGAAGTGACAGAAGTGGCAGAGGTGGACATGAGTGTGAAGTCAATCGGGAACGGTTAACGGGGGAACGGTTGTCGAGCAATGCGTTACAGGTCAAGAGGGGCGGCAAATTTGCAAGCCTTGTGGCGCATTGCCCACGTTTGGCAACCATTGGCAGCACTTGCCACCTGAAACACGGCGCATCCATGACAAAAATTGCAGGAATGTTCCGTTATACTCACTGCTGCATTGTGCATCTTGCCTATTTTCGGTTTGTTTCAAGGACGATCTTGAGGATTTAAGTCGAGGCTGTCGCTGAAACGGAGACGAAATCGCGCATTTATCAAAGGATTATAAGTGGCGTTCCACCCACGTCTGTCGCAGCATGACGCGCAGAACTCTGACAGAGCACCTGGCCCAACTAGGGACGCTCGCTCGCCTTTGAAGCGCCTCGCTGTGTCTCTTCAGTTGGCAGGTTTGCTCTCCTCTTTTGGCTTGGCGGCATCGGCGTTTGCGCAAGCTCCTGGCGCGCCGTCCGCCCCGTCCACTACCACGCCCGCAGCGCCTCCCAAATTCGACATCCAGAAAATCGTAGTCGAGGGCAATACGCTCGAACCGCAAGCGGATATTGATAACGTGCTGGCCGGTTTTATCGGCAAGAACAAAGATTTTGGTGACGTGCAAAGGGCGCTCGAAGACCTCGAACGCTTTTACATTGGCCGTGGCTGGAGCGCTGTTCAAGTGGTTTTGCCCGAGCAGGAAATTGAGTCGGGTACGGTCAAGTTTAAAGTCACCGAAGCGAAAATCGGCAAAGTGGTCGTCGAAGGCAACAAGCAATTCGACGAAGCCAATATTCGCGCCAGTGTCCCCGCGATTCGTCCTGGGGTGCATCCGAACGTGAATGAGATCGGCGCTAATTTGCGCCTTGCCAACGAAAACCCCGCTAAGCAAACCACTTTAGTATTGCGGGCGGGCGCGAGCGAGACCGAAGTCGATAGCGTGATACGGGTCCGTGAAGACTCCACCAGCCGTTACAGTTTGAGCCTGGACAATACTGGCAACGACAGCACGGGGCGATACCGCTTGGCTTTTGGCGCGCAATTCTCCAACTTGTGGAATCGCGACCACGTGCTGACCACGCAGGTTGTTACCTCGCCCGAAGAGCGGGCCAAGCTCAAGGGCTACAGCAAAGACGTATTGGTGCTCGGCTTGGGGTATAAGATTCCGCTGTACGGGCTGGGTGATTCGGTGGAATTTACCCTGGGCTATTCCAGCGTTGATTCCGGTGTAGTGCAAAACCTCTTTAATGTGGCAGGCCAAGGCTCGACCTTTGGCATTCGCTACAACCTCAATCTGCGGCGCATTGGCGATCTTGATCACAAGTTCATCATCTCGCAGGAGCGCAAAGAATTCAAAAATGAGGTGCTTGCCCTCACCAACCCGGGCACCGGCACGCTGATTCCTGACATCACCGTCAACCCGTTCAGCCTGACCTACACTGGCACGTGGCGCAAGCCCACCTATGAACTTGGCTTTTATGCCGGCTATCACATGAATGTGCCGGGCGGTACCGATGGTGCGGGCCCCGCTTTTTTCCGCACCCGCAGCACCAATGCGAACGCCACCGGTGCCCCGTCGAACTACAAGTTGTGGCGCTTTGGCGGCAATTTAGGGGTGGCGCTGCCGCAAGACATGCAGTTGCGCGCCGTCCTCGCCGGTCAAACCACCCGCGACATGCTGGTGCCAGGTGAGCAATTCGGCATCGGCGGAGCCGATTCAATTCGTGGTTTCACGGAGCGGCAGTTCTCTGCTGACTCTGGTGTGCGCGCCACTATCGAAGGCTATTCTCCAGATTTTGGTAAGGCGTTTGGTGTTGATGGCTTGAAAGTTCGGGCCATCGCTTTCCACGACACGGGTGTATTGCGCCGCCGCTTACCCAACCCGGCAGAGGTGTTGAAAACGCGCATCTCAAGCGTTGGCGTGGGTTTGCGGGTGACTTGGAATAATGCGCTCGCATTCCGGCTTGACTACGCGGTGATCGGCAAAGTAGGCGAAGTAACCTACGGCAATCCGCCGGCAACTGCGCCAAACTACCGCGACTCGCGCTGGCATGGTGTGTTGTCGTACACTTTCTAGACTGCTGTTTTTTTCGTTCACCGTTTTAACCTCTCGCTCCACGCACGCTTCAGGAACAAGGCATCCATGGCCAGTCCTTACATCAGCGTCAATCCTGCGGTACTGGCCAACGTGCCGCTCTTTGCCATGCTCAGCGGCGGGCAACTGCAAACGCTTGCCACGGTGATGACGCGGCGCTCGTTCGCCAAGGGCCGTGCGGTTCTCAATGCGGGCGATGCGACCGACAGCCTTTACATCATTCTGGCGGGGCGGGTCAAAGTACAGCGCGAAGACGACGAAGGCAAGGAAGTCATTCTTTCAGTATTAGGGCCCGGTGAGTATTTTGGTGAAATGGGCTTGCTCGACGAATCGCCGCGCTCGGCCTCCATCGTGACGCTCGAACCTTGCGAATTCACCACCATGACCAAGGAGAGTTTTATCGACTTCATGGCCAAAAACGCCGACATGGCGATGGTCATCATGCGTGGCTTGGTCAAGCGCCTGCGCGATGCCGACCGCAAGATTGAGACCTTGGCATTGCTCGACGTGTACGGTCGGGTGGCGCGCGTTCTGCTGGAGTTCGCCGAAGAGATCAATGGCCGAAAGGTCGTGAAAAACAAGTTGCCGCGCCAAGACATCGCCAAGATGATCGGGGCCTCGCGGGAGATGGTCAGCCGGGTGATGAAAGGCTTGGAAACCGAAGGCTATATCGAGGTTGACGAAGAGGGCACGATTGTTCTCAAAGAGCTGATTTCGATGTATTTGTAGGTGTAAATCGGCTGGGCGCACCGGGAGGTGCGGGCCGGTCGGGCGATTTCGGCTCGACCGAAAAAGTCCAAAATGCGGTGTTTCGCCGTCATTTCTGCGAATTTGTCAATATTGTGTTTTTTGCCCCCAAAGCTATAATCTCAGGCTTTGTGCAGTGCGTCATGTGCTGGCTGCACAGTTGGCGGGTTGGCGTTGCAGCTAGGGCAATATTTTGGCAGAAAACTCAATTAAATCATTGGTTTACGTAAACACTCAAGCGATTCGCTGGGGTGATATGGACGCGATGATGCACGTCAACAATACTGTGTACTTTCGTTATGCGGAGCAGGCCCGGATTGAATGGATTGAGTCTTGGGGAATGCAGCCGGATGCGAGTTCACCCGAGGGGCCGGTAGTGGCGAATTTGTCGTGCCAATTCAAGCATGCACTGAAATACCCAGGCACAGTTGAAGTGCGCACTTTCGCGGGCCCGCCAGGACGTACCAGTATTCCCACATATTTTGAAATGCGCCGTACCGACGAACTCGAAACACACGGATTGGCAGGAGCACCGGTAGTTTGTAACGGTGCGGCGCTGCTGGTCTGGATCAGCAATAGTACCGGCAAGCCGACACCGCTGCCGGAAAGCGTGCGACAGCAATTGCTGAAGGCGCAACGACAATGAGAAACATGGCAATGGAACGCGAAATGAATCAGGGCAACGAAGCAACACAGACAGAAACCCGAGCAGAAGCGCGGGCGGAAACCCAGGCACGCGCCCATTCCGGGGAGGCCGGCGTGAATGCGCCTATGAGCAATCCTGGCACGATCATCCCCACCACCACACCGCGCGCCCCGCAGTTGGGCGACGTCATGTGGGAGCCTTCCGCCGCACAAGTCGAAAGTGCGGTGATCACGCAATTCGCGCGCACCGCGATCCGGCGCTGGAAACTCAAATTTAACGACTACCCCTCGTTCTACCGCTGGTCGGTCGATGCGCCGGAGCAGTTTTGGACGAGCGTCTGGGACGAGCTTGGCGTGATTGGTCAAAAATCGGTCGATGCGCGCGGCCTTGAAACACCAAAAAGCCGCCCGATCCGCGTGATGACCAACGGCGACGCAATGCCAGGCGCGCAGTTTTTCCCCGATGCCCGCCTCAATTTTGCAGAAAACCTGCTCAAAAAATCGGATGCCAACGAAGCCATCGTGTTCTGGGGCGAAGACAAGGTCAAGCGCAAAATCACCTGGGCCGAATTGCACGGGCATGTGTCGCGCTGCGCACAAGGCCTGAAAGCCGCCGGTGTACGCCAAGGCGACCGGGTCGCCGGGCTGATGCCCAATATGCCTGAAACCGTGATCGCCATGTTGGCCACCGCATCGCTGGGTGCAGTCTGGACCTCCTGCTCACCTGACTTTGGTGTGCAAGGCGTGGTGGATCGCTTCGGCCAAGTCGAACCCAAGGTACTGTTTGCGCCCGACGGCTACTACCTCAACGGTAAGCCCGTTGACGTGGTCGACAAAATCACCGCCATCGTCAAAAAACTGCCCAGCTTGCGCGAAGTGGTGGTCGTGCCCTTCATCGCCAACAATCCGAATGTGGACGGTGTGCCGCGTGCTGCCACCTACCCAGAATTTGTTGCGCCATACAAGAGCATGCCGGTTGAGTACGTGCAAATGCCGTTCAACCATCCGCTCTACATTCTGTACTCGTCAGGCACTACCGGTGCGCCCAAATGCGTGGTGCACAGCATCGGCGGCACGCTGCTGAAGCACCTGACAGAAACGCAGTTGCACAGCGACATCAAGTCCGGTGATCGGGTCTTCTTCTACACCACCTCCGGGTGGATGATGTGGAATTGGCTGGTTTCTTCGCTCGCAGCCGGGGCCACATTGCTGCTTTACGACGGCTCGCCATTTGTCAAACGCGGCAACATCCTCTGGGACTACGCACAGAACGAGCGCTGTACCCATTTTGGCACCTCGGCCAAGTATCTGGATGCGATGGCCAAGCTGAACTACGTGCCCTCGCGCACCCATGCGTTCGAGCGCTTGCGGGTGTTGCTTTCAACCGGCTCACCGCTTTCACCTGAGTCGTTCGACTACGTCTACCGCGACATCAAAAAAGATCTGCAACTCGCCTCGATCTCGGGCGGCACGGATATCGTCGGCTGCTTTGTTTTGGGCAACCCGGTACTACCGGTGCATCGTGGCGAAATCCAGTGCCCGGCCTTGGGTCTGCAAGTCGAAGCGTTTAGCGACAAAGGCAAGCGGGTTGGGGCTGAGGTTAAAGGCGAGCTGGTCTGCACCCGCCCTTTCCCCTCCATGCCAATCGGTTTCTGGAATGATTTAGACGACAAGAAATACCACGCCGCCTATTTCGAGCGCTTTCCGGGTGTCTGGCATCACGGCGACTACGTTGAGTTCGTGGCCAGCGGCGGCATGATTATCCACGGGCGTTCTGACGCGGTTCTCAACCCGGGCGGCGTGCGGATTGGTACTGCCGAAATCTACCGTCAAACCGAACAGCTGGCCGAAGTCCAAGAGGCCGTGGCGGTGGCGCAAGACTGGCCGCTCGGTCAAACGGGCGCGCGCATTGACGTGCGCGTGGTGCTGTTTGTGCGCTTACGCGAAGGCATGCAGCTCGACGAGTTTTTGGTGCTTAAGCTCAAAAATCAGATTCGCAACAACGCCACACCACATCACGTGCCTGAAAAGGTCGTGCAGGTGACTGACATTCCGCGCACGATGAGCGGTAAGGTCGCCGAATTGGCGGTGCGCGATGTCGTCAATGGTCATCCACCGCGCAACGTGGATGGTTTGGCAAACCCGGAAGCTTTAAAGCAGTTTGAGAAGCGGATCGAGTTGCAGGTTTAGTAGCCAGTTGAGTACCGGTGCAGAAACGCCAATTGGTTCAATTGCGGAGCCACAGCCAGATGCACCTCGTTGATTTAAAGATTTACTCGTTTCGAACCTTGATTTACTCTGTGTTTCCGTAGGCATCCTAAGCGCGCGCCCTATGAGTCTCATCAAAAAAATAAAGCTCTCAAACTTATTTAGCTTCGGGCCGGAAGCGCATGAGATTGAGTTGGGCGAACTCAACGTTTTGATCGGGCCAAATGGCTCCGGAAAGTCAAATCTGATTGACGCAGTGGACCTGCTTCGTAGCGCCCCAGACCGGCTCGAAAAGGCGATTCGGGACGCAGGCGGCATCTCAGATGTGATGTGGAAAGGGGCCGCCCGGCATGACGTGATCGCACTTGACGTGGTTCTGGGCGCTCCTGCGGCTGCGACGTATCCGATCCGGTATCTCCTCAAATTGGGACGCGGAGAGGGAATTTCTTCGTTCCAAATCAGCGATGAGAAATTGGAGAGCGCCGAAAAACTGAAAGCTGAGCACCCGGACCCTTACCTGTTCTATGCATATCAGGGCGGTAACCCGGTTTTGAACGTGTTGGACCCCGCTATAGGGCAGCGAAAGCTTCGTCGAGAAACGCTCCAGCTCGATGCCTCTATTTTGTCGCAAATACGTGATCCCGAGCACTATCCAGAACTCAGTCGAGTCGCGCAGCAGTTCTCAGGAATATGCGTCTACCGAGAATGGAGTTTTGGGCGATTTACTCCAGCGCGACTTCCGCAAAAAGCCGATCTACCCAATCGCTATCTCGCAGCCGATGCTGGAAATCTAGGGCTGGTCCTCAGTCGGCTTCGCCGAGACGCTCCAACTCGAAAACGAATTGTCGACGCGCTCAAAGCGCTTTACGACGGTGTTGAAGATTTTGAGGTCAGTACTGAGGGCGGTAGTGTGCAAGTCTTTTTTACCGAAGGTGACTACACGATTCCTGCAACTCGCCTTTCAGACGGAACATTCCGCTACCTGTGTTTACTCGCCATACTTTGCGACCCCGCTCCACCTCCCCTAATATGCATTGAAGAGCCCGAGTTGGGGCTGCATCCAGATGCAATCCGCGCACTTGCCAAGCAATTGGTGGACGCTTCAAAGCGGACTCAACTGATTGTCACCACTCACTCCGAAATATTAGTTGACGCGATGAGCGACACTCCAGAGAGTGTCCTGGTTTTCGAGAAGAAAAACGCTCAGACCTCGGTCAACCGCCTCTCAAAAAACGAACTACAACCCTGGCTTGAAAAATATGGGCTTGGAGAACTGTGGAATCGTGGCGACATTGGTGGGAATCGGTGGTAAGCGTGGCGATGAAACTTTTCGTCGAGGGTGGCGGACCATCAGGGCCAGGGCGATTCGCTTGTAGAAAAGGCTTCAGAATATTTTTTGAGCGAGCTGGCCTGAAAAGGCAAATGCCCAAAATCATCGCCTCTGGGAGTCGAAATCAAGCGTTTAACGATTTTTCGCTCGCAGTCGCGAATGGCGAGAATGCAATGCTGCTTGTGGATAGCGAGGATCCCGTTCAATCGGTGTCGCCTTGGGAACATTTGCTAGCGAGAGATAGCTGGACCAGACCTAACGGCGCAGCTGATGAAGACTGCCATCTAATGGTGCAATGCATGGAACACTGGCTAGTAGCTGACCGGGCAGCGCTCAGCGAGTATTTTGGCCAAGATTTTCAATCGGCGCAGCTACCTGCAGAAGGCCGCCCTATCGAGGATATCCGCAAAACTGATCTTCTCCGGGCGTTGGCGAATGCGAGTAAGCACTGCAAGACAAAAGAGTCGTACTCGAAAAGCAAGCATTCATTTGACTTGCTTGAACGAATCGACCCGAATAAGGTGATGACCGCATCTCCTTGGGCGTGCCGACTGGTGGTGCAACTCAAGCTTGCGACGACTCCGTAAATCAATATAAGTCTCCCCAATCAAGTAGGCATCCTCTAATCCATTTCTAGCAGCGTGTCGCCCGAGGCGTTGGATGCCATTTCTATAATTTTCGATCTTGATCCGCATCAAAAATTTTGGAGCAGCGCAATGAACAAAGTGTACCCGAGCGCCGCCGAAGCCTTGAGCGGCGTTCTCAAAGACGGTCAGATGATTGCTGTTGGCGGCTTTGGGCTGTGCGGCATTCCCGAAGCGTTGATTGCTGCGGTTGAGCAAAGTGGCATCAAAAACTTGACCGCCATTTCCAACAACGCCGGCGTTGATGGATTTGGCTTGGGCAAGCTTTTGGCTACCCGGCAGGTCAAAAAAATGATTGCCAGCTATGTAGGGGAAAACAAGGAATTCGAGCGCCAGTATCTGGCAGGCGAGCTCGAACTGGAATTCACCCCGCAAGGCACCCTTGCCGAAAAGCTGCGCGCGGGTGGTGCTGGAATTCCGGCCTTCTACACCAAGACCGGGGTGGGTACGCTGGTGGCGCAAGGCAAGGAGACCAAAGTGTTCGACGGGGTCACTTACCTGATGGAGCGCTCTCTGATACCCGACGTGTCGCTGGTCAAGGCGTACATGGCGGATCGCTCGGGCAACTTGGTGTTTCGCAAAACCGCGCGCAACTTTAACCCCAATGTGGCGATGGCAGGCAAGGTGACGATTGTCGAGGTCGAAAAGCTGGTGGATACCGGCACACTCGACCCCGATCAAATTCATCTGCCCGGCATTTACACCACCCGCATCGTGGTCAATGCCACTCCGGAAAAGCGCATCGAACAACGCACCACTCGCAAAGAATAGGAAGAACAAAATCATGGCCTGGACCCGCGACGAAATGGCGGCACGCGCTGCCCAAGAACTGCAAGACGGCTTCTATGTCAATCTGGGAATCGGCCTGCCAACCCTGGTGGCCAACCATGTGCCCAAAGACATGGAAGTCTGGCTGCAAAGTGAAAACGGCCTCTTGGGCATCGGCCCCTTCCCAACCGAGGCCGAGGTGGACCCTGACATGATTAACGCAGGCAAGCAAACCGTGACCACTTTGCCCGGCTCCGCAATTTTTTCCAGTGCCGACAGCTTTGCGATGATCCGCGGCGGCAAGATCAATCTGGCGATTTTGGGCGCGATGCAGGTGAGCGAAAAAGGCGACCTCGCCAACTGGATGATCCCTGGAAAAATGGTCAAAGGCATGGGCGGTGCAATGGATTTGGTGGCAGGGGTAGGCCGCGTGATTGTGCTGATGGAGCATGTCGCGAAGAAAAAAGACGGCACGCTGGACCAAAAAATCTTGGCCGAATGCAACTTGCCGCTCACTGGCTTGGGGGTGGTTGACCGCATCATCACCGACTTGGCGGTGATGGATGTCACCCCGCAAGGCTTGAAGCTGATTGAGACCGCACCTGGTGTTTCGCGCGAAGAGGTGCAAGCGGCCACTGGTGTCACGCTGCACTGAGCACTCCGTGAGGATGCCTGAAGAGCCGCTCTGGTATTACCTCTTCAAGCAGTGACGTGGGAAATCCAGCGTGCGGTCAATTTTTCCTGAACGCTGTTTTGTTTCAGGCGCTCGTTCAACCCGGCGAAATCGACCCGATCCAATTCTTGGTCTTGATTGAAGCAGGAAAACACATAGGTGGTGCTGCCATCGGGCAGCTTGTGCGGCTGTAGACACTGCGCACAAAGTTCCTTCATCATGCATTGCATGGGCGAGTTGATCGACCCCAAGGCGCAATGGCTGGGGTTGAGGTAGGGCTTGAGCACACCGTGACGCGCAGCGGCCACTGCCGCCATCATCCGGTCTGAACCAATCGCGATGATGCGATTGCCTGCGGCGAGCTCAAGCGCGCCTGCGCCCAACGAACCATCGGCATAGGCTGCCATGGCGGCCACGATGTTGCCAGTGAAGGTTTTATCTTGCGCGCGGGTGGGCGTGAACCCCGGCGCTTCGTCGCAACACCACACCACAACATCTGCAGCGCGCTCAATTTCCGCAACCTTATAGCGGTCGATGATTTTTTTGTACCCCGCGAAGTAGAGCACCTTGGAGCCAGCCGCGCGAAATGCCGCACCAATGGAGAAGAGCACCGCGTTACCCAGCCCGCCGCCCACCAGCACCACGGTTTGGTCGCCAACGATATGCGTTGGCGCGCCGGTTGGCCCCATCAGCACGACCGGCTCGCCGACTGCAAGCTTGGCACACAGGTTCGATGAGCCACCCATTTCGAGCACGATGGTCGAGAGCAAGCCCGCTGCTTTATCGGTCGAGGCCCCAGTCAACGCCAGGCCTTCCATCACGAGTGAGGTGCTTGAAGTGCCATGCGTCGCTTGCGCCAGCGCTTCAAAATTTTGCAAGCGGTAGAACTGCCCGGGTGCAAAGTTGCGTGCTGCGGCGGGCGCGCGCACCACCACTTCCACAATGGTCGGGGTGAGTCGATTGACCGCGTGAACCGTGGCGCGCCATTCCACGTTAATGCGCGCGAGGAACACGTCCGTGGCCTCGCTGCTTGACGCACGCTTGCCCAGCATCCGCGTGACCACCGGGTAGCCCTGCTTGGCCGACCCCAGCGCCTTGACCACGTTGCCAAAGTAGGATGGGTGCAAGTCGCCGAAGAACGAGATGGAGCGGGCCTCTTCATCCAATTGCAGCAGCACGTGCGCGGCCTCCGGTTTGGAGAGTGCGGTCGCAGGTTTGACCGGCGCGCCCTGCTCATCAATCGCGGCGAAATATTTTCCGTCTAGCGTAAAGGTCGTCGCATCTTCACGCGCCAGCACCGTGTTGGGCTGGGTGCCGGCGGCCACAAAAATGGCGCGCGCCAATAGTTTCACCTCGTCACCGCCGCCGCTGTCAAAGACAAACGCGCAAGCAGCACCACTGGCATCGGTCTCGATGCGCAAGGGATTTAAGTTCTCTGCGAAACGAATGCCTTCCTGCAAGGCTAGTTCAACTTCTTCATGATTGAGCGTGTAAGCCGGGCTGTCGATCAAGCGCTTGCGATACGCCAGCGTGGCCCCACCCCACGTCTGAAGAAGCTCCAAGACGCGCTCTGGGCGCGCCTCTTCAGCCGCCGCCTTGAGTTCCCCACGAATCGCACGGGCGTGGGTGATGAACTCATCGGCAATGACCCGCTCTGCGCCTTGCAGCCCACAGAGAAAATCGTCCAGACCGCTCCCTTCTGCGCGAGTCAAGAATTTTTCCACCTGCACGCGGTAGTAGGCCAGCGACTCGGTGGCGGTATCAATCGCCGTCAAGCCGCCGCCCACCACCACAATCGGCAAGCGCACCTGCATATTGGCAATCGAGTCAGCCTTGGCGGCCCCAGTCAATTGCAGCGCCATCAAAAAGTCGCTCGCGGTGCGCACGCCGCGCGCCAGTGCGTTCGGAATGTCGAGCACGGTTGGCTTGCCTGCGCCCATGCACAGTGCAATGTGGTCAAAGCCCAAGTCCCAAGCCTGCGGCACACTCACCGTACCACCGAAGCGCACGCCACCAATCAAGGCAAATTCAGCACGTCGCTCCAACAACAGGCGAATCACCTTGAGAAAGTTCTTGTCCCAGCGCACGGTAATGCCGTATTCCGCCACCCCGCCGAAGCCTGCCAGCACGCGCTCATCCAACTCCTCTTGAATCTCGCGATAGTCTTTGATCGGCGCAAATTCCGTGCGGCTGCCGTCGGGATTTACGCCACTTAACGCGGGCAGCAGCGGTTCGATTTTCAGCCCGTCGATGCCCACCACGGTATGACCGTCGTTCAGTAAATTGTGCGCCAAACCAAAGCCTGCCGGGCCCATGCCTGCCACCAAGACGCGCTTCCCGCTTGGCTCTTCAGGCAACCAGCGGTGCAAGTTGAGCGGATTCCAGCGCGTCAGCAATGAATAAATTTCAAAGCCGTACGGCAGCTCAAGCACATCTTTGAGGGTGCGCGTTTCGGCTTGCGGAATATCGACCGGCTCTTGCTTTTGGTAGATGCACGACTTCATGCAGTCGTTGCAAATGCGATGCCCGGTAGCCGCTGCCATCGGGTTATCGATGGTGATGATGGCCAACGCGCCGATCACGTGGCCTGCCACTTTGGCTTCGTGAAATTCAGAAATCTTTTCTTCCAGCGGGCAGCCCGCCTGCTTCACCCCGAAGGCGGTTTTCTTGAACCCGATTGACCCGTCGGCAGCAGGCTTTTCTTTCAAGCCGCGCGAGCACGAGTCTTTGCCTTGGTGGTGGCACCAAATGCAGTAATTGGCTTGGTCGAGCGCACCGGTCAAATCGGTCCCGTGATCGGTGAGCTTGAAGCCCACGCGGCGGCGAATGTGTTCTGGCTTGATGGTGAAGCTCGTCGCCGCGCCGTTGTGCCGATCAATCAGATGGTCGATCAAGGTGAGCGAGTCGATTTTCTTCGGCAGCTTGAAGAGCACGCCGGATTGATGGGCATGCTTGCCCTCAGCCGTGTGCAAGGCCCAAGCCGCGTAGCGCAGCGCGGCTTCCAACTGCGCCGCGTGCACCGCTTCATCACCGAGCCATTGCGCGACCTGGGTGGCGAAGCTCAGCTCGAAGGCCGCAACATCGGTGGGGCTTGGCAGATTCGCAAGCGCCGCTAGCAGCTCTTCCCGCGATTGCGTTGAAGCCTCAGCCTTAGCCGCTTTACGCTGCACAAACTGGCGCTTGACCGTGAATAGCGGGGCCAACGCATCATGCTGCGCTTTGAGCGCGCCCAACTCGGCCTGAATGCCAAAAAGCCGGGCGACGAAGTCGTCAAGATGCGGTGCAAGTTCAAGCAACAGCGCCGATTCGTCCTTCAGGCTAAGCGGTGTCGCGCGCGCCTGACCCAAACGATCAGCCAGCGAGCCGTCGCTGGCAGCCAACTGAAGCAGAAATCGCGCATCCACGCGCGCCAACCCGGCACGCTGATACAACTCAGGAAAACTGATGCCGAAGCCAAACATCACAGGAAATAAATAGGGACAGTCCCTATTTATCCTATTGATCTTTCGAGGTGCGCGAGTTTGCCGGTCTTGTCTTTCCAGTCGTCGGCATCGGCCAGCGGTAGCTTGGTTTTAGTGATCGACTTGAAAATGCTGGTCAGCTCAACATTGATTTTGATGAACTGCTTCTGGTCGTCCGGCACATCTTCCTCGGCATAGATTGCGTTCACCGGGCACTCGGGGATGCACACTGCGCAGTCGATGCACTCATCGGGGTCGATGACGAGCATGTTCGGGCCTTCGCGAAAGCAGTCAACGGGACAAACGTCAACGCAATCGGTGTATTTGCATTTGATGCAGGCTTCAGTAACGACGTGGGTCATGGAGGGCTAAACCAATCAAGGCGAAAAAAGTCGAAAAATTGCGGGAGGCTATGCTTGCGAAGTCACAATTTTAGCGATGCCGGGGCGGCAAACGCGCGCACTCGCCGCTTTCCTGCATGGCGAGGATCTTGGCGTGCTTGAGAAAGCTGGCAAACGCACCGATGGCAATATGCGTGAAGCCGGCTTTGCCGTCTAAAAAACCCAATTTGAAAATATAAAAACGCACGAAGCGCAGCAGCGGGCTGAGCACCAATTGCGCTACTCCAGAGGATTTTCCAGCGGCGACTTCTCGTTCTGCGGCCAAGCTCGAGTAGCGATTTTGCTTGACGATGTAGTCGGTCAACGACTCAGCAGATTCGTGTAACAAGTCGCCTGGCAAAGTGCCGCAACTATCCGCGTCATCCAACACGACCTTTTCGTGCACTGGATCCTGGCTCCATCGCGCTGCTTTGCGGTTGAAGAGGCGCAAGCTCCAATCGGGGTAGCCCTCCCCGTGGCGCAGCACGCGACCCATAAATCGGTTGGCGCGGGCAAATCGATAGGCTTGGCAGGCGGGCGGGGCATTCGCCATTGCCGCTCGAATCGCAGCTTGCAGTGGCATCGTCACGCGCTCGTCGGCATCAATGCACAGCACCCAGTCGTGGGTGGCGGCTTCAACTGCAATCTGCTTTTGTGCGCCAAAGCCACGCCACGCTTCGTGGATCACGCGCGCACCGGCTGCCTCTGCGATCTCGCGCGTCGCATCCACGCTGCCCGAATCGACCACCACGATCTCGTCAGCAAATGCCACCGAGGCCAAGCAGGCTGGCAAAGAGCGCGCCTCGTTCAAGGCGATGATGGTGACTGAGAGTTTTTGCACGACGAGTGATTAAGGTTTAGGCGCGCTTGCATAGAATGTGCCGCGCCATTCTATGCAAGAGACTTCGCCAATCCTTCTCGTCAAGACCTCGTCATTGGGCGATGTCGTGCATTGCCTGCCAGCGGTGTCTGACATCGCCCAGCGTTTGCCCAATGCACAAGTCGATTGGCTGGTCGAAGAAAGTTTCGCCGCGATTGCGCGGGCCCATCCGTTTGTGCGCCAAGTGATCCCTGCGGCCTTTCGGCGCTGGCGCAAGCAACCCTTTGCGGCCAGTACCAAGCAGCAATTCGGCAGGTTCCGGGAGTTGCTGCAAGGCCACCCATACGCCGCCGTAATCGATACCCAAGGCTTGCTGAAAAGCGCCTTTTTGCAGCGCTTTGCCGCCCTGCTCCCCAGCGGCAAGCGCCACGGCTATACCGACCCGCGTGAAAGCCTCGCCGCTCGGTTCTATGACGAGCGCCATGCCGTCGCCTGGGGGCAGCACGCCGTGCGGCGCAATCGGCTCTTGGTGGCCACCGCCTTGGGCTATGCCTTATGTGAACAAGAACTGGCGCGACCGCAGTATGGCTTGCAAGGCGCGCCCCCGGCGACAGGCACGCCACCCACTGCAATCTTGCTGCATGGCACCAGCCGTGCCGACAAAGAATGGCCAGAAGCGTACTGGTCTGCACTGGTGGCGCTACTGGGCAAACGGGGCCTGCGCTGCGTCTTGCCATCAGGCACGGCGGCAGAAGCGCAGCGTGCCGCCCGAATTGCCCGCGCACACCCGCAAGCGCAGGCACTCGAACCCGGCCCGCTCGAAGCGCTGTTGCCGACCCTAAGTCACGCCACTTGTGCGATTGGCGCAGATACCGGCTTGACGCACCTCGCTGCCGCCTTCAAGGTGCCCACGGTTGCCCTGTTTTCTGTGAGCGACCCGGCGCTCACTGGCGCATTTTCAGCGCATGCTAAAAACCTGCGTGATGCCACGCCTGCCGCCGTGCTCACCGCCTTGCAAGATTTGCGGGTGCCGGTTTGAGCGCCCTGCTCTACCGGCTGGGCTGGCTGGTGCTGCTGCCCTTAGCGCGGGTGCGCCTGTGGTGGCGGGCGCGCCGAGTTCCGGAGTATGGACTGCATGTTGACGAGCGCTTCGGGCGCTATCGCAGCGCTGCGTTACCGCAGAGCATATGGGTTCACGCGGTCTCGGTGGGTGAGGTGCGTGCAGCCAGCGGCATCGTACACGGTTTGCTCGAATCTGCGCTGCCGGTCGTGCTCACCGTTACCACGCCGACCGGGCGTGCCACCGCGATGGAAGTGTTTGCCACAGCGATTCAAACGCAGCGCCTCACGCTGGTCTATTCACCCTACGACGCCACATCGGTGGTCGAGCACTTTCTCAGCCACTTTGCGCCACGCCTGTGCGTACTGGTGGAAACGGAAATTTGGCCCACCCAACTGGCAACACTCAAGCAACGCGGCATTCCTGCCGTGCTGGTCAACGCGCGCATGTCAGAAAAATCGGCCGCGGCCTACGCCAAACGAAGCAGCTTGATGCAACCGGCGTTCGCCTCATTGCAGGCCGTACTGGCGCAAAGTAAGGCAGACGCTGAGCGCCTGAGCGACTTGGGGGCCCACCAAGTTGAAGTCGTCGGCAACCTCAAGTTTGACAACACTCCAAGCCCGGCGCTAATGGCGCAGGGTCAGGCATGGCGCGCTCAGATCGGCACACGGGCCGTACTGCTCGCCTCCACCACGCGCCCCGGCGAAGAGGCTTTGATCTTGAGTGCTTGCCAACCCTGGCTCGCCGCCAGCGATGCCCTGCTGGTGCTAGTGCCGCGCCACCCGCAGCGCTTCGATGAAGTAGCGCAGTTGGCACGCAACATGGGCCCGCGCGTTACGCGCCGCAGCGCGGGCTTGCCGACTGCCGACGTGCATGTATGGCTGGGCGACTCCATGGGTGAAATGGCGGCTTACTACGCACTGAGCGACGTGGTGCTGATGGGCGGCAGCCTGCTCAAATTTGGCGCGCACAACCTGATCGAAGCGATGGCACAGGCCAAACCAGTGCTGATCGGCCCACATACCTACAACTTCGCCGAAGCCACCGCGCGCGGCATCGAAGCTGGCGCGGTGCTGCAATCGGCGGATGCCGAAACCTTAATCAGCCACGCGCAGGCGCTGCTTGCAGATGCCCCACGTCGCGCCGCCATGGGCCAAGCAGGTCAGGCTCTGGTGGCTCAAAGCGCTGGAGCCACCGCAAGTACCTTGGCCGCCTTAACTGGCATACTGGAACGCGCGCCGGCTTCGACCGACGCCAGCTCGCTTCACCCCTAACCCTTCACTCCTAACCACCTATGAACCGCGTCATTCAACACACTGGCAGCAAGTACCCCATCGTGCAAGCGCCGATGGGCTGGATCGCCCGTTCCACCCTGGCTTCTGCCGTGTCGCGCGCCGGGGGGCTTGGCATCATCGAAACCTCCTCGGCTGAAACAGAAGCCTGCAAAGCTGAAATTCGCATCATGCGCGATTTGGGTCTGCCCTTCGGTGTCAATCTGCCGATCCGCTTTCTTAAAGACGACGCGATGCTCAAGTTTGTGTGCGAGTCAGGGGTCAAATTTGTGACCACCTCGGCGGGCAGCCCAGCCAAATTCATCGTTCCCTTGCATGATGCGGGCATCGTGGTCTATCACGCTGTGCCAACGCTGGAGTTGGCGCAAAAATGTGTGGATGCCGGGATCGACGGCCTGGTGGTCGAGGGCGCGGAAGGCGGTGGCTTCAAAAACCCTGAAGAGGTATCGACCCTGGTGCTGCTGCAAGCGATTCGCGAAAAAGTCGATGTGCCCTTGATCGCAGCCGGTGGCATTTGCGATGGTCGTGGCATGGCGGCGGCCTTCGCGCTCGGCGCGGAAGGCATTCAGATGGGCACGCGCTTTGTCAGTTCGGTCGAAAGCCCGGTGCACGCCAACTACAAAAACGCGATTGTTGATGCAAGCGCCACCGGTACCTTGATGCTGAACAAAAAATCGACACCGTGCATTCGTGCGCTCAAGTCAACGCGCACCCAAGCCATTTACGAAGCCGGGTTGATGATGCCAGACGCGCTCAAAGGGATTCGCCAAGTTTATTTTGATGGCGACCTGGAAGCGGCACCCGCCTTGGCCGGACAAACCGCCGGCTTGATCCATGAAGTGAAATCGGCGGCGCAGATCATCGACGACACCGTGAGCCAGTTTTTCGCGATCGCGGCACGTTTGGGCGGCTTGGCCAGCACTCGCAGCTTTGGTTAAAGTGGCTGAAGAACCGCGCCAGACAAGCCTCTTCAAGCATTATTATTCCTAAAATTTCAATTGGAGCAGACCATGAACGATCTTTTTTCTTTGCAGGGGCGCGTCGCCCTAATTACCGGCGGTTCGCGGGGCATCGGCCGCATGATTGCGCAAGGCTTTCTCACTCAGGGCGCGCGCGTTTACATCTCGGCACGCAAAGCCGACGCTTGTGACCAGACGGCGGCAGAGTTGTCGGCCCAATTTGGGGCAGGCCGCTGCGTCTCGCTGCCGGCTGATGTGTCGAGCATGGCGGGCATGCAAGGCTTGGTAGCCGAGTTCGCCCGCCATGAATCGACCCTCGATATTTTGGTGAACAACGCCGGTGCGGCTTGGGGCGAAGCCTTCGATACTTTCCCGGAAAAAGCGTGGGACAAGGTGGTGGATCTCAACCTAAAGTCGCCCTTCTTTCTCACCCAGGCCTTGATCGCGCCTCTGCGCAAAGCGGGCAAGGTCAGGGTGGCGAAGGTCATCAATATTGCTTCGATTGACGGCGTGTCGGTCAACCCGATGGAAACATACTCCTATGCCGCCAGCAAAGCTGGTTTGATTCAACTGACAAGGCGCATGGCATTGAAGCTGGTCGAAGACAACATTGCGGTCTCCGCGATTGCACCCGGGGCATTTGCCTCCGAGATGAACCGCGCCGCGCGCGACGATGAAGCGGAGGTGATCAAACACATTCCAGCCGGGCGCATCGGGACGGACGAAGACATGGCGGGCGCTGCAATCTATTTGGCATCGCGGGCTGGCGACTATGTGGTGGGCTCCACGCTGATTGTTGATGGCGGTGTCACCCACGCGCGCGGCTAAACACTCAATCCAAGGAGAGCAGCAATGGCAGGCGTAAAGCGTGAGCGCGATGGCGCGGTGGCAATTCTTACTCTTGACGAGGCCGCAACTTTAAACGCAATGACTCCGGACTTGCTGGGCGATTTGGCCCAAGCGGTCGGTGAAAGCTCGCAAGACCCGACGGTTCGCGCACTCGTGCTCACCGGTGCCGGGCGCGGCTTTTGCTCCGGGCAAAACCTCAAAGCCTTCAATAGTTTGGGCGACGATTTGGTGGCCGGTGTCACGCGCTACTACCTGCCCGCCTTCAAAGCGCTGCGCGAGTGCCGTGTGCCGGTGGTGGTAGCCGTCAATGGCGTGGCGGCGGGCGGCGGCTTTAGCCTGGCGATGGCGGGCGACATGATGGTGGCTGCGCGCAGCGCCAACTTCATTCAGGTCTTTAGTCGCATTGCTCTGGTGCCCGATTTGGGTTCCACCTGGCTGCTACCGCGCTTGATCGGGCGGCAGCGTGCGCTTGAACTGATGCTACTCAACCAGCCGCTCAGCGCCGAAAAAGCCTGTGAATTGGGGCTGGTGCGCGAGGTGTTTGACGATGCCCAATTGCGCGCTGGTGCGCTGCTTCTGGCCCACCAGTTGGCTCAGGGCCCGACCCGCGCGCTGGTCGCCACCCGCCAGTTGATCGAGGAGAGTGAGCACAACTCCTATGCGGATCAGTTTCGCCGCGAATTGGAACTGCAAGCGCAGATGCGCCTGACCGCCGATGCGCTGGAAGGTCGTCAGGCGTTCGTCGAGAAGCGTGTGGCGCGCTTTTCCGGACTTTGAAGCCGCACCTGTCCGCGGCGATCACGATGCCCACGATGACCACGATCACCGCGATGAACCGGCGCGTATTTCTGCACGCGAGTGCCTCGGCTGTCGTGATCGCGGCTACCGGTCGTCTGGCGGCGCAAACGATCCAGCACGACCCGTTTCGACTCGGGGTCGCGTCCGGGTCGCCGTCGCGGGACGGCTTTGTGCTGTGGACTCGCCTGCTCGCCGCACCCGGCGGCGAACCCTTGCCAGATGCGCCGCTGCAAGTGCGCTGGGAACTGGCTGTAGATGCCGAGTTTCGTCGCATCGTGCAAAGCGGCAGCGCTCTCGCGCGGCCCGCCGCTGCGCATTGTGTGCACGTGGAAGTGGCCGGACTCACGCCCTTGCCGGAGCAAGCCCCGCACTATTGGTATCGCTTTCGCGTGGCCGATGCGATCAGTGCCACGGGCCGCACGCGGGCGTTGCCTGCCAGGGGCAGCCGCGCCAGCTTGCGCTTGGCGCTGGCCTCTTGTCAAAACTATGAACACGGCTATTTCAGTGCTTACCGCCACATGGCAGCCGAGCCGCTCGATTGCGTTCTTTTTGTCGGCGACTACATCTACGAGTATGGCATCAATCCCAGCCGGGTGCGCCAGCACAACAGCGCCACCTGCACCACCCTGGACGAGTATCGCGCGCGCTATGCGCTGTACAAATCCGATCCCGATTTGCAGGCCGCCCATGCGGCCTTTCCGTGGCTCGTGACCTGGGACGACCATGAAGTCGAAAACGACTATGCCAACGACCGTGCGTCATCATCGCGCGGCGCGCGGTTTTTGGCCAAGCGGGCCGCTGCCTATCAAGCGTATTGGGAGCATCTGCCGCTGCGTGAGGCGCAACGGCCGCGCGGGCCAAATGCCCAGCTCTATCGGCGCTATGCGTGGGGCCAAACTGCCAACCTGCACATGCTCGATGCACGCCAGTACCGCGACTACCAGGTCTGCACGCCACCCGACCAAGGCGGCTCACGCACCCTGCGCGAGCACGAGTGTCCGGAGCGGCGCAATCCGCAGCTCACTCTGCTCGGTCGCCAGCAGGAGGCGTGGCTCAACGAGGGCCTGCGCGCCAGCCGCGCCAGCTTTGAAATTGTCGGCCAAGCCTCGATCATGGCGCAGATGCGTACGCCAGTGACGCGCCCGTCGGAAGCGCAGTTGGCGCAGCCGGCGGTGGCGGATCGTTTTTGGAATGACAGTTGGGATGGTTACCCCGCCGCGCGCGAGCGCGTGCTGGGCGCTTGGGGCGAAAAGAAGAACGTCATCTCGCTCGGTGGCGACGTGCACGCCACCTATGTGAGCGATCTCACCGCAGACTTCGACAATCCCGCCGCCCGCATCCTGGCCACCGAGTTTGTCGGCACCTCGATCAGCAGCCCGAGTTGGCCGCAGGTGGTGACAGAGCGCGTGCTGCGCCACAATCCGCATACCAAATTCGGCAAAAGCGACTTGCGCGGCTACACCGTGCTGGAGATTGACCAAGCGCGTGTGATGGCGCATTGCCGAGTGATTGATAACGCCCGACTGCGCGAGACCACGGTTGCCACCGCCGCCAGCTTTGCAGTCGAGGCCGGTCGCCCGGGCGCGCTGGCCGCTTGAGCCCGCCAACGCTCTCGGCCGCTTCTACTATTGTCCGAAGAGCCGCGCTAGTATTGCTTCTTCAGGCATAGAGTGGGATTTTTCTGGCTCGGGTTGCGCTGCCAGCAGGGCGCACACTAGCGCGGCCAGATAGGGCAGCGACTGCAGGCCGAGCATCGCCATCCAAAGCACCTGTTCGGTCACGGCCGGTCCGCCAATCGCGGTGGCAACCACCGCGAGTAGCAGCGCAACCACTAGCAACAGCTCCTCACGCGCCGCAGCTAAGGGGCTGCTTTGCGTGCGCAATGCACCGGTCCCGCCCTTGGCAGTGATGTGAAAACGCCCGACCTTGCCGAACAGGCCTTTAAGTACCCCGCGTGCAATTGCATGCGAGAGCCCCATGCCGGCCACGGCGGCACCCAGGATGCCACCCGCCGTGCACGGCACGCGGCGCCAGTAGAGCAGGGGGCCGATCACCAGCTTGGCGGCGCAGAACACCGCGAGCGGCAGCATAAAAAGCGCCACCGGCAACGAAAACGCATGGGGCATGGCGAGCATGCCAATGGTCCAGACCAGCGCTGCCACCACAAAAACCAGATGCAGGGCATCGCCTATCCATGGCAACCAGCCGGCCAGAAAATGATAGCGCTGGGCTAGCGTGAGCCGCGCATCGCCCGGGCCCGTGCCGCCGAGCAGGGCCTGCCAGTGCGCCTTGAAAATCTGCATCCCGCCCTGCGCCCAGCGTTGCCGCTGTTTTTTGAACGCGGCAAAGCTGTCCGGGGTCAGGCCTTCGCCCATGACTTGATCGACATAGATCGTACGCAAGCCCTGGCGCATCAAGCGCAGGCCCAGTTCGGCGTCTTCGCACAGACACCACTCCGACCACTGCCCGTGGGCGCGCAGGGCGGTTGCACGGATCAGCGTCATCGTGCCGTGCTGGATGATCGCGTCGCGCTCGTTGCGATGGTGCATGCCGATCCGGAAAAAGCCTTCGTATTCCCAGTTCATCATTTTGCGAAATGCCGTGCCGCCCCAGTCGCGATGCGCCTGCGGGGCCTGCACGATGCCAACCTTGGGGTCGTCGAAGTGTGCCACCAGCGCGCGCAGCCATTCGGGCTTGACCACGTAGTCGGCATCGACCACGGCGATGATCTCGGCGGTCGCATCGGTGCGCGTGAGTGCAAAGTTGAGTGCCCCAGCCTTATAGCCAGGCCAGGAGGGCAGATGGAAAAACTGGAATTTCTGCCGCCATGCAGGGCCTAGGCTGGCGACGTAGTCACGCACCGGTTGCCAAAGCGCGGGATCAGCGGTGTTGTTGTCGATCACGATCACTTCATAGTTGTCGTAGTCCAGCGCGCCCAGGCTGCGCAAAGTCGCAATCACCATCTCGGGGGGCTCATTGCAACACGCCAGATGGATGGAAACGCGCGGCTGACGGTCTTCTTCAGCCAGTGGGCGAGGCGCAAAGCGCCGCCGCAGGCTGCCCTCCCAGAAGAGTTCGACGAACTCAAACAGGTGGGCCAGCAAAATCGCCACCATCACCAGCGACGTTGCCAGCAACAGGGCCAGCATGACCCAATCGCCCATCCCCATGTAGTGCAGCAAGGGCAGCGTGACCACCACCATCGCCAGCGAAAGAACCGCTTGTGCCGTCGCGGCGTACGCGATCTGCGCCAACCGACGCAGGCCGCGTAGGCGGGTCAGAAACCAAGCCAGAAAAACGAAACCCGCCAGCGATGAACCCCAGGCCTTGCTGCGCCAATAGGGATCTGGCTCAATCGGGCCTGAGAACGAGAACTTCGGTTCGCGTGCCGCGTCAAAAATTCCCCAAAATGCACCAGCCCGGCCCTCTTCGGTCTGCTTCCACGGCTGATCGTAGGCTTCCATCAAAAAGTAGTCGAGTTTCAGGCGTGCCGCACGTTGCACGAACTGGCGCACAAACGCGGCCTGCGCCGCCGGTGAGGGCACGGCCCGTTTGATCGTATCGCCGCCGCTGGGATAGCCAATCTCGCCGATCACAATCGGTTTGCCCGGAAAGCGGGCGTAGACGCGCGCCATGCGCTCAAACGACTCATCGACCGCCGTGGCCAAGCCTAGGCCTTCCCAGTAGGGCAGCAGGTGGATCGTGATGAAATCAACGTGGTCCGCAAGCTCTGGATGGCTGATCCACACGTGCCACGGCTCGGCGGTCGAAATCGGCACCTTGACGGCCGCGCGCACCGTTTGCAAATGCACAATCAACTGGGCCGGGGTGAGGATTTTCTTGAGCACCGTCTCGTTGCCAACCACCAGCCGGGTCACATTGGCTGATTGCAGAGAAGCGGCGATCCCGGCGGCAATCTCGCGGCGGTTGTTCTCGTAATTTTTTTCCAGCCAAATGCCCTGCGTGACTTGCAGGCCATGCCGGGCGGCGATCTGTGGCAGTTCGGGCAACTGGGCCGCGCTGTAGGTACGAATTTGGGTGGTGAGCGTGGCTTGCTGCCGCAAGTCAGCATCGAGCAGTAGCGCGGTGGGGACGTGACGCACCCATGGCGCATCTGTGCGCGCGAACGGTGCGTATGCCAAACCACTGACCTTAGGCGCGATATCGGGAGCTTCAATTGGTGCACCAACCCAGCCCCAGGCAAGGTAATTGCCGAGCGCCACGCTCGCGGCCAGCAGCCAAGCCCAGGGCAGTTTGGTGGAGCGCGGCCTAGAATTACGTGTTGCGGTCCAGTGATTCATCCGTGTTCGTCCGATTTTCTTTCGCCAAGCTAATTCTTCGATGCGGTATTTTCGCTCTCGCACTGCCTTGGCCTTAAGCATACCGCTGTGCGGTTTGCTGATTGTCTTGACCTGGTGGGCCGCGCGCGGTCGCCCGGTGGCGTTGGTCGATCTCCCTCAGCCCATCGCTTCGCTGCCCTGCGTGTCGTACTCGCCGTTCCGGCACCCCAACATCAATCCGTTCAACTATAAAGTCAGTGTGACAGAAGCGCAGATTGAAACCGATCTGCGCATCCTCAAAAAACGTACTAACTGCATACGTACTTACGGCCTGACCCAGGGTTTGGATGCAGTGCCGACCGTGGCCCAGCGCTTGGGGATGCGCGTCAAACTGGGCGTGTGGCTGGCGCGCGACGACTCACCCGGGCAGGCGCAAAACCGCGCGCAGATTGATCGTGGGCTGCAACTAGCCCAGCAGTACCGCGAGGTGGTCGATTTGCTGGTCGTGGGCAATGAAGTGCTGCTGCGCCGCGAGTTGACCCAAGAGCAACTGGGCCAGCACCTCGATTACGCCAAGCAGCGCTCACCCGTGCCGATCACCTATGCCGATGTCTGGGAGTTTTGGCAGCGCCACGCCGCGCTGGCCCGGCATGTAGATGTGGTGACGGTGCATATCCTGCCCTATTGGGAAGACGACCCGGTGGCGGTGGCCTTGGCGGTGGCGCACGTGCGCGCAACTGCCGCGCAGATGCAGCGAGAGTTTGCGCCCAAACCCGTGTGGGTCGGTGAAACCGGCTGGCCCGCCGCCGGGCGACAGCGGGCCGGTGCGGTGCCAGGCCTGGTCGAGCAAAACCGGTTTGTGCGCGAACTGCTGGCAAGCGCGCCGCAGGCGGGGCTCGACCTTAACTTCATTGAGGCGTTTGACCAACCCTGGAAGCGCTCGTTTGAAGGTGCGATGGGCGGCTATTGGGGTCTGTTTGATCAATTTGGCAACGCGCGCGTCACGCTGCGTGGCGCGGTGGTCGAAGATCAGTTTTGGTGGCGCGGCTGGCTCGGGGCCGCGTTTGGTGGATTGATCGCTTTGCTGGCAAGAAAAGCGGCCCTCTCGTTTGCTCGGGAGGTGAAGCTTGATTGGGCCGAGTGGCTGACGGTTGCACAGGCGGGGGCAATCCTCGGTGGCTTGCTGCCCTTGCAGTGGCTGATGATGGCCCAGTGGGACCGGACCCCGCGCGAACTGGCCTTAAGCGGGCTGCTGGCGGTGGTGAGCGTGCTTGCTACGGTGAGCGCGGTGCTCGAAACGCGGCAAAACTTGCGCGCGCCAGCAGCAGACGACTCGTCGGCCAAGTTACTGAGCGCTGGCAACGGCTGGCGGCGTTTCATCACGCTGGAATTTTTCCATTCCACCTCACGGATCGCGATACTCTTTTGTGCCGCGACCGCCGCGCTGGTGCTGCTGCTCGATGCGCGCTATCGGCCGTTTCCGTGGTGGTGGTTCCTGGCCCCTGCAGCTGCATGGGGTTGCCTGGCGATTCTTCAAAGCGCTTCGAACCGCCCCTCTGGAATGCCTGAAGAACGGCTTCTAGCGTGCATCTTGGCGGTATGCTCGATGGCGATCTTGGTTCAGGAAGGCTGGGCCAACCGCCAAGCCATCGGCTATTGCGCAATCTTGCTGCTGCTCGCTGCAAGCCTGGGTTGGCGCTCGCGAACCAAGACGATGATCGCAAGCAGCGCGGCTGGGGCGCACAAATCCGTGGTGTAAAGCACCAAGCCGGCGCAGGCCGAAAACAGTGCGAGGGCGGCCAAGCTGCGCCTGCCGCTCACAAACGCCAGCACCGCGACGGCGAGTGCGAACCAGCCGATGCGCTGATGCACGAAGCTCTGAATAATCCAGGCGCGCAGCACGCACCAGAATTCGGCCGCGCCGCCATCGCAGCGCGCGGTTATGTGGGCCGGTTCAATCAGACCGTAGCGCGCCGCTGCGGCTAAACCCAGAGCGGCGACGCAAATCAGCGCTACGCTGGGGATCGATCTCATCGCCCCGCGACCAGCGCAGGCCTGACCCGCCCGGCGCCGAAAGCCGCGCCCAGCATTTGGGTCAAGTCGAAAATCTTGCCGACCGACTTTTCGCCCGGATCCAGCCCCGGCACAAAGCCAAATGCCTCGAAGCGCTGCAACAATTCAGGCCGGGCACTGATGATGTGGACCGGCACGTCCCAGGTTGCGCCCTCGCCGGTGACATTGGCGGCCGGCTGATGGTCGCCTAGCACGATGTAAACGCTCTCGCGTGCCTGCGGTTGTGCCAACCACCCGGCAAGCCAGCGGTAGTTGTAGTCGAGCATGCCCACATAGCCCGGAAACATGTTGAGCCAGTCCACTTTTTGGGCTTCCACCAAGGCCATTTGGGTGGCATCGAAAGGCTGGTCGGAAAGTACCTTTTGCCAATCCGTCTGGTAGGGCGGCACCGGGTGGAAGGGCATGTGGCTGGTGATCGAGGTAAAGAAAGTGAGGCGCGGGCGGCTCTCCGGTTTGATCGGGTGCAACTGGGCGAAGCGGGCCATCGAGTACTGGTCCGGCACGCTCCAGTAGCCAAGCTTGGGGCCGCGATACCCAAGATCACGCGCGTCGGTGAAATGGTCAAAGCCGTAGAAAGATTTTTCCGGCCAATCCCAGGTCAGTGCCGGATACAAGCCAAAGGTCTCGTAGCCACGGGCTTTGAACAGGCTCACCAGGGTGGGGCGCTTGGTGGTGAGCAGCACGTCGTGGCGCATCGGGTCGCCGGTGTCAATCCCCGCCAGCAGCGACACATGGGCAAGTTCAGATCCGCCCGCGAAAGTGGTGGAGCCGACTTTGGCCGACACGACCCGCATGCCGCTGGCGCTGATCTGCGCGGCGAACGCCTCGCGCGAGGGCTTGAGCTGCGCGTGCGCCTTGGCATTGGTGAAAGCGATCATGCCGTACGACTCCATGAAATAGAGATTCACGTCCAGCCCGCGCAAAGCGCTCAAATCGGAATCGAACGCTGGCGAAGGCGGCAGGGTCTTGTCCGGCCCGCCTTGCACAAAGGTATTGAAGAGCAGTTGCGCCTGCCGCCAGTAGGTTGGCAATACCGGCTTGGAGACATAGGGCCAGGTCGCGCGCACGCCATTGACATTGGCAACGCTCAGTGCAACCGCGGCACCGGTGAGCAGCCAAGCCCAGGCGCTGCGCAGCGCGTAGGGAGCAGCTTCGCGCGCGGTGACACTAATCGCTAGGCGCAAGCCTTGAAATACCAGCCAGACCAGCGTAAAAATGCTCGCCAAAATCAGCAAAGCCACCCACAGCGGGTAGCTACGTATCGTGACCCACAGCACGCGCGGGATTTGCAGCGCGTCCCAATACAGGTTGATGTTGCGCCCAAACAGCGCCGGCGCGGTGGTATCGAAATAGCGCCCGGTGACCAGCAGCAGGTAGGCACAGGTCAGCGTAGTCACGATCCAGGGTGCGAGCAGGCCACGCCGCCACACCAACAGCAAAATCACCACCCAGAGCAAAACAAATTCCGGTGCGATGCGCTTGTCCAATTCGACAAACGGCGTAGGCCACCAATTGGTCATGCTCAGCACGGCGTTAAGTACCAAAAGCGCGAAAACGGCTTTGGCGACGCGGATCCAGCGAGTGCTGGCCGGTGGGGTCATCATGAAGTGGCGCTTTGAGGTAAGGTTGATTGGGTCGCCGCCATGCGCAGTACCAACTGCGCCGCTGCTGCATCTTCGGCGGCCAGGCCAAGCGCTTTGAACACCACGGTCGTACCCGGCGCGATCACTTTGCTGCCCGCCAGCACTTCGCCGATTTCGGCGCTCACGGTGGCGCCCGAGAGCAGCACGTCGCCCGCTTCATGGCGCGCCGAATGGTAGCTGTCGCCGATCACCACACCAGCATGCATGGCGGCATCGTCCAGCTCGCGCCAATTGGGGCGCGGCGCGCCGATGGCGCAGACTAGCGCGCCGGGTTTGAGCCACGCGCCCTGCACCACTGGGGTTGGCGATAAAGTGACGGTGACTATCACGTCTGCGCCCTCCACCGCTTGCTCAGCCGATCCACACGCAAGCCCGCCGACCTCTGCCGCACAGGCCGCAGCATTGGCTGAAGAACGGCTCCAGACGCGCATCTCCAGCACATTTCGCACGCAGCGCAGGGCCAGCGCGTGGGTGCGGGCTAG
>JANLTH010000150.1:0-19266 GCA_031362865.1 Burkholderiales bacterium | reverse complement strand
CTTTGGCAAAGCCTTTGACATCGCCACCGGCGCAAAAGGCCTTGCCCGCGCCGGTGAGAACGACCACGCGCACCGCCGGGTCGGTGGCTAGGCGTGGCAGCGCTTCGGCCAGGCCCAGCATCATGTCGCGGGTGAGGGCGTTGCGTGCGTCGGGGCGGTTCATCGTCAGGGTAGCGATGCCGTTGTCGATGGTTTCCAGCAGGTCTTGGCTCACAAAAAAATTCTCCAAAAAGGGCGAAAGTCAATCAAGCCAAGATTACCGCAGTTCGTCGGCGCGCCGTTGCAGAAAAGACTTCTCTGCCGCATTCGCGCATAACGTGATGGCGCGCGCGTAGGCGGCGCGGGCGGCCTCGGGGTCGCCCTTGCGGCGCAGCAAATCAGCGCGTGCCGCGTGCAGCAGGTGGTATTGCGCCAGCTCGCCGCGCGCAGCGATGCGCTCGATCCGTGCCAAACCTTCGTCGATGGAAAAGGCCAACGCGTGCGCCACTGCGGCATTAAGCGCCACTATCTCAGTCGGGCGAAACTGCCAAAGGGTGCCGTACAGCACACTGATTTGCTCCCAATCGGTAGATTTGCCATCGGGCGCATTGCAATGCAGCGCGGCAATTGCCGCTTCGACTTGGTATGCGCCGGGTTGATGCAGGCGCAGCGCAGTGTGAACCAATTCAGTGGCATCGGCGATTGCCGCGTGGTTCCACAAGCGGCGATCTTGTTCATCGAGCGGCACAAGCTGGCCCACGGCATCGGTGCGCGCTGGGCGGCGCGCGTCGTGTAGCTGCATCATCGCCAAAAGGCCCATCGCTTCGGGCTGTGCGGGCAAGAGCAAGGTGACCAATTGCCCTAAGCGAATCGCCTCGCGGCACAGTTCTTTGCGGATCAGTTCGTGGGATTCGGTGGCCGTGTAGCCTTCGTTAAAGACGAGGTAAATCACGCTGAGCACGGCATCCAGCCGCGCGGGCAACTCGTCGCAGGCGGGCACTGCGTAGGGAATTCTCGCTTCGGCAATTTTGC
This sequence comes from Burkholderiales bacterium, assembly GCA_031362865.1. Classification (GTDB taxonomy): domain Bacteria; phylum Pseudomonadota; class Gammaproteobacteria; order Burkholderiales; family JAEUOS01; genus JANLTH01. The sequence goes on along the minus strand of JANLTH010000150.1, from coordinate 18,255 downwards.
GTTTGGCGCGCACCAGGCGCTGCGCGGTGGTGGCCTCTGGCTCGAGATAGGCGCGCGCGATTTCGGTCACGCTGAGTTGGCAGATGGTTTTGAGTGCCAATGCCGCCTGCGCTGCCGGTGCCAACGCCGGGTGGCAGCAGGTGAAGATGAGGCGCAGTTGATCGTCGGCAATTTGCTCTTGGGCGGCTTCTGCTTGTGTCTCGGGGCCCTCCTGCGCATCCGCCGCGAACGCTTCGAGTACACCTTCTTCAACCGGCGCGAGGCGCGACTGCCGTCGACTTGCGCTCACGGCAACACGCTGCGCGACCGTGGTTAGCCACGCCGCCGGATTGGTCGGCAAGCCGCTCTTGGGCCACTGCGTCATCGCCCGGGCGTAGGCTTCTTGTAGTGCGTCTTCGGCGGCATCGAAGCTGCCACAAAAGCGGATCAGCCCGGCAAGAATGCGCCCGCCCTCACGGCGCTGAATCGTATCGACCGTGCGGGCGAGCATGGCTCAGTACGGCTCAGCGTGGCCCAGCACGCCTCAGGCGGATGCGGGGTGTTCCTGCAAAGGCCGCACCTCAATCGAGCCACCCCACGAGCCTGGGCACTTGGCGGCCCACTTGAGGGCTTCGTCAAGGCTTGGCACCTCGATCAGGTAGTAGCCACCCAGTTGCTCTTTGGTTTCGGCAAATGGGCCGTCGGTATTCACGGTTTTGCCGTTGCGTACCCGCACGGTGGTCGCGGTGGTAATCGGTTTGAGTTCAGAGCCGCCGCGCATCGCGCCGGAAGCCACGATTTCTTTGGTGAAATTCATGTAAGCCTGGTACATGGATCCCATCTCTTCTTTGGGCAGGTTGGCCCACGCCTTGTCGTCACTGTAAATCAGCAGCATGTATTGCATGAGAAGCTCCTTAGGGTTGGTTTTCGGCCACTGCGGCGCTGCACCGTGGCTTGGGTCTTGCGAATCAAGACATTGGTACGACGCGCGGGCATTGCTGTTTTCGACAAATTGGCGAAAATTATTTTCAGCCGGATCGGGATTGAACCCAAATCTCTTTGGCATATGCCTGAAGAAGCGCTATGGTATTGCCTCTTCAGGCATTCAATCGCGTCAGTGTGCTGGGTTGCGCATAGCATAGTCGAATGCCAAACCGGCGAATACGGCCGCACCCAGCCAGTTGTTGTGTTTGAAGGCGGCAAAGCAGCCGTCGCGACAGCGCTCGCGGATCAGCAGCAAGTGATACAGCGCGCACCCCATCGCCAGCACCAGCCCGGCGAGGTAGCAAGCGCCTGCGCCGATCATCGTGCCCGCAATGCCCATCACCGAAAAATAGGCCGTATAGGAGAGCATCACCATCAGCACATCGGCGCGCCCGAAGGTGATTGCCGAGGTTTTCATGCCGATTTTGATGTCATCGTCGCGGTCGACCATGGCGTACTCGGTGTCATAGGCAATCGCCCAGAACACATTGCCCAGCAGCAGCAGCCACGCCACCGGTGGTACATGACCTTTGAGCGCGGCAAATGCCATTGGGATGCCAAAGCCAAACGCAACGCCTAAGTAGGCTTGGGGCACGGCAAAGAAGCGCTTGAAAAATGGGTAGCTCGCAGCGATCAAAACCGCACCCACCGCCAGCTGCCACACTAGCTTGCCGAAGCCGACGATCAACAGCCCCGCGCACAGCGTGAGCGCCAGCGCTACGACCAATGCCTCCCAAGGCGCGATTGTTCCGGCGGCAAGCGGACGGTTTTCAGTGCGTTTGACATGCCGGTCAAAGTCGCGATCTGCCCAGTCGTTGATCGCGCAGCCCGCCGAGCGCATCAGAAATGTACCCAGCACAAAGACCCAAACCACGCCCCAATCGGGCTTGCCGTTACCCGCGATCCACAGCGCGATCAGGGTGGGCCAAAGCAACAGCAAAGTGCCAATCGGCTTGTCGAGCCGAATCAGCTTTTCGTACGCATCAAGACGTTGAAGGATGAGGCTGGGCATGCATCGATTTTAGTAGGGCGAGCCTCCGTACTCGCGTGATGCCCGATTAGGTGTTGTCGAGCACGGCGGCTCGACCCACTATGACCGGAGCAGCTCGTCGCGTCCGCCCAGCCAGCGGTCGAGGTGGCGTTGCGCCACGTCTGGCTGGTCGCGCAACAGCTTGGTGGCGACCTCGCGTGCAGTCTCAACCAGCGCTGCATCCTCCTCCAAATTCGCAAAACGCAGCATCGGCACGCCGCTTTGGCGCGCGCCCAAAAACTCGCCGGGGCCGCGAATTTTCAAGTCTTCGCGCGCAATCAAGAAGCCGTCGGTGGTTTGAAACATGATTTTGAGCCGTTGCCTTGCGGTGAAACCCACCGGCCCTTGATAGAGCAGCACGCAGTAGCTGGCGCGGGCGTTCGGACGGCTGTCGCGCCCGACTCGCCCGCGCAATTGGTGCAATTGCGAAAGGCCAAAGCGCTCAGCATGTTCAATCACCATCAGCGAGGCATTGGGTACATCCACTCCCACTTCAATCACCGTGGTTGACACCAGAAGGTGCGTTTCGCCGCTGGCAAACGCATCCATCACCGCCGTTTTTTCGGCCGACTTCATGCGCCCGTGCAGCAGTGCCACTTGCAGCTCGGGCAGCGCTGCTTGCAGCGCAGCGTGGGTGTCGACCGCCGTTTGCAATTGCAGCATTTCCGATTCTTCAATCAGCGGGCAGACCCAGTAGGCTTGCGCGCCCGCGAGTGCTGCCTCACGCACCCGCCCGATGATCTCGTCACGGCGTGAATCGGCCACCAGTTTGGTGATGATCGGTGGGCGACCGGCAGGGAGCTCGTCGATCACGCTCACATCGAGGTCGGCGAAAAAGGTCATGGCGAGCGTGCGCGGAATTGGCGTGGCGCTCATCATTAGCTGATGCGGCTGAAAAGCCATATCTGGCGCGCTTCTTGAGGAATCATTATTCGAAGAGTCAAGCGCAGAGCCATTCTTCGAGATACTCCCTTTCAAGCGCAAGGCCAGCCGCTGCTTCACCCCAAAGCGATGCTGCTCATCGACCACCGTCAACCCTAAGTTGGCGAACTCCACATCGGCCTGAAACAGCGCATGTGTACCCACCGCAATCTGCGCTTCGCCACTGGCGATCATCGCCGCCATGGTGCGCCGCTCTTTCGCTTTCAAGCTGCCGGTGAGCCAGGCCACCGTCACCCCCAAGGGGGCGAGCCAACCGGTCAATTTGCGGAAATGCTGTTCTGCCAAAATCTCGGTAGGAGCCATGAAGGCGGCTTGATAGCCCGCCTCGACCGCACGACAGGCGGCTAGTGCGGCGACGATGGTTTTGCCGCTGCCGACGTCGCCCTGCAAGAGCCGTTGCATCGGGTGCGGGGTGGCGAGGTCGCGCTCGATCTCACGCCACACGCGGGCCTGCGCACCAGTGAGTGCAAACGGCAAGCCTTCGAGCAAATGCGGCACTAGCGCCGGCGCGTCGCCACGCGGTGCGCGCATCGCCGGTGCGGTACGGGTGCGGCGGGTTTCGTAGGCGCGCTTCAAGCTCATTTGCTGGGTGAGCAATTCGTCAAACTTAATGCGCTGCCAGGCAGGGTGCGAACCTTCGACCAGAGCATCCGCGTCGTCCTCGGGCAGAGGCCGATGCGCTTTGGTGATCGCCTCGGAGAAGCTTATCTGGTGCGCTTCTTCAAGGATTGTCATAGGGAGCGTATCGTCCAGCGGCTCGCTCGCCAGTGCATGGTCAATCGCGCGGCGCAGCACCGGTTGCGTCAGGCCCGCAGTGGTGGGGTAAACCGGCGTTAATGCCGCTGCCAGCGGCGTGCCTTCCTCGACCACACGATAGTGCGGATGCACAATTTCCGCGCCAAAAAACCCGTCACGAATTTCGCCCAAAGCGCGAATCCGCGCACCGGGCGTGAAGTGCTTGGACTGGCTGCCGTAGAAGTTGACAAAGCGCAACACCAGCGGCGCTTCACCGTCGAGCGTGTCGCGCGCGCGCACCACGATTTGGCGGCGCGGGCGGTATTGAATCGTCGCTTCAATCACCACCACCTCGACCTGCACCGCCACGCCGGTCGGCGCTTGCTCTACCGGAGTGAGCTTCGTTTCGTCTTCATAGCGCAGCGGCAGGTGCAGCACTAGGTCGAAACGGCGCTGGATGCTCAGCGTGGCAAGCTTGGCCGCCGCCAGCGGCGTAACCCCAAGAGCCGCGCCCAGAGCGGCGCTTGCGGCATTGGGCGGTGACGACGCAGGTTTCGCAGGTTTTTTGCGTGATCCGGGGGATGATTTTTTTGCTCGAAGCGAGGGCATGTGCTGATAATATCGCCACATGAGACCAGCGCTGACGATTTTGCTGCAATTGCGTCAGCCGATACCGCTATCTGCGTTGCGCGAACTCGTCGAAATCAATCGCCTCAATGAAAGGCGGGAAACCTATGTCCGTCGCTTCGCTTGACCCCAATGATCTTGAAGCTTACGTGGTGCGGGTCAAGGCCGCTTGGCGCGACACGGAACGCAACCAGACCTGGGAAGAAAAGGTAGCGGCCAGCGAGCGCATGCGCGAACGGGATCGCGCGGTCAAAGCCGCGCGAGAGGCGCTGCCTCTGCCACCGATCAAGCAATGTAAAGCGTCGCGTCGGCCTCAAACAGTGCGCCGCGTGGCAGGCTGGCTACGCCCACTGTGACGCGCGTGGGGTAGGGTTGCGGCACATGTTTGGCCATGGCTTCGTTGACCTTGGCGAAATTGCCTAAGTCAGTCAAATACAGCGTCATCTTCACCGCGTCGGCAAACGAGCCGCCGCAGGCTTGGCACAGTGCGCTTAAGTTGGCGAAGACCTGCTCAATTTGCGCGTCGATCCCTTCGCGCAATTGCCCGGTGGCGGGGTCAAAACCGACTTGACCGGAGAGGTAGTAGGTACTGCCCGCCTTGACGATTTGCGAATACGGGCCGATGGCGGCCGGGGCCGCAGTGGTAGCGAAAACTTGTTTTGGCATGATGGGTAGGCGTCGGCTCAAGGTTTGGGTAGAGGGTTGGCAGTCCGGCTAGGAACCAGTCTACTCCAGCCGGTTGCAGCGGACAGGCGGGTGTCGGCGCAACAGCCAAGCCGGAGAGCTGTGCTTTTTTAGCACAAGGGCAAAAAGCGAAAGTAGAATCCCCATGGTTAAAAGTTGCTCTAAAAAAGGTGACCGTTTCACTCGCTGAATTTTCTTTCAAACTACGCAAAAACCTGCCGCCCATGCTGCCACGTCGCCCCAACCATGCTGTGCTCAGAGATTGCCCCTCGCGTACTTCGTTCGCACTCGCCTTGGGCTTGGTGTTTCCCGCCATGGCACTTGCGCAAACGCCACCTGCGCGCCCGGACGCTGGCACCTCGCTGGAATCGGTGCGCCCCCAAGCCACCCCCGCGCGCCCGGCCCCCGCTACCGAGGTGCAGCAGGAAGTTCGGCCGGTGCTGCGCGGCGAAAGCGGTTTTCGCACGCGCGTCTCTACCATTCGTATCACCGGGGCCTCGGTGTTTGCGCAGAGCACGTTGCTGCCTTTGGTGCAGTCGCTGCAAGGCAAAGAGGCCGGCATTGCCGAGCTGGATGCGGCTGCGGGGGCGATCACGCGCTTTTATCGCGACAACGGCTATTTTGTTGCACGAGCCTATCTGCCCCAGCAAGAAATCAAGGATGGTGCGGTCGAGATCGCCGTGCTCGAAGGCCGCTACGAGCAAATCACTGTCACAGGCCCTGGCAATCGCCTTGCCAAGAGCGCGGCCGAAGGCTATCTGGCCGCCAATCTGAAAGCAGGCGACGTGGTGCGCGAGAGCAACCTCGAACGCGCGTTGTTGCTGATGAACGATTTCCCTTCGGTTGATGTGAAATCAACCCTGCGCCCCGGCGCGGCGGTAGGCACAGCGGATCTCGGGGTGACTGCAACCGAAGGCAATCTGGTTTCAGGTGGTGTGGATGCCGATAATTTTGGCAACAAATACACCGGGCGCTACCGCTTGGGTGGTTCGCTACAGCTCAACAGCCCGACCGGCTATAGCGATTCGCTCTCGCTGCGCGTGAGCACCGCGCGCGGCTTGGACTACGTGCGTGCCGGTTACCAAATTCCGGTGTTTTACTCGGGCTTGAAAGCCGGGGTGTCCGCGTCGGGCCTGCGCTACAAGTTGGGCGATATTTTTGCCGCTGGCAACTTCAGCGGCGAGTCGCGTACTGTGGGCGCGTTTGTCACTTATCCCTTCGTGCGCAGCCGCGCCCTTAGTCTGTGGGGTACGCTGGCGGCAGACCGCAAGCACCTTGAAAATCGCGGCGGCGGGGCAACGATTTCGGACAAAACCGTCAATGCCTGGTCACTCTCGTTAGCCGGTGACGGCGCGGACAGTTTCGGCGGACAAAACGAAGGCAGTGTCACCCTTTCTACCGGGCGCTTGAATCTGGACGGTTTTGCGCCTGACCGCGTGGCCGATGCCGCTACCGCGCAAGCCCATGGCCGCTACACCAAGCTGGCCTACCACCTGCAACGCGTGCAAAGCTACCAAGGCAGCCGCTTTTCGTGGTTGGTGCGCTTAGACGGGCAGTGGGCGAGCAAAAACTTGGATTCCTCCGAAAAAATGGCCTTGGGTGGCTATGCAGGCCTGCGCGGCTACGCGCAGGGCGAAGCCACCGGTGACAGCGCTGCGATTTTGACTGGTGAAGCGCGTTTTCTGGCGATTGCGCCGGGTGTCGGCCCCTTGGGCGGCGGCGTGCAATTGGCAGGTTTTGTGGACCAGGGCTGGGTGCGCTTGCATGAAAACACCTGGGCCGGCTGGCAAGGTGGCAATGCCCGGCTTGCCAATAACTACCGCTTGGCATCGGCCGGCTTAGGCGTGGCCTGGGCTAAGTCGCAGGCTTTCTCGGTGCGCGCTAATGTTTCGCGCACGCTGGGCAGCAATCGTGGGCTCGATATTACTGGCCGTGACAGTGAAAACGGCAGCAGCAAGACCCGCGCGTGGGTGCAGGGCGTGGTCTGGTTTTGATTTCCCACTGGCCTGATTTCAAACGAATCCAAAACGATCCAAAAAACGAACCCAGTAGGGTACGGGCCCTAAGTGCCCGTACGCTTGGGCGCTGGCGGGCACTTAAGGCCCGCGCTACTAACACCGAACATTCCCGCGCCATTTCGTTACTGCTGTAAATGCGAATTTTTTTCAGGTGACCCTGCCATGACCAAATCAACCGCTTCCCTCACTTGGCGCAAATTGAACGGGCAGGCCACTGCGCCGCGTCCGCCTTCCTCGCCTAGCGCGTTGGCGGTCGCAGTGGCGTTGGCTTGTTCCAGCTTGGCCCCGCTAAGCTGGGCCTTGCCGACTGGCGAAGCGGTGGTCGGCGGTGCGGCCACGGTTTCGCGCAATGGCGCGGCGCTAACCGTGAACCAAAGCACCAGCCGCGCGGCAATCAACTGGCAAAGCTTCAATATTGGCGCGGCTGAAAGTGTCAATTTTGTGCAGCCATCTGCCTCTGCGGTAGCGCTGAATCGGGTAGTTGGCAGCGACGCGTCTTCGATCATGGGCAGACTCACGGCCAATGGTCAGGTGTTTCTGTTGAACCCGAATGGCATCGTATTTGGTGCTGGCGCGCGGGTCGATGTCGGCGGCTTGGTCGCCTCTACCCTCTCGATGAACACCGCTGAGTTTATGAACGGCGGCAGCACTTTCACCGGCGGCAGCGGCGCAGGCAGCATCACCAACAGCGGCCAATTGAACGGTGGCTATGTCGCCCTGATCGCCACGCAAGTCACCAATCGTGGCAGCATCAACACCCCGAATGGCACGACTGCGCTCGCCGCCGGCGACCGTGTCACGCTTGATTTGCGTGGCGACGCGCTGATTGGCCTTTCTGTAGATGCCGCTGCGCTGAACGCCAACATCACCCACAGCGGCAGCATCAGCGCCCAGGGCGGGCAGGTTTACCTCAGCGCCAGCAGCGCCAATGCCGTGCTGCCCACCGTCATCAACAGCAACGGCGTGATCGTGGCCTCCAGCATCAACGAGCGCGGTGGAAAAATCTATCTCGATGGCGGAGAACAAGGCTTGGTGCGGGTTTCGGGGCAGTTAGACGCGAAGAGTCAAGCCCAGAGCGGCGGTTCAGTCAGGGTGCTGGGGCAGCATGTCAAGCTGGACGGTGCAACCAGCGTCGATGCCTCAGGTGCGACTGGCGGCGGTACCGTATTGGTAGGCGGCAACTGGCAAGGCCAAGGGCCGGAGCGCAATGCGCTAAGTACTTTTGTGGGGCCAGATGTGAGTATCAAGGCGGACGCGATGAATGCCGGAAATGGCGGCAAGATTGTGGTGTGGAGCGACAAAACCACGCAGTTTGAGGGTTTCAATTCTGCGCGCGGCGGCGCAACTGGCGGCGATGGTGGCAACGTAGAGGTTTCAGGCAAGGAGCGCTTGGCCTATCGCGGGCTGACTGATCTGCGCGCACCAATGGGCAATGTCGGCAACTTGCTCCTCGACCCGAACAACGTGGAAATCAGCGCGGCGGCTACGAGCAATTTCACGGTAGCCACCGGCAACACCACAGACGACACTTCGGTACTCAATAACGCGGACTTGCAGAACCAGCTTGGTTTGGGCAACGTGACAGTCACAGCGGGCACGGCGGGTACGAACAAACAGACCGGCAACATCACCGTGAGTGCGCCGATTACTTGGGCCAATGTGAGCAACCTGACCTTGCAGGCGGCGAATGGAGTCGCGGGGGCGGGGGCAGGGCCATCCGGCGGCAACATCACGATCGACGCGGCGGTCACGGCGACGGGTAGCGGCAGATTCACCGCCCTCGCAGGTGCGGGTGCGGCAGGTGCTGGAAACAACGCAGGAGGGGCGGGTGGCAGCATCACCGTGAACGCGGTACTCATCGCGCCTGGCGGGATTACGCTCACCGCTGGTGCGGGCGGCGCAAGTGGTAACACCAGCGAGGGTGTTACCGGCGGTGCGGGTGGTGCTGGAGGCAGCATTTCGGTCAACGCCGCGCTCTCTGGCGCTGGCGGAATTTCGCTCAACGCAGGTGCGGGTGGCGGGGGTGGCAACACCAGTCAAGGTGGCACTGGCGGCGTGGGAGGTACGGGCGGCGGCATTGCCGTGAATGCCGCACTTTCCGGGACTACCGGGATCACCGCTGCGGCGGGTGTCGGTGGTGCTGGTGGCATCACCACCGTGGCCGGTACGGGCGGTGCGGGCGGCATAGGCGGTAGCGTGACAACCGTGGCAGCAGGCACGATGGCGACCGGCGCTGGCGCGATCATCATTTCCGGCGGGGCCGGTGGTGTCGGTGGCGCTAACACGACTCCCGCTGGCACGCGCGGCGCGGGTGCCGCAGGCGGTGCAATTACCTTAGGCGGAGCGCTCACCAGCGGAGCGGGCAATCTTACGTTGACTAGCGGCAGTGGCGGCAATCAGGGGGCAACCGGCACGGCCGTAAACTTCGGTGGCAACGGTGGCACACTGACCGTAAACGTTGCGTCAACCTCGACTTCGGGCAACGTTGCGCTCACGGCGGGTGCCTTTGGCGCTGGCGGTGTAAACGGCACGGCCGGTCAAATTACCGGCACTAACCTGGCTTTCACGACCAACGGCAACGTGACGCTCAATTCGGCGATCGAAACGGCTGCGACCGGCAAAATCTCCCTGCTCGCCGGCGCTGTGGCGGGCACGCTCACCTTTGTTGATGCAACCTCGGCGATCACTGGCACAGACGACATCAGCCTGCGGGCCAATGGCCTTTCGATCAATCGCATGGTGGGCCGCACCGTGGGCACCAACAGTGTGCTGCTCGATGCGGGCAACGGTGCGCTGAACTTCGGCATCAACGCTGATATTCGTGGCGGGCTCGTCACCTTGCGCGCCGGTACGACGATCACCCAAGCGGCTCCGATTGAAGGGGTGAGGCCGCAACTGCGCGCGAACAACCTGCAAATTCTGGCGGGTGGCGATGTCAACCTGATTGAGGGCTTGAACCGCTCGCACAACAACAACGTGTCCACCGCGATTGCCGCCAACCTGACCGCTGGCAGCTTGAGCTACGTGGGGCGGCTGGCGCTAGGTGACTTAAGTCCGCCCAGCTTGAATGTTGGCACGGTGACCAGCACCAACCATTACGGCACGATTGCCACGGTTGGCATCACCGCGCCCGGCGGGATCAATCTGACCGGGGCAAACGGGCTTTCGCAGACCGTTGCCATCGGCCAGGGCGGTGGCAGTATCAGTATTGCCGCAGCGCTGACCACCAACGGCAGCATCAGCCTGCGGGCAGGTGATGCCGGGGCCAGTGCCACCGGCGGTTTTGTGGAAACGACCGTCAACGGCGCGGCAGGCGGCGACATTGGCGTGGCGCTCGGGTTTACAACGGGCACCGGCAATATCAGCATGATTGCCGGCAACGGCAGCGCGGGAGCCGCAAGCGGCGTCGCCTTCATGGCCGGGGCGTTTGCCGGTGGCGCGGGTGGGCGCGGCGGCAAGATTTCGCTGGGCACGAATTTCGCGAATGACCCGTTGGTAGTCAACACACCGATCGTTTCGACCTCCGGCAATATCAACGTGACCGCCGGGGCCGCAGGCGCAGGCGGCGCGATGGGGGTCGCAGTGGGGGCGGGCGCGGCAGGTGCGGCGGGCGCGACCGGCTATTTGACCGGCGTGAACGGCAGCGGCAAGCAAACCGATGTGTCGCTCATCACTGGCGGCAGTGTGCAGGTGGGCTCGAATATTCAGGGCGAGACGCTGGGCATGACCACGGTGGTCCAGGGCAATGTGACCATCAGGGCCGGTAAAACGGCGGGCCAATCGGCGGTGTATCGCGACATTACTTCGAACCGCACCGTACTCATCGAAGGTTTCACGATCAACAACACTTCAGTCGTGCGCGGCGATTTGGGCGTGACTCTCGACGCAGGCACGGCGGGCGCTGTGACCAACACCGGTACGCTGACCAACAACGGTGGTGCAGCTACCTCGATCATCGCCTTGAACGGTGGCACAGTCAACTTGACCGGCGGCACGATCACCACCGGGGCCGGGCGCTACCTGACGTACACGCCGACGATTGCCGGGCTCACCAAGGGTGGCTTTACCGGCACGCACCTGTACGGCAAAACCTTTGCAGCCAATGCGCCCGGCACGATTACCCAAACTGGTAACCGGTTCGTATTTGCCAACACGCCCGCCCTGACTGTCACCGCGAACAGCCCCACAATGGTGTACGGCGCAACCACACCGACCCTCACGGTGAATTTGGATGCGGCAGGCCTCATCAATGGCGATACGCTGGTGCAAGCTGTCACCGGCGCGGGAGCGGCCAGTGTGACTGGAGTGCTGAACGCAGGTAACAAGGCGGTGACGGCCAGTTTGGGCACCCTCGCTTCTGATATGGGCTACACCTTTACCTTGGTCAACGGCAATCTCACGATCACGCCCAAAGCCGCCACGGTAGCTGCCACCGCAGGCTTAACCAAAGTTGCGGGCGCGGGTGATCCAATGCTCACTTTTACGGCAACTGGCTTGATAGGCACCGATGTGCTAACCGGCGTGCTGGCGCGCGCGGCGGGCGAAGCGGCGGGAAGCTATGCGATCAATCAAGGCACGCTCGCCAATGGGAACTACAGCCTGACCTTTACCGGGGCGAACTTTGCGATTACGGCGGCGGCAACGCCGCCCGTAGCCGCTCCTGCGCCGTCGCCAACACCTGCACCGACACCTGCACCGACACCTGCGCCCGCGCCAACTCCGACACCGACTCCGTTTGCGCCACTCGTCAACTTCTTCAACCCTGACACCAGCGGTCCAGTGAATGAAGACCCCGGCACCGACATCACCGTGGTTGATGGTGGACAGCGCTTACCGCCGGGCGTACAGTGACATTGCGTTGGCGGTTTGGCCGGTAAAAATCGCGCCGAACGACGGACACCGGAACGCAATAGGCGTTGGCGAATAGCCAATGCCTATTGCGGGGCGCGAGTAGCGCAAATGGCGCAAATGGTGGGAGTAGCGCGATAGTGCGCCGAGGAACTCCGTGCTCAGCTATCTGAGAGTCTGCTATCCGAGAGCTGGGGAATCAGGCCTTCAGGTACGCCAAGACGCACCCGGCAAGTTCATAGACTCTCAGTGTCTCGATTGCTGCAGAAGCAGATGCACCGGACCAGCCGGTGAGCAGATATCTGCCGCCCAAACTTCTAGCTGAGCCAGAAGCCCACTACCGCGACCACGTCAGAGATATACACCAGCCCGAAGGCCCCGCCGCAAATTGCCGCGACCAACAGGTCGGAAGGGCCACGCAGGGGCCGCGCTGAAGCGGCAGGCGACACAAAACCGGGTGTGAGAGTGAGTGAAGACATGGCGTTGCGCCAGCGTTGCCTTTAAGCGCGCCCGATAGAGGCAGGCGCGAAACCCGAACCTAACCCGCTGCGGATGACACCCACGCCCAAGCCTTCAATCGAAAACTCGGCTGAACGCGCATCTACCTGAATTGGTGCGAAATCAGGGTTTTCAGCAATTAAATGCACGACGCTGCCTTCTTTCTGGTAGCGCTTGACGGTGACTTCTTCGCCGATGCGGGCCACCACAATTTGCCCATTGCGGGCGGCTTGGGTTTTATGAACTGCGAGCAAGTCGCCGTCCATAATGCCGATGTCGCGCATCGACAGACCACGCACTTTAAGCAGGTAATCAGCGCGCGGTTTGAACAGCAAAGGGTCTACCTGATAGCGGTCGGCCACGTTTTCAACTGCGAGTAGCGGGCTGCCGGCGGCAACCCGGCCAATTAGGGGCAAGCCCATCGGGTTTGCATTGGCGGTGCGCAGCGAAATGCCACGCGCCATGCCACTATTGAGTTCAATTGCACCTTTTTTGGCCAGCGCACGCAAATGCTCTTCAGCTGCGTTGGGCGAGCGAAAGCCGAACATGGCCGAAATTTCCATGCGCGTAGGCGGCATGCCGGTGTCGCGCACGGAGAGCTGTATGTACTCCAACACTTCAGCTTGGCGGGCAGTGAGCGGGGTGTTGAAATCGACGGTACGTGGCATGAAGGCTCCCGAGGTGAAATCGCAAACTCCGCTGCGACAAAAACTGCATGAAAACGCGGTTCGAATACGTTGCTGGAAAACACTATCCACCAGCGGATGATGTCATTGTAAAGAGTGGCAACAACATCAGTATATATCTTTCTGTACAGCTTTGCAAGAAGTTTTTCACGGCATCGCCATTGGCTACAATTCGGTCTATGACGACACTCGAAATTGCCAAACCTGCCCCCACCGCCTACGACGCCACCTGCCGTGCCTGCCCGCGCTTGGCCGGGTTTCTCGATCAAGTGCAGACCAAGCACCCGCATTTTTTCTGCAAGCCCGTGCCGCCTTTTGGTGACGCGCGCGCACGGTTTTTGATCGTCGGCCTAGCGCCGGGCTTGAAGGGGGCGAATGCATCGGGCAGGCCGTTTACTGGCGACCGATGCAGCGATTTTCTCTATGGCGCGTTGCACCGTGCCGGTTTTGCCACCCAGCCGCGCTCAATTTCGGCGAACGACCAGCAGCGCTTGCTCGATCTGCGTATCTCCAACGCGGTCAAATGCCTGCCGCCAGACAACAAGCCCACGCTGGCTGAGATTCGCGAGTGCAACCGTTTTTTGCGCACCGAACTCATGCACTCCCCCGAGCTGCGCGTGGTGCTGGCGCTGGGCGGGGTGGCACATCGAGCGGTGGTCGAGGCCTTTGGGCGCAAGGCGTCGGCCCATCCCTTCGCGATGGGTGCGGTGCACGCCATGCCGGGTGGTCTGACTTTGCTCAACTGCTACCACGTGAGCCCCTTGAACACCAATACCGGGCGGCTTACCGCAGGGCAGTTTGACGCGATGCTGGCGCACGTTAAAGCACTGCTTGAAAAGCCGCGCCAGTAGCCCTTCTTCAGGCATTTCCCCAGAAGATTCCGGGGCCGCCTAGCCGTGCGGCACAGTTTGCGTAAATCGCCAAGCTCCCGGATATAATCGAAAGCTTTGCAAATTTCGGTGCGACTTGGCCTTGCGCTTCGTGCGAGTTGGGGTCCACCATGATCGACGTTTCATGGCACTCATTGTTCACAAATACGGCGGCACCTCAGTCGCGACTACCGCGCGCATCAAAAACGTTGCCAAGCGCGTTGCTAAATGGCATCGCGCGGGGCATCAGATTGTTGTCGTGCCATCGGCCATGTCGGGCGAGACCAACCGCCTGTTAAGCCTGGCGAAAGAGATTTCCGACAACCCGGATGCGCGCGAGCTCGATGTCATCGCTGCAACCGGCGAGCAGGTCACCATCGGCCTGTTGGCCATCGCCATGCAAGCGGAAGGCTTGAAAGCAAAAAGCTATACGGGCGCACAAGTCAAAGTGCTTACTGACAGCGCCTTCACCAAGGCCCGGATTCTCGATATTGACGACAAGTTGATTCGCGCTGATCTCGCCTCTGGCCATGTGGTGGTGGTGGCGGGCTTTCAAGGCATGGACGAATCAGGCAATATCACCACGCTGGGGCGCGGCGGTTCTGATACCTCGGCGGTCGCCTTGGCAGCAGCATTGCAAGCCGACGAATGCTTGATTTACACCGACGTGGACGGTGTCTACACCACCGACCCGCGCATTGTCGAAAATGCCCGCCGCCTGAAAACGGTCACTTTCGAAGAAATGCTCGAAATGGCCAGCCTGGGCTCGAAAGTGCTGCAAACCCGTTCGGTCGAATTTGCTGGCAAATACAAGGTGCCGCTGCGCGTGCTCTCGAGCCTGACCGATCCGCTTATGGATTTGCAGGAAGAGGCCAAGTCCGGCACGCTGATTACGTTTGAGGAAGACCAGAAAATGGAACAAGCCATCATTTCCGGCATCGCGTTCAACCGCGACGAAGCCAAAATCACTCTGACCGGCGTACCTGACCGGCCTGGCATCGCCTACCAAATTTTGGGGCCGATCAGCGATGCGAATATCGACGTGGATATGATTATCCAGAATGCCGCGTCGAATGGCACCACCGATTTTTCATTTACCGTCCACCGCAACGAGTACAAAAAAGCGCTTGACGTGCTCAACGACAAGGTTCGCGGCGCAACCAAAGCTGGCGATATCCGTGGCGACGACAAGGTCTGCAAAGTTTCGATGGTGGGCGTTGGCATGCGCACCCATGCGGGCATCGCCGCGCAGATGTTCCGCACCTTGTCTGAAGAAGGCATCAATATCCAGATGATCTCGACCTCTGAGATCAAAATCTCGGTGGTGATTGACGACAAGTACATGGAACTTGCCGTCCGCGCGCTGCACAAGGCCTTCGGGCTTGAAGGCAACGGGCCAGTAAAGCATTAAAACGCGAAGCCTGGCCTCTATAATGCAGGACGGTTTTTTATCAATGAGTTCCAGGAGACATGGCCGAGTGGTCGAAGGCACTCCCCTGCTAAGGGAGCATACGCCTTAAAAGCGTATCGAGGGTTCGAATCCCTCTGTCTCCGCCAAGGATGTGTTTCAAGAAGTCCAGCAACATCCAACAAAACCCGCAGTTTCCCTCTAGGAGCTGCGGGTTTTTGTTTTTCTGCGTCTAATAAAGTCTTTCTTGATTAGGTACTTGCCTCAGGGAGCCGCAGGAGGTTTAGGGGAAGTGGCTGAGTAGTGACGGCGGCGCGCATCAAGCGCGGGACCATTGCGGCCAAATTGAAGCGGCGATTGAAGCGATAAGCGAACTGGGCGAGATAGCGATGGGCGTACTTGGCATGATTGATCGCGCGATAAGTACCGTCCAAGGCGGTCTTGGGATTGCCCAGCATGGTGCTGACCCAGCGGAGATCGGGCCGCTCCACCGCCTGTCGGCCCGCGCCTACGACATGGCGTTCGTGCCCGGTATGCGAAATTTAATCGACCACGACCCCTTTGATCCCCTTTGATCCCCATTGCTATCAATGCCGCGCCACGTAGGAATCCAGTCGCCCCGAATAATCACGCAATAGCCTGAGTCACACAATCACCGAATCCCCAATCCACCAAACCACTAAAGGAAAATCACCATGCAAGCCCTCGTCCAGAAATGCAAACTCCTGGCCTTAGCGGCATTGCTGCTCACTGGCTGCGCCACCGTACCCAGTGACTGGCTTGAAGGCGGGCTAGGGGGCGATGCGCGGGCGGGTGGGGCAGGTGATGAGACCCAGGCCATCTCTCGGAAGCTGACTGCCTTGAACAGCCAAGCAGGGAGCCGTTCTTCAGGCATGCTATGCCAAGACCGTTTCCAGGTATGCGTTTTTAGACATCGACCCTTTGCTCGCCACCACGTTTCAGCAAGGGTGCTCTAAATGCGAATCCCCACCACTTGGTCAATGACCTGGGATTTTGTGGTCATCATTTGGCCGTACTACTTGGGTATCGCCGTCATCGCGCTTTCATGGCTCAAGATGGAGCCGCCCAAGTGGCTGGAAAAACGCGGGGTACTTGGGACGGTGATTGCCATCTTCTCGCCATTCGCAGTAATTCCCGCAGCCCATGAGCTTTCTGATGAAGTGGGCTGGCATTTGGGCAAACGGTATTTTGATCGGCTATGTGAGCGGTATGCGGGTGAAGCGGTCCTCCGGCAAGCCTCCAATATTGCTGGATATCTCTATGAAACTCCCGAGGCAGTAGGCATTCACGCTTTTGGTTTGAGCCGATGGAATGCCGCGAGTGCGTACGCCAAGTATGGGTATATGGGGAATGGCATCTCCTCAATGCTCAGCACGGGTAGCTTCGCTGGAACGGCGGATTACGCTTTCGTCGAGGGATACGTACTGAAAAAGCTCGACGAGCGGCCACAGCTCGTTCGGCGTAGTTATGTCATTTCGGACGAAAATTGGCCGACATATCGTATTCCTGGAGAGACCACCGCCGTCACTCGATTCAGCACCCAGGCCGTCCCAACGAGTTCTGCTACCTACGGCTTGAGATGGGAAAGCAAGTCATTCCTGCTGCTGAATCTCTTTTGGATTGTCCCCGGAAGAATGACGATAGAACAAATCGAGACGAAAGCGGTTCTCGCCCAACACCAGGGCTTTTTGTTCGGTCGCTTGGAGAGCGGGCGATCAACCGACACTGAACCGTGGAATGGCGGTTCAATGTGCAATCCAAGCCAAAAATGGTCGTATCGCTCTTTGGTAAAACAAACCCTCTTACCCGTGCAAAGAACTCCTGGAGAACAGAAATGAGCTATGGATCAAAGGGGTCGTGGTCGATTAAATTTCGTAAATTTGGATGGGAAATTAAAAAGGGACTATTGGGGTCGGACTATTGGGGTCAGGCACGACACTCCCGAAGACCAGTCACCAGTGACGCTCTCCAAGAATATTGCCTGAAGAGCCGTTGTGGTAGCGCGCCCCAGCTTTAGCGCACCAGCCAAGCCAGTTTGCGCACCGCAAGCCGGTCAAAGTCTCCATCGCAATACGCCACTGGCACACCCAGCGCATTGGCATGTGCCGCGATCATCGCATCAAAGACCGGCGCTCGCTCGTGGCGCACTTCGTGCGCCGCCAAGAGTTTGGCCGCACTTTGCGCCGCCGCATCATCAAACGGCACCGTTTTCAGATTGGCAAGCACGAAGTCCAAGCGTCGTCGATTCTGCGCTTTATGCTCTCCCAGCAACAAACCCACTTCCAACTCCATCCGCGTGACCGCAGAAATCGCCAGTTGTTTGGGGCGATACGCCAGCAAGTGCTCGCGCAAACGCTGATCGTCACGCAGCATCGTGATGACGACCGACGTGTCAAGTAATTCCATTTCTAAATCATTACGATATGTCGTTGCCTCTTCCTAGCCGTGCTACGCGCACTGTCGTCGTCGGTGCGCCTAATCTCGTAATGATTTAGAAATGGAATAATACTCTCAAGCCCGTGTCAGCCAAGGAAAGTGTTTGACCCAATCCGCCCACGCATCCGGCTTGGCTTTTTCTTGCGTCGACGTAGCCACCTTGCGTGAGCTACGCTTGACCGTCTTCACCGAAGTCGCAGCAAGTTTGCACCCACGCTGACTAGTCGGCGTGGGTGATAAAACAGTGGGTAAAACACTGGACATGGCGGCTCCGAGAAAAATTTGCATCAGGAACGAATTCTACGAACACCACGACCTCTCATCAACTGGATGTCGCTTGCTAAGGGTATTCCCAAGCCGCGTTTGCCTCACGTGCGCGGGCGCTGCGTGCCCGCGAGGTAAAGGGAATAAGGAGTCTATCGTCTAAATTTGCAAGGTGACGCACCGGCAGTTTAGGTTGAAGCTGTGTGGTTGGGGTTGCGAATTTTGG
>JANLTH010000165.1:0-1919 GCA_031362865.1 Burkholderiales bacterium | reverse complement strand
AGTCACACCGGACAAGTCACCGGACAAGTCGCGGTCAAGGTTCTGGCATTTTGCGAGGTGCCAAAAAGTGGAATAGATATTCAGGCGCACTTCGGCATTCGTCTTCGACCGACGTTCCTTAAAAACTACTTGAACCTCTTGATCGAAGCGGGCTGGCTCACACGCACGATTCCCGGCAAGCCACAAAGCCGGTTGCAGAAGTACCGTCTCACTGATGCAGGCCAAGCGTGATTGGCAGCACAACGGCCGAGGCGGAGGATGCGATCTCGACCGCGCGCCCAGGATAGATTTGAAAAATTGGCAAAAAGTGATAGACCGCTGATTGGCTCGTACCAACAGTTTCGGAAGTGTGATGCTCAACAGTGGCTTGCACCAACGGTTTCATGGCATCACCAAAAAAATTCAAACGCATTCCCGTGATATCACACTGGGTCTACGCTCAGTTGTTCCCGTCACGAAGGATGGGCGGTGTGTTCGAATTGGGGCAAACCTGAGCGCCGCAGTTCGCGCATTGATTGGCGTGTAGTACCCCATCCGGCGGAGCCGAACATGTCATCCCTTCTTGATGAACTCTCCAAGCAAGCCAGGGGCCTGGCGATTGAAGAACGCGCGCAACTGGCCCAGCAGCTAATGGAGTCTGTTGAGCGAGAGTCTGACCCGGACGTCCAGGAGGCTTGGGCGAGCGAGGTCGCTTCTCGTATTGCCAAGTATGAGCGTGGGGAGGCCAGGCTCATTCCTGCCGAGGAAGTCTTTGCCGCTGCCCGTCGCCTGACCCGGTGAAACCGGTCCGCTTCCTCGAAGAGGCGCAGGAATAATTTCTCGAACAAGTTGCCTACTACAAGGAGCGCGAGAATTCCGACGGTGTGCGCGCCGTGGCAGCAACGCTGCCGGCCGGAAAAGCGCGCTGCGCCATCTCGTCGCCATAAAAGCACCGCACCAGTTTGCGCCGCCGCCCGGTCTCATCGAGGCCGGGGCTGAGGGATGACAGCACAAATTTCTGCGCGGTCTCGAACATCTGCAATGCCATCAGCAGACGCTCGGCACCGGTCATCGCCGCGAAGCGCGCCGTGAGCAGGGCTTCCATCGCCGGGCTGGTGTCATGCATGTTCGGCCTCCTTGAACGATTGAGTCAGCCCCAAATGCGGCCCACTGAGGAACTTGACATATTATTATTGGTATATCCATAATAAGGCATGTGGGAAATCGAAGAGCATCGCCGCGTTGACAAACAGCTTTCGGGTTCTGTGCCGCTGGAAATGTTGAAACGTTACGAGAAATGGAAGGACATCGCAAGAATGTCGGGGCCACCGGGCTTGCGGGCAATCAAGGGATTTCACGACGAGGCATTGGCGGGCAAGTGGCAAGGCTGTCGTTCGTCCCGCCTGGGGCTGCAGTGGCGGGTGATTTACCAAGTGCGCGCCAACGTGTTGCTGATTCAAGTGGTTCAAGTGACCGCCCACGATTACAGGAGCAAATGAAATGAAACAATTTCAGCCGGCGAAAAAACGCATTGAAGTTTCGGTCGGAGAGTCTTTGCGTATTTTGCGCGAGCTTCAGGAGTTGAGCCAAAGCCAGCTTTCCGAACTATCGGGTATTCCTCAGGCCACGATTTCAGCAATTGAAAATGGCAGAGTGAATTTGGGCGTCGAGCGCGCAAAGACATTTGCCCGGGCACTCAAGTGCCATCCGTCGGTATTGGTATTTCCGGGTTGGGAAGTTCCGATTGCGCAGGCGGCATAAATTCGATGCAACCCCAATGAGGAATACCGTGCAGTCCACCCACCGCGCCATTCGTCTCGCCCTTGCGCTCGCGTGCGCCGGCATCGCGCCCGCGCACGCCCAGTCCACAGCACCAGACCGCCCGCTCAAAATCATCCTGCCGTTTGGCGCCGGCTCGGGCGTGGACACCATCGCGCGCA
>JANLTH010000059.1:0-6395 GCA_031362865.1 Burkholderiales bacterium | reverse complement strand
GCGCCGCCTCGGCCAGCAGCCAGTCGATGCACCCCTGACCGACGCCGCGCGCCCGACTGGTCGAATCAACATACATGTCTTCCAGATAGCACACCGGTTCGATGTTCCAGGTGTTGGGGTGAATCACATAATTTGCAAAGCCGACCACCCTGCCTGCTTCCTCAGCGACGATGCCATACACCGGCTGGGCCGCATCGAGAATGCGCTGCCAGGTGGTGGTGGTAACAAGCTCGGTGACTACTGAGCCGTAAAAGCTGCAGTAACCGGCCCACAGCTCGCGCCAACGTACCTCGTCTGCCGCTGTGGCGGATCGAATCTTGATACTCACTTTAGCCCACCGAAAGTCCATCATCTGCCGCGATGATGGAGCCATTCATGAACGACGAAGCATCGGACGCCAGCAGCATGAGCAAGCCATCCAAATCATCGACCTTGCCGACACGGCGGCGCGGCAGGATATTGACCAGCTTTTGCCCGGCATCGCTGTCGAAATAGTCGCTGTTGATCTCAGTGCGAATATAACCCGGGCAAATCGCATTGGTGTTGATGCCGTATTTACCCCATTCGAGCGCCATCGCCTTGGTCATTTGCACCACTGCCGCCTTACTCATGCAGTAAACGCCGATGCCCGAAAGCACGCGCAGGCCCGCCACTGAAGCGATGTTGATAATGCGCCCCGGCGTTTTCTTCGCAATCATCACCTTGGCAGTTTGCTGCGCGACGAAAAACGCGCCCTTGGTGTTGGTATTCATCACGTAGTCGTAGTCTTCGGCGGTCATGTCGAGCAGACGGCCGGAGGCCGACACGCCCGAGTTGTTGACCAGCACGTCGATGCGCCCGAACTCTTCGTCCACCTTGGCGATCGCGTCGCGCACACTGCCCGCATCGGTCACGTCCATCGCATACACGTGGGCCTGCCCGCCATCGGCTTCAATCTCGGCGCGCAGCTCTTTCAAGCGCTCCACCCGCCGCGCTGCCATGGCCACGGTAGCGCCCTCGGCTGCCATGAGTTTTGCAAAGCGTGCCCCCAAGCCGCTGGAAGCGCCGGTGACCAAAATGACCTTGCCTGAAAGAGAGAAAGTGGATTCCATTGCGTCAGTTTTCTGTGTCGAAGAGAGACCGGCATCTTAGCGCGGTGCGACGCTAAGGCGAGCTACCCGACGGGGTTTGCAAACCACGCCAATTGCTGTGTCTGCGCGAGCAAAATTCCGGCTTCGCTCCACAGATTGCTGCTTTGATCGTAGTAGCCGTGTTTGCCCGCGTCAGCGCGCGAATCGACCAGCACGTAGCCATCGTTCGCGGCGGCAAGCTCTGCGCCGTTGGCACGAAAGTAAACGGTCATCGTCACGGTGGTGATCCGCACGGGCGCTTCTCGGCGCAGCCAGATCGACGGAAAAGCCGTGTCGGCCAATGCGGCAAGCGAGTGACAATCGAGCGCGCGCGGCACCGCATCACGCACCCATAGCGCCGAATTCATGGTCTCGGCGGACGCAAACAAGCGCCCGCTAATCGGGCGATAGTCGTACTGCGCCAGAAAATTGGGGCGTGGCATACCGCCCGCTCGCGCCGGGGCCACGCCCAGCTCGGTGGGCCTTGCAACAGCAGGCATGCGCGCATCAGCAATCGCAAAGGTTTCGCGCTCTAGCGCCAGTACGCAATGCGCTTGAGCCACGACCGTTTCGCTGGCAGGGTCGCCGCCCACCACTTGCACCATCTCAGACTGCCAAAATGCCAGCGTGCGGTTTTGCTTCAGCAAACGGTTGCGAACCGTAAAGCCACCCGGTTTCAACCCTGCGATGTAGTTGACGCTGAGCGAAACCGGTGTGCCAATCGCGCGCGGGTCAGCAGTCACCGTTTTGAGCAGAAGCGCGGCGGTCCAGCCGCCGAATGGGCCAAATGAGTTCCAATAGGGCTCGCTGGTTTGCGTGGCAAACAGCCCTTCGGCAAGCGCCTCTAGCTTCAGACTATGGTCGAACTCGTGCATGGTCGCGTGCCTGTTCAAATGTCGGTGCAAGTTTGATTGCCGCGCATGTTACCCACGCTGCGCCGCGCATGCCGGTTGTCGCATAATTCCCACCTTCTCCACCCCAACCAGGAATCACGCGATGAGCATCTCCATGTACCAAGCCAGCGCCCCCGTTTTTGTGCGGATGCTGAAAAATTTATCCGCCATGCTCGATTTAGCGCAAGCGCACGCCGATGCGAAAAAATTCGAAAGCGCCGTGTTCGTGCAATCGCGCTTAGCACCTGATATGCTGCCTTTCGCCAAACAAATTCAAATCGCTTGCGATTCCGCCAAAGGCGCAATGGCGCGACTCTCCGGCACCGAGATTCCCAAGCACCCCGATACCGAAGCCACCATCGCCGAACTCAAGGCGCGCATCGCCACCGTGATCGACTATGTGCAGGCATTCAAACCAGAGCAAATCGACGGCTCGGAAGCGAAGGAAATTGTCATCAAGTTAGGTCCTACGCAAGACCGAATTCTCAATTTCACGGGTTTAAGCTTTTTGCAAGGCTTCGCAATGGGCAATTTTTACTTCCACATCAGCATGGCATATGCGCTGCTGCGCCAGCAGGGGGTGGAGCTGGGCAAGCAGGACTTTTGGGGAAGGGGTTAAGCGGCGCATGCACTGCGATTGGGGGTAAATTTGACTCCTATGCCAGCCGACCCCAGCCTCGCGCTCACCGCCAAACAATTGCTCGATGTGCTGCATGACGGCGGTGGCGCGACTGTTTCCATTGTCGATCTCGACTGGCGGTTCCGCTATGTGAACACGGGCTTTGCCCGCGCCCTGCACATGCCGGCGGAAGCCGTGGTTGGACATTCGGTTGTGACGCTCTACGGGGAAGAAACGGTGAGCTTCATCCGCCCGTTCGTCGCGCGGGTGTTGGCGGGCGAGACCGTGACTTACGAGCGCAAGGGCCGCATCCACGACGATGTGGCCGCATGGATTACGGTCACCATCTCCCCATGGCGCTCGCACGACGGCACGATTCAAGGCTTCATTACCACCACCATGCGCGTACACGAGTTGCGGGTGGCCGAGGCGCGCCTGCATGCCGCCACAAACCGGCTCGCGTCGCACGTAGAAAACAGCCCGCTCACGGTACTGGAGCTGGACCACAATTTGAACGTGCTGCGCTGCTCGCCGCGTGCCCAAGGCATGCTGGCGTTAGACCCTGCGGTACTGGTCGGTCAGGCGCTGGGCGCGGCATTTAGCATTCCGAACCAGGCCGCCCCTGTGCTTGATGCCTTGCAATCGCTCCAGACTGCCGACTCTGGTCGCAACCAAGTCGAGGGCGCGTTCACGCGCGTCGATGGCAGCGTCGCGCACCTGGTCTGGTTTAACTCAGTGCTGACCGATCAAGACGCAGAAACGCGCACCATTTTGTGCCTGATTGAAGATGTGACAGCTCGCCACCGCACTCAGCAACTGCTGCAACAGCAAGCCACCCACGACCCGCTCACTGGATTGCATAACCGTACAGGCTTGGCTAGCGCGCTGGCCACCCGCTTGCAAGCTGCTGGCGCGGCTGGCCCGACCGGCAAATCTTGCCTCTACATCGACCTGGACGGTTTCAAAGCCATCAACGACACCCACGGCCATGACGCAGGCGACGCGGTGCTGGTGGCCATCGCCAACCGCCTTAGCGCCTGCGTGCCAGCCGAGGCACTGGTTGCGCGCCTGGGCGGCGACGAATTTGTCGTCCTGCTGCTGGGCAACACCGCAGCGCAAGCCGACCAGCTAGCCGAAGCAATTCTGGGTGCCATGCGCGAGCCGGTGACTTTGCCAGGTCCGGCCGGGACTGCGGGCCACGTGAGCGCATCGGTTGGGATCGCGCACATGAAGGGAATGATGGCCGATCCCCTGGCGCTCATTAAGCAAGCGGATGCGGCGATGTACGAGGCCAAGCGCAGCGGCAAGGGCACGGTGCGCACCGCACGCACGCGGGCTGACGATTAGGCGGGTGGAAGCAAGACCTTCGTTACCACTTCAAAGGTCAATCGTGCCACGCCCCAACTCCACCACCCGGCCTGAGACAAAAATCTCCTGCGCCGCAGTGACCCGCAAGCCCACCGCGCACGGTCTGCCGGTTTGCGCCCCTTGTTCAATCGCCACTTGCAAAGGCAGCTTGGTGTTCGTTGCCAGATGCCAGCCGCCCAAATTGGCGGCGGCTGACCCCGTGCCCGGGTCTTCCGCCACGGCACCTTGCTTGTTGAAAAAGAAGCGCGCCACCACCCGCCCCACGCCATTCGGTGCCCACACGTAGGCCAAGCCCTGGCGCTTGCTGTTCGAGCCATGGGCGATCAGCCCTTCGATCCTGGGCGCGGTGTCAGCCACGGCAGCTGCGTCACGCAGCGGAATGATGAGTTGCTCCGAACCGGTATCGATCCAGCGCGCCTCGCCCGCAATGGCATTCACATCAAGCCCCAGCATTTCCGCAAGATCAGCCACTGGTGCGGCGCTTCGAGATGCTGGCGGCATGCCGGGCGTGCCTGCGCGCAGCTCCCAGCGGTCGCCTTGCGCGGTAACCGGGATGATGCCAGCTTGCATTTGCAGCGTGACCGCATCGCCCGCTTGGGCGGTCTCGCGCACCACCTGCGCCGTCCCCAAGGTCGGATGGCCCGCAAACGGCATTTCAAACGAGGGGGTGAAGATACGCACCTGCGCCGTGGCTT
The DNA here is from genome assembly GCA_031362865.1 of Burkholderiales bacterium. GTDB lineage: Bacteria > Pseudomonadota > Gammaproteobacteria > Burkholderiales > JAEUOS01 > JANLTH01. The sequence goes on along the minus strand of JANLTH010000059.1, from coordinate 1,711 downwards.
CGTCGCTCGGCAACACAAAGGTGGTTTCAGACAGGTTAAATTGCAGCGCCAGCGCCTGCATGGTGGCAGTGTCAAGACCACGTGCGTCTTCGAAAACGCAGAGCGGATTGCCGCCCAGCAGAGTCTCGGCGAACACATTGACGATGCGAAAAGCGTATGAGGGCATAGCAAGCTTTCAAGGGGTGCAGATTGATAGACTGGCAAGCTTAGCGCAACATCGAAAGCCGCAACCGTGACAGTTGGCAGCAAACCCTCCCGATCAGAATTTCTCCCCGTTCGTGGCCTCAAGTACCACATCCGTCAATGGGGCCGCGAAGGCGCACCTAAGCTTTTCATGCTGCATGGCTGGATGGATGTGTCGGCCTCATTTCAGTTTTTGGTCGATGCGCTGCAAGGCGACTGGCACGTGCTCGCCCCCGACTGGCGCGGCTACGGCCTGACCGACTGGCCCACACGTTATCCGGGCACCGATCAGTATTGGTTTCCCGACTATCTGGCCGACCTCGATTTCATTCTTAAGCACTATTCGCCGGTGGAGCCGGTAGATTTGGTGGGCCACAGTTTGGGCGGCAATGTTTCTGGCCTCTACTGCGGTGTGCGCCCGGCGCGCATCGCCCGCTTCATCAACCTCGAAGGCTTTGGCATGCGCCAGCACGAGGCTACCGAAGCGCCCAAGCGCTATGGGCAATGGCTCGACCAATTGCATGAACCGCCGACGTTGAAGCCTTACGACGACTTTGCGGGCTTAGCCGCGCGCATGCGCAAAAACAACCCGCGCCTCGCGCAGGAAAAGGCGGATTTTCTAGCGCGGCACTGGGGCCACCAAAATGCGGCAGGCCAGGTAGAAATTGCCGGTGACCCAACCCATAAAACCGTGAACGCCACACTCTACAGGGTGGAAGAAGCGCTGGCCTGCTGGCGCAAGATCACCGCGCCGGTGCTCTTTGTGGGTGCCAACCAGAGCAACATGGTGCCCAACTTCATCACCCGCGAAGCCTTGAGTGAGCGCCTGAAAAACATCCCCAATGTGCGCGAAGAGTGGATTGACGACGCTGGCCACATGATCCAGCATGACCAGCCAGAAAAACTGGCGCGCCTGATCGAAGAATTTTTGAGTCAAGCTCCAGCATGAACGTTGACCTGCATAGCCACTCGATCATCTCCGATGGGCTGCTAAAACCTGCGGAGGTGGCGGCCAAGGCGCACGCGAACGGCTGCGAGATTTGGGCATTGACTGACCATGATGAGATGCGCGGCAACCCGGAGGCGCGAGCCGCAGCCACCGAATTGGGCTTACGCCACGTGAACGGCGTGGAAATTTCCGTGAGTTGGAAGCCGCCCGTTTCGATCTCGCCCAAGCACAAAGGCAGCACGATTCACGTCGTCGGCTTGCAGGTCGATCCTTCAAACCCCGCTCTGGTGGCGGGTCTTCAAGGTATTCGCAGCGGGCGCAACGAACGTGCCGCGGGCATGGCCTTCGATTTGGCGCGGGTCGGCATACACGGCGCGCTCGAAGGTGCGAAGAAATACGCGCTCAATCCCGACCTCCTTAGCCGTACCCACTTTGCGCGCTTTTTGGTTGAAGCCAAGCACGTGCGTGACACCAATCACGCCTTTATGAAATACCTGACTGAAGGCAAGCCCGGCTATGTCGAGCATCAATGGGCCACGCTTGCCGAAGCGGTCGGTTGGATCATCGGTGCCGGCGGCG
>JANLTH010000057.1:0-29577 GCA_031362865.1 Burkholderiales bacterium | reverse complement strand
GACCGAGGAAAGCCGATCAAAGGTCAACACGCCGTCAGGCTTCGGATACGCGATTAGCGTCGCCTCTGCCATCGGCAAAAGCGTTTCATGATCCGCATGTTGGTGATGCAGCGTCCACGGCGCTTTGCCGCCGAAGACGATCTGATCGATGCCGACCATTGCCGTGCCGGTATAGAGGCCTTTCGACATCCACGGTTTGAAGTTGCGCGCTTTGTGCAATTCTTCACGCAACCAGCTTTTCTCGAAGCTCGCCGGAAATTCGGCAAGCTCGTCATGCGCGCGGCCCGCCTTCAATGCAACGACCGCAGCGTCCGCCGCCAGCATGCCACTCTTGATCGCGGCGTGACTACCCTTGATGCGCGAGGCATTGAGAAACCCGGCGTCGTCGCCAATCAACACGCCACCCGGGAAAGTGAGTTTCGGCAACGATTGCAATCCACCCGCCGCAATGGCTCGCGCGCCATAGGCGATGCGTTTGCCGCCTTCAAAAGTCGGGCGAATCGCGGGATGGGTTTTGTAGCGCTGGAATTCGTCGAAGGGGGAGAGGTAAGGGTTTTCATAGCCCAAACCGACCACGAAGCCCACCGAGACGAGATTGCCTTCCATGTGATACAAGTAGGAGCCCCCGTAGGTGGCGGCATTGAGCGGCCAGCCTGCGGTGTGAACCACCAGGCCCGGCTTGGCTTTTGCAGGCTCCACCTCCCACAATTCTTTGAAGCCAATGCCATAGGTTTGCGGGTCGGCATTGGCGCGCAGATTGAATTTCTCCATCAATTGCTTGCCCAGATGACCACGGCAGCCTTCGGCGAAAAATGTGTATTTCGCGTGCAATTCCATACCTTCGGCGAAGGCGTCAGTGGGCTGGCCGTCACGGCCCACGCCCATATTGCCGGTAGCGACTCCCTTGACTGCACCCGCTTCGTTGAAGAGCACTTCAGCCCCGGCGAAACCGGCGTAGATTTCCACCCCCAACGCCTCGGCTTGTTGGCCCAACCAGCGGCACACGTTGGCTAAGCTGATGACGTAATTGCCGTGGTTTTTGAAGTTGTGCGGCAGCGCGAATTCGGGCGTTTTGAAGCTGCCTTTTTCGGTAAGAAAGAGAAACTGATCTTCTGTCACTGGTTGATTGAGCGGTGCGCCCAGCTCTTTCCAATCCGGAAACAATTCGGTGATCGCAATCGGGTCCATCACCGCGCCAGAGAGAATGTGCGCGCCAATTTCCGAGCCTTTTTCGATCACGCAGACGTTGATTTCTCTGCCATTTTTGGCGGCGATCTGCTTCAAGTGGATCGCTGAGGCCAAGCCGGCCGGGCCACCGCCAACAATCAATACGTCGTATTCCATTACTTCGCGGGTCATGAATTGTTTCTCCGTGGGGTTAAGCGGGTGGCCCATCAACCTCGCCAGTTTCGCTTGAAGCGCCTAGAGGACGCAATCAAAAGCAGCGGCGTGTAATATTGCGGTGCAGCAAACATTTTCTCAAACATCAAAGGGCAGTGTCACCATGGGTCAATTCAGCATGCGGAAAGTTCTTGTCACCGGCTCGACCAGTGGCATCGGTTTGGGCGTGGCGCTGGCCTTCGCCCGTGACGGCGCGAAGGTGGCGTTAAACGGCTTTGGCACACCCGAAGAGATCGCCAAGGCGGTGGCCGAGGTGCGTGCAGCCGGTGCCCCCGACGTGCTCTACCACGGTGCGGATATGCGCCGCCCTGACGAGATTGCCGCCTGTGTGGCTGCGGCTGCCGCGCAATTTGGCGGCATCGATATTTTGGTCAACAACGCCGGGATCCAGCATGTGGCCCCGGTACACGAGTTTCCGGTTGACAAATGGCAGGCGATTATCGACATCAATCTTTCGTCCGTATTCCACGCCACCCGCGCCGCGCTGCCCGGCATGAAGGCGGCCAAGTGGGGCCGCGTCATCAATATCGCCTCGGCGCATGGCTTGGTGGCTTCGCCCTTCAAATCGGCCTATGTCGCGGCCAAGCACGGCGTGATTGGCTTTTCCAAAAGCTGCGCGCTTGAAGTGGCTGAAGAAGGCATCACGGTCAACGCCATTTGCCCAGGCTACGTGTTGACACCGCTGGTTGAAAAGCAGATTGACGACCAAGCCCGCGTACACGGCATCCCGAGAGAGCAGGTCGTGCGTGAAGTGCTGCTGGCCCCACAAGCGATTAAGGACTTCGCCAAAATTGAAGATGTTGCGGCACTCGCGCTGTATTTGGCGGGCGATGCCGCACGGGGCGTGACCGGTGCTTCGATGGTGATTGATGGCGGGTGGACCGCGCGGTAGCGTACATTGACTGGCTATAATGTACGCACTCGCAGACAATTCTCCTGTACCCAACTAAAAATCATGACACCCATTGCGCTTGAATCGATCAGCATCACCACTTTGCGCCAAGACTTGTTTCGTCTGGCCGATCAGGTGTTGGCGAGTGGCAAAAGTTTGGTGATTGAAAAATCCGGGCAGCGCCTGCTGCTTTCGCCCGCTGACGCGCCATTACCGCGAGCGCGACTGGGGAGCCTTAAAAAGCGCAAACTGATCGTCGGCGATGCTCGCGAACTGGTTGATCTCAAGGTGGCCGAATGGCACGAACCCGCCACGTGGCGTCGCCCTCTGGGCTGATTTTTCTCGACACGCACATCGCAGCCTGGCTCTACGCGGGCGAAATCGGGTCGTTCTCGGCGGCGCAAGGGCGCGTGCTTGAAACCGGGACGCTGTGCGTTTCGCCGATGGTTTCGCTCGAACTCGATTTTCTGCATGAAATTGGGCGCCTGCGCTACGGTGGCACGGTCATCCTGCGGGCGCTGGCGGGCGACATTGGCTTAATCGTCAAGACCGACTCCATCGCCGAGGTCGCGAGCGCTGCTTCTGCCTTGACCTGGACCCGCGACCCGTTTGACCGGCTGATCGTGGCGCATGCCGTAGTCTGCAAGGCGGCCTTGGTGACCTCGGATGCGCTGATCGCACGCCATTTCAAGCAAGCGATTGCCTGAAGAACCAATCCAGATAAGGCTCTTCAGGCATTGCCTCAGTTTTTGGCGCTACATCTCGACGCGCAGCCCCGCCTGCAAGCTCCTCCCGGCGCCGGGTGCAACTTCACGGATGATTGAGGTGGCGTAGCGCACCTCGCGGTTGAATAGATTATTCGCCTTCAGATAGACCATGGAACGTAACGGCATTGCATCGCTGCCCAGCGTGAAGCGATAAGTCAGGGCGGCATTCCAGACCGTATAGCCAGGCGTGGTCGATTCGCCTGCTGGCACACGCACCTGGCGTACCGCATGCAGCATCTCGAGGCGCGCACTCCATGCCGCTTGTGCGTAGTCCAGGTTGAGCGCCAGTCGTGCCGGGGCGATTCTCGGCAAGGGCGCGCCGTTGGCAAGGTTGACGGCGCGGGTGAGATCCGCACGAAGCCCCAGGTCGAGCCTACCACCGCTGTCTAGCAGGCGGAACCGGCCTTCCAGTTCAGCCCCGCGAAAGCGTGCGGGTACGGCCACGAAGCGCATTTCGTTCGCGGTCGAGATGGCATCGGTCAAGGTGGCATCATCCAAGCCGTCGCCATCCGTGTCGGCAGGGTTGATGACGCCTTCGCTGTTACGCACCACCCCGACGGTGCGTTGCAAGCTGACGAAGTTGCGAAAGCGGTTCTGGAATACGGTGATACCGAAGGAGTGCGCGCCTTCTTTCCAGCGCAGCGCCAAGTCGAGCGCGCGGGACTTTTCTTTGCCCAGTGCAGGGTCGCCGACCTCGTAGGCCGCCGTGGCGGCGTGCGGGCCGTTGGCAAAAAGCTCGGCGTAGGTGGGCGCACGTTCGGTGTAAGCCAGGTTGCCGGCTAGCGCAAAGCCTTGCCCCAAGCCCAGATGGGCCCCGAGCGAGCCGCTGGTTGCGGCAAAACTGCGCGAAGTGCCATTGCCAAAACGCGGGTTTCCCAGATTGGCTGAACTCGGTTCCGCTTCGAGCGGCCCGCCACCGGAGGAGGTGACGCGGTTGCGCTCGGCGCGCGCACCGCCGCTCAGTTTCAGCGCGCCCCATTGCGCCTCTTCAAACACAAACACCGCATTGCTGTGCGTCCTGGAAAGCGGGATGAAAGCTTCTGCACCCAAGGCTGAAACCCGTGCCGTGCTGCGTTGCCAACCCACCGTGCCAGTCAATCGCCCAATCTGGCCGTGCTGCGCCTCAAGACGGCCCTCGAAGCCCTTATTGAGAAAGGTGGTGGCCGGCACGCCTAAATCAAATTCGGTATGGCGATAGTCGGTGTGGACAAATTTCCATTTCAAGGCATCAATTCGCGGCCCCAAGGCCCGCACTTCCCCTGCCAAATTGAGGGTGTCGCTGTTGAGCTTGATGCGCACATCGGGCTCGGCAATCGTGCCGTAAGCTTGGCGTACGCTGCCGATTGAAACGCCCGCGAAACCATCGCCCCAGGTGATTGAGCCACCCGCCGTGCCACCTTCGACCCGTGCTGATGAATTGCAAACACTCCCGACGGGCTCATCGCCTCGGCAATAGGGTGGTGCGACGCCATTGGTACGCTCGAATTCGGTGCGCTGAAAGCCCTTGATTTTCAAGTCTCGGGTGCGGCGCGTGTAAGCGTCCAGATGAATGGCCAGCCTGCCGTTGCCAGCGTCCAGTTTGACGGCACCTGCGCGTTCACGATCCCCGCCACCAGTCAGGCGCAGGTCGAGTACGCCCTCCACGCCATGGATCGGGGTCGACGCAATCGCGTTGTCGATCACATTGACCACACCGCCGACGGCGTTGCCGCCGTACAGCAGTGCAGCCGGGCCGCGCAGCACTTCGATGCGCTCAACCGTGATTGGGTCGTTGGCTACGGCGTGATCGGGGCTGAGTGCTGCTGCATCACTCAAGCCAATGCCATTTTTGAGTACGCGCACGCGGTCGCCATCGAGCCCGCGAATCACCGGGCGGCTGGCGTTTGGGCCAAAGTAGCTGCTGGCGACACCGGGCGTGTGCTGCAAGGTTTCGCCCAAGGTATTGGCGCGTTGCAGCAGCAGCGCAGTGCCTTGCAGTACGCTGGCCGGTTGCACCAGGTCGAAAGTCGCGCTGCGCGAGGCGGAGGCGGTGACGCGCACTTCGCGAACTTCAGCGGGATCGACGGGCCCCGGCTGCGCACGTACCGCCTGGCCGGTCAGCATGAAGTACAAAGAACAATAGAGGGAGACAGACGTGCGCACACGCCTGCGGCAGGACGTTTTCATGAGGGAGCCTTTTCGAAACAACAATAGCCAACACGCCAAGAGCGCGCGCATGACCAAGCAGGTCAGCGCGCCGACTAGGGCGAAACCGGGGAGGGTGGTTTTAGGCTACTGTGGGCGGCGCGCGGGCGGGTGGCAGCAGCCATGCCCGCACGGGTGAAACGATGCCTGAAGAGGCAAGCTGGACGCGCGTTTCGGGCGCATCGGTACGGAAAAATGGGCTGCTTGAGGCCACCGAATCGGCGTTTGCGGCATCGAGCAGGCGGCACAGTTCGTCGCCTTCGTCGTGTGTATCAATCTGGGCTGAGAGCGCGGCGAAGAAGCCTGGTTCGCTCGCGCTGGTGTGGCCGTGGTTAAGTGTGTGCCGGTGCGTGTGCGAGTGCGTCTGGGCATGCGCAACGATGCCCGCATGCAAGGTGCGATGCAGCGACGAAACCGCGCCGCCCGCTACCAGCGTGAGCGCCAGAAAGAGACTGAGCAGGCGCTGTGCGATCAATGAACCGTCATTCTTGGGCACGCGCGCGTCCATAGTGCGATGTGGTCGACGTACTATAGCCACGATGCGCGCCGGCTGGATTCCTGCGTGCGCAGGAATGACAGTAGTTGGGTCAGCTGATCGACGCTGCGGCACAGGCTCTGTGACGACTAATTCAATGCGGTGGACAACTTGCGCCGGTAGTCGCCCACCAATTCCGCATCGCCTGCCAGCGCGAAAATCTCAATCATCTTTTTGCGCGCCAAGACACGCGGGCTGGATTCTTCCGTGCCACGATCACGCATCACGATTTCGAGCAAATGGTCGAGCGCCGCGCTGTACTCGGTGCGCGCGACCAAGTGGGTCACCAACTGCATGCGCACCGGATGATCTTTGGCATTCGCTTCAAGAGCCGCCACCAGAAAGGCTTCCGGCGGGATTCCCTGCACCGCTTCTTGCGCTTTTAGGCGCGCGGTGATGGTCTCGGCGAGCATTTTGTAGCGCGCCTCTTCTTTGGTTTTTGCGCTGACCACGGTGAGTTGAGTCTGCGCTATTTCCAGGGCGCTTCCCGCAATCAAGAGGGCGACCAGGTCGAGTCGGGCCACATCGTTGGAAGGGTCGAGTGCCACCGATGCTTGCAGCATCTTCAGCGCTTCTTCGGGCTGGCCTTCTTCAAGCAGCGCAGCGGCTTCGAGGCGGTGCGCTTCGGAGGGCGGCAACTCTGGTTCAGCCACTATCACCGGCTTCATCGCGACCAATTTGTCGATGAACTCGCGCACTTTGCTCTCAGGTTGCGCACCCATGAACTGATTGGCGAGCTGGCCGTCAATCATGGCGGCCACGTAAGGGATGCTGCGCACCCGAAAGGCTTGTGAAAGCTCGGGGTTGTCGTCTGAGTTGACTTTGACAACCTTCACCTTCGCGCCGTATTCGGCAGCCATTTTGTCCAAAATTGGGCCGAGCGCCTTGCACGGGCCGCACCAAGGGGCCCAGAAATCGATGACGACCGGTTGCTGGAAAGAGGCTTCAACCACTTCGGCTTCGAAGGTGGCGGTGGTGACGTCGAGGGCAGTGGACATTTTCTATTTTGGGGATCAGGGATCGGGGATTGGGGATCAGCAGGCTAGTTGGGCTGCCAGATCGGTGAAACTGTTGGCGTTATAGGTGAAACGTTTTTCGAATTTTCCGTCGTAGCCTGGGTCGAGTTTGGCGGGCGAGACATATTCAACAGGTCGGGGCACGAAGGCGGTTTTCAAGCCAGCGCGGGCGGCCCCGTCCAAGTCGCCTTTGTGGGCCGCTACCAGCATGACTTCGGCTGGCTTGACCTGCATGAATTGCGCGGCGCTCAGGTAGGTTTCACGGTCTGGTTTGTAATGCTGCACCCACTCGGCGGAGAAAATCACGTCCCAGGGCATGCCCGCAAATTTCGCCATGTTGGTGAGTAGGCCGACGTTGCCATTGCTCATCGTGCCGATCACGAATTTGGTTTTCAGGCGCTTCATGCCGCGCACCGTGTCAGGCCAGGGGTGCAGGCGATGCCACAGCGTATTGAGCAATTGCCAATCGGCGGCGCTTAAGCGTTTTGGCGCGCCAAATTTAGGGCTAAGGTTTTTCAGCTCCGCCAGGTGGAGCGCGTCCAAGTTCGTCCAAGGTGATTCGCCCGAACGCACCCGCTGCATATTGGGCTGATACGCGCCGCGCCACGCATCAACCATGCCGGGCCAATCGATTTTCCAGCCGCGCTCGGCATTGAGCCGATTGCCTTCGGCGATGATCGAGCCACGCCAATCGACGCAGGTGCCAAATACATCGAAGACCAACACTTTCAAGCCAGTGTTGGCTGAAGACGCTGGTGGGGTAGGCGTTTTCATAGATCGTCCTTCGATGTACCAGAGAGGTCAAACCGCTTCATAATTTGGGTGGAGGTGAGATCGAGATCGACCGTGTTTTCGTCGAGCGCCGCTTCGCGGAACAAGACCGCGACCAACACCAGCAGCACCGGCCCGATGATGAGGCCGACGATGCCCATGGTCGCAGCACCGCCAAAAATGCCGAACAAAATCGCCAAAAAAGGCAATTCAGTGCCGCCCTTCATCAGCACCGGGCGTACCGCATAGTCGGCGGCTAACACGATGGCATTGCCGAGAAAAAAGACCACCAGCCCTGCTTCTTGCGAGCCGCTGGCGTAGAGAAAAAAGCCCAAACCGGCCAAGAGCAGCGGCGCGGCGAGCGGAATGAAAGCGATCACGGCGGTCACCACACCAAAAGTCACTGGCGAAGGCATGCCCGAAAGCCAAAGCATGATCGACAGCAAAATCGCTTCGGCCAAGGCCACAATCACGATGCCGTTCACCGTGGCGCGCAGGGCTGAAGGCAGCTGAAAGACGTAAGAAGGCCAGCGCCGCTCCAGCCATTTGTAGCCAATTTGATTGACCCAGCTGCTCAGTTTGAGGCCGTCGCGATAAAAGAAAAATAAGATCCACAGCGCGAAAAACAAGGTGGCTACGCGCGATGTCAGGTCGACAAAAATCCCTTGTCCGAGGTTGCGTAAAAAGCCACCCTGCGCTTCCAGCACCTTCGATAACTGCGCGGGCTTCGACAAATACTGTTCCCAATAAAAAATCAGTTGATCGCTCACTAGCGGCACTTTGGAAAGCAGTGGCGGCACGGGCGCGCCGAATTTGTCGGCTTCGGTCAAGTAATCGACCGCTTGATAGACATCTTGGGCGACGAAAAAGATCATCAGTGTCATTGGGCCCACGATGAAGATCAGCACCAGCAGGGTGGTTGTCCAATCGGCCAAGACCTTGCGCGGCGCGAGCTTTTCGGTCACATATTCGTGTAGCGGCCAAGAGGCAATCGCGATAATTGCGGCCCAAATCACCGCCAGAATGAAGGGTGCCAAGACCGTGAATGCGCCCAGCAAAATCGCCAAGGTGAAGGCGATGCTGACAATCAGCTTGGTGGTAACAGCAGTTTGGGCGGAAAGTGGCAAGGTGACGAACGGGTGAGGGTTAGGCGTGAGGCGGGGGCTTGGGGGCCCAGCGCCAGTTGGATTGTACTGGTGGCGCACTGGCTGCGATTGCCGATTCGATGAAACCCATTCACGGCGATACGGCGTTTTGCCGGTAACCTGCGCACTTTTGTTGACTTGTGGCGTGCCTGCGCGCCTTTCTCGCTTGAATCCTTTTCTTTATACCCAGCACCCGGCCCGAGTGGTTTTTGGCATTAACGCGCTCGACCATCTGGAGCGCGAAATTGGCCTGCTCGGGGCTGCGCGCGCGCTGGTTCTCGCCACGCCCGAACAAGCTGCCAGCGCCGAGGCCTTGGCGCAGCGCTTAGGGCCGCGCTGCGCTGGCGTTTTCGCCAAAGCGGTGATGCACGTGCCGATTGAAACAGCGCGTAAAGCGCGGGCTGAAGCCACACGCTTGAAGGCCGACTGCGCGATCGCCATCGGCGGCGGCTCCACCACCGGCCTGGGTAAGGCGATTGCACTGGAATCGGGGCTGCCCATCCTGGCAATTCCCACCACCTACGCCGGGTCGGAGATGACGACCATCTACGGTATCACCGAGGGCGGCTTGAAGAAAACCGGGCGCGACGCGCGAGTGTTGCCCAAAACAGTCATTTACGACCCCGCGCTGACACTCGGCTTGCCCACTGAGCTTTCCGCCACCAGCGGCATGAATGCGATCGCGCACGCGGTCGAGGCGCTCTACGCGATTGATGCCAATCCAATTATTTCGATGGTGGCTGAAGAGGGCATTCGTGCGCTCGCCGCCGGGTTGCCGGCGGTGCTGCAAAACCCGCAAGACATCGATGCCCGATCTGACTGCCTCTATGGGGCTTGGCTGTGCGGCGTAGCGCTCAACGGTGTTTCGATGGCGCTGCACCACAAGCTGTGCCATACCCTGGGCGGCAGCTTCAATTTGCCGCATGCCGAAACCCACACCATCGTGCTGCCGCACGCCACTGCCTACAACGAGGTGGCCGAAGAGGCAAGACTAGCGCGCGTTTCCAGGGCATTGGGCCCAGGAGCCGCCAGCAGTGCGGCGCTTGGGCTGTATAACTTGGCGAAATCCTTAGGTACGCCGCTAGCCTTGCGCGAGTTGGGCATGCCAGAATCCGGCTTGGACCGTGCCGCCGACCTTGCTGTGGCGGCACCCTACCCAAATCCGCGCCCGCTCGAACGCCGCGCCATCCGCGAATTGTTGCAATGCGCTTATGAAGGAAGGCCCCCTCTGTGATCAACAAGATTTCGCCCTCGATTGAAGCGGCGCTCGCCGAACTCCAAGACGGTGCCACCGTGATGATCGGCGGCTTCGGCGGTGCGGGAATGCCCTCGGAATTGATCGACGGCTTAATCCCCTTAAACCGCAAGCACCTTACCATCGTCAATAACAATGCAGGCAATGGCGATTACGGCCTGGCGGCGTTGATGAAAACGGGTGCGGTTAGCAAGATCATCTGCTCGTTTCCGCGCCAAGCCGATTCGCATGTGTTCGATGGTTTGTATCGCAGCGGCAAGCTTGAGCTGGAACTAGTGCCGCAAGGTAATTTGGCGGAACGAATCCGCGCCGCCGGGGCCGGCATTGGCGGATTTTTCACCCCGACTGGCTACGGCACCGAGCTCGCAAGAGGCAAAGAGACCCGCATCATCGATGGCCGTGGTTACGTATTCGAAACCCCAATTCATGCCGACTTTGCGCTCATTAAAGCCGAGCGCGGCGACCGCTGGGGCAATCTGACTTTTCGCAAAGCGGCACGCAACTTCGGGCCGGTGATGGCAACTGCGGCCAAAGTGTCGATTGCTCAGGTGTACGAGACGGTAGAACTGGGCGCACTCGACCCGGAAGAAATTGTCTCGCCGGGCATTTTTGTAACCTGCGTGGTCAAGGTTGCCAGGAGCGCCGCATGAGCCAAACGACGACGAAAACCTACACGCCGCGTACCCGCGGCCAAATCGCGGCACGGGTGGCGCAAGACATTCCTGAAGGTGCTTATGTCAACTTAGGGATTGGCCTGCCGACGCTGGTGGCCAACCATTTGCCGAAGGATCGCGATATTTTCTTGCACAGTGAAAATGGCATTCTCGGCATGGGCCCGGCCCCCGCGAAGGGTGACGAAGATTGGGACGTGATTAACGCGGGCAAACAACCCGTAACTCTGCTCACCGGTGGGGCCTATTTTCACCATGCCGATTCGTTCGCGATGATGCGCGGCGGGCACCTGGATTTTTGTGTGCTGGGCGCGTTTCAGGTGTCAGAAAAAGGCGATTTGGCGAATTGGCATACCGGCGCACCTGACGCGATTCCGGCAGTGGGCGGTGCGATGGATTTGGCTGTGGGTGCCAAAAAAACCTTTGTCATGATGGAGCATTGCACCAAGCAGGGTGAATCGAAAATCGTCGCGCAATGCAGCTACCCGCTCACAGCGGTGGCCTGTGTGGCACGCATTTACACCGATTTGGCGACCATTGAGGTCACCTCGCAAGGCTTGAAAGTCGTCGATAAGGTCGATGGTCTTTCGATGGAAGAATTGGTCAAAATTACTGGAGTTGCCTTGCAATGACAATGACTCACAAAATCGGTTGGATCGGCTTAGGCCGCATGGGCGAGGCGATGGTCAAGCGCCTGCTCAAGGGCGGCTGCGAAGTCGCTGTGTGGAATCGCACTCGGGCCAAGGCGGAGCCGCTGGTCGAATACGGGGCCAAGCTGGCCGACGGCAAGCCTGACTTGGCTGCCTGCGACATCGTTTTTACAATGGTCTCGACCACCGATGATTTGAAAGAAGTGCTGTTTGGCGCGGGCGGATTGCTGTCAGGCGAAGTAAAACCGAAATTGGTGATCGACAGCTCTTCAATCTCGCAAGAAGGATCTGCTGAAATCCGCGCCCAGCTTGAGTCTTCAGGCATCGCTTATCTGTGTGCGCCGGTCTCGGGCAATGCCAAAGTTGTCAAAGCGGGCAAGCTCTTGGTGGTGGCATCCGGCCCCAAAGCCCAATACGAAACCGCGCAGCCTTACCTGAAAATGCTCGGCCACGCTGAAATGTGGGTAGGCGAGGGCGAGTTGGCGCGAGTCTGGAAAATCGCCCACAACACGATGTTTGGCGTGGTGATTCAGTCGCTGTGCGAAATCACCGTCTTGGCCGAAAAATCGGGCATCCCGCGCCACATTTTTTTGCAGTCGATCAACAACTCAGTGTTAGGCTCGATGTACACCAAGTACAAAACGCCGATGCTCGCCAATTTGGGCTTCGACAAAGTGACTTTCACCCCAAAACTCTTGCTGAAAGACATGGATTTGGGCTTAAGCGCCGCCCGCAACAACGGTGTGCCGATGCCCGCTGCCTCCGCGACCCGCGAGTCGATTGCCAACTTGGTCGGGCGCGGTTACGACGAGATCGATTTTGCGGTGTTGCTGGTAGAAACTGCGAAGAGTGCGGGCATGACGCTGACCCCCGACAACGTGGAGTTGAGCGACGGTTTGCAGTAGGGTGGTCTGATGAATCGAACGCTGATTCGCGGCGCGCACATCGTCTCGATGGACGATGCGGTGGGCGACTTCACGGGTGACTTGCTGGTGGAGCACGACCGCATCGCCGCCATCGCGCCGCGCATCGACATCACTGATGCGACGCTGGTCGAAGGCGTCGGGTATATTCTTGTTCCCGGCCTCATCAACGCCCACATGCATACTTGGCAAACGGGTTTGCGCGGTGTCGCATCGAACTGGACTCTGCTCGAATATTTCAAAAACGTGCACGCCGGTTTGGCGACGCTTTTCACCCCGGCTGACATCGGCATCGGCACCGAAATGGGCGCGTGGAATCAGATTAATTGTGGCACTACCACACTGGTGGATTGGTGTCATAACAACCCGTCGCCCGCCCACACCGACCACGCGATTGCCGCGTTGCAAGCTACCGGCATTCGTGCCGCGTTTTTTCACGGCAGCCCCAAGCCCGACCCGAAGCCGGGGGAAAAACCCTTTTGGGAAGTGCCGCATCCGCGTACGGAGATTGAGCGCCTGCGCCGAGGCCCGCTCGGGCAGGAAGACGGCTTGGTCACCCTCGGCATGGCGGTGCTGGGGCCACATTACTCCACGCTGGAGGTGGCGCTGGCCGATTTTGTGTTGGCTCGTGAATTCGGCTTGGTGGCCTCGATGCACCAAGGCGGCGGCCCGGCCAAAACGCCGGACGGCTGGGAAAAACTTGAAGCGGCGGGATTGTTGGGTGCGCAGATCAACATCGTTCACGGCAACAACCTGAGCGACGCGCAGTTGCAACGCTTCGTCGAGCTGGGCATGAGCTTTTCACTCACGCCGGAAAACGAAATGGCGCAAGGCCACGGTCACCCGATCACGGGGCGCTTGCGCAAGCTGGGGGTTAATCCGAGTTTGGGTGTCGATCTCGAATCGGTGCTGGCAGGCGACATGCTGACGGTGGCGCGCATCGCCCTTGCCATGCAGCGCACGCTCGACAATTCGGCGCACCGCGAGGCCCACGGCACGATTCCCGCCACCTCCACCATCCGCACCCGCGAGGCGCTGGCATGGGTGACGCTAGAGGGCGCGAAGATGTTGAACATGCAGCACCGAATCGGCTCGCTCACGGTCGGCAAGCAGGCCGATCTGGTGTTGATTGACGCGACCCAGCTCAATATGCAGCCGGTACACGACCCGGTCGCATCGGTGGTGATGCAAACCACGCTTGCCAATATTGATTCGGTGATGATTGCTGGGCAGTGGAAGAAGCGGCACGGCAAACTGCTTGGCGCTGATTTGCCCAAGCGGCTGAGCTTGCTCGGAGAATCGGGCGCGCGGATCGTGTTCGAGCTGCGCGAACTCGCAGCGCGACAAAGGGTGGCACATTGATGGTACACGTCGGCTTCATCGGCATCGGCAAAATGGGCTTGCCCATCGTGGGGCAGTTGCGCCGCGCCGGGGTAGAGGTCACAGCTTTTGACCTGATACCTGAAAACCTAAGCGCAGCGCGGCTCTTGGGCTGCCATGCCGCGAAGAGCCTGGCCCAGTGCGCTTCTTCAGCCGATGTGTTGATCACTTCTTTGCCGCACGACGCGGCCCTGCATGCGGTGGCACTCGAAGCCTTGCCGCAGTTGGCCGCTGGCAGTATTTTTGTTGATACGAGTACCGTTTCGCCTGCCATCTCGGCCGCCGTTGCGCAGTTGGCGAACGCGGCTGGCGTGCGCTACGTGCGCACCTGCGTGTCGGGTAATCCCGTAACCGCGCAGGCCGGCAGGCTCACCGCGATGGTGTCTGGCCCGGCTGATGCGTGGGCCGAGGTAAAGCCGCTGTTTGACAGCTTCTCAAAAATCCAGTTTTATTTGGGGCCAGACGAGCAGGCGCGGGTTGCCAAACTGGTGATTAATCTGATGATCGCGGTCTCGGCGGGCATGTTGGCCGAGGCACTGGCGCTGGGCACCAAAGGCGGGTTGGATTGGCCCCAAATGCTGGACCTGATGGGCCAGAGCGCGGTCGGTTCGCCGATGGTGAATTACAAAATTTCCCCACTGCAGCAACACGATTACACCAGCACTTTTTCCGGCAACCAGATGATCAAGGACTTGGATTTGATTCTGGGTGAGGGCGCGCGCAGCGGCGTGCCTTTGCAACTCACCGCACAGATGCGCCAAGCCTACGAAACCATTCGCGCACAAGGCGAGGGTGAGCTCGACTACATTGCCACGGTGCGCTTGATGGAGCGCATGGCAGGAATCGCGCAGGACAAGCTATAAACGTCACAAGCAATATCTCAGAGGAACTAACCACCATGCGCAATCTAGACGAAAACACCATTACTGTGGAAGCGATTCGCCGCTTGGCCGATTGCAAAAACCCGCGGCTCAAAGAGATTTTGGTGAGCTTAACCACGCACTTGCATGAGTTCGCGCGAGAGACCAAATTGACTGAAGCGGAATGGATGCAGGGCCTCGAATACCTCACCGCCGTGGGCAAAAAGTGTGACGACAAGCGCCAGGAATTCATTCTGCTTTCCGATACCTTGGGTTTGTCGATGTTGGTGACGGCACAGAACAACCGCAAACCGCAAGGCTGCACCGAGGCCACGGTGTTTGGGCCGTTTCACTCCGACCGCGCGGCCACCTTCAAGAATGGCGACGACATGACTCTGGGTGCCGCAGGCGAGCCTGCGTTCATTCGCGGCACGGTTAAGGGCTTGGATGGCAAGGTGATTCCGAACGCGCTGATCGACGTGTGGCAGGCCGATGGCGAAGGTACCTATGACGTGCAAGTGCCAAACAGCGACGCACTGTTCGCCCGTGGCCGCTTGCATGCCGACGCGCAGGGTAAATACTGGTTTCGCAGCATCAGGCCCGAGTTCTATTCGATCCCGATGGATGGGCCAGTGGGCGAGTGGGTCAGGGCGGCGGGGCGGCATGGCTACCGCCCGGCGCATCTGCATTTCATGCTGCACGCGCCCGGCTACGAAAAGCTCATCACCCACGTGTTCCGTTCAGACGACCAGTATCTCGATTCTGATGCGGTCTTCGGCGTGCGCTCCTCATTGATTTCAGCTTGGGTGCGCCAACCGGCGGGCACGGCACCGGATGGCACGGTCGTGAACCAGCCTTACTACACGCTCGATTTTGATTTTGTTCTTAATCCGGCAAGCTGAGCCATGACGACCATACAAGACATTCTCGCGCTCGAAAACCGCCGCTACGCGGCCATGGTGGCGGGTGATTTGGCGGTGCTGGACGAATTGCTTGCCGACGATTTGGTCTACACCCATTCGAGTGCGGAGGTCGATACCAAGGCCAGCTATATCGATGGCTTGCGCACCAAGAAATGGAACTACAAGGGTGTCGAGCGCCCGGTGGAAGAAATCACGCTGTTTGGTGATGTCGCGCGCGTGGTGGGCCACGCTCGGCTGACCCTGTGCAACCCAGCAGGCGCTGCCAGCCCCACTCGCACCGTCAACGGGCGCTTTCTGAATATGTGGGCCAAGCGCGATGGTGTCTGGCGCTTGGTGGCGTGGCAATCCACGCCGATTCCAGTCCCTCCAGCCTAACCGCAACTTTTCAGGAGTCAGCATGAAACCTCTCGTCATTTCTGCCATCGCCGCCGCATTTACGTTTGCGTTCACCGCCAGCGGCGCGCTCGCCCAATACCCGACCAAGACCGTGCGAGCGATTGTTGCCTTTACGCCCGCCAGCGCTACCGACATAATTGGTCGCGCCTTCACTGAGCCGATGGGCCGTGCCTTGGGGCAAACCATCATCGTGGAAAACCGGCCTGGCGCAGGTGGCACAATTGCCGCGCAAGCCGTGGTGTCGGCCGAGCCGGACGGGCATACCTTGCTGATTCATTCGGGCGCACACGCGATCAATCCGGCGATTTATCCGAATTTGAAATACGACACGGTGAAAGACTTTGTTGCCGTCGCAGGCTTGGGCGCAGTGCCCAATGTGATGATTGCGCCGCCCGGGCGCTACAAGTCGATGCAGGAATTGCTGGCAGCGGCGAAGGCCAAGCCGGGTGCGCTCAACTACGGCTCAGCCGGGGTCGGCAGCGGCACGCATCTGAACGCCGAGAAAATCAAAATGATCGCCGGGGTAGACATTCAACATGTGCCGTTCAAAGGTACGCCCGAGGTCGTCACCGAGGTCGCGGCGGGTCGGCTGGAGTTTTACATGGCCCCGCTCAACGCGGTGATTTCGCTCATTAAAGAGGGGCGAGTGCAAGCGCTGGCGATTTCAGGCCTAAAGCGCTCCAGTTTGCTGCCCGACGTGCCCACGACCATCGAGGCGGGGTTGCCGGATTCAGATTTTTCGCTCTGGATTGGCATCTTCGCCCCGGCCAAAACGCCGCCAGAGGTGGTGGTGCGCTTGAACGCAGAGGCCATGAAAGCGCTTGCCACGCCGGAAATCAAAGATCGGCTGGCCAAGATGGGCGCAGAAGGCATGCCGATGTCGCCCAAGGAATTTGACACCTTTGTGCGCCAAGAAATTGAGGTATCAGCCAAGCTGGCGAAAGCCGCAAAACTACAGATTCAGCAGTAAACCCTAAGCGGGGCGGTTGCAATTTGCGTGACCCGCCTCCATATTTTCCTTTCGATCAACTTCAAACTCCAAACTCCATGGCTCTCGACGACCAAGCGCTCGATCAAATCTTCCGCACTGCCCGGACCCACAACGGCTGGCAAGACAAACCGGTTTCTGACCAGCAATTGCGTGACCTGTACGATCTGATGAAGTGGGGCCCGACCTCGGCCAACTGCCAACCGCTGCGCATCCAGTTTTTACGCTCTGAAGCAGCCAAAGAAATGCTCAAGCCGGCGCTTGGGCCCAACAACGTCGAGAAGACCATGAAGGCCCCGGTCGTCGCCATTTTGGGCTACGACCTTGAGTTTTACGAGCATCTGCCGAAGATGTTTCCGCACAACCAAACTGCGCGCAGCTGGTTCGCCGGTAACGATGCCAATATCCAAGCCACGGCGTTCCGCAACAGTTCGCTGCAAGGCGCGTATTTCATCATCGCGGCGCGTTCGCTTGGGTTAGATACCGGCGGCATGTCGGGGTTTGATGCGGCCAAGGTCGATGCCGCCTTCTGGCCAGATGGCAAGGTGAAAACCAATTTCATTTGCAATCTCGGCTACGGCGACGCTGCCAAGATTTTTAGCCGGTCGCCACGCTTCGGGTTTGACGAGGTCTGCAAAATCGTTTGAGCGGGATTTGCTTTTGCCAGGCGGCCTCCCGGAGGTGCTCGAAATTCCTCTGATGTAGGCCAGGTTGAATCGCGGTAATATCGCCTGAGTAGTACTTTTTTGCGGGCGGGTGCAGGTGTCGTGAGAGCACCGCCGCCCAATCTGCGCTGCAATACCCCAAGATTCGGAGGAGCACCGATGAAACTGGCCCTGATGGTGGACGCAGGTTGCGATTTACCTGCCGATTTTCTGCAAGCCAATCAGGTGCTGGTGGCACCGATCGAAATCCGTGTGCGCGACCATCTGTGGGTCGATGACCGCAATCCATCGACCACCGCTGATTTCTTTCGCACCGTCTTCGCGCCCAATGGTGGCGCTACCGATGCCGAGTCGATTCCCACTCCGGTGGAAGCGTTCACGCGCCTGCTGCTCGATCATGTGGTGATGGAGCACGACTACGCCTTCGTGGAGTCGATCAACCGTACGCGCAGCCTGATCTACGCGCATGCCAATGAAGCGGCCGCCCAGGTGCAGCGGCAGGCCTTGAGCCTGCGCTTTCGGGCGGGTAACAAAAAGCCGTTCGGCATGCGTGTCATCAACAGTCAAACGCTGTTTGCCGGGCAGGGCGCGCTCGCTGCTGAAACGGTGAAGCTCATCAACAGCGGCCTGGAATTTCCGAAAATCGCCGACCGCGTTGAGGAGCTGGCTAACCACACCTTCGCCTACATGGTGCCCCAAGACCTTCGGTATCTCTACGAGCGTGGCTCGCGGCGCGGCGACCGCAGCGTCGGGCTGATCTCGGTAACGCTGGGTGGCATGCTTGATGTCAAGCCGATCATTCGCGGCTATCGCGGCGATACCACGCCGGTGGCCAAGGTGCGCAAGTTTGAAGCGGCGGTCAAATCCATGCTCGACACCGTGATGCGTGAAATCAAACTCGGGCATCTGTTTGCCAACACCATTGTGCTTAGTTACGGCGGGCCAGAAGCAGAGATGAACGCCATTCCGGCGGTGCAGGAATTCCGGGCATACGCGGCGGCAAAAGGGGTCGAATTGCTCTCCTGCCACATGAGTATGTCAGCTGCGATCAATACCGGCCCGCGCGGTATTTCGGTGGGTTTTATCGGCCAGCCGCACGAGTTCAACTGAGCGCAGGTTTTGCGCGCCTTCAGTCGAGCTGGCCACGCTCGCGCGGCAGACGCAGCACCAAGCCACTCGCCAGCAAGGTGACGACGATGCCTAATGCGATGGGCAAGCCGTAACTCCCGGTGCGGTCAAACGCCCACCCGGCAAATGTGGGCGAGACCAAGGTACCAAGGCCGGCCGCGAAATAGAGCGCGCCGATGATGCCGGCCAGATTTTTTCCGCCGAAATATTGCATCGCCAAGGCCGGCATGATGCCCACGTAACCGCCATAGCCCAAGCCCATCAGCAAGGCGAAACCGGCCAACGCCGCCATCGACGGTGACCACGCCAAGCTCCCAAACCACAGCGCGAAGGCCAAGCTCATTACGCCAAAACACAGCGCCAGCATGCGGGCAAAGCCCAGTCGGTCTGCAAATCCGGCAAAGGCGAAGCGCCCCACGAAGCTGCCCACGCCAATCAAACCGACCAACAGCGCTCCTTGCGCCGCCGAAAAGCCACGATCCGCCGCGTGTCGCGCCAGATGCACAAAGGGCATGAACTGCACCAAAGCCACCACCAGCAGCGCGGTAAACATCAGCCGAAATTCGCGCGTGTGCAGCGCTTGGCGCAGCCCCATGCCGGTGCTTGCCAGGTTGGGCGCGTTGCTGGTCGGGTCGTTATCTGGATGCAAGCCACGGGCAGTCGGTGATTTTTCAACCAGCCATGCCGCGAAGAAGCCCACCAGAAGCGCGCCTCCAGCCAACCCCTTCAAAGAAGCGCGCCAGCCGTGGCTCTCCACTAGGTGGGTGGCGAAATAGGGCACGACTAAGGTTCCCAGGCCAATTCCGGCGGAAGCCAAGCCCGCCGCCATACCGCGCCGCTTGATGAACCACGGCTGAACCGCGCTGATCGCGGGCACGTAGCAAGCCCCGACACCGAGCCCTATCGCGATGCCGAACCACGCGTAGAGGGCGACCAAAGTTCGCGCCTCGCTGGCCATCCATAGGCCGCCTGCCAGCGCCACAATGCCGATGCACGTGACTGCACGCAACGACACACGGTCGGCAATTGGCCCGGCGATGGCCCCTACGCTGAAATAGAGAAACACCGCCAACGCGAAGGTGAACGAAACCGAGGCACGGCTCGCGTTGAACTCGGTGGCAATCGGCGTGAAGAACGAGGAAAACGAGTAGGTGGCGCCGAATACCGTGAACAGCAGCAAATGGACGGCGGCCACTACCACCCAGCCGTGAAAGATTCGCGCGGCCACGGTCGAGGCTTCAAGCGTGCGTTTGAAGACGCGCTTTGAGCGCCATCGCAAATTGCACCAGTTCGGCCAGCGATTTCGCGCCCATCTTGTCCATCACGCGGGCGCGGTGAATTTCCACGGTTTTGATCGCAATGTTGAGTACGTCGGCGATGGTTTTGTTCAGCTTGCCCACGATCACCAGTTCCATCACCTCGCGCTCGCGCGGGGTCAGTTGCGAAAAGCGGTCCGCAATCGCCTGCACTTGCAGGTTGGCGGCGCTGCGTTGGCCATCGTGCGCCAGGGCACGGCGAATGGTGGAAATCAACTTTTCTTCGTTGACCGGTTTTTCGATAAAGTCAAATGCCCCTTTTTTGACCGCCTCCACCGCCATCGGCACATCGCCGTGCCCGGTCACGAAAATGATCGGAACGAAGACCTGGCGTTCGTTGAGTGCATCGAACAGCTCCAGCCCGCTTTTGCCCGGCATGCGCACGTCGAGCAGCACGCAGCACGGCGCGACGTGACCGGACTGCGTGGCGCGCCCCGGAAATAGGGCTTCAAAGGCTTCCGCAGAGGCATAGCAAACCGGTTTGAAGCCATGGCCTTCGAGCAGCCAGACGAATGAATCACGGATTGCTTCGTCGTCGTCCACAACATGCACTACAGGGGTAGAGGTCATCAGAGGGTCTCGGATGGGCTGGCTGAAAGAGTGGTGGCGCGATCTAGGAGCCTGTTGGACTTAAGCGAATCGGCCCAAATCGCCGAAAAATTGGTAGCGTTAGGCGCTGCTTCCGTCGCCAATAGAACAACTATTGGCTAGAAAGCATCACCAAACGCTACGCAATTTTCGACAATTTTGGCTCGACCCCTTAAGTCCGACAGGCTCCTAGCGCCGCACTCGCGGCGGCACTGTGGGCGGTGGGCAAGGTGAAATGAAAGGTGCTGCCCGCCCATGGTTCGGGTTGGAGGTGGTCGGTTTCTGGGGTGTTGCGCGTAAACCAAAGGCGGCCTTCGTGCAGCTCTACCAGCGAGCGGCAGATGTTCAAGCCCATGCCCATGCCCTGCGATTTGGTGGAGAAGAAGGGCGAAAACAACTCTTCTTCAGCCGCCACCGAGATGCCATGCCCGCAATCGCGCACAGCGGCGCTGATGGTGCCGATGCCAACGCTGCCACCGATCCCGCTGATCCCACTCTCCTTGCCCGCGCTCTCAGAGTTGGCGCTGGCGAATGTCGAAACCGTCAAAGTACGGTGCGCCGGTGGCGTGTCGCGCATCGCTTCGATAGCGTTTTTGAACAAGTTGAGCAGCACCTGCTCGATCATCACGCGGTCAGCAATCGCCTGCGGCAGGACCTCGTCGAGCGCGAAGACCACGCGCACGCCGTACTTCTCGCACTCCAGTTCAACTAGCTCGGCGGTGTCGCGGATCGCCGCATTCAAATCGAGCACCTCGCGCTGCGGCGCACGAGTCCGCAAGAATTCGCGCACTCGCTGGATGATTTTTCCGGCCCGTTCTGCCTGTGCTGCCGATTTCTCCATCGCGCGCGCCAAATCCAGTGGATCGAACAGCCCGGAGCGCAAGCGCCGAACGCAGCCCATGTTGTAGTTGGCAATCGCGGCCAGCGGCTGATTGATTTCGTGCGCCAGGGTCGAGGCCATTTCGCCGGCCGACATCAGGCGAGAGGTCTGCAACAGCTTTGCATGCTGCGCGCGGCTCTTCTCGTCGGCCAGTTTGCGCTCGGTGATGTCAGAGAGCATATGCATGCGCACGGTACGGCTATCGACCCAGCGAATCGACTTGGCGCGCAGGGCGTACCAGCGGCGGCTGAGTGCGTCGTAGCATTCGTCGCGCAAGACCGGGTTGGGCAGGTCGCGCGCATCCAATGCGCCCTTGGTGAAGAGCGCCGACGGGGCTGGATCGAAAGTCTTTTCAATGCTGGACGCGGGCGTGCCAGGTGCGCTGCCCGCGAAGGCGGCTCGGCACATTTCATTGACAAACAAAAGCTCGCCGGTCTCGAAATCCGCCACATAGACGGCGGCATCGAGCGACTCCAGCACGGTGACAAAGCGTTCATGCGAGGCTTGTGCGGCTTCCACTGCCTTGGTCCGCGTATTGAGGTGGCGGCGCGCGCTCCACAGGCTCCAGATGATGACCAGTGAGAGTGCGATGGTGAGCGTTCCGAGCACGGTTTGCGCCAGCAGTGAATCGGTGCGAAACGAGGTGACCTTGAGCGTGAGATCGCGCCACGGCATCGTCATTGGCAGCGATTGGGTCATCAGTTCGCGCGCGAAACGATTGGTCAGGCTGGCCGATTCGTTCAAATGGCGCACCTCGTCGCCATCAGCGCTGACCACGGCGAAGCGGTATTTGGCCAGCACATCCTGAGGAATCAGTTGCTGCACAATGCCGCGCAGCGAATAGGTGACCGCGACCGTGCCAAGGTTGGCCCCCAGATCGCGATCACCTGAGGGGGCGGCGCCGAGAATCGGCGCATGATACTGAATCAGCAGGTTTTTTTCGCTGTCGCGGTAGGGTTGGGTGTAGGTGCCGCGCGCCATCGCGGTGGTCAGGCGCAGGATGCGGTCCAGCTCCTCAGACGGCGGCTGCTCCGAAACCGCGACCAGCCCCTGTTTGTGAGACGGTGCAACCGCATGCACCCGGCTCTCGATGTTGGTCCAGACAATGCTGTGAATGCCGGGATTGCGTATCACATACTGCTCAGCTTCGGCCATCATCCCGGGCCGGTCCAATTCGCCTTCGGCCAAGCGCCGCGCCAGCACATCCAGCCAGGTTTGATCGGCTGCCAGGCGGCGCGCGATCACGGTTTCAGCCCATTGAATGTCGCGCGTCAGGCCGTTGCGATGCAGCTCCAGCTCGTGGCGATACAGCAGGTAGAGCAGCAGGGTAATGGCCACGATAAAACTGACCAGCAAGGCCGCCGGAAGCAGCCAAATCCAGCGCTCGCGACGCTGGTCGAGCGGCGCGCTGGGGAAAGCCGCACTGGAGAAGGCATTCGGCGGCGTAGTCACAGCAGCGTTTTGCCCAAATTCCATCGCCCTGTCAATAGGTGTTTTCAGCGCAGACCTCTAAATGGCACGGATTTCGCCAGCGCTTTAGCCGCTCGCCATTGGGGTAATCCCTGATGCGCGTCGTGCAAGTTGTGTTCGATAATTCGGCAGCTTGGCCCGTAGTGTTCTCGAATTGCTCCACCTATTATCCCTTTCAGGAGACATAACGCCGTGAATAGAACCGTTACCAAATCCACCGCACCGGTGGTCGTCGACACCAATGCTGCACCAACCAGTTCGCGCCGCCAGTTTTTCGGCAAGGCCGCCGCCGGTGCAGCTGGCGCTGCCACGCTGGCTTTTCCGATGATCGCCACGGCGCAAACGCAAACCCTGCGTTTCCAGTCCACCTGGCCTGCGAAAGATATTTTCCACGAGTACGCCAATGACTTCGCCAAAAAAGTCAACGACATGTCTGGCGGCAAGCTCAAGATTGAAGTGCTGCCTTCGGGTTCGGTCGTTAAAGCCTTTGACCTGCTCGATGCGGTTGCCAAAGGCACGCTTGACGGCGGCCACGGCGTGCTGGCCTACTGGTACGGCAAAAATTCGGCGATGGCACTGTGGGGTTCAGGCCCGGCCTTCGGCATGGACGCGAACATGCTGCTTTCGTGGCACGAATACGGCGGTGGCAAGCAGCTGCTCGAAGAGATTTACGGCAGTCTCAAGATGGACGTGGTTTCTTACGTCTACGGCCCAATGCCAACTCAACCTTTGGGCTGGTTCAAAAAGCCGATTGGCAAAGTTGAAGACCTCAAAGGACTGAAGTACCGCACGGTTGGCTTGTCGATCGACATTTTTAATGCGATGGGCGCGTCAGTTCAGGCGCTGCCAGGCGCAGAGATTGTGCCGGCCATGGACCGCGGTTTGCTTGATGCGGCTGAGTTCAACAACGCCACCTCGGACCGTCTCTTGGGCTTCCCTGATGTCTCCAAAACCTGCATGCTGCAAAGCTTTCATCAATCAGGCGAGCAGTTCGAAATTTTGTTCAACAAGACCAAATTCAACGCGCTGGCCGCCGAATTGAAGTCCATCATCGGCTACGCGGTGCAAGCCGCCAGTGCCGACATGAGCTGGAAGGCAATTGACCGCTACTCCAAAGACTTCATCGAGCTGCAAACCAAAGACAAGGTCAAGTTCTACGCTACCCCAAAATCGATCCTCCAAGCGCAGCTGAAAGCTTGGGACCAAGTGGTTGCGAAGAAGTCGGCTGACAACCCGATGTTCAAGAAAGTGTTCGAATCGCAGCGCGAATTTGCGCAGCGTGCCGCGCGCTGGCAGAACCTGACCCAGGTCGATTTCAAAATCGCCTACGACCACTATTTCGCAAAGAAGGCGTAAACAGGGCAGCACAACACATTGGTTTGCGCGGGGTTGCGCCGCTATGTACCGGTATGTACCGGTATGTACCGGTAAGTGCTGGTAAGTGCTGGTAAGTGCGTTATGCACCGGCAACCTTGCAAAAAATCCGCAGCCACTCGGCGCAATTCCGGGTGGCTGTTTTTTTGATAGCGGCGTTGCGCGATCGGCTTGAAGCGCGCGGACCGCAGCTTGACGCAGGCGCGAAGGGATGAAAAAAAAGCATCATGCAAAACCTACTAAATATTGTTGACCGCATCAGTACTTGGGTGGGCAAAGCTGCGTCTTGGCTGATCCTGGTCTTGGTGATGATGGTCTGCTGGGACGTTTTCCGCCGCTATGTACTCAATGCCCCATCGGCTTGGCTGGGCGAGCTTTCGGTGATGAGCTACGGCGCGCTCTTTATGCTCACTGGGGCCTATACGCTTGCGCAGAATGGCCATGTGCGCGGCGATTTTCTGTATGGCTCGATGAAGCCCCGCACCCAGGCGGCACTCGATTTGCTGCTCTACATCACTTTTTTTCTGCCCGGCATTACCGCGCTGGCGTGGGCTGGTGTGACCTTCGCCGGTGAGTCGTGGGCGATTGGCGAGCGTTCCTCGACGATTGCCGATGGCCCGGTGATTTACCCATTTAAAGCCATCATCCCTTTGGCGGGCGGCTTCGTGCTGCTGCAAGGCTTGGTCGAAATTTTGCGGTGCTTGATGTGCCTGCGCACCGGCGCATGGCCGGAGCGACTTAAAGACGCTGAAGAGATTGATGTCGTTGAACAGCAGTTGGCAGCTTCCACTCATGTGGATGAAGAAGCCAAAAAAATGGCCATCGAAAGCGCCAAATCCATCGAGGAAGCTGCGCATCACCGGATTGGTGGCCTGAGCTCGACCGACACCATCAAGGGAGCAGCAAAATGAGTGATCCGATGTTGGGAATGTTGATGCTCAGCCTGATTGTGGTTGTCATCATGATGGGCTTCCCCACCGCGTTTACGCTGATGGGTTTGGGCATGATGTTTGGCTTTGTCGCGTTTTACGACCCAGCGCAGGCATGGACTGCGAACAAAGTTTTTGACCTGATGGTGCAGCGCACCTATGGCGGCATGACCAATGACACACTGCTGTCGATCCCGCTGTTTGTGCTGATGGGCTACGTGATGGAGCGCGGAGCGCTGGTGGACAAAATGTTCCACAGTGTGCAGCTGGCCTTCCGGCGCTTGCCGGCCTCGCTCGCGGTCGCCACATTGGTGGTTTGCACGTTCTGGGGAATTGCCTCCGGCTTGGTGGGCGCGGTGGTCGTGCTGATGGGTGTGATCGCGATGAAGCCGATGCTCAATGCCGGCTACGACACGCGCTTGGCTGCGGGGGTGATTACGGCAGGGGGCACGCTGGGCATTTTGATTCCCCCTTCGGTGATGATTATTGTCTATGCCGCCGTTGCCGGGCAATCGGTGGTCAAGCTGTACGCTGCGGCCATGTTGCCTGGCTTCTTTCTTGCGTTTCTTTACTTGGTGTACGTTATCGGCTGGGCGCTGATCAATCCAAAAATTGCGCCAAAACTGCCGCCCGAGCAATTGGTGGTGCCGATCCCGCCGTCGCTTACCTTGATGGGCGAAAAATACAGCGGCAACATGCTGGTGGCTTCGCTCAAGGCCTTGGTCGCCCCGCAAGTGCTGAAAAATGCGCCAGGTGCCGCGCGCTTAACCTACTGGCAAATCGTCCAAAACGCGCTCGCCGCCTTGTTTCCGGCGATGCTGGTGGCGACAATTCTGGGTGGGATTTGGTGGTACGTGGTGGTCTATCAGCAGAAAGAAGCACGGGCGGCAGCAGGCGTAGTTGAGCAGATCGCTGCCCCCGGTGCATCTGCCGCGATAGCCGCGCCTGCCGCTAAAGTGGCGGTAGACACGCCCAGGCCAATCGATGAAACCCCCAAGTCCATCGACGAAACTCCCAAGTCGATCGACGAAGAAGAGAACGAAAAAGCCTCGAAGCCCGCTGCGATTGAGGCCGCACCGCAGGCGATTGAAATGGCTCCCGGAACGGTCGCTTCGACGACGACGGGCGACGCCGCTTCGGGCCCGCCTGCCGTGTTCTTCCCGTGGTTTTGGGGTGGTGCCATCCTGACCGTGCTGTTGCTGGCCTACTACTACATCACCCTGCGTGCTGAAGCGTTTGAAATTCTCAAGTTGCTGATCGACTCGGTCATGCCGCTCGGGATCTTGACCCTCATCGTGCTCGCGGTCATCTTGCTGGGCATTACCACGGCCACCGAATCCGCGGCGATTGGTGCGGCAGGCGCGTTCTTCTTGGCCGGGGCCGGCAAATTCGCCATGCGCGGCTTGTGGGGCGCGCTCTTGGGCGTGGCGATTGGGCTGGTAATGACTTTCGGCAAGACCGGGCTCGAAGTCAAAATCGTCAGCGGCTTTCTCTGCGGCCTGATGGTGGGCAACGCTGTGGTGTGGCTGCCCGATTTGCTGTTTGGCAAGCGCAGCCTGCTCAAAATGCTGAACGAATCAGTGTTTTTGACGGCCAAAACCACCTCGATGGTGTGCTGGTTGTTCGTCGGGTCGGCATTGTTCTCGGCGGTCTTCGCGCTACTTGGCGGTCAGCAGTTGATCGAGCAGTGGGTCTTGTCGATGAATCTGACACCCTTACAGTTCATGCTGCTCTCACAGGCGATCATTTTTATTTTGGGCTGGCCGCTGGAATGGACTGAGATCATCGTGATTTTTGTGCCGATCTTTCTGCCGCTGCTGACGCATTTCCAGATCGACCCGATTCTTTGGGGCTGCCTGGTGTTTGTCAATTTGCAGGCCGCCTTCCTGTCGCCGCCGGTGGCAATGAGCGCCTTTTATCTGAAGGGCGTGTCGCCGCCACACGTCACTTTGAATCAAATTTTTGCCGGCATGATGCCGTATATGTTCAT
Source organism: Burkholderiales bacterium (assembly GCA_031362865.1). Classification (GTDB taxonomy): domain Bacteria; phylum Pseudomonadota; class Gammaproteobacteria; order Burkholderiales; family JAEUOS01; genus JANLTH01. The sequence goes on along the minus strand of JANLTH010000057.1, from coordinate 2,480 downwards.
CGTGATTATTTGTATGATCATCATGTACATCTGGCCCGGAATGTCGACTTGGCTGCCCAATTACCTCTATGGCGGCGGTGGTTGATAGACTGCCGGTGTCGGTAACGAAAAGCCGCGCTTTGTGCGCGGTTTTTTGTGACTGGAGTGATTCCTTTTTGCCTTTGACCATGCCGTCCGCCTAGCCGCGCTTGAATCGACTATGCAATTTCTGAACGTCTCTGCCTACAAGTTCATCACGCTCCAGGCGCGCGAAACGCTCCGGGAGGATGCCCGAAGACGCGCCTCAGAAGCCGGTCTTCGCGGCACGATTCTGCTCGCTGAAGAGGGTATCAACCTCTTTTTGGCGGGTGAAGAAGCCAAGCTGCGCGCTTGGCTCGCATGGCTTGGCACCGATGCGCGTTTTACGGATCTCGCGCCCAAAGAAAGCTGGAGTGATCGTCAGCCATTTAACCGCCTCTTGGTCAAACTCAAGAGCGAAATCATCACCATGCGCCAGCCGCAGCTGCGCCCGGAAGGCAGCCGTGCGCCGCAGGTCGCGCCACTGGAATTGAAGCGCTGGCTCGACCAGGGTCACGACGACGATGGCCGTCCGGTCAAGCTGCTCGATACGCGCAATGATTATGAGGTGCGCTTGGGCACCTTCGTGGGGGCGATTGACCCCAAACTACAGCACTTCAGCCACTTCACCCAGACCGTCAAAGCGCTGGACCCAGACCTCAAAGCGGCGCGAGTCGTGACTTTTTGTACGGGGGGCATCCGCTGCGAAAAAGCGGCGCTTTACATGCACAGCCAAGGCTTTGCGCACGTCACCCAATTAGACGGCGGCATTCTCAAATATTTCGAAGAAGCGGGCGGTGCGCACTACCAAGGCGACTGCTTCGTTTTTGATCGCCGGGTTGCCGTCAACACCGCACTGCAAGAAACCGGTACCGTGAGTTGTTTCGCCTGCCGTGGCGTGGTAACGGTTGAAGAGCAACGATCTTCAAGCTACGTGTTTGGAAAGCAGTGCCCCGCCTGCGTTTCCAAGGAATCAAGCTGAAGAATATTATCTGGTAAGCGTTTTCACGCTACATGCTTCTCGGTTTCACAGATTTCTGAACCATTTGCTGCGAGATCGTCCCTCCCAGCCCGGGTTTTCGCACCGCCCCGACAATCGAGACCACCGCGCCCTTGGGCGTGCGCATTTCGGTTAACTGCAATTCGCGTCCGTTGGCTTGTGCAATGATTTGCGGGATGCCATTGGCTAGGCGATGCCGCAGCTCGCCGGTGCTAGGCTCGGTCTTGACGTCGGTTGTGATGCCGAGTACCTCATTGAAATGGCGGCCCAGCAAAGGCTCAACCGCATTCACGCCCGAAACCAGTAATGCGAAGCGCTCGTTGCACAATACCAGCAGGTCGTGCGTGTCCCACATCGCGAAGCCGTGGGGCAGATATTCGAGCGCAGTCAGCGCCATTTCGCGCGTTTCGGCCAAATCGCGATTGAGCGTTTCGAGAATCGTCTCACGCTGGCGGCGCGCGGTGATATTGATTACCGTGCCGGTGGCACCGGTCACTTTGCCATTGCTGGCTTTGATGGGCATGGCGTTGAAGAGCGCTTCGATCTCTCCGCCGTTTGCCCCAATCAGGGTGGTTTCATAGTCGAGCAGTGCGCGCCCCTCGAGCAGCACGCGAAACGCGGCCCAGTCGGCCTGGCGGTTGCGCTCGGGCAGCACTTCAAGCCAACTTTTCCCTACCAGCTCGTCCGCTGATACGCCGAACATTGCCTGCGAGCCTTTTTCGTTCGCGAACGTCATGACACCTTGCAAATCGAGCGACCAGATCAGCGAGGGCGAGGTCTCGACCAAGGTGCGGTAAATCAGCTCGCGCGCCTTGAGCGCCTCTTCAGCATCTTTAATTGGTGTCACATCGGTGAGGATCAAAATCGCGCCTTCGCTGGCATCTTCTGGGTCGTAGCGACGGCCTTGCAGCGCGCACCAAATCAGGTCGTTGTCGGCGCGGCGCAGCGCCTCTTCATGGCTGAACGACTGGCCTTGGGTAACTGCATCGTCCAGCATGCCGTCGAGCGCGCGTTTTTGCGCATCAAAAGCAAAAAGCTTGTGGTAAGACTGCCCTAGCAGGCTCTCTGGTGTGTGACCGAACATTTCAAACAGTCGCGCGTTGGCGCGCAGCACAAAGCGGTTTTTCACGTGCACGATACCGACCATCGAATTGCCAAACAGCGCCTGCTGGTCCAGTAGCAGCGCCCGGTGCGTCAAACTCTCTTTCAGATGCTTCCACAGGGAGTGCTGATGCCCCAGATAGATGCGCGCTACGCCCGTGATATAGACCACGCTTAAGGCTGCCCCAAAGGCGAAGCCGTAGTCGCGCAGCGACAGCAGAACCCAAGCCTGCGCCAAAATCATCGGCGAGGCGAACGCCAAATAGCTGCGCGGGCTCGAACCTAACGCGGCGATGGCGGTAATCGCGATCCCGGCTGCCAT
>JANLTH010000138.1:0-44691 GCA_031362865.1 Burkholderiales bacterium | reverse complement strand
GGCACCTACACCGCCCGCGACTACCCCGGACACTTGCGGCGCATTCGTTTCAAAGACCCCAAAACAGGCAAGACTTTGGTCTTCCTGACCAACAATACCGCGCTGCCACCGCTGACCATCGCGGCTTTATACAAAAACCGTTGGCAGGTCGAATTGTTCTTCAAATGGATCAAGCAGCATTTGCGCATCAAGCGATTTTTCGGGACCAGCGAGAACGCCGTCAAGACGCAAATCTGGTGCGCGGTTGCTACCTACGTGCTGATTGCGATTGTCAAAAAGGAGTTGCACTTGAACGCCTCGCTCTACACTTTGCTACAGATTTTGTCGGTGTCCGTTTTTGAGAAAACCCTGATCCAGCAAGCCTTTTCAGCCGATGCCAACAGAATCAATCCATCACCCAACTTCTTTGAATGTCGGCTTCCTTCCCTGGTCAAGTTTCAATCGGCACAGATGGTCAATATTCAATCGGCGCGGACATGCTGGCTCCATTAGGCCGCGATATGGTGGCTCCATTAGGGTGCGATTTGTCAACATGCGACCGAGCAGGTCTTCGATGGATAGTTGCGCTCGCCCGATGGGTTCTAACAATGGCAGTGCGCTTGCCGGATTGGCGAACAGCAACGGCTGCGCTCCGATCTGTGCCAGTTTCTTCTTGCCGACGATTTGCAGTTTCCCTGTCGTTTCCTTGCGCGTAGACTTCTTCATGGTGGTTGAGCTTTCTTTGGTTCAGGTTGAGGATGTCGAGAACCCACATTCTGGCCCTTCGACGGTTTCAACCACCTAATCAAACTTTAACTACGCTCGGGACATCGCCCTCATCTGACGAGCTCCCACCTTGATGACGCCATTCGGAGCATGAACCAAAAGAGGTTTGGCATACAGCCCTCGCCCAAGCACGACGAAATGGCGACGAAATAGCTCGAGAGTCTGCTCTCATTCCGAGAGCTAAAGTGAAGAGGTTTCAATAAAACGTAAGGCCGCTTACCCGGATCGCGTAGGCAAAACCGGCAGGAAGTCCATCTTCAATTTTTACTCCCGATGTGTACTCAGGATGATAATACCTAGGTTGGGTATAGAGTACTTGTGCACTTGTCTTAATCGCCTGTAGACACATTGCAATTGAATGTGCCTTGGGCCCAAACGGGGCAAAAATTGTCCCAACCGTTCCACGTCTAGTCATCCGATCAATACGATCGAAGCAGCCTGGCATGTCATTCGCGCCAACTCTGACGAGCCGAGCTTCATCTTTAAGTGGCAAACCCACTTCGACTTGTCTAACAAACTCCCAAGAACGTTTGATATTGGCTGGCGGTGCAGGAAATGGAAACAGCAGAGACACCTGAATGCTGTTTGTGTTGTAGTCTTTTCTCAACCATTCGGGCAGACTAAATGGGAGAAATCCAGCTCCAACAATTACGCTTTTCACAGGCTTTTCATCGCCGAAAGCGGTCAGCCCGAATGTTTGAATGTGTGCCCAGTCTTGAGGGTCGTATGCCAGTTCTTCTTCAGTATATTTTTCGGGTGACATGCATGTCACGATCAGGTTTTCTACCTGCTTGGAGGAAAGAAGCCATCGAAGCATGGGAAAGAAATACCGCTCCGGCAAACAGGAAACGTCAAGAATAATGCTCTTCTTGAAACGCCCACTGGTCCACAAAGTCACTTGCTTTTGCAAGCGTATTAGCGGCTCCAAGAGGTCGTAACTCAAAAGCTCGCATGAATACCCTTGCGTATCTACGAGCCACTTTTTTCTATTCTGGTCCCGTCGAGCTTCACTCTGCGCCCGAAATGTCGTTTTTTTTTCGGAAATTTCCAAAAAAGCTGCGTGTGCCAGATTGAATGATTTGCCTCTATGTTCCAACATCGCCAGACAGCGGTCTTGCGTACTCAATGCACCTATCAGCAACCACTGCTCGTTTCGCAGTCTCTCCATTTCAAGTAGCCACTGTGGCTTGCCCCATGGGCGAAGTGCGCCGTTAATCACTTTCTGGCTCCGACCACAAATGTGACTGTCGCGATTCTGTTTTTTCTATAACCGGGGGTTCGACAATTGAACGATTATCCCCATTGAGCCAATTCTTCACCTGCATCGATCTGACGTATTCCGGTTCCTTAGTATGTATAGCCGGTATACGGAAGACGGGACTCAAAATGGGCGCCAAATAATATTTGGTGCGCTTCTCACCCTTTCTCTTTGATGTGTGCGATGTTTCAAATAGATCGCCAAAACTCGCCGCCTCCCTGAGAAATGTGAACATTTCTTGGTCGGATTCGAGTTCAACGTTAGAAATAGATATTCCATTTTCACCAGGATAAGACATTGCTTTGTCATTTATCAGGTTTGAATAAAGGTGCTCACCTAGGACATCGACGAATTTCTTTCTCTGTCGTGCATTCGGCCCTTCGATTTGTTTGCTCCGCCATTCAATGCTGGCCTCCATGACTCCCTGGCCTTGCACATCAATGTCGATCGGAAATTTGAATTCATCATCTGCCCTGCCACGGTTGTCACGCAGCCAAGCATCCCATATGTGCTGCAGTAAAAACAGAAAAATCAGAAGATGACTACCGCTAAGCGCCAGCAAGTCATCCTCGCCGCTCCACAACAAAGCCTGCCTGTGCGCAGACGCTATTTGCATTAGTGCTTGGTGGCTACGTTCCTTTTGCCAATAGGGTTGCGAAGCCCAAGGCACAGTACCAACATTTGGTACCCGTGGAACAGTGAGGATTTTTCGTTTGTCAGTACCAATTTTTTGACGTAGCCAAGCACAACAAAGCCAAGCCTGCAAGATGTCATCCTGCCCCATCTTTGATATGAATTCCTTCCATTCATCAGTTGCGTCAACCGGCAATTCGTTGATGGTCTTTGTTAGCAGGGTTCTCATACCCGCCTCTGTGGAAAAGTATTTCCTTGCTCTTTCCGATGGCTTTAGGCTTTGCCCCATAGCCTTCGATAAATCAATGACCGATCCATTTCGACAGTATTCACTACGCTTCAGTCGGCGTTCAAAAATATCACTGGCAAACTTCGGAAAAATCCATGTCCGAGAATTCTCTCGTCGACGAAAAATTTCCTCCATATCAACCACGTCGAAATCACGCTTCAATTCCAAAACATCATCAGTCTTGAATATTTTTGGCGGCGTAGGCCATCCGTGTTTACGTGTGCCAATACGATAGGAAACCCGTCCGTCACGTGCCGCAAGTGCCTTGTGAATTAACTGTTGGCACCCTGCACCAAAAGCTTTGTCAAGCAGATTGAGTGTTGTCAACTGCTCATACTGGTCTATGCGAATGAAAACCCTAACATCCTCTTCAAGTACACCGGAATCTCGCAATGCTTGAGCCGCCTTGAGAATGGGGTCGCCAATGACTGTTTTGGATTCTCTAATCTGCTCGGGAACCTGCGCAGTATTCAAGTTAACGAACAACCGGTAGTGCTTTATTCGGTCAGCAAATTTTTCATTCAGCTGCGCAATATTATTCACGCCATCCAACGCACCAAACCAACACGGCTCCGCAGCGAGCTTCTTTGCAAATGTATCTAAATTGCCAGTGTTTGAACTAACGCCAATATCTTTGAGCACTTTAGCGTTACCTGCAGCAATAAACTCCTGAACCGAAGCAATCATGTCAATAACGATCAGATAATTAACAAAGTCGGCGAATAGCAATTGAAGCTCTTGAACATCACGCCCACTGGTATCTTCTTCCAGATGTTGAGCAAATTCAAGCGCCCCACATTTTCGTAAGTTAATACCAGCACCAAGGAATCGAGAAATACTCTTGGGAACTGGAAAATCCAACTTCGCCGCTGCGTATGCCAAGCGTGATTCGGGACGCAACAGGTTGAGCAACATCGTCTTGCCTGTGCCTTGGGCTCCAAGGACAATTACGTTGCCTGGTTCGAACATCACATGGGAGTAGTCGACGATTAGAGGACTGAACAACTCGACCAGTGCATCTTCAGAAATCGTTTCGCTCAGATAGAGATCGTGAAAAGGATTGCTCGCCATGATCTGCCTTTACACCCGACTGTGCCGGGGAAAAATGGGTTGCCAGTTACCCTGCGGTGGGCGCGAATGTATGAGTGGTAATGTGTTGTCAGGCGTGTTGCTGTACATCACAACCAAACCACCGGTGGGATTACAAGGAGGAAATCCAAAGGGATGGTAGGGTTTGGGTCCGATTGGATTACCGCCACTGACCATTGGATAGCTTGCAATAATTAGTCTGCGCAAATCGTCAATAAGACTATTGGGTTCTGGATAGGGACTTTGGCTAGCGCTCAGAAAGGCATCTTGAGGTAGCTCCATCGCCGCAGCATAACGAAGTGATCCACCCCTTCGGTTGCACATTTCGGTCTCAAGTTGCTGAGCTTTTTCGCGGCCGTTAGGGCAAATTACTAGCGGCGCAAAGAGCACTTTCAGATCGTGGATATGAGTCGCTGCAAATCGTACAGTTTCTAGAGATTGCGATCCACCTCCAACGAAATCTTCCAGCAAAACCAACCGCTTAATTTTGTTGGCAGGATCTGCGCAGTATTCATTTATTTTGTAGACATCGCCCAGGTTATAAAGTGAATGCCAATCTGGACGCAAATTCGCACGAGCTCCTAAATCGTTTACGTGAAAAAATGCGTTGATTCTGAAGCTATCAGTTATTGGGCAAAACCACGTTTCGTTAGCAGCCTCAAGCAATTTTTCTTGGCCGTCTGGCGCGAACACATCGATAGCACATGTATCGATGAGCCATCGGGCAATTGGCCCCTGGTAGGCACATCTGTACAACTCTTCAAACTCGAATGGACCTAAGTACAAAATTTCCACCAACAGTTGAAATAACAACTGCTTCTCAGCGTCAGACGGTACGTTGCCGAGCCATTGTTCTAACCTTACCCAGAAGTCGTCGGGACCAAATTTGTCGGGCTCATACGTTTTGTACAGCCATCGCTCTAGGTCAACGATTTTGCGATTGACCTTAGTAAGGTCGTCTATCGACCACCTGCGTACTAATTGTTCTATTGACTCGCCCATTGACCCGCTCTCACAGAAGTTGACGTACTAATTCAGCGACGGATTGGGCAACAGGTGGTGGGACTGCATTTCCTATCATCCGAAACTGCTGTGCTGATGTGCCTGAAAAGATGAACTCATCTCCAAAGCCTTGCAATCTAGCCGCTTCACGTACCGTAAATGCGCGGTTCTCAGTAGGATGGAGAAACAAGCGGTGATCGCCAAATCGTGTATCGACCGTTCGACTCGGGGAGTCCAATCGCTGGCGGCGGAATTTCCCGTTAAACGTGTGAGTTAAATCAACGTAATGCCCCATCTTGCGCAAATACCCTTTGTTGACTAACGATTGCACTACCTCTCCGCCGAACTGCCTTCTCAGGGCTGCCGCGCTGACGGGGTCTGCATCGCCAAAATCCCGCCGCCGTACTTGTCGTCGCAGTTTTACCGTTGTATCCAGGACTTCGCGTTCGAGTTTGTTGGTCCGGCCGAACACCTCTGGTATTTGCCATGTGTGGATGGACAAGGCTCCGCCACGTGAGTTAGTAAGCTTTTGGCCCTGACCAATCCTGCTTGCGATTTTGAAGTCTTGCGAATCAGATTTCAGAAGAACGGGTTGATGATTCGGTAGCCCATCGAGGTTGCCGAGAGCATCAGCTAGAACCTTTTTTTGTTTTTGGACCAACACAAGGTCTTGAAGCACGTCGGTCTGCCATGCAATGAGAAAAATGCGCTGCCTTTTTTGGGCGACACCAAAGTCAGAACTATCCACCCGAAGGTCACCGGTACGATATCCCAACGAGCGCAATTGCTGATGTAATGCTGCCCAGTAAGCTGCATGAGCGCCTGATATAGCCCCAAGCACGTTTTCTGCAACGACGACCTTGGGGCGTAATTTTTTTGCAATACGTGGAGCAACAAGTAGCAACGAATTTCTTGGGTCATCAACGTTTCGCAGACCGGCAGTGGAAAAGCCTTGGCACGGTGACCCTGCGAGCAGTACGTCGATATTTCCCTTGTACTCCGGATCGTTGCAAGACAGGTCGATGTTCTGAACATTCAACTTGAGATTGGCACTTAGTACGCCTAGCGCCGTCTCGTCGATATCGACACTCAATGCACCTTTAAACCCGGCTAATTCGAACCCTACATCCATACCGCCGCATCCTGAGAAGAGGCTCAAATAGATGGGGGTTTTGCTGCTTGACATGCGGGGAGTTTACAGAAGTGCCTAGTGATGCCAGAAGCCGCTCCACGAAACGAACAACGACGATCACGGCGAGCTGACATCCATCCATTTCGCATGCGGATCATCCATCGTCGCCGATCACTAGTTGGATGCATTATGCGGCGCTATCCACAGCCGCTCGCGGACACTTCACGGTGATCTGGAAGAATTTGACTGCTAGCTAAAAAAAGCGATGCCAAATCAGCCATTCAGGTAGAGGTAGACGCTCGCCCTTGAGATTCCAAGCGTCTCCGCAATCACAACTTTTGACAATCCTTCTGCAGCCATTTTTTGCAACCTTGCGATTGCGGCTTTATCGAGTGCTGGCTTTCTACCTTTGTAAACGTTCTTTGCCTTGGCGATGGCAATGCCTTCTCGCTGGCGTTCCATGATCAAGGGCCTTTCACCAAGGATCCAAGCGAGTCACACGCGAAAAAATCACCGCAGCGAGGCCATAAGCCAGACGGCAGTGCCCCACATCGTCACGCAGACGGTCGCGTCAATCGCCCGCCAAACAGCCGGTTTGGCCAAGCGCGCCGCCAAGCTTTTGGCAGCAAGGCCGAGAACGACAAACCAAATTGCCGAGCCAAGCGCCGCACCGGCCCCAAAAAAGTAGTTTCCCGGTTGCGGGTGCGCAGCGGATGCAGCGCCAATCAGCACCGCCGTATCAAGCCAAGCATGCGGGTTTAGCCAAGAAAACGCCAGAGCCGTCGCCAGTGCCTGACGACGCGACTGCGGCATTCCGGCAGGTTGCGCGCTCAACCCGGTGTATTGATTGCGCCAGGCCCGGCCCGCCGCAGTGGCACCGTAGTGCATCAAGAATAACGCGGCAGCACCGATCATCGCGCCATGCACCTGTGCCGGAAGCGCACCGAGTTGCGCCAAGCCCGCCACCCCTAAGCCAATCAGCACCAGATCAGTCAGTGCGCAGGCCAGCACCGTGATTCCGACGTGATTTCGCAGCAGCCCCATGCGCAGCACGTGCGCGTTTTGAGGACCGATCGCCACGATCAAAGATAGGCTCAAGGCCATGCCCGAGAGAAATAAGCTCATTGCCAGAGGGTTTCGATAGCGCGCGGTGGACGGCGAGAAGCAGCAGTATGCGTGAGGGGATCGTTAAGTTAAACTGAATTAAGTAATTTTCTGATTACTCAATAATTTCTTGATTAGCTACCCGTCACTGCTTGCCAATTTGCACCAGCGCGCTCAATGAATCTCGATCAACGCCAACTCACCACCTTCGAGGCGTGTATCGCCGGAGGCAGCCTTACGCACGCCGCGCGCACCCTGCATATCACCCTCGCAGCCGCGAGTTTGCGCATCAAGGCGCTTGAAAGCAACCTCGGACAACGTCTGCTGGTGCGCGGCAAAGTGCTGCGCGCCACGCCTGCTGGCCAAGCGCTGCTGGCGCACATCAAGCGCGTGCGTTTGCTCGAAGCCGATCTAGCGCAAATCATCCAACCGGAGCACAACGATTACCAAGCACTGAGCGTAGCAGTCAACGCCGACTCCATCGCCAGTTGGTTTTTGAATGGCGTGAGCGCCAGCTTGAAACAACACCGCTTGACGATCCACGCGGTGATTGACGATCAAGGCCATACCCTGGATTGGCTAAAGAATGGTGACGTGATCGGCTGTGTGACGACCCTGGCGCAAGCTCTGCGTGGTTGCGTCGCCGAACCGCTGGGCATGATGCGGTATCGATGCGTGGCGGCCCCCACGCTCGCCACCGAACTGCGTGCCGGTGAGCAAACGCCAGCACCACACCGCCTGTTGACGATGCCCGCGATCAGCTTTAATCGCAAAGACACGCTCCAGGACCAATTTTTGCAGCAGCATCTGGGTGTTACAGCGGCAGGCTACCCCCGCCACTACCTGCCCGCTGTCAATGCCTTTCGCCAGGCGCTTCTGGGCGGCTTGGGCTGGGGTATGGATGCGCAAATTCAACATCCAGACGACTATTCCGAGGGACGCTTGGTCGATCTGTTTCCGGGCCTTTGGCTGGACGTTCCGCTTTACTGGCAGCACTGGTTGCGCGAACCACCCCAGGCAGCGCGCTTGACCAAGGCGATTTTGGCAGCGGCAAAGCGGGCGTTGCCAACCCTCGAAGCGGCGCAAGGCTCATCCGAAGACTCATCCGACTTACCCGGCGCGATTTGAGTCGCCAACTCGCCATCGACATTGCGCGGTAGATCGGATATACTGGCAGGCTAACCGGCGCGGTCCTACCATAATTCGCGCTTTGTATAAAACCGTCGTTCAGTGCTTCAGTACCTGCCTGCGGGCTTGTTTTCTGAGTGCTTTTTGGAGTTTCAAATGTCACAGTTTTGCGATGTAACGGGCAAAGGCCCGATGGTTGGACACCACGTGTCCCACGCCAATAACAAGACCAAACGGCGCTTCATGCCGAATCTGCAATATCGCCGGTTTTGGGTCGAAAACGAGAATCGCTGGGTCCGCTTGCGCGTTTCAGGCGCTGGTCTGCGCATGATCGACAAAGTAGGCATCGACCAGGTTCTAACCGACCTGCGCGCCCAAAGCAAAGCGAAGTAAAGGCATAAGAGGAACCCATCATGGCAAAATCAGCACGCGACAAAATCAAGCTCGAATCCACCGCCGGAACCGGGCATTTCTACACCACCACCAAAAACAAAAAGAACACGCCTGAAAAATTTCAGTTCATGAAATTTGATCCGGTAGCGCGTAAGCACGTCGCCTACAAAGAGACGAAGATCAAATAGTCGTTTCAAACAACCTGCCCGCGTACCGCACGCGGGCAGGTCAGCTTCACGCCGGCGACTACGGGTCGTCACGCACCCGCAAGAAGCTCGCAAAGCGCGGCTTGCCGCTCGGTGTCAATTCTCGATACGCATACGTCACGCTGCTGCCAACTGGCGGCGGGTTGCGCCGTTGCGCGTCGGTGAAACCAGTGCCTAAGCGAAACACGATGCCGTCGCGCGCCTTGACTTGCAACGCGCCCAGCATGCCTTCGTATTTGCCTTTGCCGGGCAGGTGCGCTAGCACCACGCCTTCGGTATCGAGCAACGGTTTGAGCTTTAGCAGCACATCGCTGCGGCCGGTCACATAGGGTGCGTCAGCCAAGTGCAGCATCAGGCCTTCACCCCCCGCTTTTACCACCGCATCGAGACGTTTTTTCAGCGCTGCCCGGTCGCCCACGCGAAATTGCTCGACCGCTTTGAGCTGAGGCCAATTCACCTCGCGCTCGATCTCACGGATGCGCGCGTAGCGCTGGGCGAACGAGAGCTTGGTCGCGCCAGTTGGTAATTCGGGTAGCTCAAAAATCAAGTAGCTCACGCGCCGCCATTCATCATCCACCGGTATGGTTTTACGCACGATGCCGGAGAGCTCGTCGAATTTTCCCCGCGCCAACCACAGTTCGCCGTCTAGCGCAATGGTGGGTAATTTGGCGATAAACCACGGTGGTGCTGTGACCGTGCGGCCGCTGCGAAAACGCAGGGTCTTGCCGTCCCAAATGGCGCGTACGCCGTCAAATTTTTCGCTCACCAAGTAGCGCGTCACATCCACCTGGGGACCAAGCACATTGGCCAGAAGCAGCGCAGGTTCGGCGGCCCCCGCAGCACGAATCAGCGAAAGGCCAGCCAGCCAGAAAACAAGCAAAATTCGCAACCCGCCAAGAGCCATCGAGAGAGGTTTCATAGCCCGATCTTACTGCCCAAACCCAACAAGGTGGCCACACCGAGGGCTGCGAACACGGCCGCAGCAATGCGGTGTACGAGCTTGACCGGCAGCCTTGTCGCCAGTCGTTCACCGACCAGCACGGCGGGCACGTTGGCGATCATCATGCCCAGGGTCGTACCAGCGACGACGGCAAAAAAACTCTGATACTGGGCGGCCAGCGCAACGGTCGCGATCTGCGTTTTATCCCCCATTTCGGCCAGAAAAAAGGCGATCAGTGTCGTACCAAATGCGCCGAAGCGACTGGGGCGGTTGCCCGCGCCGTCAAGTTTGTCCGGCACCAACATCCACACCGCCATCGCGATGAACGAGATGCCCAGCAGCCAGCGCAGCACATGCGGCCCCAGTTGGCCCACTAGCCACGCGCCGACTGCGCCCGCGAGCGCGTGGTTGGCGAGCGTGGCCAACAAAATTGCGACGATGATGGGTAGCGGGCGACGGAATTTGGCGGCCAGCAAAAACGCCAGGAGTTGCGTCTTGTCGCCGATTTCCGCCAAGGCGACGATGGCGGTTGAGAGAAGAAAAGCTTCCATGCGTGACACAGTTTAAGGCAGAGTCGGCGGCCGGCTCGCCGCATCACCGCATCGCCTACTGCGTGCCGCCGCGCTAGACTGACTTTTTTTGACAAGGTATCGCCATGGCCAAAGCAAAGTCGACGCGGTTTGATGTGATCGTGTTCGGTGCCACCAGCTTTGTGGGGCAAATTTTGTGCCGCTACCTGCTGGAGCAATTTGGGGTAGCCGACGCTGGGACGGGGACAGGGTCAGGGGCCGGGGCGCGCAGTAAAGAAAAGCTGCGCTGGGCCGCAGCGGGCCGTTCGCTGGAAAAGCTGGAAGCCTTGCGCGCCTCGCTGGGCAGCGCTGCGACCGACTTGCCACTGCAAGTAGCCGACGCCGCCGACGAGACCGCTCTGCGCGCGTTGTGCGTGCAAACCCGCGTGCTCGTCTCCACCGTTGGCCCTTACGCGCTCTATGGCGAGCCACTGGTCAAGGTGTGCTGCGAAACCGGCACTGACTACTGCGATTTGACCGGCGAAACGCCCTGGATCGGCCGCATGATCGCCGCCCACGAAGCGGCGGCTAAAGCATCAGGCGCACGCATCGTGCATTGCTGCGGCTTCGATTCCATTCCGTCCGATTTGGGCGTTTGGACTCTGCAACAAGCGGCGGTCGTGAAATTCGCCAAACCGTGTACCGAGGTAAAAATGCGCGTGAAAGCGATGAAGGGCGGCGCATCAGGCGGCACCGTGGCCAGCCTTTTGAACGTGGTGCGCGAGGCGGCGACCAACCCGGCCTTGCGGCGCGAATTGGCGAACCCCTACTCGCTCTGCCCACCGGAATCGCAACCCAAGCTTCGGCAACGCAGCGTGAATGGCGCGGCCTACGACACCGATTTCAACGCGTGGTGCGCGCCCTTTGTGATGGCCGCGATCAATACGCGCGTGGTATTTCGCAGCAACGCCATTACCAAAGTCGCCGATCCGGCGAAATTCAAGTATGACGAAGCCATGCTCACCGGGGAAGGAGTCAAGGGGCGGTTGTCGGCCTTGGGTTTGGCGGGTGGTTTGGGTGGCTTTGTGGTCGCAGCGGCGCTGCCGCCATCGCGCTGGTTGCTTGAAAAATTTGTCCTCCCCGCCCCCGGAGACGGGCCCTCACCAGAGGCACAAGAAAATGGTTTTTTCGACCTGCGCTTTTTTGGGCGTACCGAAGACGGACAAACACTGCGCGTCAAAGTAACAGGGGATCGCGACCCAGGCTATGGCTCGACGGCCAAGATGCTGGGCCAGGCCGCAGCGTGCCTCGCCAACGACATCAGCAAGTCGGAAAAGCCAGGCGGATTTTGGACACCAGCCACCATTTTCGGTGAAGCGCTGGTCACTCGATTGGTCAAAGACGCAGGTCTGACTTTCATCGTCGATGAAAATAGCGATGCCTGAAGAGGCTTACTGGACGGACTTCTTCAAGCATAGTGCCTGAAGACCTAAGTTGGACAGGCGTTCTCGCTGGATGGCTCGGATGAAAAGAAAAAAGCGTCCTTGCGGACGCTTTTTTCACACAAGAACCGCCGGACTAATTGCGCGTACGGTCGACCAGTGCTTTTTGCTTGATCCACGGCATCATCGCGCGCAGCTTTTCGCCGACGATTTCAATCGAATGTTCACCACCCAGACGACGACGCGACAACAAGGTCGGCGCACCAGCGCGGTTTTCCAGAATGAAGTTCTTGGCGTACTCACCGGTTTGAATATCGGTCAGCACTTGCTTCATCACCTTCTTGGTTTCTTCGGTGATGATGCGCGGGCCGGTGACATATTCGCCGTACTCGGCATTGTTGGAGATCGAGTAATTCATGTTGGCGATGCCGCCTTCATAAATCAAATCGACGATCAGCTTCAACTCATGCAGACACTCAAAGTAGGCCATTTCAGGCGCATAGCCCGCTTCCACCAGCGTTTCGTAGCCGGCCTTGATGAGTTCAACCGTACCGCCGCACAGCACCGCTTGCTCGCCGAACAAGTCGGTCTCGGTCTCTTCACGAAAATTGGTTTCGATCACGCCAGCGCGTGCGCCACCAATGGCTGCCGCGTAGGAAAGCGCGAGATCACGGGCCTTCTTCGAGGGGTTTTGATGCACAGCGATCAGCATCGGCACCCCGCCGCCTGCAGCGTAGGTCGAGCGCACGGTGTGACCTGGGGCCTTGGGCGCGATCATCACGACATCTAGGTCAGCGCGCGGCGCTACTTGACCGTAATGCACGTTGAAACCGTGGGCAAATGCGAGCACCGCGCCTTTTTTAATGTTCGGCTCGACCTCGCTTTTGTAAGTGGCGGCAATGCTCTCGTCGGGCATCAGCATCATCACAAAGTCAGCGCCTTTGACGGCATCGGCAACTTCAGCCACTTTGAGGCCAGCCATTTTGACCTTGTCCCAAGACGGGCCGCCTTTGCGAACACCGACGACCACCTTTACGCCGGAGTCGTTCAGGTTTTGCGCATGCGCGTGGCCTTGCGAACCATAACCAACAATCGTGACCTTCTTGCCTTTAATGAGCGAGAGGTCGGCATCTTTTTCGTAATAAACCTTCATGGTGTTTTCCTGGAAATTGACTGCAAAACAAAACCGAATCAAACCGAATCAAATCAACCCTACATGGGCTACTTCAAACTTTGAGAATCCGCTCGCCACGCCCGATACCGCTACAGCCTGTGCGGACTGTTTCGAGGATCGCCGATTTCTCCAGTGCCTGCAAAAAGGCATCAAGTTTAGCGGAGTCGCCGGTCACTTCGACCGTGTAGGTCTTATCGGTGACATCAATGATGCGACCCCGGAAAATCTCGGTCATGCGCTGCATTTCGTCGCGGTCTTTGCCAGTGGCGCGCACCTTAACCAGCATCAGCTCGCGCTCGATATGCGGGCCTTCGGTGAGGTCAAACACTTTCACCACTTCGATCAGCCGGTTCAGGTGCTTGGTGATCTGCTCGATCACGTCTTCATTGCCCGAAGTGACGATGGTCATGCGCGACAGCGACGGGTCTTCAGTCGGCGCGACCGTCAGCGTTTCAATGTTGTAGCCGCGCGCGGAAAATAGGCCTGCAACCCGCGAGAGCGCACCGGCTTCGTTTTCGAGAAGAACAGAAATTATGCGGCGCATGATTAGAGGTCCTCCGAGCCAAGCAGCATTTCTGACAGACCTTTACCAGCCTTCACCATCGGCCAAACGTTTTCAGTTTGGTCGGTGTAGAAATCCATGAACACCAGCCGGTCTTTCATCGCAAAAGCCTCTTTGAGCGCAGGCTCCACATCGCCCGGCTTTTCGATTTTCATGCCGACGTGCCCATAGCTCTCGGTCAGTTTGACGAAGTCCGGTAGTGCGTCCATGTAAGACTCAGAATAGCGTGAGCCGTAATCGATTTGCTGCCACTGCCGCACCATACCGAGATAGCGATTATTCAGGTTGATGATCTTGGGCGTGAGACGATATTGCTTGCAGGTAGAAAGCTCCTGGATGCACATCTGGATCGAGGCTTCACCCGTCACGCAGGCCACCGTGGCTTTAGGGTTTGCCATCTGCACGCCCATTGCGGCGGGCAAGCCAAAGCCCATCGTGCCCAAGCCACCGGAATTGATCCAGCGGCGCGGTTTGTCAAAACGGTAGAACTGCGCAGCCCACATTTGATGCTGGCCGACATCGGAAGTAACAAACGCATCGCCCTTGGTCAGCTCCCACATTTTTTCGATCACAAACTGCGGCTTGATAATCTTGCTGGTGCGGTCAAACTTGAGGCAATCCTTTGCACGCCAAGCTTCGATCTGGGTCCACCAAGCTTTGAGGTGTTTTTGATTCGGCTCTTTGCCTGCTTCTTTCAAGGCGATGATCTGCGCGATCAGCTCCTTCATCACTTCTTTGACATCACCGACAATCGGCACATCAACCTTCACGCGCTTGGAGATCGAAGAAGGATCGATATCCACATGGATGATTTGGTGCGTTTGCTTGGCGAAGTCTTTCGGATTGCCGATCACGCGGTCGTCGAAACGCGCGCCGATGCCGATCAGCACGTCGCAGTGCTGCATCGCCATGTTGGCTTCGTAGGTGCCGTGCATCCCGGGCATGCCGAGGAATTTTTTGTCGGATGCTTTGAAAGCACCCAAGCCCATCAGCGTGTTGGTGCAGGGGTAGCCGAGCAAATTGACGAGTTGGTTCAATTCTTTGGCAGCGTTGGCCAAAATGACGCCGCCGCCGGTGTAAATCATTGGGCGCTCGGCCGCGACCAGCATTTGCGCGGCTTTTTTGATTTGTCCAGGGTGGCCCTTGACTACAGGTTTGTACGAGCGCATTTCCACCGACTTCGGATACACATACTCGCACTTGTGCATCGTCACATCTTTAGGAATGTCGACCAGCACCGGACCAGGCCTGCCGGTGGTGGCGATGTAGAACGCCTTCTTGATCGTGGCCGCCAGGTCTTTGACATCTTTGACTAAAAAGTTGTGCTTCACACAGGGGCGCGTAATGCCGACGGTGTCGCACTCCTGGAACGCGTCCTGCCCGATGGCATGGGTTGGCACCTGCCCCGAGATGATAATCATCGGGATCGAGTCCATGTAGGCGGTAGCGATGCCGGTAACCGCGTTCGTCAACCCGGGACCTGAGGTGACCAGACAGACGCCGACTTTTTCGGACGAGCGCGAATAGGCATCGGCCGCGTGAACAGCGGCTTGCTCATGGCGTACCAAGATGTGCTGGAACTTGTCCTGCTTAAAAATTGCGTCGTAAATGTACAGCACCGCACCGCCGGGATAGCCGAAGACGTGCTCCACGCCTTCCTCTGCGAGGCAGCGCACGGTGATTTCTGCGCCAGTCAATTCCATAGGGCCTACCTTCAAATCGTTTGCGAAAGAAACCATATTTTGCAGCACAGCATTTGGCCCGTCAAGATGCTGGTGAAAATATTATTGCAAAAAAATACATTCGTATTTAAACTAACTTTGTGCGAAAAAGTGAACACTCGAAATTGCAAATCCTCTCACGCCTGGCGGAGTACGCCAGCGTGCATGGCTTGTGGGCGCTCTCGTTTGGTCAGGCGGCGGCAACCGCACATGTTTCCAAAGGCGGCCTGCAACGCTACTTTGCAAGCAAAGAGGCCATGCAGGTTGCGGTGCTGGAACATGTGGCCACCACGCTCGATGCAACGGTTTTCAAGTCAGGCCACAGCCCTGAAATGGTGATCGAAGCGTGGTATCGCTGGCTCGACGGGCGCGGCCTGCTCTCGGGGGGGTGCGTGCTGGCCGCCACTGCCGGGGTGGTGGGCGCATCGGCCGAATTGGATGAGGGCGAAATCGCCAATCCGCTTACCGTGGCTACGCAATCTGCGCTGGCCCATTTGCTCGATCAATTGGCCCGCCATTGCACCGCCGGTGATCGTGATGCCGCATGGGCACTTTATGGGGCCGGGCTTGCGCACCGACAACGAATTCGCCTGCGCCCTTGAGGCATAATTCCATTGGTGAAACACTCCTGTACGCGCGTATCTCACGCCCCCCACGCTCTCCACGCCTCCCACGCTTTGCACCTGATCGCCGATGGCTTCCCGCAGCGAGCTTGATGCTTTTCTGGCCGGTGTAGAACGACGCGCCTACAAGCAGGCGTTGTTTGCTGTACGGCAAGAAGAATCGGCACTTGATGTCGTGCAAGACACGATGATGAAACTGTCAGAAAAATACGGCGACCGGCCGGCCGAAGAGCTCCCCTTGCTCTTCACTCGTATCCTGCAAAACAATATCCGTGACTGGTTCCGGCGTTCCAAGGTGCGCTCGACCTGGACCACGCTCTTTTCTTCGCTGACCCCCAACGATGCAGAAGCGAATAATGAAGATTACGATCCGCTGGAAACTTTAGAGGCCGAACAAGGCTCTAAGCAAGCTGAGAGTGCTGCCGATCAAGTATCTCGCGGCCAAATAGTATCCATTATCGAAACTGAAGTTGCCAAGCTCCCGGCGCGTCAACGAGAAGCTTTCGTGCTGCGTTATTGGGAGGAATTCGACGTAGCTGAAACGGCCGAAGCGATGGGTTGCACTGAAGGGAGCGTGAAAACGCACTGTTCCCGTGCAACTCACACGTTGGCCGTGGCGCTCAAGGCTCAGGGCATCACCCTTTAGCGCATGGGCCTGCGGCGCGCCAGGAGAAAATTATGACTGACCACTTTGCTTACCAAATCAAACAAGCACTTAACGAAGGTGCCAACCAAATCGACGGCGATAAGCTCGCCAAATTGCGGGCCGCGCGCCAAGCCGCGCTGAAATCGCAAAAATCCGAAACCCCGCTCTCCAGCTTGGCCTTAGCGACCGGCGGTGGTGGCAATTCATCCGGCAATTTGGGTTGGGCGCGCTGGGCAGGTAATTTGCTCCCATTGGGCGTGTTGGTGGCAGGCTTGATCGCGATTTCTGCTTACCATCAAAATCAGCGTGTTGCCAACTACACTGAGATTGACGCGGCCGTGTTGGCCGACGAGCTAGAGCTGAACGCCTACCTCGACAAAGGCTTTGGCCACTTCGTGAAGAAGCAAGCGGAGTAAGCGTCTTGAAGCATCTCTCAGGCGTTCTGCTAGCCTTTTGCATGGTGCTGGGCGCGTCTCTGATGCCGGTGGTCGCCCAAGCGCAAGCGAAGTGGTCGGAATTGACACCCGCCCGCCAAGAAGCCCTTAGCCCGCTTGGCCCACAATGGGAAAAGCTCTCGACAAACCAGCGCAAGAAATGGGTTGGCATTGCTGATCGCTTGCCGCAAATGAAGGCGGAAGAGCAAAAGCGCCTCAAGACAAATATGGCCACCTGGGCCAAACTGACCCCCGAGCAGCGCCGTCAGGCTCGCGAGAACTACCAAAAAATGCGCGAAGTGCCGAAAGATCAAAAACAGGCACTCCACAAAGAGTACCAAAAGCTCCCCGAGAAAAAGAAGCAGGAGTTGGCAAAAGGCGCTGAAAAAGACAGCGCCAAGGGCACGCGCAAAGCCAAGGCTCCCGATCAGCCGCTCGCCAAATCGGGTGGCACGGTCGCCCCGGTGCAACGCTAGGAACCTGGGCGATGACGGGCGCGCCGGATGCCGTTGATCCGCAGCCGGCGGCCCAGGTTCCGTCAATCCGCCGTCGCTTAGCCGCGATGCTCTACGAAGCCTTGCTATTGTTTGGCGTAGGCTTCATCGCAGCATACCTCTTCTCGGCGCTGCTGCGATACCAAGGCGGTATCAACCTGCGATTCGCCTTCCAGATTTACATGCTCGTTGTTATCGGCATCTATTTTGTTTGGTGCTGGCGACATGGCGGACAAACGCTGCCGATGAAGACTTGGAAATTTCGGCTAACCAACGTAGACGGTACACCCGTGTCGCTGCCCCGCGCCTGGTTGCGCTATAGCCTGGCGTGGGTGTCGATTCCCAGTATTTTTGGGCTAGTGTATGCCGTGTTTGACCGGGACCGCCAGTTTCTGCACGACCGTTTGGCTGGCACCCGTCTGGTGCGGGTTTGACCCCACCAGTCGTTAAATTCACGCTCTGCGCAGATAAAAAAAGCCGCTCAATTGAGCGGCTTTTTTTGGAGTTGATTGACTACTTGCGGGAGGTCATCGGCGGCACATCGCGCCGTGTTGCACCGACAAATAACTGACGGGGTCGGCCGATTTTCTGTTCGGGATCCGAGATCATCTCGTTCCATTGCGCGATCCAGCCGACGGTACGTGCGAGCGCGAAGATGCCGGTGAACAGGGAGACTGGAATACCCAAGGCAGACTGCACAATGCCGGAGTAGAAATCCACGTTCGGGTAGAGCTTGCGCTGCACGAAATAATCGTCTTCAAGCGCAATTTTTTCGAGCGCCATCGCCAACTTGAACTGCGGGTCGTTGTGCAGGCCCAGCTCGTTCAACACTTCATGGCAGGTTTCGCGCATCAGTTTGGCGCGCGGGTCGTAGTTTTTGTAAACGCGGTGTCCAAAACCCATCAGCTTGACGTTCGAATTCTTGTCTTTCACTTGCTTGATGAATTCGCCGATCTTCTCTACCCCGCCCTGCTTTTGAATGTCACCCAGCATATTCAACGCCGCTTCATTCGCGCCGCCATGGGCCGGCCCCCACAGGCAGGCAATACCCGCAGCGATACACGCAAACGGATTGGCCCCGGACGAACCGGCAAGGCGCACGGTTGACGTGGAAGCGTTTTGTTCGTGGTCGGCGTGCAAAATCAAAATGCGATCGAGCGCGCGCACCAACACTTCGTTCGACTTGTAATCTTCCGCCGGTACGGCGAACATCATGCGCATGAAATTGGCCGAGTAGGACAAGTCGTTGCGCGGGTAGATGAACGGCTGACCGATCGAGTACTTGTATGCCATTGCCACCAGCGTGGGCAATTTGGCAATCAGGCGGATCGCCGAGACTTCGCGGTGATGCGCGTCGTTGATGTCGAGCGAGTCGTGATAGAAGGCTGACAGTGCGCCCACGCAACCGACCAAAATCGACATCGGATGCGCGTCGCGACGAAAGCCGCGAAAGAAGAATTGCATCTGCTCGTTAACCATGGTGTGATGGGTAACGGTGCTAACGAACTTGTTTTTTTGCTCGAAGTTAGGCAAGTCGCCGTTGAGCAGCAGGTAGCAGGTTTCCAGAAAATCGCAGTTGACCGCCAATTGCTCGATCGGGTAACCGCGATAGAGCAATTCACCCTTGTCACCATCGATATAGGTGATTGCCGAGTTGCATGCCGCAGTGGACATGAAGCCCGGGTCATAGGTGAACTTGCCGGTTTTGGCGTAGAGCGCCCGAATGTCCACCACGTCAGGCCCGATCGTGCCTTTGTATACCGGGAAATCGAGGCCAGGGCTGCCGTCAGAAAATGACAGGGTGGCTTTCACGTCGGAGGGTTTGACAGCGGTCATGGTGTCCTCGTCTTCAATCAGAATGGATGGTTTTGACTCAAATTGGCAGCAAGAAGCTGCACGTTGCCTGCATCGAGTTCGGCGGAAACCGAATCAGCCAACGCCCTCTAGTTTATTGCTTTGCGGCCTCACATGCCCGCAGGAGCGCAATAATTTGTTGCGCCGCAGCGCTGGGCGCTGCAACCACATCACCCAGCTCTTTGCGCAGCGAGATGACATCCCACAGATCCCAGTCGATCAGGTCTAGCACCTCGCCCAAACCTGCCGCGTCGCCCTCAGTCAAACTGGCCTCGTGGCGCGCGTAAAAGGTCTGCAACACCAAATCGTTTTCAAGCATGCCGCGACGACTACGCCATTTCAGGCGCTCCAAATCGGCACGTGCCAGCAGGGCCGCAGCCATACTAGACCGCGCGGCGCACCATCATGTCTTTGATCTTGCCGATTGCCTTGGTAGGGTTCAAGCCCTTCGGACAAACATCAACGCAATTCATGATGGAATGGCAGCGGAACAGGCGATACGGGTCTTCAAGATTGTCGAGTCGCTCAGCGGTGGCTTGATCGCGCGTGTCGGCGATGAAGCGGTAGGCTTGCAGCAAACCCGCCGGGCCGACAAATTTGTCCGGATTCCACCAAAACGAGGGGCAGGCGGTCGAGCACGAAGCGCACAAAATGCACTCATACAGGCCATTCAACTCTTCGCGGTCTTCTGGCGACTGCAAGCGCTCTTTCTCAGGCGGCGGATCGTAGTTGATGACGTAAGGCTTGATCGAGTTGTACTGCTTGAAAAACTGGGTCATATCCACGATCAAATCGCGAATCACCGGCAGGCCTGGCAGGGGCCGCAGCACCACCGGCTCCTTGATTTCCTTCATGTCCATCAGGCAAGCCAAGCCATTTTTGCCGTTGACATTCATCGCGTCAGAGCCGCACACACCTTCACGGCACGAGCGGCGGAAAGCAAACGAATCGTCCATGGCCTTGATCCGCACCAAGGCATCAAGCAACTTGTGGTCAGTCGGCTCCAGCTGGACATCATAGTCCTGCATGTAGGGAGCTGCGTCTTTGTCCGGGTCGTATCGGTAGATGGAGAATTTCATAGGAAATTTTGGACTAGTAAGTTCTGGCTTTGGGCGGAATCGATTCGGCGTTCAGGGGTTTGAGCGTCACCGGTTTGTATTGCAGGCGATCCTCTTCCTTGAACCAAAGCGAGTGCTTCATCCAAGTTGTGTCATTGCGGCCACCGGGGAATTCATCGCAATCCGGATAGTCGTCGCGGCTGTGTGCGCCACGTGATTCTTTGCGGGCCTCGGCTGAAATCATGGTCGAGCGCGCTGTCTCGATCAGGTTGTCCAACTCCAGCGCCTCGATGCGCGCGGTGTTGAAGACGCGGCTCTTGTCTTTGATTTGGGTTTGCGCCACTTTGTCGGCGACCGCCTTGATCTTTTCTACGCCTTCTTTGAGCATGCCCGGAAAGCGGAACACGCCGCAATGGCGCTGCATCACACGCTGCAATTCGGCACGAGTTTCGTGAACGTTGGTGCCGTCTTTCTGGCCTTCGAGACGCTCCAGGCGCAGCATCGACTGGTCAGCCGCATCAGAGGGCAAGTTGCGATGCGCGACACCGCCCTTGAGGTACTTGACCATCGAATCGCCCGCCGATTTGCCAAACACCAGCAAGTCGGTCAACGAATTGGTGCCCAAGCGGTTTGCGCCATGCACTGAAGCGCAAGCGCATTCGCCAGCGGCGTAAAAACCTTCGACGATTTTCGATGCGGATTCGTAAGACTTGCCAGCGGGGATGACGACTTCGCCCAAATAATTGGTAGGGATGCCGCCCATCTGGTAATGGCAGGTTGGCACCACGGGAATCGGCTCTTTCGAGCAATCCACGTTGGCAAACTTTTTGGCAATCTCGCGAATGCCGGGCAGACGCTTATCGATCGTTTCGGCACCGAGGTGATCGAGCTTCAAATACACATAGTCGCCATCTTTGCCGCCGCCACGCCCTTCGTTGATTTCAGTCACCATGGCGCGCGAAACCACGTCGCGCGATGCCAAGTCTTTCGCATTCGGAGCATACCGCTCCATGAAGCGCTCGCCGTCTTTGTTGAGCAGATAACCGCCCTCGCCACGCACGCCTTCAGTAATCAGCACGCCAGCACCAGCCACGCCGGTGGGGTGAAACTGCCAAAACTCCATGTCTTCGAGCGGAATGCCGGCCCGGGCGGCGATTCCCACACCGTCACCGGTGTTGATAAAGGCGTTGGTAGAAGAAGCGTAAATGCGCCCTGCCCCACCGGTGGCAAACAGCGTGGCCCGGCCTTGCAAAATCATGACCTCGCCGGTTTCCATCTCCATCGCGGTCACACCCAGCACTGCGCCGTCAATTGGATCGCGAATCAAATCGAGCGCCATCCACTCGACAAAGAACTGCGTGTTGGCGCGCAAGTTTCTCTGATAGAGCGCGTGGAGCATCGCATGCCCTGTGCGGTCGGCGGCGCAGCACGAGCGCTGCACAGGTGGCCCGGCACCCATGTTTTGCATATGGCCCCCGAAGGGGCGCTGGTAAATCGTGCCGTCTTCGTTGCGGTCAAACGGTGTGCCGAAGTGTTCTAACTCAATCACACACTTGGGTGCCTCTTTGGCGAGAAATTCCGCCGCGTCTTGGTCAGTCAGCCAATCGCCACCCTTAACGGTGTCGTACATGTGCCATTGCCACGAATCCGGCCCCATATTGCCCAAGGCCGCGCCCACCCCGCCTTGCGCCGCCACCGTGTGCGAGCGCGTCGGGAAGACTTTTGAGAGCACCGCCACCTTGAGCCCTGCCTCAGCCAACTGCAAGGCCCCGCGCAAGCCAGAACCACCCGCGCCCACCACTAATGCATCAAATTTGCGAACTTGTAATGCCATTTGGTTTTCAGCCCTGCAAGAAGATTTTGAGTGCCCACATACCGCAGGCCACCAGCCAAACAATCGTGCCTACCTGCAACACCAGGCGGATGCCGGTCGATTGCACATAGTCCATCCAGATGTCGCGCACCCCAACCCAGGCGTGGTAGAGCAGTGACGCGATGAAAACCAGCGTCGCCACCTTCATCCAAGCGGGCGAAAACAGCCCAAACCATTCGAAGTAAGTCTTAGGCGCTTGCACCAGCAACACCACCAACAGCAGCACCGTATACAAGGCCATCAACACGGCCGTGGCGCGCTGCGCCAGCCAGTCTTTCAGGCCGTAATGGGCACCCACCACAATGCGTTTTTGCATGATTGGCCCCCTTAAAAGAACAAGCGCCACGCACACAGCGCGGTGAGCGGCAAGCTGACGATGAGCACTGCACCGGCGGACTTACGCGCAGTGGGCAGATCGATACCCTTGTGCATATCGAGCAGCAAAAAGCGAATGCCGGCGCAGAAGTGGTGCAGATAAGACCATAAGAGGCCGATCAACACCAGCTTGGCCAGCGGATGGGCAAGAACGCCCTGAAGCTTGTCAAAACTGGTTTCTGTGGAGAGCGACATCTCCAACAGCCAAAGCAAAAACGGCAGCATCAAAAACAAACCCGCTCCCGAAATCCGGTGAAGGATGGAGATAAAACCGGGTAGGGGAAGCTTGATTTTGGTCAGGTCAAGGTGTTTGGGGCGAACCTTGGGTGCCGCTTTTGGAGGTGCTGCGGACGCAGTCGACATGCGAGTTCTTCAGGGATGGTTTGGGGGGTAAACAACTGCCAGATTATAAACAGCTTGATGCGTGTCAAGCCTTACGGGGTTGCGAAATTCAGGGTGCAGGCGGATACAACCACCGGTCGCGAAGCGGCGATCTACAGCTCTCAGCGCCCTTCCACCCACAAAGCCGAAAGCAACTCCGCTTGCGCAAGCACGGCTTTGACCGCCTCATCTTGCAAATCTGGCGGATAACCGTACTTTTTCAAAATACGTTTGACCATCACGCGAATCCTGGCGCGCGCCCCCTCACGCAGCGCCCAATCAATCGTCACGCTTTTGCGCACCTGTGAAATCAGTTCGGCGGCGATCACTTTGAGCTTGTCGTCTCCCATCGCTTCTACCGCGGATTCGTTCGCAGCAAGCGCGTCGTAGAACGCGATTTCGTCATCGGATAAACCCAACGCCTGGCCGCGCTTGGTCGCAGCGTCCAGATCTTTGGCCAAACCAATCAGTTCCTCCAACACCTGCATGGTGGAAATAGCGCGGTTGTGGTAGGCGTTAAGGGTTTTCTTGAGCTTTTCGCTGAAGACTTGGGTTTGTACAAGGTTGCGCTTGGCGCGAACCCTGAGCTCGTCCTTCAACAGCTTTTGCAATAATTCGGCGGCGACGTTCTTGTGTTTGAGGCCGCGCACTTCGGCTAGAAACTGGTCGCTCAGGATGCTGATGTCCGGCTTGGGCAACCCGGCGGCAGTAAAGACATCGATCACCTCGCCTTCGGTGGTGATGGCCATGCTCACGAGCTGGCGGATCGCGGCATCGATCTGCTCAGGCGTTTTCTGGTTGCTGTAGCTCTGTTTGTTCAGCGCGGCCTGCAAAGCCTGAAAGAAACCCACGTCGTCGCGGATCTTGGTCGCTTCATCACTTGCCGCACAGAGCGCGAAGGCGCGCGAAAGTTCAGTCACTACCTGCACCCAGCGTTTCTTGCCGTCCTCCTGCTGGAGAATGTGCTCCTGTCCGGCGGGGATAAGCGCGAGGCGTTCGGTGGGTTTGCCGGTCGTCCACCTGTCCCAGTTGAAGCCGTGCATCATGTCGCAGGCGATGCCGCGCTTCTCCAGCATCACCGCAACCGCTGGGGCGGTATCGAACGTTGGTGCGCCGTCGCCGCCACTCTCGGTATAGGCGACGAGTGCCTTCTTGAGTTGATCCGCTAGGCCGAGGTAGTCCACCACCAGCCCGCCGGGCTTGTCGCGAAAAACGCGGTTCACGCGGGCGATGGCCTGCATGAGCCCATGGCCTTGCATCGGCTTGTCGGCATACATCGTGTGCAGGCAGGGCGCGTCGAAGCCAGTCAGCCACATGTCGCGCACGATCACGATCTGAAAAGGGTTCTTGGCATCTTTGAACTGGTTCGCCAGCTCCCGTCGCTGATTTTTGCCGCGAATGTGCTTCTGCCATTCCGGGCCGTCTTCGGCACTGCCAGTCATTACGACCTTTAACACCTGCGCTACCCACTCAGGTCGCAGCCTGATCAGCGCGTCGTAGAGATCGACCGCGATGCGACGGCTCATGCAAACGATCATTGCCTTGCCGTCCATCGCCTCCACGCGCTTTTCGAAATGCGCCACCAAGTCGGCAGCCACCAGCGCGATGCGTTTGGGGTCGCCAACCAGCGCCTCCAGCGCGGCCCATTTGCTCTTGAGCTTTTCCTTCTTGGTCAGCTCCTCGCCTTCGGTGATCTCCTCAAACTGTGCATCGAGCTTCGGCAACTCGGCGGCGTTCAAGCTCAACTTGGAAATTCGGCTTTCGTAGTAAATGGGTACTGTAGCCTTGTCCGCGACGGCGCGCTGGATGTCGTAGATGGAAATGTAATCACCGAATATCACCCGCGTGTTCGCGTCGGTCTTCTCAATAGGGGTACCGGTAAAGCCGATGAAAGACGCATTGGGCAGGGCATCACGCAGATGCCTCGCCAAGCCATCGATCAAATCGTATTGGCTGCGATGCGCCTCATCCGCGATCACCACAATATTGGCACGCACGCTCAAGCCGGGCATACGCTCGCCACGGTCAGGCAGAAATTTTTGAATCGTCGTGAAAACAACACCTCCACTGACTACTTTCAGCAAGTCGCGCAAAGCTTCGCGAGTGGCTGCCTGCACAGGCGCTTGACCAAGCATTTCTGCGCAACGCTCAAACTGCCCGAACAACTGGTCGTCAAGGTCATTGCGGTCTGTCAGCACCACCAGCGTTGGGTTCTGCATTGCCGGGTGGCGCACCATGCAGGCGGCGAAAAACAGCATCGTGAAGCTCTTGCCGCTACCCTGCGTATGCCACACGACACCAGCACGCCGGTCGCCAAGGGCACCGCCGCGCATACGACCCGCCCAATAGCGCCCAGGTGTCTGCCGCAGATCGAGGCCATGACTACTGGCCGGCACCGGCTCTGGCAAAAAGCTGGCGCGCACCGTTTCTTCCACCGCCGCATTCACCGCGTGGAACTGGTGGTAGCCCGCGATGATTTTGTGCAGCTCGCCCGAATCCGGGTCTTCCTCAAAAACGATGAAATGCTGCAACAGATCGAGAAACCGTCGCCGCTCGAACACGCCGCGCACCAGCACCTCCAGCTCCAGCGCCGTTTTCGGGGCATCGCCTTCACCATCAACCGTGCGCCATACCTTGAACCACTCTTGATTTGCCGTCACGGAACCCATCCGCGCCTGCAAACCGTCGCTTACCACCAGCGCCGCGTTGTAGTGCAACAGCGTGGGTATCTCCGCCTTGTAGGTTTGCAACTGCGCGTAAGCACTCCAGATCGTCGCGTCCTCATCCGCCGCATTCTTCAGCTCGATGACACCCAGCGGCAGGCCATTGAGGAAGACCACCAGGTCTGGCCGTCGGCTGTTTTGTCCCTCGATCACGGCGAACTGATTGACCGCCAGCCAATCGTTCGCCTGCACATCATTGAAGGCCACCAGTCGCACCTGATCGCCTGCGATGCTGCCATCGGGCCGGGCATACTCGACGGGCACGCCATCGCGTAGCATCTGGTGAAACGTGCGGTTTGTTTGCACTAGCGAGGGCGTACCCACGCGCAGTACCTTGCGCAACGCCTCCTCCCGCGCCTCCTCGGGGATAGCCGGGTTCAGCTGCCTGATAGCTTCGCGCAGGCGCCCCGCGAGCACCACCGCGCAAAACGAATCCCGTTCCGCCGCCGGTTCACCGGGCGCGAGATCCGGCCCATGCCTCGTCGCATAGCCCAGCTCTCCGAACCACTCAAGGGCGGCGGCTTCGACGGTAGCTTCGTTGAGGCTCATTGTGGAACCGGCCCTAAAGTAGGTGGCAAAAAAACATCCCCAATTCGCTTGATTCTAGAGTTGGAGGATCGTTTACGGGGCTTACCCCCTAACGATCATGCACGCGGGGTTCACTCCGCGCGTGGTGAAATTTGATTTTCACGCTAATCCATGCTTCCTAAACCACTGTTTTTGCAGGACTTCATCCGCCGGATACATTTGTCGTCGTTCGGCCTGCAATTGAAGAAAATCGAGCCAAGAACTCAAGAGCACAAGCAACCTTCCGAGACCTGCCCGCCTACAAGTCGAGCGTGCCAGTCCTTCCTGCGGCCTGGCATGTTGCGTAGACAAGCTCGCCTTACGCAAAATTTGATCGCGATTGTCATCAACGGGTGTCGCTCCTGGGGATCGCCACCACCTGGCGCGGGCGTGGAATGTTTCATCGAACCTGTGTAGAATTGCGGGAAGGACTGGGGATTCTCGGTCGACATTAGGCTCCGGCGATTGCCGGGGCCTTTTGTTTTTTGGGCGGCAAATTCCTTGATGCTTGGTGCTTGCAGTTTAGGGAAAGCATTTCAGCCCCCACCCGAGAGTTTTGCCATTCATAGCCAGTAATTTCGGGCGAATCACCTCTACCGCGCGGTTCGGTTGATCGGGCTTGAGAACCGACATACCCACAGGGCGCGCCATCAAATCGGCCAACTGCAAACCGACCGAATTGGATTTTTTGTCCGCGAACACCACCTCCAGCTTGACACTGGAGGCGGTAAACGGAGCACTGTCACAAAGACGGCGAAACTCAAGCTCCAAATCATCGTCCTCGTTCTTGCCACGACATTCCACAATGACATGGGTGCTGTGCCTCTCGCCGTTTTTCTGGAGAAAGCCTAACACCCTCTCCAGACCAAATTGCAGGCCCAGATGATAGGGATGGGCGGGTGTCTTGTATTTGGCCTGGTGCCGGGCCTTGTCGATCACGACGCAACACAACTGCACCGGCATGGCGGCAATCAAGTCGGTCAACTCGTCCAAAAATGCCTGTTTGATCTGCGGTGTTTTCAGAAACTTGAAGGCACCCAGGTCTTTGCGAATCTCCCGTTCATGCAGGATGACTTGGTCGTGCCCAAAATGCTTGAACTTGAACGCACCGACTGCGGGGCAGACCACCTGCGCGTAGTCGCTTTTCTTGACCAACAAAAACGCCAACACAAACAAAGGATATTGCGGGTCGATACTGCCACCCATGCTGGGCGATCCACTTTCATCAACGAAGACCAAGTAATCGCTGAAAGCTTCGGTCATGTCGCGTTGTCTACCAAAGATTCGGATGACTGCACGCTTAACTCTCCACTGAGCAGCTTCGGCAGCAGCGTGTCGCGCAGGATGGCGAGGCTGCGGGATTGGGTGCGGTTGGCTTCGGCTTGTTCAAAGAGCGGAGCGCAGGTGCGGTGGAAGGCGTCGAGAATCTTTGGCTCGTTCGGCAGCGCGACCTGCATAGCGCCGATGATTTCGGGTCGCACGGCGGGATAGGCTCCGCCGTCGGCCATTTGGCCGAGATGGTCGGAAACTTCGGGCTGCGTCAGCGCGGCGTGGAGGAATGACCACGGAACTTTCGTCGGCGTGAGCACGGCGAAGCCTGTGGAAGCTACGCGGTTCTCAGGCGGATTCAGCGCGAGAAAGTAGGAGCCTCGGTCGGGGCGGACGGTGGATAGAACGGTGTCGCCGTGGCGCAGACGGCGGCGGGCTCGGCTGGGCTCGTCGCCGCGTGGGTAGGTGGCGATGTTTGCGATGTTGCCGAGACTCACTTCGGAAATCTCGACGTATTCCAGCGTCTCCAAGTCGTCGTTCTTGCCGAGCGTCCATGCGTTGATGGCGCAGACTTCTTCGATGGTGGCGAGACGCCAGCCGATGGGAAGCATGTCGTGTTCGCCGTGCGCAAAGTGCTCGGGGAAGAGGACGGCGGTTGCGGGGTCGAGGGCGGCGGCGGGGCGGCCGTCGAGTTTGGCGCGGACGGGGTCGAAATCCACGAACCAGCTCTGGAACAGCGCCCGCGCCATCGTCTCCAGCGTCGCGTTCATCCGCCGGTTCAACTCGATCTTGTCGTCCAGCGCCCCAAGCACCGCTGCGATGGCTTTTTGCTCGGCTAGAGGTGGAATGAGAATGGGCAGCGCACGAATCGTCGGCAGATTCAACCGCTCGGCGACCGTGCCATCACGATAGCCGTGAATGTGGGCAGCCATGATTGGCGAGTTCAGCCAGTGGCAGAGAAAACTGAAATGCAGTCGGCGCTTGTATGGTCGAATGAGAACCATGCGTTGGCCGAGACAAACGCGAGTCTTCGTCGGCACTTCTGCCGCGATGCCAAAGTAGGTTCCTTCGCGACTGTAGAGAAGGTCTCCACGGCTCGGAGTCACGCGGGCGATTCGTTCCGCGTAGGTTTCTTCGGAAACGCGCCCTGCTTGGTCGGCGCGGAAAACTCCCGTGATGATGTCCTGAGTGCGGACGACAAACGGCCCGCTGTCGGTGAGTTTCGGCGTGGAATGCGGGCAGTCGAAAACGCCTTCACTGACATCGTCGAGGCGTGACCAATTCCAGCCGTCGGGCGGCTCGCCATAGGCTGCCGGGACGTGAAGCGACTTTGTTTCCGCCAATGCGCTACCCGCCATAACCCAGCCCCCTCAGGTTTGCTTTGATGGCCTGCTCCAGTTTCGCGGACTCGGCAAACTGGGCGCGCAGTTCGGCGACGAGGCGCGGCATCTTTTCCTCGAAGGGGTCGCCGTCGTCTTCGACTTCCTCGGCGCCGACGTAGCGGCCGGGCGTGAGGACGTGGCCGTGCGCGGCGATTTCGGCTCTTGTCGCAGATTTACAAAATCCCGCGATGTCCGCGTAAGTTCGTAGTTCCGGCTTTAGCCGGTCTTTCCCGGAACCGCCTGAAGGCGGAACTACGAACGAAGAACCGCTGCGCCATGCGTGATACGTGCTCGTGATTTTCTCCAAGTCGGTGTCGGTCAACTCGCGGTGGACGCGGTCGATGAGGGTGCCGAGTTTGCGGGCATCGATGAAGAGTGTGTGTTTACGGCGGTCGCGGAAGCCGCGTTTGGCGTCGGCGTTTTTGTTTTTCGTGAGGAACCAGAGGCAGACGGGGATCTGCGTGCTGTAGAAGAGCTGGCCGGGGAGGGCGACCATACAGTCCACAAGGTCGGCCTCGATGAGGGCACGGCGGATGTCGCCTTCGCCGGACTGATTTGAACTCATGCTGCCGTTGGCGAGGACGAAGCCGGCCATGCCGTGCGGCGCTAAGTGGTGGATGAAGTGCTGCACCCAGGCGAAGTTGGCGTTGCCCTTGGGCGGGATGCCGTATTGCCAGCGCACGTCGTCGTCTTTGCGAAACCAGTCGGAGTCGTTGAGGGGCGGGTTGGCGAGGACGTAGTCGGCGCGGAGGTCGGGATGGAGATCGCGACGAAACGTGTCGGCGTGCTCGGGGCCGAAGTCGGCTTCGATGCCGCGCAGGGCGAGGTTCATCACGGCGAGGCGGCGCGTGGTGGCGTTGCTCTCCTGGCCGTAGATGGAGATGTCGCCAATCTTGCCGCCGTGGGTTTCGACGAATTTTTCGGACTGCACGAACATGCCGCCGGAGCCGCAGGCGGGGTCGTAGATGCGGCCTTTGTAGGGGGCGAGCATCTCGACCAAGCAGCGCACGACGCAGGACGGGGTGTAGAACTGGCCGCCGTTCTGACCCTCGGCGCTGGCGAAGCGGGTGAGGAAATACTCGTAAACGCGGCCGAGCAGATCGACGGAGCGGTGCGTCTTCTCGCCCTCGCTGGCGGCGGTGAGTTCGATGGTGGCGATGACGTCGATGAGTTCGCCGAGGCGCTGTTTGTCGAGGCCGGGGCGGGCGTAGTCCTTGGGCAGCACGCCTTTGAGTCGCGGGTTGTCGCGCTCGATGGCGACCATGGCATCGTCAACAATCTTGCCGACGGTGGGAAGTTTGGCACTGTCTTGAAGATGCTTCCATCGTCCCGCTGGTGGGACCCAGAAAACGTTTTCGGCTTTGTATTCGTCCTGGTCCTCGGGGTTCGCGTCAGCGTACTCGCTTTTACCCGCAATGAGCTTGGCGCGATGCTCTTCGAACGTATCGGAGATGTATTTGAGAAAAATGAGGCCGAGGACCACGTGCTTGTATTCCGCCGCGTCCATGTTGTTGCGCAGCTTGTCGGCGGTGAGCCAGAGCTTGGCTTCGAAGCCGATGGTGGCGGAACTGTCAGCCCTGCGATTGCCTGTTTTTGCTGCCATCGATGAAAGTAGCTTTCTGCGGTTGGAAGGGTAGCGACGCGGGTGCGCAGGCCGGATTCACCCGCATTTTGCGCTATGGCAGCGCTTTTTGGCCCCCCTGCCTCAGCCCACCCTCACCCCAACACATTCCGATAAAAATGCTTCTCGGTCAGATAGTGCCCGCGCCGCAATTCCACCGGCTTGTCGCCGTAGGTGAAGGAAAGCCGTTCCACCAAAAGCAACGGTGCGCCCGCCGTCACCCGAAGAATCTGAGCGACATCCGGCGGTGCTGCAACCGCGCGAATCTTCTCTTCCGCGCGCAGCATTTTGATGCCGAAATCCTCTTCAAACAGGCTGTAGAGCGGCGCGTGGGCGCTCACTAGGCGCTCGGTGGTTAAGCCTTTGAATAAATTTCCCGGCAGCCATACATCGTCCAGCACCGCCGGTTCCCCTTGAAAAGAAAGCAGACGGCGAATCGTCGCTGCCGTTTCACCCGGTTTCAGGTCAAGCGCGCGAGCCACATCTGCTGGGGTGCGCTGGCGTTTGCACTCGATGATGGTGCTTTCCGGCTGGGTTTGTTGGCCCTCGTTGGGCATTAGGCGCAAAAAGCGGAATTGGGTGCGCGCTTCGCCGTGCGTCGCCACAAACGTACCTTTGCCTTGCTTGCGCGTAAGCAAATGCTCCTGCGCCAACTCGTCAATTGCCTTGCGCACCGTGCCCTGGCTCACCTTGAAGCGCGCGGCCAGCTCCAGCTCAGAAGGGATCATTTCACCCGGTTTCCATTCACCTGCTTCCATGCCGCGCAGCATCAGCGCTTTGATTTGCTGATAGAGCGGGCTGAATGTAGCGGGCATAGCGATGGCCACGTTAGAGGCGGCTGTATCTGGCGTTGACATGCGAGTAATTGTGGCACAGCGCTCAAGGGTGGTCTAGTCTATTTTATGTCTTATATAAGATATAAGACTGATTGACGCAGGCAGCCAGTTGGCGCTAGACTCCTTGCAGTTCGTACTATTGGGCGCGGCGCAGACTTCAAGTAAATTCTTGGGGTATTCTGCCTTTGCTTTACTTACCCGCTTTTTCATCGTTCACTCTAGACCTTCAAGGATTTCATCATGGCAAAAGCCCCTCTGCGCGTCGCGGTTACTGGCGCGGCCGGTCAAATCGGTTACAGCCTCTTGTTTCGCATCGCCAATGGCGACATGCTGGGCAAAGACCAGCCGGTCATCTTGCAATTGCTCGACATTACTGCTGGCCTGCCCGCTGTCAAAGGCGTGGTGATGGAGCTGGAAGATTGCGCGTTTCCGCTGCTGGCGGGCGTGGTGATTACCGACGACCCAATGGTGGCCTTTAAAGACATCGACTGCGGCCTGCTGGTTGGTGCCCGCCCGCGCAGCAAGGGCATGGAGCGTAAAGACCTGCTGGAAGCCAATGGCGCAATTTTCACCGTGCAGGGCAAGGCTCTCGATGCGGTGGCGCGCCGTGATGTCAAGATTCTGGTGGTCGGCAACCCGGCCAACACCAACGCATATATCGCGATGAAGTCGGCTCCTGGCTTGGCGAAATCGTGCTTCTCTGCCATGCTGCGCCTGGACCACAACCGTGCGCTCTCGCAAATTGCTGCCAAAACCGGCAAGCCAGTGGCCGACATTCAAAAGCTCACCGTCTGGGGCAACCACTCGCCCACGATGTACGCCGACTACCGTTTCGCCACGATTGACGGTCAATCCGTGAAGGCGATGATTAACGACGACGCGTGGAACCGTGACACCTTCTTGCCCACCGTTGGCAAGCGTGGCGCTGCCATCATCGAGGCGCGCGGCCTTTCTTCCGCCGCCTCTGCTGCCAACGCCGCCATCGACCATATGCGCGACTGGGTGCTGGGCGCGGGCGACCGTTGGGTAACGATGGGCATTCCGTCTGACGGCAGCTACGGCATTCCTGAAGACACGATGTACGGCATGCCCGTGCTGTGCAAAGGCAATGGCAAGGTTGAGCTCGTCAAGGGCCTGGAGATCGATGCGTTCAGTCGCGAGCGCATGGACGCTACGCTCAAAGAACTGAACGAAGAAAAAGACGGCGTGAAGCACCTGCTTGGCTAGTCCCAGGCAGGGATTGGGGGGCGGGAATCTGGGGGTATCGGAGCACGCTCACCGTCCCCTCGCCAAGTGAGGTTTTTAAACCCAAAAACAACAATCCGACCCTCGCAAACCTCCTCCCTCCCCCGATCCCCGATCCCCAATCCCCGATCCCCAATCCCCGATCCCCAAAAATGCACCCCAGCCAAATCCTCTTCACCGACGGCGCGCCTCTACCGGTCTTGCCAGTGTGCGAGCATTTTGCGGGCAATGAAAAATTCATCACCCGGGCCTTTGCACAGCAGCGAAAAACCGCTGTCAACCAGCGCCCGGTGTTTGATGTGATCTGCGATTTGGAAGATGGAGCGGCCGCAGGCGAAGAGGCAGAAACCGCGAAGATGGTTGCTGGGTGCGCTTCTTCAGCCGATAACACCTTCAACCGGGTAGGGGTACGCATCCATGATGCAACCCACCCGCACTGGATGAAGGACATCGACATCATCGTCAAGGGTGCGGGCGCGCGTCTGGCCTATATCACCCTACCGAAGTGCGATTCACGCATGGATGCGCTCAAGGTCGCCTCGTACATCAACCACGTGGCTGATGAGGCGGGGTTGAAGCACATCATCCCGCTGCACGTGATGATTGAAACGCATGGTGGCTTGGCCGAGGTGCAAGAGATCGCCGAGCTGCGGCAGGTTGAAGGCGTGACCTTGGGCACGATGGATTTTGTCAGCAGCCATCAGGGCGCGCTGCCCGCCTCATGCATGTCTTCCCCCGGTCAGTTTGACCATCCGCTGTTGCGCCGCGCCAAGCTGGAAATTGCGGCTGCGGCACTCGGCAATGGTGCTGTGCCGATTCAAGGCATCACGCAGGAATACAAAGACCTCGCAGTGGTGGAAAACGACGCGCGACGCGCGCGGGCTGAGTTTGGCTGCCTGCGCATGTACAGCATCCACCCCGATCAAATTGCCGCCATCGTGCGTGGTCTCACGCCTTCTGCACAAGAGATTGAAGATGCCTGCGCGATCCTGCTTAGCGCCGCCGCCAAGGACTGGGGGCCAGTCGGCCATCAAGGCAAATTGCACGACCGGGCCAGCTACCGCTATTTTTGGCAACTTATCAAACGCGCCCATGCCATCGGCATCGGCTTGCCGGTCGAGGCAATCAAGGCATTTTTTTCAAGGACAACGAAGTGAGCAAAATTTCTGCCGGAGCCAAGTTTCGTCAAGCAGTGAAAGACGAAAGCCCCTTGCAGGTGGCAGGCACGATTACCGCCTACGCAGCGCGCATGGCCGAGCGCACCGGCTTCAAAGCGGTGTATCTCTCGGGTGGCGGGGTCGCTGCCAATTCCCTGGGCATGCCCGACCTTGGCATTAGCACCATGGAAGACGTGCTCACCGATGCGCGCCGCATTACTGCGGTGTGCTCCCTGCCTTTGATGGTTGATATCGACACTGGCTGGGGCAGCGCCTTCAATATTGCCCGCACCATCAAGTCCTTCATCCAGGCCGAAGTGGCTGCGGTACACATGGAAGACCAAGTAGGCGCGAAACGCTGCGGCCACCGCCCTGGCAAAGAGGTGGTCAGCACCACCGAAATGGTGGACCGGATCAAGGCTGCGGTAGATGCGAGGACCGATGCTGATTTCGTCATTATGGCGCGCACCGACGCGCTCGCCTCCGAAGGCCTGAACGCGGCGATTGACCGTGCCTGCGCCTATGTTGAAGCCGGTGCCGACATGATCTTCCCCGAAGCGATTACCGAGCTTGCCCAGTACCAGCAGGTCAAAGATGCAGTGAAGGTGCCGATTCTGGCTAATCTGACCGAATTTGGCTCAACCCCGATGTTCACGCTCGATGAGCTGCGAGGTGTCAATGTTGACATCGCCTTGTATTGCTGTGGGGCCTACCGCGCGATGAACGCAGCAGCCCTCAATTTCTACCAAGTGCTGCGCCGCGAAGGCACACAAAAAAGCGTGGTTTCCACCATGCAAACGCGCGCAGATTTGTACGACTATCTTGGCTATCACAACTACGAAACCAAACTCGATGCCCTGTTTTCGCAAGGCAAAGGCAAGTAATCCCGCATTCCAGATCAGGAGACCACTTTGAGCGAACCACAATATCCCGCAACCGGCCCCAAGCCCAAAAAATCAGTCGCGCTCTCCGGCGTAACCGCAGGCAACACGGCGCTGTGTACCGTCGGCCGCTCGGGTAACGACTTGGCCTATCGCGGCTACGACATTCTCGACATCGCCGATGTCTGCGAGTTTGAAGAAATTGCCTACCTGCTGGTACACGGCAAGCTGCCGACTATTGCTGAACTTGCGGGCTATAAAGCCAAGCTCAAAGCCCTGCGCGGCCTGCCAATGGCAGTCAAATCAGCGCTCGAAGCCCTGCCCGCTGCCTCGCACCCAATGGATGTGATGCGCACCGGTGTTTCCGCACTGGGCTGTGCGTTGCCAGAGAAAGACGACCACAATCACCCCGGCGCGCGCGACATCGCTGATCGATTGATGGCTTCGCTGGGCTCGATGCTGCTCTACTGGTACCACTTTTCAACCAATGGCAAGCGCATTGAGGTAGAAACTGATGACGACTCCATCGGTGGGCATTTTCTGCATTTGCTGCACGGGGTCAAGCCTTCCGAGTCGTGGGTCAAGGCGATGCACACCTCGCTCATTTTGTACGCCGAGCACGAGTTCAATGCCTCCACCTTCACCTGCCGCGTGATTGCGGGCACGGGG
Source organism: Burkholderiales bacterium (assembly GCA_031362865.1). Classification (GTDB taxonomy): domain Bacteria; phylum Pseudomonadota; class Gammaproteobacteria; order Burkholderiales; family JAEUOS01; genus JANLTH01. The sequence continues at coordinate 9,256 of JANLTH010000138.1, read as the reverse complement.
TCAGACATGCATTCAGCGATTTGCGGCGGCATCGGCGCACTGCGCGGCCCGAAGCACGGCGGCGCAAACGAAGTGGCCTTTGAGACCCAAAAGCGCTACGAATCTGTCGATGCAGCTGAAGCGGACATCAAAGCACGGGTCGAACGCAAAGAAGTCGTGATCGGCTTTGGCCACCCGGTCTACACCATCGGCGACCCGCGCAACAAGGTCATCAAAGAAGTGGCGCGCAAGCTCTCAAAAGAAGCCGGCGACATGAAAATGTTCGGCATCGCCGAGCGGCTCGAAACGGTGATGTGGGACATCAAAAAAATGTTCCCGAATCTGGATTGGTTCTCTGCTGTCAGCTACCACATGATGGGCGTGCCAACTGCCATGTTCACGCCCTTGTTCGTCATCTCGCGTACCTCCGGCTGGGCTGCACACGTGATTGAGCAGCGCATCGACGGCAAGATTATTCGCCCTTCGGCCAATTACAACGGTCCGGATGACCAGAAGTTTGTGCCCTTGGCAAAGCGCTAAGCGTACGGCTCGTTACTCTTGAATTCCCCTCGTCTCACATTCACCGAAAAGGTCAATCATGAAACTGAAGTCCGTCGCGGTAGTCACTGCACTCGCATCCATGAATCTACTGCAAGGTTGTGCTAGCCCTCATGTGGTCCAAGCGGTTCAAATTGAAGACGCTCAGTACTCGTGCAACCGCCTGACATTTGAAATCAGTGAAGCAGACCGGTTTCGCGCAGAAGCACAAGCCGAAAAAGGGGTGACGGGCACCAACGTGGCAGCAGTTCTGTTTTTCTGGCCAGCCATGATCGGCACTTATGCGAATGCCAACGAAGCGATTGCCGCCGCGGATACTCGGAAAGTGAGTCTGCTCAGCTACTACAACCAAAAGAAGTGTGCGGATCAAACTCAGCAAGCAGCCCCTGCTGGCCGATTGAGCGCCAGCGCGGCTTCTGCAGAAGTGAAAAAACTAAAAGCACAGGTAGACGACAGAAAACTATCAGATGCCGATTTCACCAAGAAGCGTCAAGACATTATTGATCGACTCTATTAACCTCGAGCGCATTCATCGCTCCCATCGCGCATGCAATCCAACTACCGCAAACCCCTCCCCGGCACCGCCCTTAGCCATTTCGACGCGCGCGAGGCCGTTAATCGTCTCGCGCCCGGAGCTTACGAAAAGCTGCCCTACACCTCGCGGGTGCTGGCGGAAAACCTGGTGCGGCGCTGCGATCCGGCAACGCTTTCCGACTCGCTGATGCAACTGATCGAACGCCGCCGCGACCTGGACTTTCCGTGGTTCCCGGCGCGCGTGGTGTGTCACGACATTCTTGGCCAAACGGCGCTCGTCGATCTGGCTGGTTTGCGCGATGCGATCACCGCACAAGGTGGCGACCCAGCCTTGGTCAACCCGGTGGTGCCCACGCAATTGGTGGTGGACCATTCGCTGGCGGTGGAATGCGGTGGCTTTGACCCGGACGCGTTTACCAAAAACCGTGCGATTGAAGACCGGCGCAATGAAGACCGCTTCGACTTTATCAACTGGACCAAAAAGGCGTTTAAAAACGTTGATGTGATTCCGCCGGGCAATGGCATCTTGCACCAGATCAATCTGGAACGGATGTCGCCAGTGATTCAGGTACAAGACGGCGTGGCCTACCCCGACACGCTGGTCGGTACCGACAGCCATACCCCCATGGTCGATGCGTTGGGCGTGATTGCCATTGGCGTGGGCGGTCTGGAAGCCGAAACCGTGATGCTGGGCCGGGCCTCGTGGATGCGCCTGCCCGATATCGTTGGCATGGAATTGACCGGCAAGCCACAAGCGGGCATCACCGCGACTGACACCGTGCTGGCGCTCACCGAGTTTTTGCGCAATCAAAAAGTGGTTTCGGCCTACTTGGAGTTTTACGGCGCAGGTGCTGCAGCGCTCACGTTGGGCGACCGCGCCACTATTTCAAACATGGCCCCTGAATTTGGCGCCACCGCCGCGATGTTCAGCATCGACGAACAAACCATCAAATATCTGAAGCTCACCGGCCGTGAAGACGCACAAGTAAAGCTGGTCGAGACCTACGCCAAACACACTGGCTTGTGGGCCGACAGTCTGAAAACCGCCGAGTACGAGCGCGTGCTGCGCTTTGATTTGTCGAGCGTGGTGCGCACCATTGCGGGGCCTTCCAATCCGCACAAGCGCGTACCCACCTCTGAGCTGGCGGCGCGCGGCATCAGCGGAACGGTGGAAAACGAAGCGGGCTTGATGCCCGATGGGGCCGTCATCATCGCGGCAATCACCAGCTGCACCAACACCAACAACCCGCGCAATATGATTGCAGCGGGCTTGATTGCGCGTAACGCCAATCGATTGGGATTAACACGCAAACCGTGGGTAAAAAGTTCGCTTGCGCCGGGCTCTAAAACTGTCGCGCTCTACCTTGAAGAAGCAGGCCTGATAGGCCAGTTGGAGCAATTGGGCTTTGGAATTGTCGGCTTCGCCTGCACCACTTGCAACGGCATGAGCGGCGCGCTCGACCCGGTATTGCAGCAAGAAATTATCGCGCGCGACCTCTATGCCACGGCGGTGCTCTCGGGCAACCGCAATTTTGATGGACGCATCCACCCCTATGCGAAGCAGGCATTTCTCGCCTCGCCGCCGCTCGTGGTGGCTTACGCGATTGCGGGAACCATCCGTTTTGACATCGAGAAGGATGTGCTGGGCCACGATGCGCAAGGCCAGCCGATTCGCCTCAACGACATCTGGCCTTCAGACGATGAGGTTGATGCCATCGTCGCCGCCAGTGTTAAGCCCGAGCAATTCCGCAAGGTCTACGTGCCGATGTTCGCAGTGCACGCTGACGACGGCAAGAAAGTCAGTCCGTTGTACGACTGGCGCGCGCAAAGCACCTATATCCGCCGCCCACCCTATTGGGAAGGCGCACTCGCGAGTGAACGCACGCTGACGGGCATGCGCCCGCTCGCAGTGCTGGGCGACAACATCACCACCGACCACTTGTCGCCATCGAACGCGATCATGCTCGACAGCGCGGCGGGCGAGTATTTGGCCAAAATGGGCTTGCCAGAAGAAGATTTCAATTCCTACGCCACCCATCGCGGTGACCACCTCACCGCTCAGCGCGCCACCTTTGCCAACCCGACCCTCAAAAACGAGATGGTCATGGCGGAGGGAAAAGTCAAAGCCGGTTCGTTTGCGCGGGTTGAGCCTGAAGGCCAAGTCACCCGCATGTGGGAGGCGATTGAAACCTACATGGAACGCAAGCAGCCGCTGATCGTGATTGCCGGCGCAGACTACGGCCAAGGCTCCTCACGCGATTGGGCGGCCAAGGGCGTGCGCCTGGCGGGTGTGGAAGCGATTGTGGCCGAAGGATTTGAGCGCATCCACCGCACCAATTTGGTAGGGATGGGCGTGCTGCCACTGGAATTCAAGCCCGGCGTGAATCGCCTCACCTTGAAGATCGACGGCAGCGAGACCTTTGATGTCGAAGGTACGCGCACCCCACGCGCCACGCTGACTTTGGTGATTCGCCGCAAAGACGGCAGCGTGGTCAAAGTGCCCGCGACCTGCCGCCTCGACACCGCTGAAGAAGTATCCATCTATGAAGCCGGTGGCGTGTTGCAACGCTTTGCGCAAGACTTTTTGGCGGGCAGCAAGGCCGCCGCATGACGACCACCATGAAAACCTTCGCACCTCAAATCCGCGTGCCTGCCACCTATATGCGTGGCGGCACCAGTAAGGGCGTATTTTTCAAGCTGCAAGACTTGCCGCTGGCGATGCAAGTGCCGGGTGCTGCGCGTGACCAGTTTTTGCTGCGCGTGATCGGCAGCCCTGACCCGTACGGCAAACACACCGACGGCATGGGCGGGGCTACCTCCAGCACCAGCAAAACGGTGATTCTGAGCAAAAGCACCAAGCCAGATCATGATGTGGACTACCTCTTCGGGCAGGTGTTGATCGACCAGCCATTTGTGGAGTGGAGTGGCAACTGCGGCAACCTGTCGGCGGCGGTTGGGCCCTATGCGATCAGCAATGGCTTAATCGACCCTTCGCGGGTGCCACAAAACGGCGTGGCCACAGTGCGCATTTGGCAGGCGAACATCCAGAAAACCATCATTTCTCACGTGCCCGTGACTAACGGCGCGGTGCAAGAAATCGGCGATTTTGAATTGGATGGCGTGACCTTTCCCGCCGCCGAAGTGCAACTCGAATTCATGGACCCTGCGGCTGAAGAAGAAGGCGCGGGCGGTGCCCTGTTCCCCACCGGCAATCTGATTGATACGCTCCTTGTCCCAGGCTTGGGGCCGGGTTTGACAGCGCTCAAAGCCACCATGCTCACAGCTGGCATCCCTACCATTTTTGTTAACGCCGCTGACATTGGTTTCACCGGCGCTGAGTTGCAAGAAGCGATTAACGGCAGTGCGGCAAACCTGGCGAAGTTGGAGGCGATTCGCACCGCAGGCGCGTTAGCGATGGGCCTCATCAAAACGCCGGACGAAATCGCCAAACGCCAGCACATTCCCAAAGTCGCCTTCGTCGCGCCGCCGGCCACCTATACGGCTTCGAGCGGCAAAACCATCGATGCCCAAGAAATTGACGTGCTGGTGCGCGCTATGTCGATGGGCAAGCTCCACCACGCCATGATGGGCACGGCGGCGGTAGCCATTGGGGTGGGGGCGTGCATTCCAGGCACGCTGGTTAACCTTGCTGCGGGTGGTGGCACGGGTGGCGCACGGTCGGCCGTGCGCTTCGGGCATCCGTCAGGCACCTTGCGCGTAGGGGCCGAAGCGGCCCAAGTCGCCGGTGAATGGGTGGTCAGCAAAGCAGTGATGAGCCGCAGCGCCCGCGTGTTGATGGAAGGTGTGGTTCGCGTACCGGTTTGATTCATACTTTTTCCCTCGTACTTTATAATTCATACTTTATAATTCGTACTTTGTGATTCGTACTTTCTTTCCTAAAGGCTGACATGGATGCCACAGTTGCCGAACGCGGTCAGGTTGTCATTCCCAAAGCGGTGCGCGATCAGCTCGGCATCGCGCCGGGCATGCGCCTTTCTTTCAAGGTCGAAGACGGTCGCCTGATCGTGAGCAAAATGGTCGACGATGCAATTAGCCGCGTGCAGGGCAAATTCAAACTCGCCTCCGGCTTCCAATCGACCGACGATGCGATGCGCGCGATTCGTGGGCGGGCACCGAATGACCAGTTGGCCTGATCGCTTTACCGTGGGCCGCAAATCGTGATCGCGATCGACAGCTCCGCTCTGATCGACATCTTCAATGGCAGTAGCCGCGCTGATGCGTCGAGCCAGGCCTTGCGTGCGGCCCTCGAAAAGGGTCCGGTGGTGGTTTGCGATGTTGTCGTAGCCGAGGTGTCCAGTGCATTTTTGCAAGCCGATGAAGTGCTCGCAGCGATTGAGTCACTCGGCATCCAATATTCGCCGCTCAAACAGGCGGCGGCCGCGCGCGCCGGGGAAATGCAAAAGCGCTACCGTGACCGCAAGGGAACGCAGTCGCGGGTGCTGCCCGATTTTCTGGTGGGCGCACATGCCATGATGCAGTGCGACGCACTCATCACCCACGACAAAGAGTTCGCGCGGGATTATTTCAAGGGCCTGAAGGTCATCATTCCTTCAAGCCAGTAACGTAACCACGATTCAATTCATCCACAGGAGTAGATCATGCTAGAAGCCTATCGCCAACACGTAGCCGAGCGCCAAGCGCTCGGTATTCCCCCGCTGCCGCTGGATGCCAAGCAAACCGCCGCGCTGATTGAGCTGCTGAAAAACCCGCCAAAAGGTGAAGAAGCCGCGCTGGTAGAGATGCTCGCGCAGCGCGTGCCCGCCGGTGTGGACAACGCCGCCAAAGTCAAAGCCTCTTATCTTGCCGCAGTGGCGTTGGGCAAAGAAAAATGCCCAGTGATTTCGCGCGAAAAAGCGACCGGGTTGCTGGGCACGATGCTGGGCGGCTACAACATTGCCGCACTGGTTGAATTGCTCGACGATGCCGCTATCGCCCCGATTGCTGCCACCAGCCTCAAAACCACCTTGTTGATGTTCGACCAATTCCATGACGTGAAAGACAAAGCCGAAAAAGGCAATGCCCAGGCCAAGTCGGTCATGCAAAGCTGGGCCAATGCCGAATGGTTCACCCAGCGCCCAGAAGTACCGAAAAGCATCATGATTAGCATCTTCAAGGTCACGGGCGAAACCAATACCGACGACCTTTCACCGGCCACTGATGCCTGGAGCCGCCCGGACATTCCGCTGCACGCCCTGGCAATCCTCAAAAACAAGCGCGACGGCATTACGCCTGAGGAAGACGGCAAGCGCGGCCCGATCAAGTTCATTCAAGACCTGCGCGCGAAGGGCCATTTAGTGGCCTATGTGGGCGATGTGGTGGGCACAGGTTCTTCACGTAAATCAGCCACCAACTCGGTGCTCTGGTTCACTGGCGAAGACATTCCTTTCGTGCCCAATAAACGCTTCGGCGGCATTTGCTTAGGCTCAAAGATCGCGCCGATTTTCTACAACACGATGGAAGACTCGGGCGCATTGCCAATTGAGTTGGATGTCAATCAAATGAACATGGGCGATGTGGTCGAACTGCGCCCCTACGATGGCAAAGCGCTCAAAGACGGCAAGGTCATTGCCGAATTCAAAATCCAGAACGACGTGCTGTTTGACGAAGTGCGCGCTGGGGGCCGGATTCCACTAATTATCGGCCGTGGGCTCACTGGCAAAGCGCGCGAAGCGCTGGGCCTGCCACCTTCCACGCTATTCCGCCTGCCGGTTGCACCAAAAGACTCCGGCAAGGGCTACACGCTCGCGCAAAAAATGGTCGGTCGTGCTTGTGGTCTGCCCGAAGGCAAGGGTGTGCGCCCGGGCACCTACTGCGAACCAAAAATGACTTCAGTAGGCTCGCAAGACACCACCGGCCCAATGACCCGCGACGAGCTCAAAGTCTTAGCCTGCCTAGGCTTCTCAGCCGATTTAGTGATGCAGTCTTTCTGCCACACCGCGCCCTACCCCAAGCCGGTAGACGTAAAAACCCACCACGAGCTGCCCGAATTTATGTCGAATCGCGGCGGTATCAGCCTGCGGGTTGGCGACGGCATTATTCACTCGTGGCTAAACCGCATGCTGCTGCCCGACACAGTGGGCACGGGCGGCGACTCGCACACCCGTTTCCCGATTGGCATTTCTTTTCCGGCGGGTTCCGGCCTGGTGGCCTTTGGTGCTGCCACCGGCGTGATGCCACTGGACATGCCTGAGAGCGTGCTGGTGCGCTTCAAAGGCAAGATGCAACCCGGAGTCACCCTGCGCGACTTGGTACACGCCATCCCGCTCTATGCGATTAAAGCGGGCCTGTTAACGGTGGAGAAAAAGGGCAAGAAAAACGTTTTCTCTGGCCGTATTCTCGAAATCGAAGGTTTGCCCGACCTTAAGGTGGAGCAGGCGTTTGAGTTGGCCGATGCTTCTGCCGAGCGTTCGGCCGGCGGCTGCTCGATCAAGCTCAACCGCGCGCCGATTGTGGAGTACATCACCTCCAACATTGTGCTGCTCAAATCGATGATCGCCAATGGCTACAAAGACGCACGCACGATTTCGCGCCGCGTCAAAGCGATGGAAGCCTGGCTCGCCAAGCCCGACCTGCTCGAAGCCGACCAAGATGCCGAGTACCACACGGTGATCGAGATCGACCTGAACGAAATCACCGAGCCAATCGTGTGCTGCCCGAATGACCCGGATGACGCGAAAACCCTCTCCGAAGTGTCGGGCGCCAAGATCGACGAAGTGTTCATCGGCTCGTGCATGACCAACATCGGCCACTTCCGTGCGACTTCGCTCTTGCTGCAAGGCAAGACCGAGCTGCCAGTCAAATTATGGATTGCGCCCCCCACCAAGATGGACCAAGCGCAGCTGACTGAAGAAGGCCATTACGCTGTTTTCGGTGCAGCCGGTGCACGCACCGAAATGCCGGGCTGCTCGCTGTGCATGGGCAATCAGGCGCAAGTGCGCGAGGGTTCCACCGTCATCTCGACTTCAACCCGGAACTTCCCGAACCGTTTGGGCAAAAACACCAACGTGTATTTGGGGTCTGCAGAGCTGGCGGCGATCAGCTCCAAGCTGGGCCGCTTGCCCACCCGTGAAGAGTACCTGGCCGACATCGGCGTTATCAACCAGAATGGCGACAAGGTCTACCGCTACATGAATTTTGACCAGATGCCAAGCTTTAAAGAGACGGCGGACGCGGTTGAGTTGGTGGCGTAAGCGACAAGCCGTCGCCGCCCCCCATCAATGCCTGAAGAAGTCCGCCCATGGCGGCTCTTCAGGCATTTTTTTGCATTTGATGCAGCTGCTTAACCCGCCACTTGCTTGATCCGAGCAATCATTTCGTCGGTAGCCTTTTCATGCGTCCACTTGTCGTTGACCACGCGGCTCATGGCTTTGGCAAACACGTTCTCATTATTCAAAATCGTGAATTTGTAGTTCGCCACAAACGGGAAGGGGCTGGTGCCATCGGTAAATTGCTTGAGCACCGAGCGGCGGTGGCTGTCGGCCTTCCAGAAGTCGCGTTGCGCGCCGACTTTGGTGACCGGAAACCAGCGGCCCAGTGAACCTTCGGTGTAGGGGATCAGGTTGGCGTCTTCCATCATGAAGGCGACAAATTCCTTGGCACGCTTGATGTTCTTGGCACCTTCAAAAATCGCGCCGAGCTTCACCGCTGCGAGATAGGACATGGTCGTGCCATCGACCTTTTTAGGCCAGGGTGTGGTCGCAATCAGTTCCTCGTAGTTCTTTTTCGCCGTTGCTTGCTGCTCTGCGGTGAGCGCCTTGTTGTTCGAGTCGTCCAGCCACTTGGCGGCGATGGAAATCGTCGCGTTGTGGGTCATCACGGTGGTCTTGTTGTGAAAAGCGACGTTGTTGTCCGGGTCTTTCCAAGTCGTTGACGAAGGTGGCGTGCAACCCTTGGTGTAGAGCTCGGTGTAGTCCTTGAGCGCAGCGATTGCCCCGGCCCGGTTCTTCGGCTGGTCGATGATGACCTTGCCGTTGTCGTCCACCAATTTTGAGCCGTGGGCAATCAAGAATTGATAGAAGCTGTAGAACGAGTCGGTCGAATCCACGCCCATCGGGTTGCCAATGCCAAAGGTGCGCTTGCCCGACTTGGTGCGATGTGCGCCTTGCACCTTGTCACACCAAAAGCTCCAGTAGCCTTTCCAGTCTTTGGGGATGTCAGACTCTTT
>JANLTH010000120.1:0-17750 GCA_031362865.1 Burkholderiales bacterium | reverse complement strand
CAAAGAAATGGTCATGCCGGGCGACAACGTGACCATCACGGTCAAGCTGATCGCCCCGATCGCGATGGAAGAAGGCCTGCGCTTCGCTATCCGTGAAGGCGGCAAAACCGTCGGCGCTGGCGTGGTTGCAAAAATTATTGCGTAATAGTCACCCGTGCTTAGGCTGTCGCAGTCTTCTTGCAACAGCCCAAGTTTGAGTGTTGAGTGTAGTAGGGCAGGAGGGGCGTAGCTCAATTGGCAGAGCGACGGTCTCCAAAACCGTAGGTTGGGGGTTCGATTCCCTCCGCCCCTGCCACAAATTGCAAGCTGTTCGCGCCGTGCCCGCTCCAGGTGCGCGGGGGTGGCGCGGGTGTCGGTCGTAAAGGTTGTTGTGGATAAAGTCAAAGCAGGTTTCGCCGCGTTATTGGTTGTAGCTGGTATCGCCGCGTTTTATTACTTCGGCAAGCAAGCTCTGGTTCTGCGCGTCTTGTACGTGGCGGGCGGCTTGATTGCGGCTGCCGCCGTGCTCTGGACGACCGAAATCGGCCAGCGCTTCTTCAACTTCGCCAAAGAGGCGTGGGCCGAAACCAAGAAAGTGGTATGGCCTAGCCGCAAAGAAACCTTGCAAACCACGGCGGCGGTATTTGCCTTTGTGGTGGTGATGGCGATTTTCCTTTTTCTGGTGGACAAGGCGCTCGAATACGCGCTTTATGACCTGGTGCTCGGCTGGAGAAAGTAATGGAAACCCCGATAAATCCATTTTCCGGCGCGAATTTGCGCCCTGTGGTACTCACTGTGCTACTCGCACAGTTCCGTTCCGCGAGCACAACTTCGCGCCGGAAAAGTGAATTTCTCAAGGTTTCCAAATGACTGAAGCCGTAACGCCAGGTGCAACCGTATCGCCAAGTGCAACCGCCGCTTCGGCGAAGCGCTGGTACGTCGTGCATGCCTACTCAGGTTTCGAAAAAAGCGTGTCACGCGCTCTGAACGAGCGGATTGACCGCGCGGGTATGCGCGACAAGTTCGGCCAAATTTTGGTGCCGGTCGAAGAGGTGGTTGAGCTCAAAGGCGGGCAAAAGAGCGTTTCGGAGCGCAAATTTTTCCCCGGCTACATCTTGGTCGAGATGGAAATGAACGACCTGACCTGGCACTTGGTTAAAAACACCAACAAGGTGACCGGGTTTGTGGGCGGCACAGCAAACAAACCGGCAGCGATCTCGGCCAAAGAAGTCGCAAAAATTCTCTCGCAAATGCAAGAGGGCGCTGAAAAGCCGCGCCCCAAGGTGCTCTTCGAGGTGGGCGAAATGGTGCGCGTCAAAGACGGCCCATTCACTGATTTCAACGCCAATGTCGAAGAAGTGAATTACGAGAAAAACAAGCTCAAAGTCATGGTCACGATTTTTGGCCGCCCGACACCCGTGGAGCTGGATTTCACGCAGGTCGAAAAGCAGTAGTCGCAGCGATACCGCCTGTCCGGCATCAAAGGTTTTGCAGAAATATCGTCTCAAAATACGGCTCTTCGGGTGCCGGGCAACATAAACATCGAAACGAGGAGCGGTAGTAGAGTGGAAAGTGAGTTTGTAAGTGTTCACTTTCAGCTGAATCCGCGCTAATACTCATTCCAACCAGGAGTAGTAACAATGGCTAAGAAGATTCTGGGCTTTATCAAGCTGCAAGTGCCAGCGGGTAAGGCCAATCCTTCGCCACCGATTGGCCCGGCATTGGGTCAACGTGGCTTGAACATCATGGAATTCTGCAAGGCGTTCAACGCCCAAACGCAGAAAATGGAACCGGGCCTGCCGATTCCAGTCGTGATTACCGCTTTCACGGACAAGAGCTTCACGTTCGTGATGAAAACGCCGCCTGCGACGATTTTGATCAAAAAGGCCGCCAAAATTGACAAAGGTTCGCCCAAGCCGCATGTCGACAAAGTCGGCAAGATCACGCGCGCGCAAGCCGAAGAAATCGCAAAAACCAAGATGCCTGACCTGACCGCTGCTGATCTGGATGCTGCCGTGCGCACCATCGCAGGCTCCGCCCGCTCGATGGGCATCACTGTGGAAGGGGTATAAGCCATGTCTCTCAAACTGACAAAGCGCCAGAAAGCCCTGCAAGGCAAAGTGGATCGCAATAAGAGCTATGCCATCGCTGATGCGCTCAAGCTCGTCAAAGAAACGGCAACTGCCAAATTCAACGAATCCGTGGATTGCGCCGTGATGTTGGGTGTGGACGCCAAGAAATCTGACCAAAATGTGCGTGGTTCGGTGGTGCTGCCTTCGGGTACCGGCAAGACCGTGCGGGTTGCCGTGTTCGCTCAAGGTGCCAAGGCTGAAGAAGCCAAGGCCGCAGGTGCAGACATCGTCGGCATGGAAGATCTGGCAGAGAAAATCAAAGCCGGTCAGATGGATTTCGACATCGTGATCGCCTCGCCCGACACGATGCGCATCGTCGGCACGCTGGGCCAGATCCTTGGTCCGCGCGGCTTGATGCCCAACCCAAAGGTGGGTACGGTGACTCCAGATGTGGCTACGGCGGTAAAAAATGCCAAAGCCGGTCAGGTGCAGTACCGCACTGACAAGTCGGGCATCGTGCATTGCGGTATCGGCCGGGCCAGCTTCACGGTCGAGCAGTTGGAAATTAACCTGAAAGCGCTGATCGAAGCTCTGAACAAGGCCAAACCGGCGACCAGCAAGGGTATCTATTTGCGCAAAATTGCCCTCTCTTCGACCATGGGTCTGGGCGTGCGGGTGGATGCTTCCTCACTGAATTTGTCGCTGATTTCGGCATAAGCAGCTAAAAATTTGCCGCACCGGTTGCTCTTGTAGTTGGAGCGGCTGGCGCGGCTACCAGCTTTGGGCCGACGGAATGTGCTCCCCCTTGGGGGCGTAAACCGGCGGAGCATCAAAGACCGTAGTGGGTGGTGATCGGTGAGGAGTGAGGGGTTAGGCATGAGGTCAGCGCCGCTCTCCAAGCTTGCAGGTGTGCCGAGGCCAGCCTTAATTGTTTGAACGATGAGTGGCGGCGAATGGGTGTCGGAGCTGGCGTAACGGCTCCTCATCCCTAACGCCTAACCCTTCACCCGACAAACGCACTACGCAGATGGCGGTCCCGAACCAGTTTTTGACGGTCGCCTCGTATTCATCGCAGTACTTTTCCAGGAGTGAAAGACCGTGGGTCTCAACCTTAGCGAAAAGCAAGTCGTTGTCGCCGAAGTCCAGGCAGAAATTGCCAAAGCCCAAGCCATCGTCATTGCTGAGTACCGTGGTCTTGAAGTGGGCAAGATCACCCAATTGCGCAAAACTGCGCGCGAAAACGGTGTCTACCTGCGCGTTCTCAAAAACACCTTGGCACGCCGTGCTGTCGCTGATACGGGTTTTGCCGTATTGGCCGACAAAATGGTCGGCCCCCTGATCTACGCACTATCCAAAGATCCGGTGGCTGGCGCCAAAGCGTTGAACGACTTTGCCAAAACGAATGACAAGCTCGTCATCAAGGGCGGCGCAATGTCGAACGCCCTGATCGACGCTGCCGGCGTCAAGGCTCTTGCCACGATGCCGTCGCGCGAAGAGTTGATCGCAAAGTTGTTGGGAACGATGCAAGCCCCCGTCACCAAGTTTGTTCGTACGCTCAACGAGGTTCCCTCGAAGTTCGTGCGCGCCTTGGCAGCGGTTCGCGACCAAAAGCAGGCGGCCTAAGGTTTTGTAGAAGCCTAATGCCCGCTCTGCTCAACGTTCTTCACGAACGTAAGCGATCACTATCAAGAACACCGCATGTGCCAAACGTTTCTATCAATCGTATCAATTAGTTAGTATTTTCGGAGTTATCAAATGTCTAAAGACGAAATCCTGAACGCAGTCGCCGCGATGTCCGTGCTCGATCTTTCCGAGCTCATCAAAGCGATGGAAGTGAAGTTTGGCGTGTCCGCTGCTGCTGCTGTTGCAGTGGCCGCAGGCCCCGCTGCCGCCGCTGCACCTGCGGCAGAAGAGCAGACCGAGTTCACCGTGACTCTTGCAGCCGTTGGCGAGAAGAAGGTTGAAGTCATCAAGGCTGTGCGCGAACTGACGGGCCTAGGCCTGAAAGAAGCCAAAGACCTGGTTGACGGTGCACCGAAGCCCGTCAAAGAAGGTGTATCGAAGGCCGACGCAGAGGCTGCCCAGAAGAAGTTGGAAGCAGCTGGCGCGAAAGTCGAAGTCAAGTAATTGCAGTCCGGCAGGCAGGGCCGCAAGGCCTCTGCCTGGCCTTGCGGTTCCCGCTAGGATTCCGCAGCCAGCACCCGGAACAACGGATGCTGACTACTGAACCCTGGCCTTAGAGTTCAGCGAAATATATTTACCGGAGAGTCCATGGCTTACTCATTCACGGAAAAGAAGCGTATTCGCAAGAGCTTCGCCAAGCGCGCAAGCGTGTTGAACGTGCCCTTTCTGCTCGCAACGCAGATCAAGTCGTTCAACGAATTCCTGCAGTCCGATACGGCTGCGCACGTGCGCGCCAACCAAGGTTTGCAGTCGGCGTTTACGTCGATTTTTCCGATTGTCAGCCACAACGAATACGCCAAGCTCGACTATGTGAGCTATGCGTTGGCCCAACCCGCGTTTGACGTGGTGGAATGCCAGCAGCGCGGCTTGACCTTCGCTTCGAACCTGCGTGCCAAAGTGCGCCTGACGATTTACGACCGCGAAGTCGCCACCCCGACCAAGATCAAAGAGGTCAAAGAGCAGGAAGTCTATATGGGCGAAATTCCGCTCATGACAACCACCGGCTCGTTTGTCATCAACGGCACTGAGCGCGTGATCGTCTCGCAGCTGCACCGTTCGCCAGGCGTGTTTTTTGAGCATGATCGCGGCAAGACCCATTCGTCGGGCAAGCTGCTCTTCTCGGCGCGGATCATTCCGTATCGCGGTTCTTGGCTCGACTTCGAATTCGATCCGAAAGACATTTTGTTTTTCCGGGTCGATCGCCGTCGCAAAATGCCGGTCACGATTCTGCTCAAGGCGATTGGCCTGACCCCTGAGCAAATTTTGTCCACCTTCTTCCAATTTGACAATTTTCATATCGGCAAGCAAGGCGTGCAATTTGAAGTGGTTCCCGAGCGCATGCGCGGTGAAGTGGCGCGCTTTGACATTGTCGACAAAGCCGGCAAAGTCATCGCCGCCAAAGACAAGCGCATCAACGCCAAAAACATGCGCGACATGGAAGCGGCTGGCTTGAAGAAAATCGCCGTACCGGAAGATTTCATCATCGGCCGCACCGTTGCCACCAACATCATCAACACGGAAACCGGTGAAGTCATCGCCAACGCGAACGACGAAATCACCGAGGGCCTCTTGGCCATGCTCAATGAAGCAGGCATTACCGAAGTCAAGACGCTTTACACCAACGAGCTCGATCAGGGCGCGTTTATTTCCAACACTTTGCGCGGCGACGACATCCCCGAGCAAACCGCCGCCCGGATTGCGATCTATCGCATGATGCGCCCTGGCGAGCCGCCCACCGAAGACGCCGTTGAGGCGCTGTTCCACGGCCTGTTCTACAACGAAGAGCGCTACGACCTTTCCAGCGTCGGCCGAATGAAATTCAATCGCCGCGTCGGTCGTGACGACCTGACCGGGCCGCTGGTTCTCTCGAACGACGACATTCTCGCTGTCATCAAGATTTTGGTGGACTTGCGCAACGGTCGCGGCGAGATTGACGACATCGATCACCTGGGCAATCGCCGGGTGCGTTGTGTGGGCGAACTGGCGGAGAACCAATTCCGTGCCGGTTTGGTGCGCGTGGAGCGGGCGGTCAAAGAGCGTTTGGGCCAAGCCGAGAGCGAAAACCTGCTGCCGCACGACCTGATTAACGCCAAGCCCATTTCGGCGGCGATTCGTGAGTTTTTTGGTTCCTCGCAACTCTCGCAGTTCATGGACCAAACCAATCCGCTCTCTGAAATCACCCACAAGCGCCGTGTGTCGGCCTTGGGGCCAGGCGGCTTGACGCGCGAACGCGCAGGCTTTGAAGTGCGCGACGTACACCCGACCCACTACGGCCGCGTGTGCCCGATTGAAACGCCGGAAGGCCCGAACATTGGCCTGATTAACTCACTCGCGCTCTACGCCCGTGTGAACGACTACGGCTTTATCGAAACGCCGTACCGCAAAGTCAACAACGGCAAGGTCACCGACCAAATTGACTACCTCTCGGCGATTGAAGAAGGTCGCTACGCAATCGCGCAGGCCAACTCAGCGCTCGACAAATCGGGCAAGCTGATTGACGAATTGGTCACCTGCCGCGCCAAAGGCGAAACGATTCTCTCGACCGCCGACAAAATCGAGTACATGGACGTGGCCCCAGGCCAGATCGTCTCGGTCGCGGCCTCGCTGATTCCGTTTTTGGAGCACGACGACGCCAACCGCGCGTTGATGGGTGCGAACATGCAGCGTCAGGCCGTCCCTTGCTTGCGCGCTGAAAAGCCGTTTGTCGGCACCGGCATCGAGCGTACTGTTGCAGTCGATTCTGGCACTACGGTGCAGGCATTGCGCGGCGGCATGGTGGACTACGTCGATGCCGCCCGGATCGTGATTCGCGTCAACGACGACGAGACGGTTGCCGGTGAAGCGGGCGTTGACATCTACAACCTCATCAAATACGTTCGTTCCAACCAGAACACCAATATCAACCAGCGCCCGATTGTCAAAGCAGGCGACAAAGTTGAAAAAGGCGATGTCGTGGCTGACGGTGCTTCGACCGATTTGGGCGAATTGGCACTGGGCCAAAACATGCTGGTGGCTTTCATGCCATGGAACGGCTACAACTTTGAAGATTCGATTCTGATTTCCGAGCGCGTGGTAGCCGAAGACCGTTACACCTCGATTCACATCGAAGAGCTGTCGGTCGTGGCCCGTGACACCAAGCTGGGCGCGGAAGAAATTACCCGCGACATTTCCAACTTGGCTGAAACCCAACTGGGTCGCCTGGACGAATCGGGCATCATTTACATCGGCGCCGAGGTCAATTCCGGCGACGTGTTGGTGGGCAAGGTCACGCCCAAGGGCGAAACGCAATTGACACCAGAAGAAAAGCTGCTGCGCGCCATCTTCGGTGAAAAAGCGTCTGACGTAAAAGACACCTCGCTCAAAGTGCCCTCGGGCATCGCCGGTACGGTGATCGACGTGCAAGTGTTCACCCGTGAAGGTATTGAACGCGACAAGCGCGCCCAGTCGATCATCGACGACCACCTCAAAGCCTACAAGCTTGACTTGGCCGACCAGATGCGGATCGTCGAAAACGACACTTTCCAGCGGATTGAGCGTTTCTTGAACGGCAAAATCGTCAACGGTGGCCCGAAAAAGATCGCCAAAGGCACCAAAATCACCAAGGCCTACCTCGAAGAAGTCGGCAAGTACGACTGGTTCGATATTCGCTTGAGCGACGAAGATGCGGCCTCGCAACTCGAAGCACTCAAAGACAGCCTGGCGCAAAAGCGCGTGGCCTTCGACAGTGCTTTTGAAGAAAAGCGCAAGAAGTTGACGCAGGGCGACGAACTGCCGCCGGGCGTACAAAAGATGGTCAAAGTCTACTTGGCGGTTAAGCGCCGCCTGCAACCGGGCGACAAGATGGCTGGCCGTCACGGCAACAAGGGCGTCGTCTCGAAAATTGTGCCGGTGGAAGATATGCCGCACATGGCTGACGGCACGCCGGCTGACATCGTGTTGAACCCCTTGGGCGTTCCTTCGCGGATGAACGTGGGCCAGATTCTTGAAACGCACTTGGGCTGGGCTGCCAAAGGTGTGGGCCACCGTATCAACGAAATGCTGAAAGAAGAGCGCAAAGTTGCCGAGGTCCGCAAGTTCCTCGAAAAGCTCTACAACACCAGCGGCAAGCAAGAAGACATCGCCGGCATGACCGACGACGAAGTGTTTGATCTGGCGCGCAACCTTAGAAACGGCGTGCCGTTCGCAACGCCGGTATTTGACGGCGCACACGAGAGCGAAATCAGGGCTATGCTCGATCTGGCCTACCCTGAAGCCAAGGCTGCGCAGTTAGGGCTCACTCCTGCCAAAACCCAGGTCAAGCTTTACGACGGGCGCACCGGTGAAGAGTTCGAGCGCGCCGTGACCGTGGGTTACATGCACGTGTTGAAGCTGCACCACTTGGTTGACGACAAGATGCACGCCCGCTCCACCGGCCCGTACTCGCTGGTGACTCAGCAACCGCTGGGCGGCAAAGCGCAGTTCGGCGGTCAGCGTTTCGGCGAGATGGAGGTGTGGGCACTCGAAGCCTATGGCGCTTCCTACGTGTTGCAAGAGATGCTTACCGTCAAATCCGACGACGTTAATGGCCGTACCAAGGTCTACGAAAACATCGTCAAAGGCGACCACAAGATCGATGCGGGCATGCCCGAGTCGTTCAACGTGTTGGTCAAAGAAATCCGTTCACTCGCGATCGACATCGATCTCGAGCGCAGCAAGTAATCAACCTAGGAGTGATGCGCTAAATGAAAGCAATTCTCGACCTCTTTAAGCAAACTACCCAGGTAGAAGAAGAATTTGACGCGATCAAAATCGGGCTGGCTTCGCCCGAGAAGATCCGCTCGTGGTCTTACGGCGAAGTCAAAAAGCCGGAGACCATCAATTACCGCACCTTCAAGCCTGAGCGTGACGGCTTGTTCTGCGCGAAGATTTTCGGGCCGATCAAAGATTACGAATGCCTGTGCGGAAAATACAAGCGCCTGAAACACCGTGGCGTGATCTGCGAGAAGTGTGGCGTTGAAGTTACGCTGACCAAAGTGCGCCGCGAGCGCATGGGCCATATTGAATTGGCGTCGCCAACCGCGCACATCTGGTTCCTGAAGTCGCTGCCATCACGCTTAGGCATGGTGCTCGACATGACGCTGCGCGACATCGAGCGCGTGCTCTACTTCGAAGCCTATGTCGTGACTGACCCTGGAATGGCACCGTCGCTCAAGCGTTGCCAGTTGCTCACCGAAGACGACTATCTGGCCAAGATGGAAGAATTTGGCGACGACTTCTCCGCCAAAATGGGCGCAGAAGGCATTCGCGACCTGCTCTCATCGATTGACGTCGACCGCGAAGTCGAAACCCTGCGCAAAGATCTCGACGCGACCGGTTCCGAAGCCAAAATCAAGAAATTCTCCAAGCGCCTCAAAGTGCTTGAGGCCTTCAAAAACTCCGGCATCAAGCCCGAGTGGATGGTGATGGAAGTGCTGCCCGTGCTGCCGCCGGACCTGCGTCCGCTGGTGCCCCTGGATGGCGGTCGGTTTGCCACCTCTGATTTGAACGACCTGTATCGCCGCGTGATTAACCGCAACAACCGTCTGCGCCGCCTGCTCGAACTCAAAGCGCCAGAAATCATCGTGCGCAACGAAAAGCGCATGTTGCAAGAAGCGGTGGATTCCTTGCTCGACAACGGTCGTCGCGGCAAGGCCATGACCGGGGCCAACAAGCGCCCACTCAAGTCGTTAGCTGACATGATTAAGGGCAAGGGTGGTCGTTTCCGCCAAAACCTGCTGGGCAAGCGCGTCGACTACTCGGGCCGTTCCGTCATTGTGGTGGGCCCGCAGCTCAAATTGCACCAATGCGGCCTGCCGAAACTGATGGCGCTTGAACTGTTCAAGCCTTTCATCTTCTCGCGCCTGGAGCAAATGGGCATTGCCACCACCATCAAGGCGGCGAAAAAAGAGGTCGAAAGCCAAACCGTGGTGGTCTGGGACATTCTCGAAGAAGTGATCCATGAGCACCCGGTGATGTTGAACCGTGCGCCAACCCTGCACCGCTTGGGCATTCAAGCCTTTGAGCCGGTGCTGATCGAAGGCAAGGCGATTCAGTTGCATCCGCTAGTCTGCGCCGCCTTCAACGCCGACTTTGACGGCGACCAAATGGCGGTGCACGTGCCGCTGTCGCTCGAAGCGCAGATGGAAGCGCGTTCGCTGATGCTGGCCTCAAACAACATCCTGTTCCCGGCCAACGGTGAGCCATCGATTGTGCCTTCGCAAGACATCGTGCTTGGCCTCTACTACGCCACCCGCGAGCGCATCAATGCGCTAGGCGAAGGCTTGGTGTTTGCCGATGTCGGTGAGTTGGTGCGTGCCTACGACCAGAAACAGGTCGATTTGCAGGCGCGCATCGTAATCCGCTTGACCGAAGTGCAGAAAAACCCGGACGGCACGACCACGCCAATCGTCAAGCGCTGGCATACCACTGCCGGTCGCGCCCTGCTTTCCGAAATTTTGCCTGCGGGCCTTTCTTTCGCGGTGCTCAACAAAGCGCTGAAGAAGAAAGAGATTTCCAAGCTCATCAACACCTCGTTTCGTCGCTGCGGCTTGCGTGACACCGTGGTGTTTGCCGACAAGCTGATGCAAGCTGGTTTCCGCTTGGCCACCCGCGCTGGTATTTCGATTGCGATTGGCGACATGCTGGTGCCGCCGGTCAAGCAAGATATCTTGCACAAGGCCGAGATCGAAGTGAAGGAAATCGAGCAGCAATACACCTCGGGCCTGGTCACCAACGGCGAGCGCTATAACAAGGTGGTGGACATTTGGGGCAAGGCCGGTGACCACGTCGCCAAGGCGATGATGGACCAGCTCGCCACCGAGCCGGTAATCGACCGCCACAACAAAGAGGTGCGTCAAGAATCCTTTAACGCCATCTATATGATGTCGGATTCGGGTGCGCGCGGTTCGGCGGCACAGATTCGCCAGTTGGCTGGGATGCGCGGTTTGATGGCCAAGCCAGACGGCTCGATCATCGAAACCCCGATCACCGCCAATTTCCGCGAAGGCTTGAACGTTCTCCAGTACTTCATCTCGACCCACGGCGCGCGTAAAGGCCTGGCCGACACCGCACTCAAAACCGCCAACTCTGGCTACCTCACCCGCCGTTTGGTGGACGTGACCCAAGACTTGGTGGTGGTTGAAAACGATTGCGGCACGCAAAACGGCGCATCGCTCAAGGCTTTGATGGAAGGCGGCGAAGTGATCGAGAAGTTGGGCGAGCGCATCTTGGGCCGCGTGACAATCAACGAAGTGATTCACCCAGACACGCGCGACGTGCTCTTCCCGGGCGGCACGCTGCTCGACGAAGATGCCTGCGAAGCCATCGAGGCGCTTGGTATCGACGAAGTGCGCGTGCGCACCCCGCTTACCTGCGAAACCCGCTTTGGTCTGTGCGCTGCCTGCTACGGCCGCGATCTCGGGCGTGGTGGCATGGTTAACACCGGCGAAGCGGTCGGCGTGATTGCCGCTCAGTCGATCGGTGAACCTGGCACGCAGTTGACGATGCGTACCTTTCACATCGGTGGCGCTGCCTCACGTGCTGCAATGGCAAGCCAGGTCGAATCGAAATCTGCTGGTGTGGTGCGCTTTACCAGCACCATGCGCTACGTAACCAGCCGCAAAGGCGACAAAGTCGTGATTTCCCGTTCCGGCGAAGTGCTGGTCACAGACGACAATGGCCGCGAACGCGAGCGCCACAAAGTGCCTTACGGTGCAACTCTTGCGGTTGAAGACGGCAAGCAGCTCAAGTCCGGCGGTGTGCTCGCCACTTGGGACCCGCTGACCCGCCCCATCGTGAGCGAATACGCCGGTAAAGTGCGCTTTGAGAATGTCGAAGAAGGCGTGACCGTGGCACGGCAGATGGACGAAGTCACCGGCCTGTCAACCTTGGTGGTGATCGACCCCAAGCGCACCGGCATGAGCTCGGCAAAATCGAAAACCATCGTGCGCCCACAGGTCAAACTGCTCAACGAAAAAGGCGACGAGGTCAAGATCGCCGGCACCGAGCACGCCGTGACAATCTCTTTCCAGGTGGGTTCGCTCATCACCGTGAAAGACGGTCAAACGGTAGGCGTGGGCGAAGTGTTGGCGCGGATTCCGCAGGAAAGCGCTAAAACTCGGGACATTACCGGCGGCTTGCCACGGGTGGCTGAGTTGTTCGAAGCGCGTACCCCGAAAGACGCGGGCATCATGGCCGAAGTTACCGGTACGGTTTCGTTCGGCAAAGAAACCAAGGGCAAGCAGCGCATTATCATCCGTGACCTCGAGGGCGCCGAGAACGAGCTTCTCATCTCCAAAGACAAGCAGGTGCTGGTTCACGACGGTCAGGTCGTCAACAAAGGCGAAATGTTGGTCGACGGCCCGGCCGATCCGCACGACATCTTGCGTCTGCAAGGGGTTGAAGCACTGGCCCGCTACGTCACCGATGAGGTGCAAGACGTGTACCGCCTGCAAGGCGTGAAGATCAACGACAAGCACATCGAAGTGATCGTGCGCCAGATGCTGCGCCGCGTGCAGATTTCCGATCCGGGCGATGCCAACTTCATTCTGGGCGAGCAAGTCGAGCGTTCCGAATTGCTGGGCGAAAACGACCGCGTCATCGCCGAAAACAAGCGCCCGGCAAGCTATGACCACGTGCTGCTTGGTATCACCAAGGCCTCGCTCTCCACCGACTCGTTCATCTCCGCAGCATCGTTCCAGGAAACCACTCGCGTGCTTACTGAAGCGGCGATCATGGGCAAGAAAGACGGCCTGCGCGGTTTGAAAGAAAACGTGATTGTCGGCCGTCTGATCCCGGCCGGCACGGGCATGGCCTACCACAAGGCGCGTGCCGCAAAAGAAGCCGACACCGAAGCCATGTTCGGCGCATCCGCCATCGTCGCCGCAGGCGCGGCGGATGATGCTGAAGGCGAGGGCGGTGAAGCGGCGGTGGTTGAGTAAGCTACCCGCCAGCTTCGTGGTGCATGAGAACTATAGCCTTGCTGGGCAACCAGCAAGGCTATTTTTTTGAAAGCACCGTGAAGACCTCCGCACAACAATGGTCTTCAGAGCAAGACCTGAAAAGCCGCTACTGTATTGGCTCTTCGAAGTATTGCCTTGAAGAGCCTTATGCAGTACACCTCTTCGACGATGCGTCGATTCTCGCCAGGATTTGGGAGCAGGATTGAACGAGGGTTCCGCGCCTCAAAAAACGTTTCTCATTGCGAACGGATTGCCAATTTGCATATAATGAGAAACATTATGCCGTCTAAAGCGCCAATCACCTCCGTAGCCGCCACGCGCCAATTGCAGGCCGTGGGACTGCGGATTCGCGCCCACCGTAAGGCAATGCGAGTGAGCGCAATCGCCGCCGCGCAAGCCGCCAGCATGTCGCGCGTGACTTGGCATCGCATCGAGTCCGGCGAGGCTGCGGTCACGATGGGAGCCTACCTCAACGCCCTCGATGCCTTGGGTCTGCAATTCGAGATCGCCGATCAAGCGGCTGCACCGCCGCCCGCAGACGGCGCTACGCCAGCGCAGGTGCCAGCGGGGCCGATCGCGGCCCAGCTCCGCCTCGCCGACTATCCCCATCTGCGTGAACTGGCCTGGCACGTTCATGGCATTGACCACCTGACCCCGCAAGAACTGTGGGACATCTACGAGCGCCATCAACGCCATCTGGACCACGCCGTGCTGACCCCGTCAGAGCAGGCATTGGTGGCAGCCTTGCGCCAACAGTTCACTGGCAGTGCCAACCGTGATTGAGCGCGCCCACCATCAACGCATTGCGCTGGTACTTGGCGCGATCAATGCGCCGCTGCTCAAAGACCACGCCTGTCTGTTTGCCGGAGGAACGGTATTCGCGCTCAAATTCGCCGAATACCGCGAGTCGGTTGATCTCGACTTTCTGGTTTCCGACCTCGCGCACTACAGCGATCTGCGGCAACTTTTGCGGGGTGCGGACGGGATTGCCGCAATCCTGTTGCCAACCGCCCACGAGATCACTCAAACTCGCGAGATTCGCGCCGATCAGTACGGCATTCGCACCACGCTCGCTGTGGCCGGGCAGCCGATCAAGTTCGAAATCGTCCTGGAAGGCAGGGTTTCCTTGGAGCCGCCGCGGGCCGCGGACACGGTGTGTGGCGTGGCTACCCTCACCCCGCTTGACATGGCAACGAGCAAGCTGTTGGCCAACTCGGATCGCTGGGCCGACGACGGCACGTTTAGTCGGGACCTGATTGACTTGGCGATGATGCAGCCACGCTTGCCGCTGCTGCGCGCCGCGATAGCCAAAGCCGAGGCCGCTTACGGCGCGGCGATTTGCCTTGATCTGCACCGTGCTATCGAACGACTACAAGCGCGTCACGGGTGGCTGGAACGATGCATCGCGGCCCTCGCAATCACGCTGCCCAAAGCGCTGATCTGGCAGCGAGTGCGGGCCCTGCGCCGGGCGCTGCCGCCGAGTTTGTAACCCGCTTCGAGGAACCAAAATGATGCCTACCGACCATTTTGCGCAACAGCTCATGCATTTCCGTGCAGCCGCCGCCATCAACGACGGCCCCGCCTTCGCCGCGCTCTTCACTGAAACCGGCAGCTACGACGACGGTTTTTTCGGCATCCACACCGGCCGTGCCGCCATCGCGGGCATGCTGAACCGCTTTCACGAAAGCGGGCGCGACTTTTCGTGGGATTTCTTCGAGCCGGTTTGTGATGGCGTGCGCGGCTACGCGCGTTACCGCTTTTGCTACCGTTCCACGCTTCCCGAGGCGGCCGGAAAACCGGTCGCTTTTGAGGGTATGAGCCGGTTTTTGTTCGAAGGCGATTTGATCGCGGATTACAGCGAGGTGTTTGACCGCGGTATCGCGTTTAGCCAGTTGGGCTTCGCGTCGGAACGAATTGCCAAATTGCTGAGTCGGTTTGCCGCTACACAAAATGCGAAAGCTCCGTTTCAGGGCAGACTCGCAAAGTAGTGCGCCCGGTGTGGCGAAAACAGGCCGAACTTTCAGGGTAAAAGCGTGATTGCGTCTTGACGACCGGAGGCAAACCTGCCTATACTAA
Organism: Burkholderiales bacterium; assembly: GCA_031362865.1. Taxonomy (GTDB): domain Bacteria; phylum Pseudomonadota; class Gammaproteobacteria; order Burkholderiales; family JAEUOS01; genus JANLTH01. Next base: position 2,962 of record JANLTH010000120.1, on the reverse strand, counting down.
TGGGCTTTTCTTCATTTCCTTGGGCTGCACCAACCCAAGCGCCTTGAAGGCGAGGCAGTCCAGTAGTCGCCATATTCGCCATACCCGCCGTATCGCGCCCGCTTTCCCTGTGGCAATCGTGTTGCAGGGGGTTTGAAGTCAGGGTGCAAAGCCGCGAGTCTCGAAGTTGTTGACGTAACGCTGACCGGAGTGTTGTCAGCCGTGTCCATGTTGGGGATGCGCAACGTTGAACGAATTTCGAGTGCCGCCAAGCTCATTAAAGAAAATTATGCCAACCGTCAATCAGCTCGTTCGCCAGGGGCGTGAAGCCCCAAAAAGCAAGTCCAAGGTACCGGCACTTGCGCAATGCCCGCAAAAGCGCGGCGTTTGTACCCGCGTGTACACCACCACCCCGAAGAAGCCGAACTCGGCCTTGCGTAAAGTCGCCAAAGTGCGCTTGACGAACGGTTTTGAGGTCATCTCCTACATCGGCGGTGAAGGCCATAACCTGCAAGAGCACTCCGTAGTGCTGATCCGCGGCGGTCGTGTCAAAGACCTGCCCGGCGTGCGTTATCACATGGTGCGCGGCAGCCTGGATACCCAGGGTGTTAAAGACCGTAAACAAGCACGTTCCAAGTACGGCACGAAGCGCGCCAAAGCTGGGAAGAAGTAATCAGCCACTTTCATCGCAAGCTGGGCGCAGACTCGTTCTTCGCCGCTTGCGGCTCAAAATATTTGCAGGAGTAAAACATGCCACGCCGTCGTGAAGTCCCCAAACGCCATATCCTGCCGGATCCAAAATTCGGCAATGTCGAGCTGTCCAAATTCGTCAATGTGCTGATGATCGAAGGAAAAAAAGCCGTCGCTGAGCGCATCATTTACGGTGCAATGGAGCAGATCAAAACCAAATCCGGCAAAGACCCGCTGGAAGTGTTCAATCTGGCCGTTGCCAATGCGCGCCCCACGGTTGAAGTCAAGAGCCGCCGCGTTGGCGGTGCCAACTACCAGGTGCCGGTCGAAGTGCGCCCAGTGCGCCGCATGGCGCTTGCCATGCGCTGGCTGCGCGAAGCGGCGCACAAGCGCAGCGAAAAGTCGATGGGCCAGCGCTTGGCTGGTGAGCTGCTCGAAGCCTCTGAAGGCCGTGGCGGTGCCGTTAAAAAGCGCGATGAGGTTCATCGCATGGCAGAGGCCAACAAGGCTTTCGCGCACTTCCGTTTCTAGGGCGCAAACGTCATCTCAGTTGCTGTAAGCGCCCACCCTATGGATTAGGGGCGGGCGCGCTTTCGCTTATGTTGATCGCTCGTCTTGAGCACTAGTTTGATCACTTATCCAGTTCCGCTGAAGTAGTAAAGGAAGAAGGTTATTACCGTGTCTCGCAAAACTCCCCTCGAACGCTATCGCAACATTGGTATCTCCGCCCACATCGACGCGGGCAAGACCACCACGACCGAGCGTATTCTGTTTTATACCGGCGTGAACCACAAAATCGGTGAAGTGCACGATGGTGCCACCACGACCGACTGGATGGAGCAAGAGCGCGAGCGCGGCATCACAATCACTTCGGCGGCCGTCACTTGCTTCTGGAAGGGCATGGACAAGAGCCTGCCAGAGCACCGTATCAACATCATCGACACTCCGGGCCACGTTGACTTCACGATCGAAGTTGAGCGCTCAATGCGCGTGCTGGACGGCGCATGCATGGTTTATTGTGCCGTGGGCGGCGTGCAGCCGCAGTCTGAAACTGTGTGGCGCCAAGCCAACAAATACAAAGTGCCGCGCTTGGCCTTTGTGAACAAAATGGACCGCACCGGTGCCAACTTCTTCAAGGTCTACGACCAGATGAAGGCGCGCCTGAAGGCCAACCCGGTTCCAATCCAAATTCCGATTGGCGCTGAAGATAATTTCACCGGGGTGATTGACCTGGTGAAAATGAAAGCCATCGTCTGGAACGAAGAAGACAAAGGCACGACTTTCACGTATGAAGAAATTCCCGCCGATTTGGCGGACGATGCCAAGAAGTGGCATGAAAATATGGTGGAAGCGGCCGCCGAGTCAACCGATGAGTTGATGACCAAGTACCTCGAAGGCATCGCCCTCACCGAAGCTGAGATCAAGCTTGCCCTGCGCAATCGCACCATCGCCAACGAAATTGTGCCGATGCTGTGTGGTTCGGCCTTTAAAAACAAGGGTGTGCAAGCCATGTTGGACGGCGTGATCGACTATTTGCCAGCACCGGGCGACATTCCGCCGGTGAAGGGCGAGCTCGAAAGCGGCGAGCGGGGTGAGCGCCGCGCTGCGGACGACGAGAAATTTTCAGCGCTGGCGTTCAAAATCATGACCGATCCGTTTGTCGGCCAGTTGATTTTCTTCCGCGTTTACTCCGGCGTGATTCAAACCGGCGACTCGATCTACAACCCCGTGAAGGGCAAGAAAGAGCGTTTGGGCCGCATCGTTCAGATGCACGCGGACAAGCGCGAAGACCTGAAAGAAGTCCGCGCGGGCGACATTGCGGCGGCGGTTGGTTTGAAAGACACGACCACGGGCGATACCTTGTGCAACCCCGACCACATCATTACGCTTGAGCGGATGGTGTTCCCGGAGCCGGTGATTTCGCAAGCGGTTGAGCCCAAAACCAAGGTTGACCAAGAAAAAATGGGCTTGGCCTTGAATCGTCTGGCCCAAGAAGATCCGTCGTTCCGCGTGCGTACCGATGAAGAGTCGGGCCAGACCATCATCTCCGGCATGGGTGAGTTGCACCTCGAAATCATCGTGGACCGTATGCGCCGCGAGTTTGGGGTCGAAGCGTCGGTCGGTAAGCCGCAAGTGGCCTACCGCGAAACCATCCGCAAGGTGTGCGAAGAAGTTGAAGGTAAATTCATTAAACAATCCGGTGGTCGCGGTCAGTACGGGCACGTCGTGCTTCGGGTTGAGCCGCAAGAACCGGGCAAAGGCTTTGAGTTTGTCGATGCGATCAAAGGCGGCG
>JANLTH010000113.1:0-5276 GCA_031362865.1 Burkholderiales bacterium | reverse complement strand
GGCAAATCGACCCTGTTGCGCATGGTGGCGGGCCTGGAAACCGTCACCTCGGGCACGATCTCGATTGGCGGCAAGGTCGTCAATGACCTGGAACCGAAAGACCGTGACATCGCCATGGTGTTCCAAAACTACGCGCTTTACCCGCACATGAGCGTGTTTGAAAACATGGCCTATGGTTTGAAGATCCGCGGTATCCCCAAAGCCGAGATCGAAACCCGTGTGAACCGCGCGGCCGGGATTCTCGAACTCGGCCCGCTCTTGCAACGCAAGCCGCAGCAGCTCTCTGGCGGGCAGCGCCAGCGCGTTGCGATGGGCCGCGCGATTGTGCGCAACCCGTCGGTTTTTTTATTTGACGAGCCACTCTCCAACCTGGATGCCAAGCTGCGCGTGCAAATGCGCATGGAGCTGCAAAAGCTGCATCGCGACCTCAAAACGACCAGCCTCTATGTCACGCATGACCAGGTTGAAGCGATGACCCTGGGCGAGCGCATGATCGTGCTCAACGCCGGTGTCGCCGAGCAAATCGGGGTGCCGCTCGACGTTTATGCCAAACCTGCCTCTACCTTCGTGGCCACCTTTATCGGCTCGCCCGCGATGAGCTTGTTTGACCCGGCAGCCCTTGCCAAAATCAACCCGCCACGCGCGGGCCTGACCCTGGGCGTGCGGCCTGAACATCTGCCTCCCGCCACGGTGGAAGAAGCCGATTGCACGATGCAGGTAGAGATGGTTGAAACCTTGGGGGCCGACAGTTATGCCTACGGATTGGTAGGTGGCAAGACCGTGATTTCGCGGCTCAGAGGCGGCGTGCATCCAAGCTTGGGGTCGGCGTTGCCCCTGCGCGCGGATCGCGAGCACTTGCATTGGTTTGATGCGCAGACGGGTAAGCGGATTGACTGACGCGTCGTCGCACCGGGCAGATGCAAGAGTCAGGTTTTGGATGTCGCCTGAAGAAGCCCGCCCCGCAAGCGTCTTCAAATGAATTGCCCGAAGAGCCGCGCCGAATAAGCGTTTCCAAGAAAGTCCCTTATCGCACGGAGGCTCGCCCTACTGGTTTGCCTTCAACAGATACAGCACCGCCGGTCTGCATCGAAGTCCTTTCCCCCTCCAATTCCGAGCGCGAAATGCAGGAAAAGGCGGCACTTTACTTTGCTGCGGGTGCCGAAGAAGTTTGGCTGTGCGCTACCGATGGGGCGATGCGCTTTTTGGGGCAAAGCCGCGAATCAACTGCTTTAGCGCTGTTCCCGGACTTTCCGAGGACCCTGGAGATTGGCTGAAGAGCCTTATTGGGCAAGGTTCTTCAGGCATTCACTGAGCGCGTTACTGCGCTGCCGCAGCCTCGCTCAGCGCGCGCAACAGCTTCTCGTGCACCCCGCCAAACCCGCCATTGCTCATCACCAGCACTTGGTCGCCGGGGCGCGCGGCCTTGACGATTGCCGCGACTAGCGCCTCAAGTGCTTGGGCTCCCGCAAAAACACGCGCCTTGTCGCCCATAGGCGCGAGTGCTTCGGCCAAGTCCCATCCCAAGCCTTCGCCATAGCCGAACACGAGGTCCGCATCCTTCAAGCTGGCAGGCAGTGCGGCTTTCATGGTGCCAAGCTTCATGGTGTTTGAGCGCGGTTCGAGCACTGCCAAAATGCGCGCCGTGCCAACTGCGGTGCGCAAGCCTTCAACGGTGGTAGCAATCGCGGTGGGGTGGTGTGCGAAATCGTCGAAGACCGTTACCCCGCGCACTTCTCCACGCTTTTCCATGCGGCGCTTGACGTTTTCAAAGCGACCTAAAGCGGCTGCTGCTTCAGCCACCGGGACACCTGCGTGGTGAGCGGCGGCAATCGCGGCTAGGGCGTTGGCGCGATTATGCGCACCCTGCACTTGCCCGCCTGCCGTCCAGCGCACTTCGCCTGCGGGTTTGCCTTGATGCAGCACGGTGAAGCTTTCCGCTCGCATGTCGGTCGCGCGCCATGCCGCCTGATGGTCTGAGCCGAAGCGTTCGACCGGGGTCCAGCAGCCGCGTGTCAACACGCGGTCCAGCGCGGCTTCGTCGGCGTTGCAAATCACCCGACCGGCGCTGGGCACAGTTCGCACCAAGTGATGGAATTGCGTCTCAATCGCAGCGAGATCCGCGAAGATGTCGGCATGATCGTACTCAAGATTGTTCAAAATGGCGGTTTTGGGCCGGTAGTGAACAAACTTGGAGCGCTTGTCGAAAAAGGCGGTGTCGTATTCGTCGGCTTCAATCACAAACAATTCTGAGCCGCCTAGGCGTGCGGTTTCGCCAAAATTGAGCGGCACGCCGCCAATTAAAAAGCCAGGCTGCTTGCCCGCCGCTTCAAGTATCCACGCAAGCATGCTGGAGGTGGTTGTTTTACCGTGCGTTCCGGCAACAGCGAGTACCCACTTCTTTGCCAACACCTGCTCACCAAGCCATTGCGGGCCAGAGGTGTAGGGCAGGCGCTGGTCGAGAATTGCCTCAATCAGCGGCATGCCGCGCTTGGCGACGTTACCGATCACAAAAAGGTCAGGCCGCAGCGCCACTTGGTCGGCAGCAAAGCCCTCCACGATGCGGATGCCCAGCGCTTCGAGCTGGGTAGACATCGGCGGGTAGACATTGGCGTCACAGCCAGTCACCTGATGCCCGCTGGCGCGTGCGAGCGCGGCCAAACCGCCCATAAAAGTGCCGCAGATGCCTACAATGTGAATGTGCATGGCGCGTTGTTAAAGGTGTGTCGTGATTGCTGATCGAGTTGATTCTAAATGCCCAAACATCCCTCTCTGACGCGCCGCACCATCGCAGCTGAAGCCGCCCGTTTGATGGCTGAAGATGGCGCGCTTGATTACGCCGAGGCCAAGCGTATCGCGGCCAAGCCCTATTTGCGCAGTGGGCAGCGTGTCGATTTACCTGATAACGACGAAATTGAAGACGAGTTGCGTACTTATCAGGACTTGTTCCAGGGCGATGCGCAACGAGACCATGTGCGCAGCTTGCGCGAAATTGCGTTTGATTTGATGACAACGCTGGCACAGGCGCTGCCGGAGTCACGCCCGCATCTCTCAGGCGCGGTATTCAAAGGCACGGCTGGGCCCGCTGCGGTAATTGAGTTAGCGGTGTTTGTGGACGACCCCAAGCGGGTTGAGTTTTGGCTGCTTAATCGGCAAATGCGCTATGGCACTGCGGAACGCGCGCACTTCAACCGGCAGCGGCGTGGCACTGTGCCCTTGCTCACCTTCGAGTGGCGCGACGAGCTGGTCAAGTTGGCGATCTACGACACCGACGACCTGCGCAGCACCGCCAATGCAGAGCGCGCGGAGGTCAGCGGCGTGCAGGCCTTGCTCGATCAACCGGCACCTGCGCCATGAGCATTTGGAACAGCCGCGCCCGTGCCACGCGGCTCTTGCCGGCCGTGCTGCTTGCCAGCGTAGGTGTGGTTGCCGGGCTTTGGTTTGGCGTTGCACGGATGGGTTCAGGTTTGGTACCTGACGACGCGCTGGCGGCGCTCCTGACCACCCAATTCAACGATTTGCAGGGCACACCGACGCGCCTGCAAGACTTCTCAGGGAAAACACTGGTAGTCAATTTTTGGGCCACTTGGTGCGCGCCTTGTAAGGAAGAAATGCCCGATTTGGCACGTTTCCAGGCAGAAAGTGTCACTAACAACGTTCAAGTTGTTGGCATTGGTATCGATTCTGTTGACAACATGCAGGTTTTTGCGAAAACCAACCCGGTCAACTACCCGCTACTCTCGGGCACCGGCGCAACGATTTCACTCAGCCGCGCCTTGGGTAACGCTTCGGGTGCGTTACCTTACACATTAGTGATTAATAGCGCAGGTAAAGCGACGTACGTGAAACTTGGGCGCATTTCGGTGCAGGAGTTGAAGTCAGAAGTTGCCGCTGCCAATGCTTCGACGCGCTGAAAGCGCCACGTTGCTAGGCAAATGCGCTAGACTTCCTGCTCTTTAGTGACACGCAAGGGTGGCAGCATGGCAGGCAGCAGACGAAGTGGCAGAGGGCGCAGTCAGGGAGGCAAAGGCGGCCTTGGTGGGACTTCAGGCGCAGCGGGTGTAGCGGGTGCAGATCCAGCAGAAGCGGTGTTGGCCAACCTGCCCGTCCCATCTGGCGCGGTAGCGCGCGACAAACCCGCCTCGGTGCTGGTGCTCAATGGCCCCAATCTGAACCTGCTCGGCATTCGCGAGCCCCATTTGTACGGCCACGAAACGCTGGACGACATCGTCGGCAAGCTGCAACGTGCTGCCGCCGAAGCGCAAATTCCGCTCAATCACCTGCAAAGCAATGCCGAACATGTGCTGGTTGACCGAATTCAGGCGGCCCGCACTGATGGAACCCGCTTCATCATCCTGAATCCGGCTGGGTTCACCACCACCAGCGTGTCGATGCGTGATGCGCTGCTTGGTGTCTCGATTCCGTTCATCGAGGTGCATTTGTCGAATATCTACAAGCGCGAAGCCTGGCGCAAGAACTCGTTTTTTACCGATGTAGCGGTGGGCAGTATCGTCGGCATGGGCGCACGCGGCTACTTTATGGCGCTAGCTTATGCGTTGGAAGAAATCGAAAAAGCTGCAAGTTAACTGGAATTACCGGATTTAGAAGGGGAAATCATGGATTTGCGTAAACTAAAAACTATGATCGAGTTAGTCGAAACCTCGGGTATCAGCGAGTTGGAAGTCACTGAGGGCGAGGAGCGGGTGCGCATTGTCAAGGCGGGTGTACCAATGATGCAGCAGCACGCCTTTGCCGGTGTTCCCACCCACACCGTACCGATGAGTGTCCCCCTGCCGGTGCTTGCCGCCGCCCCGGTTGTGGCTGCGGTGGTTCCCGCTGAACCGCCCGCACTGGTTGGTACGGTGGTCAAGTCGCCGATGGTGGGCACTTTTTATCGCTCTGCTTCGCCCGGTGTCAAAGTGTTCGTCAATGAAGGCGAGGCGGTTAAGGAAGGCCAAACTCTGTGCGTGATCGAGGCGATGAAGATCATGAACGAGATTCCGGCTGATGTGGGCGGCGTGGTCAAACAGATTTTGGTGCAAAACGGGCAGCCGGTGGAGTACGGTCAGCCGCTATTCTTGATTGCCCAATCTAACTGAATATTGACTGAAATACGCGGAGATAAGCGAATATGGCCATGTTTGGGAAGGTTTTAATCGCTAATCGCGGCGAGATTGCGCTGCGGATTCAGCGCGCCTGTCGTGAAATGGGGATCAAAACGGTGGTCGTGCATTCCGAAGCGGATGCCGAAGCCAAGTATGTCAAGCTGGCCGACGAGG
>JANLTH010000142.1:0-6956 GCA_031362865.1 Burkholderiales bacterium | reverse complement strand
ATGGCTGCCAACGGCGGCAAAAAGCCCACGCACGAGCAGTTGGCAGCCGCGCTCAAGGGTAGCGAGTGGGAGTCGCCAGCTGGGCGCATCCGCATGAACATCGGTGGTGGCCATCAAGCCACGCAAGAAACCGCGATCGGCAAAACCCGTTGGGACGCAGCTAAAAAGATGGTGGTGCTCGAAGACATTCAGCGCTTTCCGGCGGATTGCGTGAACCCGCCCGAGGGTGTCAAAGCTGAGGACTGGATCAAGAACGGCATGCCTGGCGCCAAGTGCTGAAGCGACTGGTCAAGCAATGAAATCAGGGCGGGCGCAGTAAGTGCCCGCCCCCCCGATCCTTGATCCCTGACCTGCGATCCCCGCATCACCCATGACGCTCATCACCATCCTGATTGACGGCATCACCTATGCCTCCTGGCTCTTCATCGTCGCCTTGGGGTTGACGCTGGTTTTTGGTGTACTGAAAATTCTCAATATCGCGCACGGCAGTTTTTATGCCGTGGGGGCCTACGCGGGCGCGAGCCTGGCGACGGTGCTGGCAGCGCTCAAGGTCAACCCGGCGTTGGCCTTGGTGGCGCTGGTGCTGGCCGCAGTGCTGGTCGCGGCGGTACTGGCCCCGCTGGTGGAGCGTGGCCTCTTGCGGGTTTTTTATGGGCGCGACGAGGTGCTGCTGGTGCTGGTGACCTACGCGCTCTTTTTGATTTTTGAAGACGCGATGAAGCTGGCCTGGGGCACTAACCCCTACTACGCTTCGGATCTGTATCAAGTGTTTGGCAATGTACATATCGGCAAGCAAACCTACGTGGGCTACGACTTTATGTTGATCGCCCTGGCGGTGGTGGTGGGCATCGGCGTGTGGTGGGGCTTGAACCTCACTCGGCTGGGCAAGATTGTGACCGCCGTGATTCACAGCGCCGAGATTGCCGCCTCGATGGGGGTCAAGGTGAACCGCATCTACACCTTTGCATTCATGTTCGGCATCTTTTTGGCGGCATTAGGCGGTGCGCTCACCGCGCCGATGATCTCGGTGCAGCCGGGCTTATCGGTTGGGGTGGTAATTGTCTCGTTTGCGGTGGTCATCATTGGTGGCCTGGGCAGCATTGAAGGCGCTGCAATTGGTGCGCTGGTGGTGGGCCTCTCGCGGGCGGCGGCAGTGCATGTGTATCCACCGGCCGAGTTGTTCAGTATTTATGTGGTGATGGCAGCGATTCTGTTCTTTCGCCCTGAGGGCCTGTTTCAACGGATTCAGGCGCGAAAAATATGAGCGAAATTTTCTCCGCTCGCGCAAATACAGGCCCAAGAACCGCTCTGGTGGCGGGTCTTTGGATAGGTGCCGCGCTAATTTGGTTCGGCTGGCTGGCCCCGAAATGGCTGGTCTCGCTCTCGATGCTGGCACTCTCATTGGGCTTGGTTTCGCTGGGCGTGCTAGTGTTGATGCGCTGCGGCGTGGTGCCGTTTGGCCAGGGCTTGGTGTACGCCGCTGGCGGCTACGCGGCGGCCATCGCCTTCAATAAATGGGGAGTGACGGATGCGCTGCTGCTCTCAGGCTTGGGCGCATTGGCGGGCTTGCTGATCACGTTGCCGTTTGCGCCATTTCTGGCGCGTTATCGCGGCATCTTTTTTGCCATGCTCACACTGGCTTTGTCGATGGTGCTTTATGGCGTGCTGATGAAAACTCAGTCACTGGGCGGCTCGGACGGTTTTAACGTCACCCGCGCCACGGTATTCGGCTGGCGTGCGCCAGACGCGCAAGCGCCTGCCGTGCTGCACACCGTGGTCGTGGTGGTCAGCGTGGTGTTTGGCGTGCTCACGCGCATTTACTGCAACTCGGCGCGCGGCTTGGTTTCACAAGCGATTCGCGACAATGAATTGCGGGTGGAGTATCTCGGCGTTTCAGTCGCACGGGTGATGATGACCAACCTCTTGATCGCGGGCACTTTGGGTGGCGCTGGCGGCGCGTTGTCGATTTTGGCGCTGGGCCACATCGACCCGCAGTTTTCATACTGGACGACCTCGGGAGAGTTTGTCTTTGTCGCCATTTTGGCCGGGCATCATAGCGTGGTGGCCTTGTTTGCCAGCTCCTTCATATTGGAATTGGTGCGCTCGTTTTCAAGCGCGTATTTTCCGAACACTTGGCAGTTGGCTCTAGGCGTATTTCTGTTGCTGGTGATTCGCTTCTTGCCCAATGGCTTAGGCTCGTTGGGCGCGCGCTTGACCGGCAAATCGGATGGGGCGCAGCGATGAGCGAAATCCTGCTTTCTGCACAGGGTTTGAAGCGCAGCTTTGGCGCAGTAGTGGCTGCCGACAACGTGTGCATCGACGTGGCCCCTGGCGAAATGGTGAGCTTGATCGGCAGCAATGGCGCGGGCAAAACTACCTTCGTCAACATGGTCACCGGCTATGTGAAACCGAGCGCTGGCACGATTCGCTTTGCCGGTGAAGACATCACCGCCTTAGGCCCGCGCGACATCACTCGCCGGGGCGTGGCGCGCTCGTTTCAAATTCCGCAACTATGGGCGCAACTGACCGTGCTGGAGCACGTGTTGGTGGCTGCCGCCTGCACAGACGGCGGCCTGCCGATGACCAAGAGCGGTGCCACGCCGGAAAAAATTGCCGCAGGCATGGCCTTGCTCGAACGTTTCGGCTTGGCCGCGATGGCGCAACGCCGCGTGGTCGAGTTGCCCGGCGGCGTGCGTAAGCTCCTCGACATTGCGATGGCGCTCACCGCCAGCCCCAAGCTGCTGGTGCTCGACGAACCCACCAGCGGTGTGGCGGCGGAAGAAAAATTCCCGATGATGGAAACCGTGATGCAAGCGATTGCCAGCGCCCCAGTCGCGGTGCTGTTTGTTGAGCACGATATGGATATTGTTGAACGTTTTGCCGCGCGAGTTGCCGCCTTTTACAGTGGCCGCGTAATCGCTGACGGGCTGCCCACCGACGTGCTGGCTAATGCTGAAGTGCGTCGCTACGTGACCGGTAGTGGCAAATTCCACTGAAGCCCCGCACCATGCTGACGATTAATAACCTGCAAGTACGTATTCAAACTGTCGATGTGCTGCGCGGCTTTTCACTCAACGTGCCTACCGCCCAAATGGTGGGTTTGGTGGGGCGCAACGGCGCGGGAAAAACCACGCTGTTACGCAGCATCATGGGGCACTTAAGCCCACATGGTGGCAGCGTAGTTTTTGAAGGTAAAGAGTTGGGAGCGCTGCCACGTGAGGCGCGCGCGGCGATGGGCGTGGGCTATATGCCCGAGGACCGTGGCCTGGTGCCTGAATTGACGGTGGAGGAGAATATCTTGATCCCGCTGTGGGTCAACCCGGCGCTCAAGCCTGATGAGCGCTTGGCCTTCGTCTACAGCGTATTGCCCGAACTGACCGCGATGAAAGACCGGCGTGCCTTGCTGCTGTCAGGTGGTCAACAAAAAATGGTGGCGCTGGCCCGTGCCTTGGGCGTGGGCACGCGCTTGTTGTTGCTCGATGAGCCGTTTGAAGGGGTGGCGCCAGCGTTATCAGAACGTCTCTCAGAAGTCATTGCAGGTTTAAAGGCGCACGCACTCTCAGTGCTCATCAGTCAATCCGACGTGAATCATTCGCGTGATTTGCTAGACGCGACCGTAGTGATCGAGCGCGGTGCGAATCTCAAGCCGGGCTGATCTCTTGCCGGTCTCCGATTTCCTGCGGTCGCGGTTCAGCCATGCGTTGATGCGGCCTCCCATGTCGATGTGCGCCGCTTTGCGGCATCCTATGGCCCTTACACAAAATTCGGGATACGCTCCATCATAGTGGAACTATGACTGCGCTTTGCACCTCGATTCGACGAAAAATCCATCATTTTTATAAGTCGCAAACAGCGTGCAACACTACACTAGCTTCTGCCAAACCCGCCGTGGTAAAGGCGCTGGTCAGCAAGGCGTATACGGCCCGGGTACTCCGCGATGCCAGCCCCAAGATGGCTCGCGCCAAAATCAGTAAAGTCCTCCCTGCAACGCCCACGCAACACTGAATCGGAAAGGATTCGCCATGCTGAAAATCCTGCTCTTTTTCGCGGTGATCGTGCTGCTCGCACTGGCAGCGCTGCTCATCTTCGCCGCCACGCGCCCTAACCGGTTTCGGATCGAGCGTTCCGTGCTTGTCAACTCGTCGCCAGAGAAGATATTTCCGCTTTTGAACAATTTCAAGCAATGGGAAGCTTGGTCGCCGTGGGAAAAACTCGACCCCGCCTTGCGGCGCAGCTACAGCGGGTCGGCCAGTGGCGTGGGCGCGGTTTACAACTGGACGGGCAACAAGGATGTTGGGGCCGGGCGCATGGAAATCATCGAATCACTGTCTGCCACCAAGCTGGTGCTCAAGCTTGATTTCAGCGCACCTTTTGAGGCTCACAATCAGGTCGAGTTTGTCCTTGCCAAAGAAGGCGAAGCCACGCGATTGGCGCAGGCGATGCATGGGCCCAGCCCGTTCATTTCCAAGTTGATGGGGCTGGTATTCAACATGGACAAAATGGTCGGCCGCAAGTATGAAGAGAGCTTGGCGGCAATCAAGGTGCTGGCCGAGAAGTAGTGTGCGGACATCCTATCGCGTCGGGCTCTGAGCCAGTTCAGGACGGGTCAGCTGGTCGATGTCGATGGTCATGACCAAAACGCCGGAATCACTCGGTGCGGTTGAAATAACTCCGCTTGCCGCGCATGGTTTTGATGCGATGGATCAGCAAGGCGAAATCCTCTTCGACATCGACAAAATTGAAATGGTCGGCGTTGATGATAAGAACCGGCGCGGCGTTGTAGTGATAGAAGAAACGGCTGTAGCGCTCGGCCAAGCGCAGCAAATAGGTTTCTGATACGCCCTGCTCGGCGGCCACGCCGCGCCGCCTGACACGTTCCACCAGCACCTCGGGTTGCGCTTGCAAGTAGATCACCAGATCAGGAATCGGCGCTTGCGGCTTGAGCGAGTCGTAGATCTGCTGGTAGAGGTGCATTTCGTCGTCGGCCAGGGTGAGCTGGGCGAACAGCGGGTCTTTGTCGAAGAGGAAATCGGAAACAGTGGTACCGGCAAAAAAGTCAGTCTGCGTCATGTCGCGCAGTTGGTTGATGCGCTGAAACAGGAAAAAGAGCTGAGTCGGCAACGCGTAGCGCGGCATGTCGCGATAGAAGCGCTCCAAAAATGGGTTGGCCTCGGGCGCTTCAAGTAGGGTAGCGGCTTGGCCGTATTCGGCAACGCGCTTGGCGAGGCTGGTTTTGCCCGCGCCAATCGGCCCTTCGACGACGATGTATTTCAGTTTTGACGGCAGCGACATCTTCTTCTTCCGTCATTTCGGCACGAGCGCCACAGATCGGCGGCGCTCGCATCGGAATGACACCTAGGTTTAAGGTTCTGAAGATGCACTATACCGCACCGAGCACGTCTGGCCGGGCCTACAGAGCGTGCATTGATGGGCTGATTCAGGTAAATATCGGCGGCGGCCGCGCTTGCCGCCAAGGTGATTTTTCAGCCAGGCGCAGGGAGCCGCCGGATTGGCTGGGCCGAAACGTGCGCCACAAATTGGTCAGCCGGGCCATAACCAGGAATCACGATGTCTGGCGCGATTTCGAGCAAAGGATGGAGCACAAAAGCGCGCTGTAACAGGCGCGGATGCGGCAGCTTGAGCTCGGGCGAGTCGAGCGTGAGGTCCCCAAACAGCAGCAAATCCAGGTCGAGCGTGCGAGGTGCGTGGCGGTAAGGGCGCTTGCGCCCGAAGGCGGTTTCGATGGCTTGCAGCTCGCGCAACAGCGCGACTGCATCCAGCTTGGTTTCTATCTCGGCCACCGCATTGATGTAGTCCGGGCCGGGCGCGTTTACCGGGCCGGAACGGTACAGCGAAGAAGCTTGCAACAGCAATGTTTCGCCGATTTCGTTGAGCGCGTCGAGCGCTGCGCGGACGGTGCGTTCGGCATCACCAAGGTTGGCCCCCAGTGCGACAAACGCTGCGATCATGGAGCCGCTGGAGTGGGTGAAGGCATATCTGAAGAACCGCTACCAGAGCCATTCTCCACGGCGTTCCCAGCGGCAGTGTCGCCTCCGCTCTCGCCTTCAGGGCGACGGCTGCGCACGCGGCGACGCTTCTTGGCCGGCGCTTGCCCGTCACGCGCCGAGAGGCCGTTGACCAAGGCATTTCTGCCCGCGTCGTCCGCATCAATGAATTCTGTCCACCAAGTTCCAAGTGCGGCATCGATCTCGCCACTTTCGCCGCGCAGCAGCAAAAAGTCATAGGCGGCGCGAAAGCGCGGGTGCTCCATCAAGCGGTGGGCAAAGCGCCCATTGCGCCGCTCAAAACGCGGCTGCAACGCCCAGATTTCTTTCATGTCACCCACATGCCGCTTGGTGATGGCGAGTTTTTCGCGTTGCTGGTCAATCACATCGTCCATCGCGGCGAAAAGCGCGGGGATCGCGTGCTGGTTGGCCGCTTTGCGCTGCTGCCACACCTTGAGCACTTCGTTCCAGAGCAGCGCCGAGAAGAGAAAGCCGGGAGAGACACCTTTGCCAATGCCAATGCGCTCGTCAGTGCGTTGCAGGGCCAGCATGAGAAATTTTTCGCCTTGCGGCTGCTCCAAAATCACGTCCAAGAGCGGCAGCAGGCCATGGTGCAACTTCTCGTCACGCAGCGCCTTGACGGCCGCCACCGCGTAGCCCGAGAGCAGCATTTTGAGCATTTCGTCAAACAAGCGCGAGGGCGGCACGTTGCTCAGCAGCGCGCCCAATTCTTCAATCGGCGCTTTGGTTTTAGGTTCGATCTTGAACTGCAGCTTGGCAGCAAAACGCGCCACCCGCAGCATGCGCACCGGGTCTTCGCGATAGCGGGTAGCCGGGTCGCCGATCATGCGCAAGGTTTTGGCTTTGAGATCGGCCATGCCCTTGTGGTAATCGATCACCACGTTTGCCACTGGGTCGAAGAACATCGCGTTGACCGTGAAGTCGCGGCGC
>JANLTH010000065.1:0-18184 GCA_031362865.1 Burkholderiales bacterium | reverse complement strand
CTTCCGTCGCCAATAGAACAACTATTGGGTATAAAGTATCACCAAACGCTACGAAATTTTCGACAATTTTGGCTCGATCCGTTAAGTCCGACAGGCTCCTAGGCTAAGAATTCCACCAGCCTTCCGTCACCGCCCAACGACTTAATCAACCAAAAAATAACCAAAAAGACAGCCCATGAAAAAGCGCCAATTTGTAGCCACCGTCGCACTTGCAGCGTCCGCTTGCTTCAGTGCTTTTTCAGCCAGCGCACAAGAGACGCAACTGCGCCTGATCGTGCCTTACCCGGCGGGTGGTTCTTCTGACTTGGCAGCGCGCATTATCGGCAACGAGTTGCAAGCGCGTTTGGGGCAAACCGTGATTGTCGAAAACATGGTGGGTGCGGGCGGGCGCCTGGCGTTGCAAAACATCAAGCGCATGCCAGCCGATGCCAACGTGCTGGTGCTGGTGAACCCGGCCTTGATGGTCATCATGCCGCAAGTGCTCAGAGACGCAGGCTACAACGTGGCCGCCGATTTTCAGCCGATCAGCCAGGTGGCAAGCTACGAAATGGCGCTGGCAGTGGGTGCAGCGGTGCCGGTGCGTGAAACCAAGCACTTGCTCGCCTGGATGCGCGCCAACCCTGAGAAAGCCAATTTCGGCGTACCGGCTACGGGCAGCATTCCGCATTTTTTTGCGTTAATGCTCTCCCAGGCTGCGGGGGTGAACGTGCCCGTGGTGGGCTACAAGGGCTCGGCCCCGCTGGTGAACGATTTGGTGGGCGGGCATGTGGCGGTGGCGGTGGATGCGCTCGACAGCCTGCTCCCGTTGCACCAAGGCGGCAAGCTGCGCATTTTGGCAACCTCGGGTGAAAAGCGCTCGATCAGCACGATCCCAACTTTCAAAGAGGCGGACTTGAAACTCACCGCAATTGGCTGGAATGCCTTCTACGCCAAGTCAGGAATGGCACCTGATAAAGCGGCCCGCTTGGCCAAGGAGATCGGCGAGATCATGCAAAAGCCTGCAGTGCGCGAACGCTTTGTCTCCGCTAAGGTGGAGCCAGTGTCTGCCAACCAAGCGCAGACCCGCGCCACCGTTGAAGCGTTTGCCAAGCAGTGGGTGCCGGTGATTCAAAAGTCGGGTATCAAGCTGGATTGATAGCGGCGCGATTGCAAGACAAGCAGCGTCGGCCGTTCACGCCGTCATTCCAGCCCACGCAGGAATGGGGAGGGGGGCTCGTGGCGCTGAATTGGCCGAGAAATCGCGGCAGACCGCGTATCGCGCGTTGTTTCGCAGCGAGCTTGATAGCGAAGCCATTGCAAAGATCCGTTTGGCGCTGAATCAGAACCAGCCCCTGGGCAACAATCTTTTCCACGCGCAGATTGCCCGCAAAATGGGCGAGCACCGCCAAGCACAACCACGTGGTCGGCCACGGATGGCGGAGGGTATCGCCGTTTCGGCGACGCAGGAGAGTTTACAGTTGTGAAATAATTGAGGGCGACCCCGTTAATTGTTGGGCGATCAAACCTCGAATGCGGTCTATCGACAAGCCACCGGCGGCGGGGCCAGCATTCCGGACTATCCGCCTGAATACTTCCGCAGTCTGCGTGAGCGGCAGACCAAGTTCGTCGCAGCGACGCGCAATAATCGTTCCGCCAGAAGCCTCAAAACTAAGCAACCGTGCATCGCTGCGTTTAATGTAAAAACAACAGCATAAATTGGATTAAAAACCGTCTTGAGGGAGGATGCCACTTTTGGCAAGCGCCTCGAAGCGCCGGCTTCAGCGGGGCGACCATTTGATACGGAGGCTTTCAGCATGGCATTTTTCGCCGGAACAGTAGCAGCCGATACGATTACGGGCACTGCCGCCGCTGATACTCTTGAAGGGCAGGCAGGTGACGACCTTCTGAATGGCTTTGGAGGCAATGACACCATTGATGGCGGCGATGGCTATGACTTCGTGCTGTTTGGACTCGTCGCCACGCAGGGCGCACGGGTCGATCTGGGCGCGGGGATTGCAACCAACGATGGCACTGGAAGCGTTGACACCCTGATCGGCATTGAATCTGCCATCGGAACGGCCTTTGACGACATTCTGTATGGTGGCAGCGGCTTTAATCATCTTTTTGGTCGGGAGGGCAACGATTTGATCGTTGACGACCTCGGCGACGACATTCTGTTTGGCGAAGCGGGCGACGACATGATCTATGGCTATGCCGGCAACGACCTAATCAATGGCGGTACAGGCAATGACATACTGGTGGGCGGTGACGGGATTGACAGAATTTCCGGCTCTGATGGCGATGACTATCTCTATGGCGGTGCGGGCAACGACGTGCTCAATGGCGAATTGGGTGCCGACTGGCTAGTCGGTGACGCCGGAGCGGACGTGGCAAACGGTGGCGATGGCAACGATGTCTTCTTCGGCTATGCCGACAATGACATCATGAATGGTGATGCCGGCAATGATGTCTTCCTTCTTGGCGACGGTGACGATACCGGGAATGGTGGCACTGGTGACGACTGGATGATCGGAGATGCCGGAAACGATGTGCTCAATGGCGATGACGGCATCGACACGCTTTGGGGTTTCGAAGGTAACGACACCCTCAATGGTGGTGCCGGTAACGACATCCTGATCGGTGATTTGGTTGACACGCTGGCAGGCGGCAATGACATCGGGAATGGCGGCGACGGCAACGACTGGTTCTACGCCGGGGCGGGCAATGACACCTTCAACGGCGACGCGGGCAACGATGTCGGCTTCGGTGGCGAAGGTGCTGACGATCTCACCGGTGGCACGGGTCTGGACTACCTGTATGGCGGTGCTGGTGGCGACACCTACCGGATGAACCTGGGCGATGGTTTTGATATCGTTTACGACAGCGGCATCACCAGCGAGATTGATAAGGTCATTTTTGGCTCAGGCATCGCGCAGGGGGATGTACGCTTTGTGCGCTCGAATTCCGACTTGGTGGTGATCTATGGTGCAACCGACCATTTCCTGGTGCAGTACTGGTTTGTCGCACCGGAAAATCAGATTGAACGGTTTTTCTTCAGCAGCGGTGCCGTCCTGTCAGGCGCACAGGTGCACGCTTTGATCGCATAGTCGTTGATTTTCATCCAAAATTGACTCCGATGTTTCATCGAATATCGACCCCGCCGATTGCAGTTTAGAGCCGTGCAAACAGGCTGTGGATAAGTGAGGGGTTTTATTCTTTTGGGTTGATGCCCCTTGCGTGGTTTCTGGGGGGTGTTGTGGTTTTGTTTTTGACGTTATGTTTCACCGGGGTTGCAACCCCGGTGGTGATCGCTGCTTTGGCGCTGGAGTGCTAGAACCGCCAACTCTGATTGCCGGTCTCCACGATGCGGCAATGATGGACGATAGGGGACGTGGACAAATGTGGGACGTACCACCAATATTTCTGTTTCAAATCAAAGAAGTTTTTGGTCGGCTAAGCTGAAAACCAGCCACCAGAGCCGTTCTCCGAGCTCTACTGCCAGAAGACTCTTATCCAGCGCGCCTCTTCAAAAACAAAACGCCGCCAATTCTGGCGGCGTTTTGTTTTTGCGGTTGCCGTTGTAGCGATCACCAACCATGCGGCTTAAACCCAGCGGCATTCGTCACGTCACGCCGGCTGGATTCCCGCTTTCGCGGGAATGACGGGAGTAGAGTGAGGTTGTTCCTCAAGAGTCTTTACCACGGCTGTTCTTCACGACATGGGCGTGGACAACACGCCGTCATTCCTCAAGAGCCTTTATCAGGGCGGATCTTCAGGGCATTGCCATGAAGATCCGCTCTGGATGGCTTTCTTCAAGACCTATAACCGGCCGGTCTTCTTGATTTCCAGATACCGGTTCACCAAGGCAATCGGCAGTTTGGCCGGTTCAATATCGAGCGTGAGTGCGCCATGGCGCGCAACGCGCTCAAACGCTTGGGCGCGCTGGCGCGCGTAAATACGTGCTGATACGTGGGTGAGGGCGCTCGGCAATCGGGTTACGCGCTCCGCCAGCACATCGTCAACCGCGCGTTCTTTCAGGCTTGCAAAAAGCACCAAATGACGCTCGCCCAAGAGCTTCAGTGCAGGCGACAAGGTGTCGTCGTCTTCATCGCGTAAATTGGAGATGACGATAATCAGTGCGCGCTTTTTCAGGCGCTTGCTCAGTGAGGTGGCGGCGGTGTAATAGTCGGGCGACTGCAAGCCAGGTTGCAAGTCGTAGAGTGCATTGAGCAGGGAAGTGACCGTGGCCCCCGATTTTCGCGGGGCCTGATAGCGTGGCTCTTCAGTGCCAAAGGTGGCGAAGCCCACTGCATCGCCTTGGCGTAAGGCGGCGTAGGCCAAGAGCAGCGTGGCGTTGAGTGCGTGGTCAAAGTGGGAGAGTTCGAGGTCGTCGGAGTTGCGCTCGCGCCCCGCCATGCGTCGCCCGCAATCGAGCAGAAAGAAAATTTGCTGGTCGCGTTCGTCGCGATATTCGCGCGAGATCAGCTTCTTCATCCGCGAAGTGGCTTTCCAGTCGATCTGCCGCTGCGCGTCACCCTCGCGGTATTCGCGCAGTTGATGGAAATCCAGGCCCTCGCCACGGCGGCGGCGTTGCAATACGCCGATTTGCGAAAGGCGATTGTCGGTGGCGAGCAAGGCAAATTTTGCAATTGCCGCGAAGTTGGGGTAGACCCGCACCGGTTGTGCCGCACCGGCCATAAGCTGCCGCTCCCAGAGGCGAAAGGGTGAACTCAGGCGCACCCCGGTTTGGCCGAATTGCAGATTGCCACGCAACTCAGCGCGGGCGCGATAGGTGAGCTTGGCGAATTGCCCAGCCGGAATCGCGAGCGTGGCAGGCAGCGCCTCAAAGCGGACTTCAGTCGGGGTGTGATCAAACAGCGTGAGGCGCAAGTGGCGCTTGCTGGCGGTCTCGCGGTTGCTGATTTTGAGCGTGACAGTTTGCCAAACGCCCACCGGCCATGAGGCGCTCATTTCGCGCTCGATCAGCAGCGCGGGTGGTCGCCAAGCCAGCATCGCGTCGGCGGCCGCGATGACCAGCAGCGCTGCGCCAGACCACAGCCAACCGGCATGCAAGGCGGGCCAGATCGAGGCGGCAAGCGCCGCGACCAGCCACGCGGCGGCTATTCCCAGAGTCAGCGGGGTGGGGCGCATTCCTGTCGCTGTCAGACTACTGCCGCGGGGCCGGCACCTGCCCCAGCAACGCTTGAATCAGCCCATCGACCTGCTGGCCTTCGATCTCCAACTCTGGCGTTGGCGTTACGCGGTGGCGCAGCACGGGTAGCGCCACGCCCTTTACATCGTCGGGGGTCACAAAGCCACGCCCAGCCATGACTGCGGCAGCGCGAGCGGCG
Source organism: Burkholderiales bacterium (assembly GCA_031362865.1). Classification (GTDB taxonomy): domain Bacteria; phylum Pseudomonadota; class Gammaproteobacteria; order Burkholderiales; family JAEUOS01; genus JANLTH01. The sequence continues at coordinate 12,854 of JANLTH010000065.1, read as the reverse complement.
CGCACCAGCGAGATGCCGCCGCGCGGGCCGGCACCCGAGGCAATGCCGTTGAACACGCGGGTGGCGCGGGTAATGCGCACCGCGTAGTCGAGCACTTGGTCGTCGACTGTCACTTGCGCTGCCACCTGCTGCAAGGCTTGCAGGGTCGTCGGTTTGATGATGGCTGTGACAGCCTCGACATCAAGCTTGTCGCCCAGCTTGCCGGTGGTGACTTGGCGCACCAGAGCGATCTCTTCCGCGCCTTCGGGGAATTCGATATTGATCTTGAACAGAAAGCGGTCAAGTTGCGCCTCGGGTAGCGGATAGGTGCCCTCCTGCTCAATCGGGTTTTGCGTGGCCAGCACCATGAAAGGCATCGGCAGCGCCAGCGAATTACCTTCAATCGTGACTTGCCCTTCTTGCATCGATTCAAGCAAGGCCGCCTGGGTTTTAGCAGGCGCACGGTTGATCTCGTCGGCCAGCAAAAGGTTGGTGAAGATCGGCCCTTTGCGGGTGGAGAATTGGCCGGTGGATGGGTCGAACAGCGTGTGACCGGTCACGTCGGCGGGCATCAAATCGGGAGTGAATTGAATCCGCGCGAAGGCCCCTTCGAAAGTTTTGGCGAGTGCCCGCACGAGCAGGGTTTTGCCTAGGCCCGGCACACCTTCGAGCAGCACGTGACCGCCTGCAATCAGCGCGATCAGCACTTGGTCTACCACAACGCGCTGGCCGGTTACGGCTTTGGCAATTTCGGCGCGCATCGCCTGCATGATGCGCGAAGCTTGGGAGAGTTGGTCGTCGGTGAGGGGCATGGTTTTTAGATTCGCTGGTCAGAAATTCGAGAAAGGTGTGCTGCGCATTGTTTACAAGGCATTGCGAATCGCTTGCACCAAACGCACGTTGCGGTAAAACTGCTGTGGCGTGTTGACTGGCTCGCGCATCATCTGAAGAACCGCTCTGGGATTGGTTTTTGAGGCAATTGCCAATTCTTTGGCGAGCTCGTTGGGCGGCAAATTGCTCCACGCGGGTTTCTTGCGCTTGATCTGGTCGGCCAACTCGCGGCGGGCTTCGTGAAACATGGTTTCGGCGCCGTTTTGCCGCCACAGAAATGCGCCGACGGCTTGTAGGTGAGTGCGCAAGCTCAACTGCACCTGCGGCGCATCGGGCTGTAATGGCCCAAAGCGCGGAATCACGCGCCACAGCCACAGCGCGAGCAGCGCGGCCAGCGCGATCAGCACGGCGCTGGCATTGTCGCCGAGCCACTTCCAAATCGACAGGCGGTCACGGCCCCAGATGACCCAGGCGATGGGGGCCGCTCCCTCTTTGATGCCGCTGGTCGCTATCCGCCAGATGAATTCAGCGTGGTCGCCGCCGCTCAAGCTTTGGTTGAAGGCGCGTTTCGCGCTGCCTGCAGCGTCGTCTTCAGCGGTTTTACCCCAGGCAGGGTTGCGACCGTAATGCCGCAGAAAGGTGAAATTGCTGACAACGGTGACGCGCCCTTTGCCATGCGCCAGCTGCACGATATGCAGGCCGCGCGGGTCTTCGACTCGTAGTAGCGCCGGGCCTGAGTACTCCAGCCGTTGAAACGGGTGGTACTGCAATTCGAAGGTTTTGACCGAGTCTGGCAAAGTTGCGCTAATCGGCTGGGTCTGGCCGCGTGGCTGCGGCGCGGTACTACCGCTGGAGGCGGCGGGAGCAGGCTGCCGCAAGAGGTCGGCACGTTTGACTCCGAACACATCGAGCACTGCATCCGGCTCGGCCTTGGCCTCGGCTTCAACGATCAAGTGCCCACCCTTCGCTACCCAGGTTTGCAATTCACGGGCGTGGCGCTCCAAAATCGTGATTTGCCGCCGATGCGTCAGCAGCATCACCGCGTTGTCCGCAGGCGCTGCCAGGGCGGCTTGGATCACCTGCACCGGTGCTTTGGTGACGGCAGTGCCGCTGGTTTGGTCACGCACGTTGGCACCCATGGCTGCCATAAAACGCTTGAGCCCAAAATAAGGGTCGCGCCGTGCCTCGCCTTTCAATCCAACCCAGACACGCTCTTCCACATATTGGTGGGTGGCAAAAAACCACACTGCACCGACGGCCAGCAAAGCGGTGGCGATGGCGGGCAGGAGCCACGCGCGTTCGGGGGTTGGGGCAGTGGTAGCCATTTACGCCGGCGTGGTTGGCGACGGTGCTGCGGCGTTCGGTGCGAAATGGCGCGCCCATTCGTCGCACAGGGCGGCTACATTGGCCGACGGTGGCGGTGATTGCGCATAAGCCACCCGTTGCCAGGCAGCGACCAGATTGCCGAAGTAGCTGGATACGACGATTGGCGTGAGCGCGGTGACTTCGCGGGCGCAATCGCCTTCGGTGTAACCCGCTTTGACTTCAAGTGCATCACGCTGCACCAGCGCTGACAGCGCGCCGCGATACAGGAGCGAAAGCGCTGCGCGCAGGTCGCCTTTGGCAAGCAGTGCGCGGGCGGCGGCGGCCACGTCGTCAGGCAGGGATTCGGGGCGGATGTCCAGGCCAAACAGTGTCTCGGGTTTGGGGGCAGATACGGTACGGTCAAACAGCCCAGCCCAGCCGAAGCGTTTGGCAAGCCAGTAGAGCAGCCAAGCGGCTAGCACAATCACGGCTACCCACAATAAAAAGCGCCCAATCTCAGCGAACGAGCTGATTAACTTGGCCAAGCTTTCGAGCCAGCCAAAGTTAGGCGAGTCGCGGGTTTCGGGCTTTTTCTCTGACCTGGGCTTCCAATTTTTCTGCTGCTCGAATTGCTCAAACTCTTTGCCTTTGAGTACCTCATCGAGCACCGGGCGAGACTGTGGGGCTGGTTTCACTGCTGCGGTAGCTGCTTGCGAAGCTTGGGCTGCCACTGGCCGGGCCGCACCGAGCTGTGCGATACCCAGCGCCACGCCCAGCAGCAGCAGGAGCGGTGCGGCTGCATTGGTGCGCGGCGCCACCGACTCCGCACTCGACTTGGTACCCGACTTTGTACTCGACTCGGCACCCGGCTGCGCGGCCAGGCGCGCGTTCATGCGTTTGAACGCGAGCTCTACATCCCAGCCTTCCAGCTGGGTGCGGCGCGTCAGGTAGAGCGCGAACCCAGCGGCGACATAGAAGGGTTCGAGCAGCATCATCACCACACCGGCCAGTATGGCTTGCGCCGCGTTGAGCCAAGCTTGCTGTGCGACTTCTTCGGCACCGCCTTGGTCGCCGATCCAATTGAGCCAATTGCCTGGTTGCAAATCTTGTGGTAGCAGCAGGAATACCAGGCCCACCAACCCGGCCCAAATCACCAATGAGAAATGGGCGAAGGCGAAAGTCAGCCAGGTGGCGTTGCCGCCGATGCGTTTGTCGAGCGCTGCGAAGCGCGCGCGGGCGGCTTTGCCCTTTTGGGTTTCCAGCTGAAAAACCGGCGAATGAAACGAGCGCCCCCAATCGAAAATACGCCGCCAGGGCAGCAATTGCGAGAGCAAGCCGGTGCGCGGAATCTGGCGCAACCCACGCAAAGTTGCGCCCCAGGTGGGCACGACACCAAACGCGGTTTGCGAAAGCACATGCAGCGCCACGCGCTCCCAAACTGGCTTGAACCACCAGAGCGCGGCCGGCGCTAAAAACGGGAAGACGGTCGCGACGACGGCGCTTAAGACCAAGAAGGGCAGCAGGGCCAGCCCGTAAGAGATAAACAGTGGCTTGCCATGCGCGCGCGCCAAGGCGAAGCCCAAATCCATCGCCTCCCAGTGGCTTCTGGGGCGCAAATTGAGGGCTAAGTCTTCGAGGCGCATTAGATAGATTTGACAGCTTCGCGGCCGACAAACATAAAGTAAGCACCGAGCAGCGCCCAGAGGCTTAAGCCCACGCCGTACTTGACGGCGGGCGCGATCCAGCCGTTTGACGACCAAAAGGCCTCGATGAAGGCGGCGATCACGGTCAAGCCAGCGGCGCCAATCAGCAGTTGCACCGCCACTGCGGATTCGCGTTTGAGGGCGGCTAAGCGCGTCAAGCGCCCCGGTACAATCAGCGCATAGCCCATCTTCAAACCCGCCGCGCCTGAGAAGGCCGCGCCTACCAGTTCAAACGAGCTGTGCCCGGCGACAAAGCCCCAAAAAGTGTCGATGTAGCCCAATTGCGTGAGGTAGCCTGCCACCGTGCCGATCATGATGCCGTTGTAGATCAAAAAGAAGATTGACCCCAGCCCAAAGGCGATGCCCCCGGCGAAGCATTGAAAATCAATCTTCACGTTGTTCCAGATGTAAAAGCCGAACATCATCGCTTGGCTGTCAGCGTCGCGCGGGGCCCCAAGCCTGGCGCCGGGCCGGTACATGCGCTCGTAGCTTTGCAACCGCTCAGGCGAAGCCAAGTAAGTAGCGAAATCGGGAAAATATTGCAGCACCGCGATCATCCCGAGCAGCGGGATGAAGAGCAGGGCCATGCCGATCCAGATCACCAGCGACTGCGCGCGCACCGCTGCGGGGAAGTCGCGCAAAATGAATTCCATGATGCCGCCAAACTGCGCCGCCACGCTGGTTTGCCCACCGTAAAGGCGCTGGTGGCCAGTGTGCATCAGGCGGTTCAGGCGCTCAGTTAAATCGGCCCCGTAAAAGCGGTCACGCGCCAGGCCCAAGTGCTGGCACAGCTCGCGGTAGCGCTGCGGGAACTCGCGGCCGGTGGCAGAAGCGGAGGGCGTGCTCTTGGTGCCGCTCGCCTGGTCGGCCTTGAACCATTGCTCAAGTTCAGTCCAGCGCGTCGCATGTTTGGTTACAAAGGCTTGCTGCTTCATTTGGCAGTACCTCCGCCTTTGCCGTTGCCACTATGGGTATTGCTGCCTGCCAAATAATGCGCCATCCGCAACAGGACGCTGACACCCTCGGCCGGGTTGCGCGCGTGGCGTCGGGTGAGTGCCGAGGCGAAGCTGCCCAATTCTTCCGCGCGTGCCGCCGAAAGGCCGGGCGTGCGCGCCGCGAAGTCGATCACACTTTTGGCTTCGGCCGGTTTGAGCGCCATGTGCGGGGATAGCGCACCAGTGACCTCTGGCAGCACCGGCAAGGCGGCAGCTCGGTCGCGATAAACCACAATCGTGCCAGCTGCCATGTCACCCAAGCGTTTGGAGTCGCGCGAAAGCAGCATAAAAATCAAACCGAAGGCGTAAAGAAACGGCAGGAAATCGACAAAGCGAAGCAGGTTGCGGGTAAGCGATGAAGCCAGCGTCACCGGCGTGCCGTCGTCGTGCAGCACCACCAAATCGAAAGCCTGCTTGCCCGGCGTGGCACCCCGCCAGACTTCGAACACGACCGGATAAAACCATTCGATCAAAAACCACAAAATCAAAAAGATGCCCTGACCCGCTTGCCCCAAAAACGCCAGCACGCTAATCAGCGCAATCGCCGCCCCAAAGCGCAACAGAAAATCGACCAGCCACGCATAGGCGCGCGGCACTGGCCCCGCAATGCGCAAGTCCAGCTCCACGCCTTCTGGCGTGGCGACGTGGCGAATCGTGTCAATCACCGAGAAAAATATCTTTGTAGCTGGTGTACATCGAGATGAAAGCCACCGGCATCAACACCAGCCAGCCTAAAGCGAACGGGATGGTGGCGACGATGGCGAGCACGATGCCGAGGAAGGAATAGAACAGGAATGGCAGGATGTTGCGTAGCGAGGCGGTGAAACTCTCTTTGATCGCCTCCATCGGTGTCCGGTTGTGAAACATCACCAGCACCGGGGCGAACCAAATGCCCATCAAGACTGGCATCGTGACCAGCATACCAACCAGCAAAATCAGCACGATTGTGAGTGCGCCCAAGCCGACGCCAGCCTTGCCGCTGTAGGCGCCTGAGAGACCCGCAATGCCGCCAAATACCAAGCCGACCACAACCATCGCAATGACTACCACGATGACGGCGATCAGGTAGAGCAACCCAACCGCGACCAGCGAGCCGGTTTTGTCACCGAAACCGGCGAAGAGGTGGTTGACGTTGAGACCGTCACCCTGTTCGAGCGAGCGGCAGCCCAGCGCTAACCCAGCGAACACGACCGGCATGAGCACGTTGACTGCAATGGTGCCGACTAAGGGCACCAAGCTGATCGCGACACTGAGCACAAAAGCGAGGAGAAAAACGCCAATCCACGTGCCAGGCGCGCGCATAAAGAGGCTCCAGGCGTCGACCAGCCAGGCCGCGCCATTGCCGGCCGGTACGCTGCGCCCGCCCTGAAAATAGTCGGTTGTGTGACTGTAATCGATCGGTGCCTCGACATTCGCCGTCGGTGCGGCGTAGGGATTGACCGACTGCGGGGCCGGGGTTGGTGCAGGTGCGGGAGCTGCCGCAGCGTAGGGATTGTTGGGAGCAGCATTGGACGGTGGCGTCGCACCGGCGAATGGGTTGGTGTCTTGGCTCATGGTGATGGGGGTTCCGGCGGTGGTGCGGGCGAATCGACTGACCCCGCAGGTGGATTGGGCTGAAATACGGTGCGATAGCTGGCGTAAAAGGTGCAATAGAGCACCGACATCATCATCAGGCCGAGCGGCAGCATCATGCCGCGCGCCAGCTTGAGCGGCGCTTGGCTTAGCGAGGCTGCCAGTAGCATGATGACCGCACCGAGCACAAAGGCAATCAAGGCCCAGGCGATGGCGTAGACGAAAAAAGCCCGAATGTTGCGCAGGCTGGCGAAGAAGCTGAAGAACACCGCTTTGAGTGGGTCCATCTTCGCGTAGTGCACCAGCGCCGGGGCGAACCAAAAGGCGGCAACATAGGGCACGTACAGCATGAACCACAGATTGACGGCGAAAAAGAAGCTGTCAGACTGCATCACCTCTTTGGTGGGGATTTGCCCAAACATCATCATGCGAAAAAATGCGCCGCCATCCGCCAAAGACGAGGCCCCGAGCACAATCAGCATGCCTGCCAAGTACGCCAGCCCCAGAATCAGAAAGGGGCGCGGATTGCTTTTCAACGCGGTGAAGAGCACGGTCGGCGGGCAAGGCTGGTTACGATCGATTAAATCACCCGCCAGCAAAAAGCCTACGGAAAGCGCAGGTAGCAGGGCCGTAGCCGCCAGCGCGCCCAACACCGGAACGATCGCGACGATTGTCAAGCTGAGCCAAAACACCAGCACCAGCAAGAGCCAAATCAGCGGTGATTTGCGATAGAGCCGCCAGCCGAGCACGATCCACGCCCAGCCAGCAGCGGCCGGCAGGGCGCTGGGGTTAAAGGCGGTGTTTGCGATGTTCGGCGCGTTTGCGGCAGCCGGTGGTTTGGGTTCATTCACTAAAGGCTCCAAAATCGGCTCCAAAATCGGTTCCAGAATCAACGCGCTGCCATAGCGGTATCGAGCGACGGCAGTGTTGCATCCGCCATCGCCTCCACACGCAGCTTGAGCAGGCGCTCAAAGTGCGTGGGGTCATGCGGTTTGAGCAAGGCGGAGGCGCGCGGCAGAAAAAAGTCGTACAGCCGCGATAGCCAAAAACGCAGGGCCGCCGCGCGCAGCATCAGGCCCCAGGCGGCGTGCTCTGGCAGCGTGAATGGGCGCACACTGGCGTAGGCGTTCACAAAGGCGGCGACTTGGGCGGCATCCAATCGCCCGACATCGGTTTCACGGTCGATGCACCAGTCGTTCACGCACACCGCCACATCGAAAAGCCAGGCATCGCAACCGGCAAAGTAGAAGTCGATAAACCCGCCCAACTGGTCGCCGTCAAACAACACGTTGTCGCGAAATAAATCGGCATGAATCGGCCCACGCGGCAGGGCATCGAGGCGATGGCTGTCTTGAAACGCCAGCTCTTCGGTGAGCAACTGCTGATTTTCGCCTGAGAGAAACGGCAGGACGTGGGGCGTGGTTTCATGCCACCACTTGGGGCCACGCGGATTGGGTTGAAACCCGTCATAGCTGGCACCCGCCAAATGCATGCGCGCCAGCATCGCGCCGACTTGCGCAATTTGCGCCAACGAAGGAGCTTGCTCCCAGTGGCCGCTCAAACGCCGCACCACGGCAGCAGGCTTGGCCTTGAGCAGTTTGAACACGGCCCCGTCGCGGCTCTTGGTAGGACTGGGGCACGGCACACCACCTTGTTCCAAGTGGGCCGTGAGATTGAGATAGAACGGCAACTCGCCAGCGCGCAGCTTCTCGAAAATCGTGAGAATGAACTCGCCCCGCGTGGTGAAAAGAAAGAAATTGCTGTTCTCGATGCCGCTCTCGATGCCTTCGAGAGCGACGGCGTGGCCGATCTCAAAGTCTTCGAGCCAATGATTAACTTCCGCTACCGTAACAGGAGTGAAAACAGCCATGCAAATGTGTGTCAGAGCAGTTCCGCCGAATAAATAGGGACAGTCCCTATTTATTCGGCGGATCGGGTTAGAAGGTGAACAGCACCCACATGGGCACGCGCAGGCCCGAGTCTTGAGCGCTCATGCGCACGTAGGCTCCGTCGCCGCGCTCGTCGATCAAAAAGTAGGGCACGCCGTGGTCAGGGGTTACGCGAATCATGTAGAGCTTGTTGTTCAAGCGGTATTCTTGGCGCGCCTTTTCACCGATTTTCGGGCGGATATTGACCACTGCCGGTTCCAGTTTCGGGTCGAGTTCGTAGCCCGGCGGTGGTGGCGGCGGTTCCGGCAGCGGCTCAAGCTTGGGGGGAGCAAGCTGTGCGTGGGCCACCGCGCACAGGCTAAGAAGGCAGGCCGCGAAGAGTGTTTTCATCGCTCGGATTCTAAAGCGTCAGCATGCGTTCGCGCTCGTCAGCCGATGGCGTAAAGCCGCGCTTTTCGTAGAACTTGAAAATCGTTGCCACAATCTCGTCCGGGTCGTCGATTACCTGCATCAAGTCCACATCGTCGGGGTTAATCATGCGCTCGTTGACAAGTGTGGTGCGAAACCAGTCGAGCATGCCGCCCCAAAATTCACGGCCCACCAAAATGATCGGCATCGGGCGGGCTTTGCCAGTTTGAATCAGCGTGAGCGCTTCAGTCAGCTCGTCGAGCGTGCCGTAGCCGCCTGGCATGACCACATAAGCGCAGGCAAACTTGACAAACATGTATTTGCGCGCAAAAAAGTGCTTGAAGTAGAGCGCGATGTTTTGCCACTGATTGCCATGCTGTTCGCGCGGCAATTCAATGTTCAACCCCACCGAGGGCGATTTGCCGGCAAAGGCCCCTTTGTTCGATGCCTCCATGATGCCCGGGCCGCCGCCGGAAATCACCGCGAAGCCTGCATCTGAAAGCTTGCGCGATAGCACTTCGGCCTGGTCGTACCAAACACTGCCGGGCTTGACGCGCGCTGAGCCAAACAATGAAACTGCCGGGCGAATCGCTTCCAGTTTTTCAGTGCCGTCAACGAACTCTGAGAGAATCCCGAAGAGCCGCCAAGCCTCACGTGCCGAGTAGGCCGGGGCGAGTTCTGGGGCGGTTATTTTGGTCTGCATAGGCAACCTGTTTGAAATGACTCAATGCCAACTTTATTGCTCGTAGACGGCTCTTCCTACCTGTACCGCGCCTTCCACGCACTGCCTGATTTGCGCAACCCGGCGGGTGAACCGACCGGTGCCTTGTACGGCGTGGTGAATATGCTCAGGAAGCTGCGGGAAGGGTATCACGCCGACTACCTGGCTTGCGTGTTTGACGCAAAAGGCAAGACCTTTCGCGACGACTGGTATCCAGACTACAAAGCCACGCGCGCACCCATGCCGGACGATATGCGCACCCAAATTGAGCCGCTGCACCAGATCGTGCAAGCCTTGGGCTGGCCTTTGTTGATGGTCGATGGCGTGGAAGCGGACGACGTGATCGGCACACTCGCCACCCGCGCCGGAAATGCGGGCATCGACACGGTGATTTCTACCGGCGACAAAGACATGGCGCAGTTGGTCAACGCGCACGTGAAACTGATCAACACGATGAGCCAAGAAACGCTCGACATTGCGGGTGTGACCGCGAAATTTGGCGTGCCGCCCGAGCGCATTGTGGACTACCTCACTTTGATTGGCGACACGGTAGACAACGTGCCCGGGGTGGAAAAAGTTGGTCCCAAAACGGCAGTGAAATGGCTGGCCGAATATGGCTCGCTCGATGGCGTGGTGGCCAATGCCGCCACCATCAAAGGCGTGGTCGGCGACAACCTGCGTAAAGCGCTCGATTGGCTACCGATGGGGCGGCGCTTGGTCACCATCGAATGCGATTTGCCTAATTTGGACGTGCTGGCGCTTGCGCCCCGTGAGCCCGACCAAGTGGCGTTGCAAGCGCACTATCAGCGTTACAACTTTCGTACTTGGCTGCGAGAAATCACCGGAAATTCACCGGACGATGCTCTGAAGAGTGAATCTGGACAAGCGTCTTCAAGAATTCGAGCTGAAGAGCCGCGTCCAGTAAGCCTCTCCAGAGTGATGGCGCCGGAAGCCAATACGGGTGAGCTTCTCGGGTTCTCAACCGAGGTCGATACGATTCTCACCACCGAGCAGCTCGATGCCTGGATCGCCAAGCTGAACGCCGCCGAGATCGCCGCCGTTGATACGGAAACCACCAGCCTGGAGCCGCTGTCCGCGCGGATCGTCGGCATTTCGTTTGCGGTGGAAGTGGGCAAGGGTGCGTATCTGCCGCTTGCCCACGTCTACCCTGATTGCCCCGAGCAATTGCCCTTTGCGGCCAGTTTGGCTGCACTCAAGCCTTGGCTCGAAAGCGCAGCGCACAAAAAGGTAGGCCAAAACTTGAAGTACGACGCCCACGTTTTCGCCAATCACGGCATCGCTTTAAACGGCATCGCGCACGACACCTTGCTGCAAAGCTACGTGCTCGAATCGCACAAAAGCCACGACATGGACTCGCTCGCCGCGCGGCATTTGGGGCGCAAGACGATTGCGTTTAGCGAGGTGGCGGGCAAGGGCGTGAACGCGCTGGGCTTCGAGCAAGTGCCGATCGACAAGGCCGCTGCCTACTCCGCTGAAGATGCCGAAGTCACCCTGCATCTGCACCAAACTTTGCTGCCCCAGATCGCGGCGGACGACAAGCTCAAGCGCATTTACGACCTCGAAATCCCTACCGCCGAAGTGCTGCGAAAAATGGAGCGTACCGGCGTGCTGATCGACCGCACTTTGCTGGCCACGCAAAGCCATGAACTGGGTGCGAAGATGCTTGAGCTGGAGCGCCGTGCTTACGACGCAGCAGGCCAGCCTTTCAATCTGAATAGCCCCAAGCAAATCGGCGAAATTTTCTTTGAGCGCTTGAAGCTGCCGGTGGTGAAGAAGACCGCGACCGGCCAGCCTTCGACCGACGAAGAAGTGCTCGAAAAGCTGGCGCTTGACTATCCGTTGCCGCGCATCCTGCTCGATTTTCGCGGAATGTCCAAGCTCAAATCGACTTACACCGACAAGCTGCCCAAGATGGTGCGCGACGCGCAAATGACCGGTGGCTTCAACGTTACGGGCCGCGTGCATACCAACTACGGGCAGGCGATTGCGGTCACGGGCCGATTGGCGTCGAACGACCCGAATCTGCAAAACATTCCGATTCGCTCAGCCGAAGGCCGACGGATTCGCGAAGCGTTCATCGCGCCGCCGGGCCGGGTGATTTTGTCGGCTGATTACTCACAGATCGAGCTGCGCATCATGGCGCATATCTCGCAAGACGCCAGCTTGCTCAAGGCGTTCGCGGAGGGCGCGGACGTGCATCGCGCCACTGCCTCTGAAATTTTTGGCGCACCACTAATCGAGGTGACGAGCGAACAGCGACGCTACGCCAAGGTCATCAATTTTGGCCTGATTTATGGCATGAGCGCATTTGGGTTGGCGGCCAATTTAGGGATTGAACGCGAAGCGGCGAAAAACTATATCGACCGCTATTTCGCGCGCTACCCAGGGGTCGCCAACTACATGCAGGAAACGCGCGTGGCGGCTAAAGAAAATGGCTATGTGGAGACCGTGTTTGGCCGCCGCTTGTGGTTGGCAGAAATCAACGCACCGTCGCAAGCACGGCGCGCCGGGGCCGAGCGTGCCGCGATCAACGCGCCGATGCAGGGCACGGCGGCTGACTTGATCAAACTGTCGATGATTGCGGTACAGGGCTGGATCGAAGCTGAGCGTTTAAGTTCGCGCCTGATCATGCAGGTGCATGACGAATTGGTGCTCGAAGTGGCTGAGGAAGAGCTGGAGCTGGTGCGCGCCGCCGTGCCACGCCTGATGGGCGAGGTCGCCAAATTGGATGTGCCGCTCTTGGCTGAGGTGGGCGTAGGCCCAAACTGGGATAAAGCCCACTGATCCAGCACAGTAGGGCGAGCCGCCGTGCTCGCCTTGTGGTGAGCCTTGCGGTGAGCCTGCTGTGAGCCCTGTGTTCAGCCTAGGCGAGCACGGAGGCTCGCCTTATTCCATTTCTAAATCATTACGAGATTAGGCGCACCGACGACGACAGTGCTGCTAGCACGGCTAGGAAGGTGCAACAACATATCGTAATGATTTAAACATAGCGACCTAAGTAATGCCGCATAATGAAGTCAACCCGATCTTTGCCATTGGGTTTCAGGAGACCTCCATGCGCAAGCTTGAGATTGCCGATGCCGACGTTATGAGAATTGCACTACAGCAAGAAATCGCCCGCTCAGACGAGTCACGTTATGACCACCGTCTGCATGGCTTGTTGCTCATCACTGCAGGGCAAGGCTGCCAGCAGGTGGCTGACCTGTTTGGTGAAGATCGCCGTACCGTGCAGCGCTGGGTCAAGCGCTTCGAATCCGATGGTTTTGCCGGTTTGCATGATGGCGTTCGAGTTGGGCGGCCTGCCTCTTTGAGCGATAAGCAGTGGGCATCCTTAGGGCGTGATTTGCGCAAAAGCCCAGATCAGTTCGGTCATGCAGGCCATTTATGGGATGGCAAATTGCTGTGCGTTCATCTGGCCCAGCGCTACCAG
>JANLTH010000183.1:0-7745 GCA_031362865.1 Burkholderiales bacterium | reverse complement strand
GCGGGCATCCGACTCGTCGTCAATAATCAGTGTTTGAAAAGTTTGCTTTTTCATGGTTGGGTATGATTGTTTGCCGTCCGATTTTCAGACCGCGCTAGATGCGCAATGCCAAGGCAAATACACCGACCTCACCACCGATTTAGAAGCCTTCAACACCGAACCAATTCTGTAATCACCAGGAGCTAAAAGCATGTCCGACCTACAACAAGTCAAAGATGTCGCCGCCTTAAACCAAATGCCCGAGGAGTATCGAATCGCGGTGCGCAAAATCGTGCGCAGCCACGCCATCAACGAGCTCTACGGTGCGCAAGTGTTCGATGAGCCGGCGATTGCCTTCGCTCCCAACCCTTACGCTAAATGGCTCACCTGCCGTGTCGCGATGGAGGAGTACCACCACCACGTGCGTTTCAAAAAATTGGGCGATGAAATGGGCCTGCCAGAAACAGAAACCACGCCACAGAAAGACGGCAAAAAACCGCTCTCCATCTTCGAATATCCGCTCAAAACCTGGGCCGAGTTTTGCACCATCAAACTGGTGGCCGACTACGCCGAGATTCTGCAAGTCGAAGACCTGCTTCATTGCACCTTTCACCCCTTGCGCAATATTGCGCGGCTAACCATGCCAGAAGAAAAATTCCACGCCCAGTTTGGCAAAGACTTTTGCACCGAACTGATCAAAACGCCCGAAGGCAAGGCCGACGTGCAGCAGGCGCTGGATCACTATTTCCCGTTTCTGCCTTCCTTCTTCGGTGGCAGCAAATCGAAAAACAACGAGATTTATCTCAAGTGGGGCTTGAAGCAGCGCAGCAACGACGACATGCGCAGCGACTACATGGCGCGCTGCACCGAGCTGGTCGAGTCGCTTGGGCTGCGCATGCCGGCGGTCGCCGCAGCCGCGTGATGATTCAGAGCGGAGCACCGGCGGCTTGGTTTACCTGCCTCGGGCTCCCCTTGGTTGAGGCCGAGGCGAGCGATCTGGCCGCCTATCTGATTGGCATCGGCTTAGGCGCGAACACGCCGGTCGAGCAAGTCGATTCGTGGCAAGCCGCCGAAGCAACTCTCAAAAATCCGCAATGGGATCAAAGCTGGTGGCAAGCTGAAGAGGTAGAGCGGGCGCGGCTCTTGAAGCAATGCGGCGGCAGCAATGCGGCGCTCAATACCCTCACCCAAGCCACCGATGCGGTGACCGAGTCGCTGCATGGTGCCGCCGCAATTGCCGCCGCGCGAGTTGGACTGGGCGACCCCTATCTGGTGCGAGTGGCCGCAGGTGCAGCGCTGCAAGCGGTGCATCAAGCCGCATTGGCTGAGTTGGCGGGCGAGCAAGATCATCTTTTCATCAAAAAGCGCGAGTTGTTTGTCAGCGGGCATTGGCTGTTGGGAATGTACGCCGGGCATTTCTTTTTGTTTTGACAAGATCGACTCTGATAAACTGATTTTCAGACTTTTATATGAGTGCTCAAACATGGACAGCATTGTGATTGGTGCCACCGACTTTGCCCGGGGCCTCTCGGACTACCTGAACCAAGTGCAATATCGCGGCCAGGTACTCGACATAGAACGTGGCAAGCGAGTCATCGCCAGGGTAATTCCGCCTGAAGCAACCGAAGGGTTTCCGATCGAGCAATTGGGCGAATTTTTTACCAAAGGTGCGGTGTTGAGCGCCGCCGAAAGGCGCAGCTTCGCCAAAGATCTGCAAGGACTACGCAGTGAACGGGTCGGGGCCCGTGATTCTGATCGGCACAAAAGCCCATGGGCCTGCTGATTGATACCGATGTCTGGATCCACGCCGAAAAATCGGAAACGGCGGGTGCGTCGCTCGATTTTTCGCCATGGCGCAAATATGGCGGAGTTTTTATCAGCGCCGTCACGGCGAGCGAGTTGCTCGTGGGCGTTGAGCGGGCCAGCACACCAGCGCGACGCGTCAAATGCAGTGCGTTTGTGGAACGCGTGCTACGCAACGTGCCAGTGCTGAGCTTCGGTTTGGATGTCGCGCGCACTCATGCGCATTTGCTTGCAATGCTCACGAAGGGGAACACCTCGGGTGTGCAAGACTCCCAGATCGCCGCCACAGCTTTGCATCACGGTCACGCTGTTCTTACCGGTAACGTAGCCGACTATGCAATCTTTGCCGGCCTGGTGGTGGAAGCATGGCCCACGCAATCTTCTGCACAGCCAAAATCCTAAGTGCCTCGTCAACCCATGCCCGCTCTCGTACCCATCCACTACGCCCCGCCCAGCGTCAACACCGACAGACGCTCTGACGGCAGCTTGATCCTCACCTCCGGCATCCCGCTGCCGCCTTACGCGCGCTGCATCGGCGATTGGCTGGTGGCGCATGCCGCTGCCAAGCCCGAGCACGTATTTCTGGCCGAGCGCCGCATTGTGAACGGCATGCCAGACATGACTCCAGGCACGTGGCGCACTGTCACTTACCACGAGACCTTGCGGCTGGTGCGCGCCCTCGCGCAGGGCTTGCACTCACGCCATTTGAGCAACGAGCACCCGCTGGTGATCCTCTCGGACAACAGCATCAACCATGCGCTGTTGGCGCTGGCCTGTCAGCACATCGGTGTACCGGTCGCGCCGCTCTCGCAAGCCTATTCGCTGATGTCGAAGGACTTCGCCAAACTCAAGGCGATCTTTGCACTGTTGCAACCGGGTGCCGTGTATGTCGAAGATGGTGGCACGTTCGCCCCAGCGGTCGCGGCGTTGCGAGCGGCAGGCTTCGCCTTCGAGCAGATCTGTACTCAACACACCCCGGCAGATGCCACGGCATTTGAGCAACTGCCACAAGCCCCGACCGCCGCAGTCGATCACGCCTTCGCGCGGGTAACAGGCGACACGATTGCCAAGTTTCTCTTCACCAGTGGCTCCACCGGTGCGCCCAAGGCTGTGATCAACACGCAGCGCATGCTCACCTCCAACATGGCTTCGTGGGCAGCGGCTTGGCCTTTTTTGAGCGAAGCGCCAATCACCTATTTGGATTGGATGCCGTGGAACCACACCTTCGGCGGCAATGCCGATGTCGGCGTAATCCTGTGCCATGGTGGCACGATGTATCTCGACAATGGCAAGCCTGCGCTCGGCCTGGTGGAGCATACCGCCGCCAATCTGCGCGAGGTTGCACCCACGCTTTACCTGAACGTGCCGCGCGGCTTTGACATGCTGCTGCCCTTCCTTGAAAGCGATGCGGCGCTGCGTAAAAATTTCTTCAGCCGCTTGAAAATGATTTTCTACGCGGGCGCAGCCCTACCGCAAAATCTCTGGGAGCGGCTCGAAAAGCTCTCGATTGCCGAAACCGGCAAGCTGGTACGCATGACCTCGGCTTGGGGCTCGACCGAAACTGCGCCAATGGCAACCCTGGTGCACTGGGCGATCAACAAGGCGGGTGTCATCGGTAGCCCAGGCCCGGGCACCGCGCTGAAATTGCTGCCTTTAAGCGAAGTCGGCGGCAAGATGAAGTATGAGATTCGCGTTAAAGGGCCGGGCGTGACACCGGGTTACTGGAAAGCGCCAGACCTCACTGCCGCCGCGTTCGACCACGAAGGTTTCTACAAAATCGGGGACGCAGTGCAATTTGACGACCCGGCGGATCACGCCAAGGGCGTTTTATTTGCAGGCCGCGTGTCTGAAGAATTCAAACTGTCGAGCGGCACCTGGGTGCATACCGGCGCACTGCGCGTCAAAGCAGTCGCAGCGCTCGCCCCGCTGGCGCAAGACATCGTGGTGGCCGGGCATGATTGCGACGACATCGGCTTTTTGATCTTCCCGAATCTGCCTAGCCTGCGCACCTTGGCCAATGGCCTGCCTGAAGGCGCGCCACCAGAAACACTC
The DNA here is from genome assembly GCA_031362865.1 of Burkholderiales bacterium. Classification (GTDB taxonomy): domain Bacteria; phylum Pseudomonadota; class Gammaproteobacteria; order Burkholderiales; family JAEUOS01; genus JANLTH01. The sequence continues at coordinate 3,911 of JANLTH010000183.1, read as the reverse complement.
TTCGAGCATGCTGCCGTGAAAGCCGCGCTGCTGGCGGGCCTTCAGGCATTGCAGGCCGATGGTGGCGGCTCTTCCACCTACGCTCGCCGTGCGGTGTTTCTAACTGAAGCGCCCAACATCGACGCAGGCGAAATCACCGACAAAGGCTATCTTAACCAGCGCGCTGTGCTCGAACGGCGTGCCAACATTGTGAACACGTTGTACGATCAACCTCGCCTGCTCGATTGAATAGGCGGGTAGAAGTTTGAACTTCTCGCCGATTCCCTCATAGAGAAAGCCGTAAAACAAGTTCAAACTTCTCAGTGCCGTTTCTATAACCATCAAGGAAATCATGGCCAGCAAAACTGTTCACAAAGTGCGTATCGAATGGGGCGACGCCGACCCTGCGCGCATCGTTTTCTATCCCAACTACTTCCGCTGGTTTGATGCCGCCGGGCATCAACTGTTTGAGAGCCTGGGCATTTCGCACAACGACCAGTTAGATGGTGGCCGAGTCGGCTTCCCGATCGTCGAAGCGCACGCCGAATTCCGGCGGCCCGGCCTGTATGCCGACCACATCGAAGTGCGCGCTGAAATCACCGAAGTGGGCGCGAAGGTGTTTAAGGTGGTCTACCAAGTTTGGCGCGACGACGTGATGCTGCTCGAAGGCTATGAAAAGCGGGTAATCGCGATACCGCACCCGACTGACCCGAAGCGCATTCAGGCAGTGCCAATTGAAGGCATATTGCGAGCAAAATTACTGGGTGATTAAGTCACTGCCCTCCGATCCCCAATCCCCGCTCGCCGATCCCGAACAATGAAGCTCTACACCTACTTCCGCTCCTCTGCCGCCTACCGCGTGCGCATCGCCATGAACCTCAAGGGCTTGACCTATGAGCCTGAATTTGTCCATCTCGCCAAAGGGAAACACAAAGAGGCGAGCTACATCGCTGTCAACCCGGCGGGCCTGGTGCCAGCGCTGATTGACGACAACCAATTGCTGACGCAGTCGCTGGCGATCATGGAATACCTGGAAGAAGTGCGCCCAGCGACGCACCGTTTGCTTCCCGGGAGTTCGCTGGACCGCGCCCGCATCCGTGCTTTGAGCTTGCTGATTTCGTGCGAAATTCATCCGTTGAACAACCTGCGGGTACTCAAATACTTGGTGGGCTCCGCCGGTTTGAGTGACGAGGCCAAAAACACTTGGTATCGCCATTGGGTGGAAGACGGCTTGGCCAAGCTGGAGGCCATGCTGCGAGACGGCAAGGCGGCAAAGTTCTGCCACGGCGACACGCCCACCATGGCCGACTGTTGCCTGGTGCCACAAATCGCCAATGGCAAGCGCTTCGACTGCAACTTTGCGCACGTACCCACGGTGATGCGCATCTACGAAAGTTGCAATCAGCTCGAAGCGTTTCAGCAAGCCTCCCCACAGAATCAACCCGACAACGAATAGACAAAAACCGGAGACCTTTCATGCAACTCAAACCCCTCATCGCAGCCCTTGCGGTCGCTTGCCTCGGCAGCAACGCAAGCGCGCAAGAAGTCACTCTCAAAATCCACCATTTGTTGCCGCCGCCCGCGACCGCCCACGCGAAATTCATCTTGCCGTGGACGCAAAAGGTTGAAGCCGCCTGCCCTGGCAAGCTCAAGTTTCAAATTTTCCCTTCGATGCAGTTGGGTGGCACACCGCCGCAATTGTTCGATCAAGCCAAAGACGGCGTGGCCGATATCACTTGGACCGTGCTGGGTTACACCGCAGGCAAGTTTCCTGCCTCCGAAGTGTTTGAGCTGCCGTTTATGACTAAGTCAGCGGAAGGCTCGTCACGCGCGCTGTGGGAATATGCTGCCGCCAACAAGCTGTTTGATGCCGAATTCAAAGACGTGAAAATGCTGGCCTTGCACACTCACGATGAAGGCTTGATTCACAGCAATAAGCAGATCAAAGTGCTGGCTGATTTCAAAGGGCAAAAGCTGCGTGGCCCCACGCGCCTGACAACCAAAATGCTGGCAAGCTTTGGCGCGACACCGGTTGGCATGCCGGTCACACAGGTAGGCGAGCAACTTTCGAAAGGCGTGATTGACGGGGCGATTGTGCCGTGGGAAATTGTGCCCGCGACCAAAATTCATGAGTTGGTGAAATTCCACAGCGAAACCGACCCAAAAGCGCGTGCGCTCTACACCGCCACCTTCGGTTTTCAGATGAATAAGGCGAAGTACGACAGCCTCCCGCCTGATGCCAAAAAATGCCTGGATGCCAACAGCGGTGCGGAGCTTTCGCAGTGGATTGGCAAAGTCTGGGACGAATCGGCCGTGGGCGCGCGCAAGCTTGCCGAAGCGCGCATGAACACCTTCTATACCGTGCCTGCGAGCGAGTTGGCAGTTTGGGAAAAAGCCTCGGCAGCACTGCCGGAAGACTGGGTCAAAGAAGTCTCAGGCAAAGGCATGAATGGCGCGGCGCTTCTGCAAAGCGCCAAAGACATGATCCAGAAATACGACAGCAAGTAGCACTTCGCTATTCACCAGTCGCCAGTCGTCATGCTCACACCCGCACAAAACGAGCGCCTCACTCGCGTGGGGCCAGGCACGCCTTGCGGCAATTTGCTGCGGCAGTACTGGCAGCCGATTGCGCTCGTCGATGAACTGAGCGCCAACCAAGTGGGCACGCGCCCGGTGAAAGCGGTGCGGGCATTGGGTGAAGACTTTGTGCTGTTTCGCGATGCGCAAGGCCAGGTCGCACTGCTCGACCGCGCCTGCCCGCACCGCGGCGCTGATTTGAGTTATGCCAGGCTCGAACCGGGTGGCCTGCGCTGTCCGTTTCATGGCTGGATGTTCGATGCCAGCGGCAAGTGCGTCGAAACACCCGCCGAACCGGAGGGCAGTCGCCTGTGCGAAACAATTCAGCAGCGCAGCTACCCGGTGGTGGAAAAGGCAGGCATCTACTGGGCTTGGTTCGGCGCAGACACGTCGGGCGCACTACCCGCTTTCCCCAATTTCGACTGCTTTACCGCACCCGATACACACACCTTCGCCTTCAAAGGCTTGTGGGAGTGCAACTGGTTACAGGCGCTTGAAGTCGGGATTGACCCGGCACATGCGTCGTTTCTGCATCGCTTTTTCGAAGACGAGAAACCATCGGCGGACAACTACGGCAAGCAGTTTCGCGCCGCCTCGGCAGGCTCACACATGCCAATGACGCAGCTCATGCGCGAGTACGTAAGCCCGACGATTGAGGTGGAATCCATGCCCTATGGCATGCGACTCACGGCGCTGCGCCGCATTGACGACACGCACACCCATGTGCGCGTCACCAACCAGATTTTTCCGCAAGCGTTTTTGATTCCGCTCTCGGAAACCATGACGATCACACAATGGCATTTACCGGTGGACGACACGCGCTGCTATTGGGTGGCCGTGTTCACCAGTTTCGCTGAGCCGATTGACAAAGCGCTGATGCGCGAACAGCGCCTGGCGCTCTACACCCTGCCCGACTACACGCCGCGCATTGGCAAACACAACCGCTACGGTTTTAATGCCGCCGAGCAGGCTACGCAAACTTACACGGGCATGGGCTTCGACATCAACGTACACGACCAATGGGCCGTCGAGTCACCGGGCGCGATTCTTGACCGCAGCAAGGAGCACTTGGGCACTTCTGACAAAGCCATCATGTCGTATCGGCGGCAATTGGAAAAAGCAATTGCAGCTGTTGAACAAGGGGGCGCGCCGCCGATGGTGCTCAATGAGGCCGAAGCTGCCGCGATCACCGGGCCGGTGACGGTCGACGGCATCGGCCCCACTGGCGACCAAGCGACCGTCGTGAAGTACTGGCGTGATGTCGATGCGGCTAAGCGCGTTGCGGCCCCCAGGGCCGCAACCCCGGTGTGATGATGGACAACACATTAAAAGAAAATCACAAAAAATTGGGCGGC
>JANLTH010000180.1:0-9114 GCA_031362865.1 Burkholderiales bacterium | reverse complement strand
CTTTTCAGCCTATGCCCCGCGCGCCTGACAGCCTTCCCGACTGCCACTCTTCATGCCGACCCGCCCCACGGCTCAACAAGCTTCAATCCCGCGATACCTTCAAAGTCTTTGGTATTGCGCGTCACCAGGGCGCATTGATTCGCCGGTGCGATGGCTGCGATCATGTTGGGTCTCCTTGGCATAGGTGCCGGTGGGTTTGGCGATTCACCTACACCTTATTCCATTTCTAAATCATTACGATATGTCGTTGCCCCTTCCTAGCCGTGCTACGCGCACTGTCGTCGTCGGTGCGCCTAATCTCGTAATGATTTAGAAATGGAATTACTCCTTTGGATGACCCAACTTCATCTCTGTTTTGGACAAGAGTGCTATCAGCTAATCATTTCTTCGCGCTGAACCGGCGCTGGTCTTACGCGACGAGCTGTCGCGCCAGCGCGTTATGCCGTTCCACCAGTACTCGCAACTCCAGGCTTTCAAGCCGTCCTTCACGCACCACCACGCGCCCATTCACCACGGTGTAGGCCGCGCTGCTGCTGGCGCAGAGCAGCAAACTCCCCACTGGGTCGTGCACGGCCCCGCCTGCGAAGGCGACTGACTCCAAATCAAACAGCGCCAAGTCGGCGCACCTGCCCGGGGCGAGGTGGCCGATGTCGTCGCGTCCGAGCACTTGCGCGCCGCCGCGTGTGGCCAGGCGCAAGGCATCTCGGGCGGACATTTCGGCGGCACCGTGGTCGCAACCAAATGGCGCTAACGATCTTGCTACCCTCGCCAAGAGCATTGCCTGGCGTGCTTCTCCGAGCATGTGTGCGCCGTCGTTGCTGGCGCTGCCGTCCACTCCCAAGCCCACCGGTACGCCGACGCTGAGCATGTGGCGAATCGGCGCAATGCCGCTTGCCAGGCGCATGTTCGAGCAGGGGCAGTGCGCCACGCCGGTGCCAGTGCGTGCGAATAGGCCGATGCCTGCGTCGTCCAATTTCACGCAGTGGGCATGCCACACATCGGGGCCAACCCATCCCAAGCTTTCAGCATATTCGGCTGGCGTGCAGCCAAATTTTTCGCGCGAGTAGGCTACGTCATGATCGTTTTCAGCCAAATGGGTATGCAGCCGAACCTTGAAGGCCCGCGCCAGGCGCGCCGCTTCACGCATCAGCTCGCGTGAAACCGAGAATGGCGAGCACGGCGCTACGGCAATTTGGGTCATGCTGCCATGCGCCGCATCGTGCCAACGCTCGATTACGCGCTGTGTGTCTTTGAGGATGGCGTCCTCGTTTTCAACCAGCGCGTCCGGTGGCAAGCCACCCGCACTTTGCCCCACACTCATACTGCCGCGCGTGGCGGTAAAGCGCATGCCGATTTCGCGCGCTGCTTCAATGCTGTCGTCCAGGCGTGCGCCGTTCGGGTAGAGATAGAGATGATCGCTGGACGTGGTGCAGCCAGAGAGCAACAACTCAGCGCACGCGAGCTGGGTTGAAACGCGCACCATCTCGGGCGTGAGCTTGGCCCAGATCGGATACAGCCCGCGCAGCCACGAAAACAACTCGGCGTTTTGTACCGCAGGAATCGCGCGCGTGAGCGATTGAAACATGTGGTGATGCGTGTTCACCAAACCGGGAATCACGAGGTGGTGGCTGGCATCAATCACCTCGTCCGCCGCGTGTGGGTGGGGCAAATCTGCCGCCGGGCCGATTGCCTCGATGCGATTGCCGCGAATAAAAATGGAGGCATCGCGCAACTCGGTGCCGGCATCGTCCATAGTGGCCACGCAGCGCGCGTTGCGGATCAGCAGTGTTTTCATGGCGCAGGCCGCAGCACGCCGAAGCTGATGCGCTGCCGCGTGAGATAGCGCCGGTAAGCAGCACTGGCTTTGTCGGCAGCGCTGTGCAATTCCGCACTGGCACCAATCGGCAGGCGCTTCGGCATTTGCGATTCGAGCACTGGTTTGTCTTGCATAAAAATGGTGTGCTGAAAGTCTTGCAGCTTGCTGTCTGGCGAGGTGAAGTCGTTCATCGCCAACACAAACCAAACCCGGCTTGTCTCTTCATCCATCGGGCAAACAAAGAGCGCAATCGATTCACGAAAATCGGCAATCGCTGCACCACTTTGCTCGGGTGCCTTGGTCAACACAGCCGTATAGGGCGCATTGACATGATAGGTGTAGCTCACCTCGGCGCTGCCAGTGGCGTGGACGCTGCTCTGCGGTTGCATGGCGCGACAGTCGAGCGCCGAGAAGCCGTGCTCGGCTTCCTCCACCCGATAGTCGGGAATCGCCGGGTGTTCGCGCGCGCCCAGCCAGCCCTCGTGCACAAAACCGAAATGCGCCATATCGAGAAAATTCTCTACGATGCGCGGCGCGCTGGTGGCTACATCGTAAGGGCCGCACAGCGTTTTGCGTAGCGCCGCATCGTGCCATGCCGGGAAGGTTGGCACCTCGCTCAGCCCGGTGTGCAGGCGCACCCAAACCAGGCCGTAGGCTTCGGCAGCTTCGTAGGCGCAGGCGCGATGCGTGGTGGGCGGCACAAAGTCGGGCAGCGCGGGCACCTTGCGGCATTGCCCGCTGCCGTCAAACTGCCAGCCGTGGTAAGCGCACTCCAAGCGGTGCTCCGGTTCAGGCGTCACGCGCCCCAGCGAGAGCCGTGCGCCGCGATGCGGGCAACGGTCGACAAAGGCGCGAGGCAGGCCTGAAGCGTCGCGCCAAAGCACCAGCGCTTCGCCAAGCAGCATTGCCGCTTCGGGCCGCGCCGTGCCCAGTGCCGCACTGGCGATCACCGGATGCCAGAGGCTGCGTTCCACCGTCAGCATGGCCATGCGCCGCTACCCGTTAATCAGTTCGCCAAACCGCAGGAGATCAATGTTGCCACCCGAAATCAGCACGCCGACCCGCTTGCCAGCGACAGGCGCGATGGCGTTGAAAGCTGCCGCAGCAGCCAGGCAGCCAGTTGGCTCCACCACCATTTTCATGCGCTCGGCAAAAAAGCGCATTGCCTCGACCAACTGCGCGTCGGTCGCCGTCAATACATCGCTCACGTCGCGGCGAACAATCGCGAAGGTCAAGTCACCCAAGGCCTGGGTCGAAGCGCCATCGGCAATGGTTTTGGGCACATCAATCTTGACGATCTCGCCCTTGCGGAACGATTGCTGGCCGTCGTTGCCAGCTTCTGGCTCCACGCCGATCACTTTGCATTTTGGTTGCAACGCCTTGGCCGCCAGCGCACAGCCTGACACCAGTCCACCGCCGCCCATGCACACCAGGAGTAGATCCAGGTCAGGCACGTCTTCAAACAGCTCCATGGCTGAAGTGCCTTGGCCCGCAATCACATCGCGATGATTGAACGGCGGGATCATGGTCATGCCACGCTCGGTTGAAATGCGCTCGCTGATTGCCTCGCGGTCTTCGGTATAGCGGTCGTAGAGAATCACCTCTGCGCCGTATTCGCGCGTTGCCGCAATTTTCAAGCGCGGCGCATCGCTCGGCATCACAATCGCCGTTTTTACGCCCAGCATGCGCCCCGCGTAGGCGATTGCCTGGGCATGATTGCCGGACGAAAAGGCCAGCACGCCGCGCTGCTTCGCGCCTTCATCAAGGGCCGCAATCGCGTTGTAGCCACCACGAAACTTGAAGGCCCCCATGCGTTGCAGGTTTTCGCATTTGAAAAACAGCTGCGCCCCGCTGCGTGCATCCGCCGTGCGGGAAGTGAGCACGGGGGTGCGATGCGCTACGCCTTGAATGCGCTGAGCGGCGCGCTGAACGTCGTCAAAAGTAGGCAGGTTCATGGTTTGGCTGAGCGAGTGATGAGCAGATTTCATTATGCCCGCAGCGTCGTCGCCTCAGCAGTACAACCGACGCGCGCGATAGCGCTACAGCTTTCAGAACTTGCCGTACTTCAGGTAAGCATCGACCGGGTCTGTCCCGCCGCGAATCGCATCGCGCACCTTGTTCTCGGTCAGCGCCACTTCTTCGGCCTTGGTGATCGCCTCGTCCGCCAGTTCACGCGGAATCACGATCAGCCCATCGCGATCACCCAAAATGTAGTCGCCAGTGCAGATCGTCACTGTGCCAATCGTGACCGGTTGCGCGTAATGATCGGGAATCCAGCGGGCCACGATGTCAGAAGGTGTGAAGAAGGTATGGAACACCGGAAATCGTTGCTCCAAAATGAAGTCGGTGTCACGGCAGCCACCATCAACCACATAGCCAAGCACACCTTTGCTTTTCAGCGTTTCAGCTGACAGCTCGCCCATCAGCGCCACTTCTTGATTGTTCGGCTGGCACACCACCACATGCCCCGTCGGCGCTTTGGAAAGCAAGGTCGTCCAGCCTAACAGCGTGTCGTGGCGCGATTGCGTGCGGTCAATCCGGCCCGATACCGTCCACACCGGCCCTGCCACTTTGATCGCTGGGTCGAGCGGGCGCAGGTGCGTTGGCAGCACGCAGTTGTCCTGCCCCATAGCCCGCAACACGTCGTGTACCGCGCCAGTGTATTGCTTGGAGAGCCGCGTCAGTAGGGTGTTTTCAGGCATTGTCATAGGGGGACTCCGAAAATACAATTAGCCCAAGCGGTACACGAGCTGCCATTTCCAAATGGCCACTACTGCTTTACCCGGCAAGTTCCCCAATGGTTGCGTGAATAGGGAATGCAGTGCTGGCCCTTGCCGCATTTGGCCTGATCGGGCAACTTGAGATTAGGCGCGCGCGTCAGGGCATCTATGTCTAGCGGAGATAGTAAACGGCTCTTTAACCGGAAATCAAGCTAGGACTTCACGGCTCCCGCCGTCAGCCCCGACACCATGTATTTCCGGAAGGTGTAGTAGATCGCCGCAGGCGGCAGCGCGTAGATGAAGCCGGTCGTCATCAACAGCTCCCAGGGTGAATCATCGGCCGACATGAATGCGCCCAAGGCCACCGCAAGCGTGACTTCCTTCTCATTTGACATCAACAAGAAGGCGTAGAGATATTCATTCCACGCCAGCAGCAGTGCATAAATGCCGATGGCGACCATCGAGGGCACCATCAGCGGCAGGTAGACCAGACGGAACAATTGCCATGGGGTGGCACCGTCCATGATGGCGGCCTCGTCAAGCTCTACGGGCAAGCGGTCTGAAGCCTGCTTGAGCACCCAGATCGCGTAGGGCGAGGCCAGTGTCACCATCGCCAAAATCATCGCCCAGCGGGTATTGAGCAGGCCGTAAGTGCCCATCGCCTTGTACATCGGCACGGCCAGAAATGCAGCGGGAATGAAGTAGGTGAAAAGCGCCATGTTCATGATGATGCGCCCGCCACGCACCTTGAGGCGGCTGATGGCGAAGGCTGCGCCGGTGGCGATCACCAGGGTGAGCACACCGGTGGCAAAAGCGATCAGCAACGAAGATGCCATTTGCTGCCAAAAATAGTGCAGAAAATGGTGCTTCTGATTGAAAACGAAATCGAAATTCTGAAAGGTCATGGGCGAAGGCCACAGCTTGCCCGAGAACGCGCCTTCCTTGGTGGAAAGCGCGAACAGCAGCATGTGATAAATCGGCGCAATCGTCCACAGAAAGACCGGGATGCCGATCAGCCAAAGCCCGGCTTCGTTGAATAACTTGCGGGGTGTCCAGCGCCGACTCATTTCGCATCTCCCTGGCCGGGCGTATCGTCGCTGGAGAGGCGTTTGACCATGAAGTAGATCAGCGGCAGCACCAGCGGCATCGCCACCACTATGGTTGCCATCGAAAGATCAAGTTGGTCAAGGCGCAGGTAGCGGATGCCAAGCGTCGCCAGAACATGCGTCAAATCACCCGGCCCGCCGCCGGTGAGCAGATAAATGCTGTTGAAATCGCCCAAGGTCCAGATCATCGAAAGAATCGTGCAGGTCAGGTAGAGATTCTTTAGCGAAGGCCAGGTGATCCATTGAAATTGCTGCCAGCGCGAAGCGCCATCGACCGACGCAGCTTCATACAAGTCTTTGGAAATCGCCAAGCGGCCAGTGATGAGAATCAAGGTCCAAAAGGGCAGTGACTTCCAGATATGCACGACACCTGCCATTGAAAACGCGATCCAGCGGTCGTTTAGCCAATTGGGGCCGTCCATCGCCGTGAGCTTGAAAATCACGCTGTTGATCACCCCCCACTCCGGGTTGAGCATAAAACGAAACGACAGGATAGTGGGAATCGACGGCACCGCCCAAGGCAGGATGAAGAGCACCGAAAGCCAGCGAATCCACACGCGGTCGTGTACAAAAAACCCGGAGAGAAAAAGCGCCAGCAGAAATTTGACGTTGACCACCACGCCCACAAACAACGCGGTGTTGAACACTGAGTTGAGGAAAAAAGGGTCAGAAAACAGCTTGACATAAGAGGCCGGGCTGCGCGCCAGCCATAAGCCGTAGCACACCGGGTACACCACAAACACGGCGAACACCAGCACGTAGGGTGCCACCATGATCCACCCGGCAGTGTTCCACGAGGCGGGGCGAAAAGGCTGGTTGAGGGCTGCGGTAGTCATGGATGGAATTGTCGCAGGTAATCAGTGCCCGGCGGTCATTTCTGGGCGAGCGGGAATCCGGTTAGGCAAACAATCCGTGGGGCTAAGCTCGACCGTCGTTCCCGCGAAAGCGGGAGTCCAGTGGGCGCGACGAATCCGCGCCGCAGTCGATCAACGCGCCGACTGGATTCCCGCTTTTGCGGGAATGACGGAAGCTGGGCAGGGCTTGCCGCCAGGACTTCGCAATTTCACCAGCCACTCAACGCAGCACCGCACTAGCAGTTGCTGCCGCAATCAACGCAGTCGCATCCACTTCAAGCAAAAACCCTTCGCTCACCGCGCGGGCTACTGCTTTCCTCACCGCTTCTACATAGCCCGCGTGCGATCCATAGCGCTCTTGCAGTGAGGGGCGAGGGTCTTGGTTGGCCCGGCGTTCTTCGGCAGTGCGCGCAAAGGGAATCATCCCGCCGGCGTAGTTGCAAATTTGCCCTTTGTGGAAAGGCCGCGCACCGTCGGCGGTGATGTTCCAGCCCAGATAGGTGCCCAGCGGCGCGTCGAGCAGCACCACCGGTACACCGCCCACTTCATTGCCATCGGAATCGACTTTTGGGGCCAGCATGCTAAGCGACTGTTTGATGCGCGGTGGCGCGTGCGCCCCGATCCCCGAGCCATCGACCGCGTTGAAAGCAGGCCCCCAGTCGTAGTCGTGCACCGGCATGATGAAGTCGGGCTCAGGCGCGGTCGTGCGCAGGCCGGGCAAACTGGGAAAGCCCAACGCGGCTTTGTTGGCCGGTGCGAGTTGCCCCGCCGCCAGCGTGGGGTAGCGGCTGGGCGGTGGCGCTTTGCCCAGCATCACCCAATCACGAAAATGGACCCGCAGGGCGTTGATCGTTTGCGTATGTGGCACTGGGTTAGCGGGGAGCACCCCAGTGCCAAAATTGTTGCCCGGGCAGGCCACGCCGACCTTCGGTAGGCCCACGCCGGGCAAGCTGGTGTCGAAGCCACCCACGCCGCCGTTGTGATTGCTGCTGGCGATGTAGTAACGGCGCACCGAGTCGGGCAGGGGCAGGTCGGCCTTGGCATCGGCCCCCACCCATTCGGGTGTGAGTTTCAAAGCCCACACTTCGGCTGAGCCGAAATGCTCGATTACTTTCGGGCAAGTGTTGGTGGCGGTGCAGCGGTCCAAAATTCCCGCAGCCTTGCCGCTGGGGTCGCGCACCGGGTCTGGGTGGGGTAGCCACCATTGCGGGCCTTCGCTGCCGGCTTGGTAAAGCTCGAGCACGCCGTCGGGCTGCGCCCAGCGGAAATTGAGGGCGATGCGTCGCCCGGCGATGATCGGCCACATGCCATCATGCACTTGTCTGCCGTCTTCGGCGCGGTTAAAGCCCAGGTGCAGCCAACCACGCAGGTAGTTGCCCGATTGCGAAATACCGCGGGTGATGCTGTGCTTGACTGCTTTGGCCAAGGGGTTCGGCGTGCCGCTGTCGTCGGCATCGGCGCGCTTGAAAAACGCACCCAAATCGCGCCAGGCGGCAAAGCCGATGCCCAGCACGTAAGGGTCTTGCGCGGTGAAAACGACTTGATAGAGCTGACTTGCGGAGAAGCCATCTTTCAAGCAAATCTGCGTCGGGTCAGGTGTACCGGGAAACGGATTGGCGGCATCGCATTTGGCCCACGCCCAATCGGCGGGTGCGATCACTTTTTCGTCGAATACGTGGCCGCGCTGATTTTCACCGCCGCGCGAGACCAGCGTGGCTTTGCTGGTGTCCAGGCTGACCGGTTGGTAGGGCACCGGGTTGGTCTGCACAATCAAGGGCTGCGAAGCGGAGCCACTGCGATTGACGATTCGCGCAAACACTTGGCCGGTGACTGGTGTGCCACCCACGCCACCCGCGCCACGCACGCCGCGCGCCACCGGCACCTGCAAAAACTGCATGCCAGCCACACTCGCTTTGGCGCGCACAGCGGTGGCACCCGCGTTGTCGCCTTGCCAGGCAGATGCCAGCATCACATCGCCAAACGCACGCTCTTGCGGAGCGAAAGGAAACACCCGCCCGCGATTCGGTACGTCGTGCCACATCATCCCGCTCGCTTGGCTCATCTCCACTGGCTTTAGGATTAGGAAAGACGCGACGTAGCGCACCTTGCCATCGGCATCTTTCGCCAGTTCAATGTCCTGAATCAGCGCATTGGCGGGAAGGCTGGGATCAAGCTCGCCAAACGCGCGCCCAGCAATCTGCTCGTAGGCGATAGGCGCGCCTGCCGCTGCGGGCAAGGGCCCGGTTTCGTCAATCACGATGCGCGTGACGCGCGCCTGCGCTGTGAGCGCACCGGCAAACAAGGCGGTGGCAAGCATGGTTTTGAGCAATCGAGGCATCGCTTTTCTCTCGTAAATGACCTGAAGACGCTTATCTGGCGTGCTTCTTCAGGCATGCAGTGGATTCAAACCAGCGCCGTTTAAGCGGTCGCTGCAAGGCTTGGTTGCCCGCAGTTTGCCCGAGGTTTCCAGGATAATCTAGTGTAGTGCTGCACGCTGTTTGCGACTTATAAAAATGATGGATTTTTCGTCGAATCGAGGCGCAAAGCACAGTCATAGTTCCACTATGACGAGCATTTGCAACGACGAGTCGGCGGAAAAGACGCATTTTTAAGTCGCA
>JANLTH010000173.1:0-14907 GCA_031362865.1 Burkholderiales bacterium | reverse complement strand
GCGACGACGCAGAAGCCGCAATTGCGCGAGAGCGCTACGACGTGGTGGTGCTCGACATCGAATTGGGGCGTGAACGCCATGCTGGCGTGGTCTTGATCAACGCGATCAACAAGCAAGCCTTGGGAACACCGGTGCTTGTGGTCTCTGCCATGCCAGCGGCGATTTACCGCAGCATCATGAAGGCGCTCGATGCGTGGGATTATCTGCAAAAAACCACCTTCGATGAGAACGAGTTCATTGACACTTTTCTTGACATTTTGCGCGCGGCCAAAGCGCGGCAGGGTGCGCGTGAACCAACGGTGTTGGCTGAGGCGGCTGCAGTCGCTGCAGTCGCTGCAGTCGCACTACCCGCCAGCGAATTGGTGCTCGACCCACTCTGGCAACGCACGCCGATGTGGCGCGGGCAGCGCATCAACCTGCCGCTCACCGCGCAGCGAATTTTGGCCACGCTGCACCAAAAAAGCGGCGAAGTGGTGTCGTACGACGAACTCTTCGATGTCGTCAAAAGCGGTCGCAATCGCGACAATGTGCGCAAGCACGTGAGCACCATTCGCGAAGCTTTTCGTGACATCGACCCCGCGTTTGAAGGCATTGAAAATGTGCCAATGCGCGGATTTCGCTGGGTATCGCCTGCCGCTACCGTACCCGCGGCTGGAGCGGCGCGTTGAAACTGCCGACGGTAGGCTTGCCACGCTTAGGGCTAGCAGCGTTTCGCCAACGCATCCTGTTTCGAGGGGTGTTTCTGGCGCTCGCAGGTGCGGTGCTGGCACTCGCCGTGGCTCTGTTGATCGAAGAAAAAGAGCGCAGCTACCAGCTTTACACCCAGCATTTCGGCAAAACCATGGGCGAGGTGGCCGCCAAGTTGCGCCACCCGGCAGGGCAATTGGCGCTGCTCAACCCGACCAGCAGTACCGAATCTGGCACGCTGCGGCCCGCGCTAAGCCCTCTGCTATTGCCCTTCGGCGCAATTGATTTTGACGATCAACACAAAGCTTGGCAGGCGGTTGAAACCGCCGGCTGCTCGGTGCAATACCCCAATGGTGCCTCGCTCTGCGTGGCGATCGGCAGCAACCCGTATGCAGGCGGTTTTATTTACTTGGTGGGCAGCTTTTTCAGCGGGCCGTTGGTGGCCCGTGACCGCACCCAAACCACGCTCGACCAATGGCATCGCGCCCGCATCACGCTCACCATGCGCGGCGAGACCACGCGCTGGATCGCACCATTTGAAGCGCAGTACGAGCCTGGGGCCGCCGCACGTGGACGCTTGACCGGGTTTGTTGAAACAGCCCCGCTGGCCCCGGATTTTTTGCCCAAAGATGCCAAGCCGGTGCGCGACTTTCGCGGCTGGCTCTGGCAAGACGGGGCCTGTGCAGAAAAGAGCCTGCCGCCCGATTCTGATTGCAGCAAGCGGTCGTATTTTTCGATTCGGCTACCGGTAGATGTATTTCGCGAGGCGCTGTTCCCGCGCGGCAAAGCTGTGGTCTGGCCGCCCGCCGATCTGCAGCAGATTCGTGTGCGGGCCGAGGTGCTAGCGCCGTCAGCAACCCTATTCGACAGCGATGCGCCCGGCGCAACCCTGCCTTTTTCATTGCGCGAATTAGCGCAGCTGCTGCCACCAGGAGAACAGCTGGAGATCCGCTCTGGTCGCGCCTCTTCAGGCATGCCACCAATGCTCACCTTAGTCGGCAAAGGCGCGCTGGATGACCAAGAGGCGGCACTCTCGGCGCCGTGGGTGGAGCGCTTGGTGCGGCGCTTGCCGGTCGCGCAGGCACCTGGCTTGATTGAAGCCCGCGAGGTGATTCGCACCGCCGCAGGCAGCTTCGAGTTGCGCTTGACGGGCGATTTGAAGAGCGTCGATGCCCGCATCAGCGCGGTGGCGACGCGCATGTCGTGGTTTGTCGCCGCGATGCTGGGCGCGATCCTGCTCGCCTGGGTCATCATCGAAGTGGGCTTGATTCGCCGCATCACCGAGTTAACGCGCCGCGCCGCCGCCGTGTCGCGTGATGTGTCGCGTGATGCGCATAGCGGGCAAGGCGGCTCGAAAGCTGAAGAAAAGATCGGCTCGCTCGAAGTGGCCGACCTGCGCGGACGCGATGAGCTTGGCATTCTGGCGGGCGGTCTTTCCGATTTGCTGCAGCGGGTGAAAGGCGATGTAGCGCGCGAGCGCATTCGCGCCCAACAAGAGCGCGACATGTGGCATGCCGTGGGCCACGAAATCATGTCGCCACTGCAATCGTTGATGGTGCTGCACCCCAAGCCCACCGACACCAGCCACCGCTACGTGCAGCGTATGCAGCAGGCCGTGCGGGTGCTCTACGGCACCGCGTCGCCCAGCGAAGCACTCGAAGCAGCTTCACTGAATGTGGCTACGCTCGACTTAAACGAGTTTCTCGCGCACGTGGCAGAAAACGCCGCGTTTGCGGGAATTGCGCAGGTGCGCTACCAGCGTTTGGCCGCAGAAGTTGCCGTGCGGGCCGACGAGTTTTCGCTCGAAGACGTGGTCACGCATTTGCTGCGCAACGCGGACCGGTTTCGGCTTGCGGGCACGCCCATCGTGCTGACCCTGACCGTGCATGAGACGATTGCCAAGCTCGCCGTGTTCAATCAAGGCCCGGCAATTGAAGAAGCTTTGCTGGCGCGGGTTTTCGAGTACGGTGTGTCGGAATCAGGGAGCGCCGCCAACACGGATCGAAACGAAACCAGCGCCGCGCATCGCGGGCAAGGTCTGTTCGTGGTCAAAACCTACATGGCGAAAATGGGCGGCATGGTAGCGGTAGAAAACGTAGCGGGTGGGGTGACGTTTACGCTAAGCTTGTCGCTTGAGCGTCGCTAAGGAAACCCGGCTTACCGAGCGATTGAGCGCCTGAGCGTGCAAATTGGGGGGCAGACATCTTTCGAGAACCACCAACGCCGTCGTACCGGATGATGTCTATCCCCGCTTTTCGCTTGTAGCCGCGCTCTGCGTCGAAACTTTCTTCCCCAAGCAAATCCTTGGCCTCAAGCCAAACAAGTGGGGATAGTCCTCATCAGAGTCTTGGCAAGCTGAAGTCAAAGCAAGCGGCCTGTTCCCAGTTATTGGGCGCTGCCAGCCGCTCGTCCTCACCCAAACGCTGTCACTCAGGCTGAATCCCGGCCTCTTTAACGATCTTGCCCCATTTGTCCACTTCGCTCTTGATGACATCGGCGAAGCGCTCTGGGCTCCCGCTCTGGATTTCGATACCCGCACCCTGCAAGCGAGTGCGCACATCGTCCAGTTTGAGGGCGTCGTTGATCGCCCCATTGAGCTTGCTCACAATCTCTTTTGGCGTACCGGCTGGGGCCAAGATGCCGCCCCAGGTACTCGCATCGTATCCAGCGAAAACAGCACCGCCCGACTCAGCAATCGTGGGTAGTTCCGGGAAGGCTCCTGAGCGGGCCTGAGTCGTCACCGCCAACCCACGCAGGCTACCTGCCTTGACGTGGCCACGAATCGCCGGAACCGGGTCGAAAATCATCGCGGTGCGCCCGGCCAGCAGATCGGGATGGGCAGCCGAGCTGCCTTTGTAGGGCACGTGCTGCATGGTGGTTTTGCTCATGCTCATAAAGAGTTCTGCCGCCATGTGCAGCGAGCTGCCTGGGCCGCTGGAGGCGTAGATCGCTTTGTCTGGGTTGGCTTTGATCCAGGTCACCAGCTCGGGCACGGTTTTGGCCGGAACCGACGGGTGAACCGCCAACAACAAAGGCACCACGTGGGTGTAAGCGACTGGCGCAAAGTCCTTGATCGGGTCATACGGCAGCGCTTTAAACATGTGCTTGTTGGTCGCGTGGCTGGATGCCACGATCACCAGCGTGTAGCCATCGGCCGGGCTTTTGGCCACGAAGTCTGTACCCAAATTGTTCGACGCGCCCGTCTTGTTTTCGACCAGCACAGGCTGACCCAATGAGACCGTGAGCTTGTCGGCAAGCGAACGCGCGATCAGGTCAATCGCACCGCCCGGTGTCGCCGGAACCACGATTTTTATGGGACGTGCCGGATAAGTTTGCGCCGCTGCTGGCTGTGCACCGAAGCCAATACCGCCGGCGATGGTCACAGTGAACGCTGCAACTTTCAAAAAGCTTGACCGTTTCATGGTGGATTGTCCCCTTGCGCTGCGGTTGGATTACTTCAAGATTTGCCCCAACCATGTTCGCACATCGGCCACTTCTTCAGCGCTCAACGAATGCTCCATTCGGTATTCATGCCATTCAATCGCGTAGCCCAGTTGCTTCAGTTGGTCGCGCGAGGCAGTTGCGCGCGCCAAGGCAATCATCGGGTCGTGTGTGCCGTGCGCCATAAAAATCGGAGTGTCGCGATTCGCGGTATTGGCCTCAGCAGCCACCGTTCCGGCGATCGGCAAATAGCTCGACAGGACCATTAAGCCCGCCAGCCGGTCTTTATGCCGCAGACCAGTTTGCAGCGTGATCGCACCGCCTTGCGAAAACCCGGCGAGCACAATGCGATTGGCCGCGATGCCGCGCCGCGCTTCGTTCGCAATCAGCGCTTCACAGGCCGCCTGACTGGCGCGCAAGTCGGCCTCGTCTTCCTGGCGCATCAAATCGACCATTTTGATGTCGTACCAGGCGCGCATCACCATGCCACCATTGATGGTGACCGGGCGCATCGGCGCATGTGGAAAAATGAACCGCACACCGCCGCTCAAGCCGGGCAACTGGTTGACCTCCAGCTCCTTCACGATGGGCACAAAGTCATAGCCATCGGCACCCAAGCCATGCATCCAGATCACGGCGGCGGTGGGGCTTTGGCCGGTGGCAACTTCAACGCATTCAAGCAAATCGCTCATACCAATTCCTGATAATCAACAAAGGGCAGATCATAAACGGCGCTGTGCATGAAAATCGCCGCCGGCTACCCCATAAATCCAAACAAATGCCCAGCCACTTTGCGCATTTGAATCTCTTCCGAGCCTTCAGTAATGCGGTAGCGCCGGTGGTGGCGATAAATGTGCTCAAACGGTTTATGGCGTGAGTAGCCCAAGCCGCCGTGTACCTGCATCGCAAAATCTGCGGCGTTGCATACCAAGCGATTCGCACGGTAGTAGCACATGCTCACTTTGTCGGATAAGCGCAGCGCCACCTCGGGCTTGGTCATCGTGTCCATCTGCGCGGCGGTTTTGTAGATCAACAGGCGCAGCATTTCGGCTTCGGTCGCCAGTTCCACCAGGGGAAACTGAATCGCCTGATTGGTAGCCAGCGCTTTGCCGAAAGGCTTGCGTTCGCGCGCGTAGGCTACCGATTCGTCGATGCAATATTGCGCTGCACCCACGGAGCTTGCCGCTTGGCGAATGCGGTTTTCATGCACGAAATGCTGCGCCACCGCCAAGCCCTGATCGAGCTGACCGAGGACGGCGCTCTCCGATACCCAAACCCCGGTGTATTTGATCTTCGGGTGGTCGGTGGGCATGTTGAAGGTCCACAGGTACTCGCCAATCTCAAAACCTGGCGCATCCACCGGCACAATAAAGCAGGTGATGCCGCGCGCCTTGCCCGCATCACCTGAGGTGCGCGCAAAAGTCATCACGTGGCTGTGCACATGCACGCCGGTGGTCCACATTTTGTTGCCGTCGATGCGCCAGCCAAGCACGCCATCGCGTGTTTCCGGCACGGCGCGCGTGTCCATGTGAGTGGCATCGCTGCCGTGGTGTTCTTCGGTCAGGCCAAAGCTCCAGCCCATTTTTCCTTCGAGCATCGGTGGAATGAAGTCGCGCTTTTGTTGCTCTGTGCCAAAGTCGCGCAGCATCAACACCTGTACCAAATTGCCGACGATGGACGATTCGTTTTGCAAGTCGTTATGCAGCCCCAAACCCTTGTGCGCCAAGTGGTGGCGGATTGCGGCCATCGCCAGATTCGAGCCGTCTTGCCCGCCGTATTCTTTCGGAATGGCAAATCGATAGTGACCCGCTGCATCCGCAATCCGGCGCATTTCACCCAAGAGCGCCCACCAGTCTTTGCGCGGCAGGCCCTGGTTGTCCCAGTCGGTGCGCGCATGCTCGCGGCGGTGGTCGAAAAAACGCTCGTTATCGTCGCGCGCCTGCACCGGCTTGATCTCACGATCAATGAAATCGTCGAGCACGGCGAGGTAGGCGGTGGTGTCGGCGGGGAGGTCGAAGAGCATGGTTCGCTACAGGCAGATAGTTGAAGACGCTCTCTGGACAAGCCTCTTCAGCCATTCATGGCTGAAGAGGCATTCCTGTGGCGGCTATGCTGCTGCAAGCGCCGCGTTAAACGTGGCACTCGGCCGCATCACCTTGTCAGCCAGCGCTGCATCGGGGTGGAAGTAGCCACCGACACTCGTGGCCTTGCCCTGCACGGCCTTGAGTTCGCCGGTAATCTTGCCTTCGTTGTCGCCCAGCACTTTGGCCAATGCGGCGAAGCGGGTTTGCAGGCCTGCGTCTTCGCTTTGCGCTGCGAGCGCCTGCGCCCAGTACAGCGCCAGGTAAAAATGGCTGCCCCGATTGTCCAGCTCACCGGTGCGCGGTGAGGGCGACTTGTTGTTGTCGAGCAGTTTGCCGGTGGCGTCGTCCAAGGTTTTGGCGAGAATTTTGGCTTGGGCGTTGCCAGTTTTGATCCCCAAGTCTTCGAGCGAGACGGCGAGCGCCAAAAACTCACCCAGCGAATCCCAACGCAGGTGGTTTTCTTCGAGCAATTGCTGCACGTGCTTAGGCGCTGAGCCGCCTGCGCCGGTTTCAAACAGGCTACCACCGGCCATCAAAGGCACAATCGAAAGCATCTTGGCGCTGGTGCCCAATTCCATGATCGGGAAAAGGTCGGTCAGATAGTCGCGCAAGATATTGCCGGTCACTGAAATGGTGTCTTTGCCGCGCAGCACGCGCTCGAGCGTGTAGCGCATCGCGCGCAGTTGCGACATGATTTGAATGTCCAAACCATTCAGGTCGTATTCTTTCAAGTACGCTTTGACCTTCTTGATGATTTCGGCCTCGTGCGGGCGGTATTCGTCGAGCCAAAACACCGCTGGCGTGTCCGAGAGGCGAGCCCGCGTCACCGCCAACTTCACCCAGTCACGAATCGCCGCGTCTTTGGTTTGGCACATGCGCCAAATGTCGCCGATTTCAACGTTTTGCTCGAGCAGCACCGTGCCGTCAGCGGCCACTACGCGGGCCACGCCGTCGGCGCTAATCTCAAAAGTTTTGTCGTGCGAACCGTATTCTTCGGCTTGCTGCGCCATCAAGCCTACATTTGGCACCGTGCCCATGGTGACAGGGTCAAAAGCGCCATTGGTTTTGCAAAAGTTGATGACCTCTTGGTAGATGCGGGCAAAGGTTGATTCAGGCATCACCGCTTTGGTGTCTTTGAGCTTGCCATCGGGGCCCCACATCTTGCCGCCCACGCGAATCATCGCCGGGATCGACGCATCAACAATCACGTCATTCGGCGCGTGCAAATTGGAAATGCCTTTGACCGAATCGACCATCGCCAACTCGGGCCGCGATTCGTAGCAGGCGTGAATGTCGTGCTCAATTTCTTCGCGCTTGGATTGCGGCAAACCTGCGATTTTTTCGTACACGCTGCTAATGCCGTTATTCGGGTTCACGCCCAGGTCGTGAAACAGCTTGCCGTGTTTGGCAAACAGGTCTTTGTAGAACACTTTGACCGCATGGCCAAACACGATTGTGTGTGAGACCTTCATCATCGTCGCCTTGACATGCAAGGAGAACATGACACCCGTTTTTTTCGCGTCTTCCAGCTCGTGCTCAAAAAAATCGCACAGGGCTTTTTTGCTCATGAACATGCTGTCGATGATTTCGCCTTGCAACAGCGAGACCTTCTTTTTGAGCACGTGAACTTGGCCGTCTTTGGTGACCAACTCCATCCGCACGTCGCAGGCCTTGTCCAGCGTCAGGCACTTTTCGCTATGGTAGAAGTCGCCGTCGCGCATGTGTGAAACGTGGGTCCGTGAAGCCGGGCTCCAGGCGGCCATCGAGTGCGGGTGCTTGCGCGCAAAACGCTTCACCGCAGCAGGCGCTCGGCGGTCAGAATTGCCCTCGCGCAGCACCGGGTTGACAGCGCTGCCGAGCACCTTGGAGTAACGCGCAACAATCTCCTTTTCCGCGTCGGTTTTGGGCTCTTCAGGATAATCAGGAATCTTGTAGCCTTGGGCCTGCAATTCACGCACGGCGGCTATGAGTTGCGGCAACGCGGCGCTGATATTGGGTAACTTGATGATATTGGTGCCGGCCACCAAGGTCAGCTTGCCCAACTCGGTCAAGTTGTCGGCCACCCGCTGTTCTGCTGTCAGGTAGTCAGGAAACGCCGCCAAAATTCGCGCGGCCACCGAAATGTCACTCTCAGTCACTTCGATGCCCGCCGGTGCGGTGAAGCTGCGAATAATTGGCAGCAAGGAACTGGTCGCCAGGCGCGGCGCTTCGTCGGTCAGGGTGTAGATGATTTTTGGTTTAGGCGAGGACATGATGATTGGTCGAAAGTTGATGAAAGGGAAGGGTTGCGCGCGTGGAATTGTCGCCAGATTTGCAAGCCTAATAGTATCGAACGAAATGAGGGTTTAAACACGCATGCCGCATGCTTGAAACGCCAATTCATCCGCCATTGGCGGATAGAATCAACGCATGGAATTCGTCGAAACACCAACGTTTACCCGGCACGTGACCACATTGATGTCCGATGAAGATTATCGTGGCATGCAAAACCTGCTGGTGGAAAACCCGGAAGCCGGTGATCTCATCAGCGGTGGCGGCGGCATTCGCAAATTGCGTTACGGATTGCCCGGGCGGGGGAAAAGTGGAAAAAACCTTGTTTGATGACTTCGTGCAAAGCTTAAAAGAGGCTAAAGGCATTGTCGAAGGCATCACGAAAGCATCCCGGCGATTCGAGGTCCAGGCTGCTGATGTGCGAAAGGTGCGGGAGATTACTGGGCTCTCGCAAGGTGACTTCGCGCGACTCATGCGGGTGAGCGTTAAGACGCTGCAAAATTGGGAGCAGCAACGCAGAACCCCAACCGGCCCCGCCGCCGCGTTGCTCAAAATCGTTTCAACTGCGCCAGAACTGGTGCTTAGATCGCTGCACGGGTAGGTTGCCTCCGTGATGCATTGGCTTGAAGACTATTTTCACTTGGACTGCTTTTGGGTGGCAATCAAATCGTCATTGACCCCTTTTTTCCCCGGTGTTCTTCTTCACGCATTTTTTTGGTATACCAGCCGATTGCGCCACGTTACCCACCGTCTAGCGTTTGGAAATATTCAACGATGACCCCTTTTACCATGGTACTAACCGGGCTTACACGCCTCGCTGTTCGCTCAACAATCAGTTTCGCAATGGATACAAGCATCCAATGGCTCGGGCGCGCCCGAGCCATTTGAGTGCGGCATTGCAGCAGTGATAGACCCGCTTGAAATCCCGGGGCGAATGTAAGGCATCTCTAAAATGCGTTTTTAGAGATGCCCGATCGCCCCATTTGGCCGCCTGGGGCATGGGCAACCGAAAACCGGTGTGCCAACAGTTCATAGGGAACTTCGGCACCAAACGACAAGCCGTTTGCCTCCAACAATTCGGGCACCATGATTTCCAGCTTCGCGGACAGGGCTTCCAGCGTGTCCGCTTCGGTGACCAAACCGGGCACATCATCTGATGTGGCGACCCAAACGCTGGCTTCTTCGTCCCACTCAGCGCGAATCAAAAAAATCTTCTGCATGACGGTGTCCCTTTTTGAGGTGCGCCTCAAACAACCAGCATTCTGCACTTTTTTCTGAACCGGCAATGTCGGGCAGGGTTCAATCCTGGGGGCGATTTCCTTGGAATCAAAGGGCTCTCTCGCCTAAATGCCGCTTAGCGTCACCTTGCATCTTCTTGTCCAACCCTGATAGCATCGTGCCGCTTGAACTGGGTAGCGATTCGTGCCCAACAGGTTGGCGCAGTAGATAGGCGCGGTGGTGTGAAGCCTGAAGCGCAATAGATGGTCATTGGAGCCGTACTTGCTAGACCGCGCGCGACGCACGCAGTCTGTAAATCAGCCATGGGCAAGGTTCTTCGGAAGGTCGGTATTCACGCGCGCTGTCCGCGACGGCCCAAACCTTCCGCGATAAATGCCACCAACAGCGTATTGAGAGAGACACCTTCCGATTTCGCCCGATTGGCGAGCTGGGCGTGAATCATTTTTGGGACGCGGGCGACAAATTTGCCTGAGGCCACGCCACCGCCATTCGGCGCGGGAACGGGAAATCCCTTTGCCTCCAGTACGGCAATGGTTGCTTTCAGGGCATCGTGGCCATTGGCGATGGCTTCCTCGACGGTCTCACCATCGGAAATGCATTCTGAAAAATCCGGGTAGGAAATCAAATACCCGCCTCCTTCGTCCACTGAGAGCGGGCGAATTTCGAAAGGGTAGTCAGACAGGCGATCCATGGGTTACTCTCCTTTCACCAGCGCGACAAATTTCTTCACATACACCGGCTTGATCGGGCGATGTGCCGGAACGGGCAGCGTTTTGCCGTCACTGCGAATGAACACGCAGTGGCTCGACCCTTCATGCCGCCACTCGATTCCACGTTGCCGCGCTACCGTTTGAAGCTGTTCGATGCGCCAGTCCAGCGGGTTTCTTCGCATCGCGTCGAAGAGCTTGGTGGCGGCATTCATTCAATTAATAGTATTGCCAGTAACATCAAATTGTCAAGCGGGAAGCCCCAATTGCCATCCGACGCGCGGCGAATCTCACGAGGGTGTTCGGAGGGGTGGTCAATCGGGCTTTGTTCGCTTCAACGAGGCTGTGCAAGCTTCTTGGGATGGCAGCCGTGAAGAAGCTTATCTGGCAATGATTTTCAGACTGAATGCTTGAAAATCAGCCATGGGTGAACTTCTTCAGGGGGATTTAATTTCCGCATGCCCTTTGATTTCGCACTGATTGGGCGGCGTCTTTTGAGGATTGCTGGAGCGTTTGCAGGGCAAAAGTCTGCAAAGAATGGCTCTGGTGGCCGTTCTTCAGGTATATCGAGCCTGACCCGTTTGATTCACCTTTGTCATCACTGACCTCCAATGCCGATTGCCGCCAAGGGAGGATAACTCAAGCCGGATCGATGCGCATCGGCAACTTTGCGGACATCAAGTGGCGGCGCTGCGAGTGCAATTTCGCGCAGAGCGCTCCGAATCTGCGAAATTTAATCGACCACGACCCCTTTGATTTGCCTGGGTTGGCATGAACGATCTCCGATTTGTCGAACAAATTTGTTTTACTTTTTGAGTCGCCAGGCTTCAAGTTTGGCCCAAATGGCATCATCAATTTCACGCCATTGAGATACGTTGGCACCCGAGTACGAGTAACGAACCATCAGACCGGCTTGCGGGCTAAAGTTACGTATCTCTATGGAGCCTGATTTTGGCGAAGAGGCATCAACTTCTCGACCGCTAAAAATCAACAATTCGCCGTTAGATCGCTTGCCCCGGCAGGCAATTGTTCCTTGGTTGTACGCGGTGGCAGGTGGGCTGTAGCACTCTGCACCGTTGATCGTTCGGGAGAAAACCCACCCTGGGGGTAGAGTTACCTTCCAAACCGCCTCCGGGTCCCCCCAGGATGAAGCCGGAAGTTTGACCGGCTTTCCTTCTTGCATCTGTTCGTACACCGGTTCACGAACCGTGGTGACATGAATCATCCGCCCGAACGCCGCGCCGGGGCTGCCCGAATACTTTGCCGTGTCAGAGTCAAAACCGTCGAAATTGGGTAGAAACATGACAAAACCGAACTGGTCCAAGGTGATTTCCGGGCGAGGGCCATCAGGATAAATACCTTGGTAGTTTCTTGGGATGGCGAACGACCTTGTCGGCAGATGGAGTATCGTGGTTTCGGTAGGTACTTTCACAGGCAGAGGCTTTCGGCTGGTCGAGGTGTTATAGGGCGACTTGGGCGGGTTTTGTTCGTGCGGTAGACGTTCGCAGGCAGCCAGCACGACCAAGATTCCTAGCCAGAGAGCAAGGGATGCACATTGTGACCACGTCTTAGCAAACAGCATACTGGTCACCTTGATCTGGGCAATGAAGTAATTCCAATTGCATTCCGGTTTCGCATCGGTGCGGCTGGACAAGAGGCGGGACATGCTCAGCAGGTAGCTTGAGGTCACTTCTAGCGTTCCTTTACGAGGAGATGCACTCATTTCCCAATACGTGGCGGATTGATGGATTGGCCGTGCCGTCTCCCTCGGCGGCGGTCGCCAGCCCTAAAGTTACGGTTACTGGCTTGCCGTCGTTTATGCGGGTTTCGATGGTTTCCAGATTCCACTGGGTGGTAACGAGTACGGCGCGGGCGGGCGGCGCGGGGTTGGGGTCTGGATCAGCCGTTTGCGCAAGCACGATTGACCCGCTCGCCAGCCAGCCAATGACCGTGAGGCTGCTGCAGAGGTGCGTCCGCAGCCAAAGATGCCTCATTTCGGCACCTCCGGGGTTTTTAGATCGGGGTAGCCGTTGGCCCGCAAGAATTCCAGCACTGCCGGCCGCCAAACCTCCGGCGCACGCGTGAACAACCCATGCCCATCTGCGCCATTGGGGGGAAACTGAACAAACCGGCCCTTGCCACCTGCCGCCTTGAAGGCTTCAAACCACACGCGTGGCTTTTTCGGGCCGAAATATTTGTCGTTTTCGGTGTAGATCCATAGCGTGGGCAGGCGCGCGGTTTTGCCGTAATTAGCAAACATCTCTTCGAGCAGGTCGGGGCGGCAGGGGTTTTCCGGCATGGTCTCGGGGTTGCCACCCCCGCCACCGGCAAAGTTGATGGTGGCTTGCACGCCGGGTGGGTTGCGTGCCGCAACAGTGATGGCGGTGGCACCGCCGAATGACTGGCCCATGATGACAGCACGGTCTTTGGCGGTGTCGGGGCGCTGGCGCAGCACATCGAGCACGGCGAGCGTCTGGTCGGCGCTGGCAGCATAGCCGGGCGGGTAGACCTTGCGCTGGCATTGGCCCGTGTCCTCGACATCATCGCCGCCGCTCACACCATAGCCGATGCGGGTTGGCACAGCCACCATAAAGCCCAAGCCAGCCAGCCAGCGCGAGTTGAGCGTATAGCGTGCCTGGCCAAGCTTGGCGCGTTCATCCGCCTTGGCGCTGCGCCCGTGCCCGAGAATCAGCAGTGGATAGGGCTTGGGCTGCACGTCGTCATGGAAAACCGTGACGACAATGTCTTGGGCGACGGTCTTGCCATAGCCATCCAGCACCTTGACCGGAACCCGGATGGTTTCTTCGATGAGTTTGGCGTTGGCATTGCTGCCTGCACCCAAGCCCAGCCACACTGCCGCCAAAAGGGCAAGGCGGGGCACATGCCGCAACCGGGAGGTTGTTGCCAAGCCGCCTGAGGCGCAGATTTCGGTGATAGTGGGTTTCATGCCGCATGGTCTCCAGGTATGGTGCGATCAGGGGGCTCGCCAGCGTTCAAGCGCCTTCGCCAATGCCGGATATTTTGGCTGATCCACCGCTAGTTTGGCGAGTGCTCCCTGCTTCAATTTCGCCAGCAGGCCTGGTGTGGCGAGTGATTGCGTCCCGGCGAGCAGGGCTTCGCTCAACGTCTTGCCCTGCACGGCGACCGGGTTTGCGGCTTCGCGCGCCAGCATGCCAAGGGCGTTTTGTGCCACTGCTGCCATGAATCTGTCGCGCCCGGTCGCCTGTGGCTTGATGCTGGTTGCCACCCAGTCGGCGACGGCGGCCAGCATTTCTGCGGCATCGGGTTCACCTTTGGTCGGCGGCAGGTCTGGTGCGGAAAATTCAATCGTGCCGCGTTCGCATTCGGGCGCATCTTCTTCCAGCGCCAACAGCAGATCCACTTCGGTCTCGGAGGCGCGCCTGCCAATTACCGCGCGCTCCAGCGACTTGTCCTGCCCGCTGCGCCAGATTTGCGCCATATGCAGGCAGGTGAGGCCCCACCACAGCGTGGCATAGACCATCCAGAAGCGAAAGCGCTGCGCATCGACGGCAACACCACTGGCGCGCTCGTAGGCGGCCCAGTAGGTGGCGAGATCGCCCAAGCCAAACGCGGGCTTGTCGATTTGCCCAAAGCGCCAGCTATTGATGCAGCCATAGGCTAAGTCTTGATGGCGGTCGCCCAGATGCGCCAGTTCCCAGTCGAGCACTGCGGCCAGGCCGTGCTGGTCCACCATCACATTGCCGAGCCGGTAGTCGCCATGCAAAAACACCGGCGGCATGGGGATGGGCAGATGGTCTTGCAACCAACGCAGCGCGAGCGCCATCACCGGGCGGTCGCTACCTGCCTTGGTGAAGCGGGCGTGCAGCTCGGCCACCAGTGCGGCGGGCGCGGTGTGGGGCAAGCCCTGCGGCACGCTGGTTAGAGGCAGCGCGTGGAGCTTCGCTAGTTCGTGCGCCAAATCGTCCAGCAGCTTGGGTGGTGGGGCCGCGAGAATGGCCGTTGGGCTAACTCTGGCCTCCACGCGCCGCATCACGTAGCCAGTGCCCAGACCATCCGCAGGCGTAAGTTCGCCCACAATCTCGGGGGCGCACACACCAGCCGCGCGGGCAGTGCGAATAATCGCGGCTTCAAGCGCGTGGTCAAGCGGGCGACCGGCCATCATTTCTGGTGTCGGCGCGCGGCGCAAGATGTAGCCTTGATATCCGCTAGCGCCGCCCTGCCCTGCCATGTCGAATGACCAGCTTTCCATGTTGGCCCCGCCAGAGAGCCGTTCCAGATTGGCAACTACCGAAGCGCCGGCGGTGATCCGGCGCATCGTCGCTTGTAGCGCGGCAATCACTGGTTCAGCCATGGGCCTCGCGCGCTTTACCGCGCGGCGCGAATCGCGTCGAGCAGGTTCCACGGCGTTTGCGTGGGTATCGTGCAGCCCGGCGAGAGAATGAATTTTCGTCGGCCCGCTTGCGCGAAGGCATCGTTGATCTGCGCGCGCAGTTCAG
>JANLTH010000139.1:0-32882 GCA_031362865.1 Burkholderiales bacterium | reverse complement strand
GCAAAGCGGAACCACCTTTGCCACGCTCGATTACAGCGACGAACCGGCGCGCTTCTATGTTGGCGAACGCACCAGCGCCAAAGACCTGAAACTGAAGCAACTGCGCGAGCCAGACGACCCTGCCGATGCACTGACTGGGCGCAAAGGGCCGACCGCCAAGGCTGATGCCTTCAACTGCCCGCAATGCGCCTCACCGCTAAGCCTGTCGAGCGGCAAGATTCAAACCATCGGCTGCGCCTCTTGCGGGGCCGTGCTCGACACTTCCAAGCCGCAAATCGCGATCATCCAGAAAGCGCAAGAAGCTGCTGCCAAACCACTGATCCCGCTGGGCAGCAAGGGCAGAATCGACAATATCGATTGGACCGTGATTGGCTACCTGCGCAAGAAGTCCAGTGGCGGCTTTTCGTGGGGCGAATATCTGCTCTTCAATTCGACCAATGGCTACCTGTGGCTGATCGAAAGCGACGGGCATTGGACGATTGCCAAGAACACCAAGACTACCCCAAAGCAGATCGGCACGAACTACTACTACGACAAAATCAGTCACGAAGCCTTCGCCACTTACGACTCAGAAGTCACCTTTGTGGTGGGTGAGTTCAACTGGAAAGTGCGCGCCGGCGACTCGGCTGAGGTAGCCGATTTCATCGCGCCACCCGCGATTCTCTCCAAAGAAAAAACCAAAAAAGAAGTCTCGTGGTCGCGGGGCGACTACCGCCAGCCTGCGGAGATCGAAAAAACTTTCGCGTTGAAAGCACCGCTGACCAAACCCACCGGCGTGGCCCCGCACCAGATCAACCCGCACATCGACAACGCCAAAAAAATGTGGCGCTGGTTCATGGTCTTCAGCGTGCTCACGCTGTGTATCCAGATTTTTTACACCTTCCGCTCCAACACGGTCGCCCAGCAGGATTTGGTCATCAAGCAAGGCGCTACGACTACCACGGTGCTCTCAGCGCCTTTCATGATCAAAGAAAGCAAGGGCGGGGTGCGCATTGAGGTTGATACCGATGTGCAAAACACCGCCGCAGGCCTCACCTATACCTTGGTCGACAAGAAGTCTGGCCAAGCTTTCCGCGCCTCGAAAGAGTTGGAGTTTTACAGCGGCTTCGATGAAGGCGAAGAATGGAAAGAGGGCGAACGCTCAGGCGCGGTCGTGCTACAAGGCGTGCCGCCGGGCGAATATCAGCTCAATATCGAAGGAGAATTGGCCGGTAGCGCCAAAGCCAACGTGGGTGCTAAGGTGCGCGTGCAAACCGGGCATGCCTCGTGGCTTAACTGGATGTTGCTGCAGTTGGTGCTGCTGATCCTGCCGATCATGGGTTCGTGGCGCAAGAGCGCTTTCGAGACCGAACGCTGGGCGCAAAGCGACAAAGCGGACGACGACGATGATGAGTAAGGTCTGGCGATGAATAAACTCTATCTGCTCGTCGGTGCGGTGTTGGTTTCGACCTTCACCATGGCCCAGCACAATGGCTGGACTGTCTACTCCTCCAAGCAGCAAAACCTGGCATCAACCGGAACGGGTGGTTCAGGTATTCGCTCATCAGGCACCGGGTTTTCCGGCGGTCGCTCCAGCACCATGTCGCACAAATAAATCACTTTCGGCAAAAGGAAGACATCATGGAATTCATCAACCCCAAGTACCTCATCAACTCGCTGCTCTTCTCGTTCATCGGTGTGCTGGTGTTCTGGATCACCTTTGTCATCATCGATAAAATCACGCCCTATGACTTGTGGCGCGAGATTGTTGAAAAGCAGAATCGCGCCCTCGCCACCGTGGTCGGTGCCATGTGCTTAGGCATCGCGATCATCGTCGCTGCCGCAATTCACGGCTAAGCAAAATTGCCAAATTAAATAGGGACTGTCCCTATTTAATTTTTGCGTCACGTTGAAGCAGACGCTTCTCGTCTCGGTTTTCATCGTCGCCTCATGCGGGCTGGCGTATGAGCTCATCGCTGCAGCCTTGTCGTCCTATGTGCTGGGCGACTCGATTACGCAGTTTTCCACGGTTCTTGGCGCCTATCTGTTTGCAATGGGAGTCGGGTCGTGGCTCTCGAAATATATTGATCGCGGCCTGACGATCCGCTTTATTCAAATCGAGCTGTTGGTGGGCGTGATCGGCGGATTTTCCTCGGTCATCCTCTTCCTCGCCTTTGCACACATGCAAGGCGCGTTTCGCTCGCTGCTCTATGGCTTGGTGTTCATTACCGGCATGTTGGTCGGGCTGGAGATTCCGCTCATCATGCGGATTCTCAAAAACCAGCTCAACCTGAAAGACCTGGTGGCGAATGTGCTCACCTTCGACTATCTGGGCGCGCTGGCTGTATCAGTGTTGTTTCCGGTCTTCCTGGCGCCGCACTTGGGGTTGATGCGCACCAGTTTGATGTTTGGCTTGTTGAACGTATTTATCGCGCTCTGGGCGATCAAACTGTTTGCGCGTGAGGCGGAGGTTGAACGCGTGGCCGGTGCGCGCGCCGCCCGCTTTCTGCGCACGCAAGGTGGAGTGGCGGCACTAGCGTTGATCGTCGGGTTTTTCTATGCCGACAAGCTCACGGCGGTGGCGGAGAACTCGATCTACGCCGACCAGATCATCTATGCCCAGTCAACCCCCTACCAGCGCCTTGTGGTTACACGTTGGCGTGACGACCTGCGTTTGTTTTTGAACGGCAATCTTCAGTTTTCATCGCGCGACGAATACCGCTATCACGAAGCGCTGGTTCACCCCGCGCTCAACGCCCTGCCCTTCGCCAAAAATGTGTTGATCTTGGGCGGTGGCGACGGCTTGGCAGCGCGAGAAGTGCTCAAGTACCCACACGTTGAAAAAATTACTCTGGTCGATCTCGACCCGAAGATGACCGAGCTCTTTCGCACCCAGCCAATGCTGGCCAAGCTGAACGAAGGCTCGCTCAGCGACCCGCGGGTTCAGGTAGTCAACGCCGATGCGTTGGTGTGGCTGGAACAAAATCCAACCGTGTTTGACCTCATTTTGAGCGACCTACCCGACCCCTCCAACTATTCGCTGGGAAAGCTCTACTCAACCTCTTTCTACCGCCTGATCGAGAAGCATCTCTCAGCGCGTGGGCTGGTGACGATTCAATCCACCTCGCCCTACTTCGCGCGCCGCTCGTTCTGGTGTGTGGTTGCCACGCTCGAAGAAGTGGGCCTCAAAACCGCGCCGTATCACGCCTACATCCCCTCATTTGGCGAATGGGGCTACATCATCGCCGGGCGCGATGCCTTCGTGCCGCGCAGCGAGTTCAAGGTGCCACTGCGCTACCTGACCGCCGATACGATGAAAACCATGTTCGACTTTCCCGCTGATATGGCGCGCGTGCCGATGGAGCCGAATCGCCTGAACAACCAAATCCTGGTGCGCACCTTCGAAGAAGAGTGGCGCAGGGTCGCAAAATAAGGCATGCAGCGCCGCGACTTTCTGTTAGCCAGTGCGGCACCGTTTCTCGGCGCGTGCGAGATGAGCAACGGCAAGCCGGTGGCCCTGCCTGCGGGCGACTTGCTCGGCCCCGACCTGGATCTCGGCCATCGCCTGCGCAGGCGCGACTTCCCGGCCCCAATCCAGGCGCGCAAAGTCGGCATCGCCATCGTTGGTGGTGGCATCGCGGGCCTCAGTGCGGCGTGGCAGCTAACCAAGCGCGGCATCACCGATTGGCAGATTTTTGAGCTGGACGAAGCGGTCGGCGGCAACGCGCGCAGCGGTCGCAACGCAGTTTCGCCCTTTCCGTGGGGCGCACACTATCTGCCGCTACCCACGGTTGAAGCCACGCTGCTGCGCGAGTTGCTCAAAGACCTGAACATTTTGCAAGGCGACCCGCGTGCGGCAACGCCCGTCTACGACGACGCGGCACTGGTGCATGCGCCGCAGGAGCGCCTGCTCTTTAACGGCCTCTGGCAAGACAGTATTTGGCCACGCGCCGGAGTCGACCAACGCGAGTTAGACCAATACAAGCGCTTCGAAGAGCTCGCGCAGCAGCTGCGCAACTCCACCGGGGCAGACGGCAAGCGCGCCTTTGCCTCGCCGTCACAGTTAGCGAGCCGCGACCCCAAGTTCACCTTGCTGGACCAGACTTCGTTCACCGCATGGCTGAAATCGCTGGGCTTCGATTCGCCCCATTTGCACTGGGTGGCTGACTACGCCACGCGCGACGATTTTGGCATGCGCGCAGCAAATACCTCGGCTTGGGCAGGCATGCATTACTTTACCTGCCGCGACGGGCGCGGCCTTCATGCCGACCCGCATGCGGTGCTCACCTGGCCTGAAGGAAACGGTTTTTTGGTCAAGCGCCTTGAAGAATGGCTACAGCAGCGCGTTCCGCAAGGCATTGCCCGAAGAAGCCCTTGTATCAAGCTTCTTCAGCATGCTGCCCATTGCGATTTAGAAATATTCGATGCAAACAGTCAGCACACGATGAGCGTGCGGGCTGATCGCGTGATCTGGTGCGCACCCGCTTTCGTGCTGGCCCGCGCCTGGCAAAACGCGCCCAGCAATTTCGCGCCCCAGGCTGGGCAGATCGATATCGCACCGTGGCTGGTAGCC
This sequence comes from Burkholderiales bacterium, assembly GCA_031362865.1. Lineage (GTDB taxonomy): Bacteria > Pseudomonadota > Gammaproteobacteria > Burkholderiales > JAEUOS01 > JANLTH01. Next base: position 28,330 of record JANLTH010000139.1, on the reverse strand, counting down.
AACCTCACTCTAAGCGAGCCGCCCTATGATTTAGGGCCCGCCGAGCTGGCGTGGGACAACGTGCTCTACGACAGCCCTTCGATGGGCTACGTGGTCGCCACCCACCAGCAGATCAAGGTGCGTCAGTACGGCCCCACTGTGCTGACATACTACCTGCCGCTGGCCGATTTGAACTATGCCGCCGCCCGCAAGGCACTGCTGGAAACCAGCCAAACCGTATGGGCCGAGCGCATTTTGCGCGACCTCGAACGCGCCCACCCGGCGATCCGCCAGATCACGCAACGTATCGATTTATGGCGCTGGGCGCACGCCATGCCCAAGCCAGTTCCCGGGTTTCTCTCACTGCCGATTCGCAAGACCCTTGAAGACCTCAGCGGGTCGCTGCTCTTCGGGCATTCTGATCTATCTGGATTGTCGCTGTTCGAAGAAGCGAATCATGCCGGGGCGCGGGCTGCTACGCGAGCGCTTCGCTGAGGCAACACCTCAAGGCCGCGCGCGTCCACCCGGCACGTGAGTCCGTTCCACATCTTCAGCAAACGTGCGCGCCAACTGGTCGCGCAATTCATTCGAGACGTTGACATGCGCGTCGGGGGTGCGCTGGTGCACCTCGTAGAGTTTGGCGACCACTTCGGCGTCGTGATCGGCAAAGGTCTCGGCGGCGCGGCGGGCGAGTGTGGCGCTGCCGGTGGCTTGGACGAGCACCAATTCGCCCAAGGCAAGCGCTGAGCGGAAGGTCTCGCGTTCCACGTGCGCAACCCCAGCGTCGCGCAGAGTAAAAAGATGGCGCATGTCACGGGCGCGAGCGACGATCTTCAGATTCGGGAAGTGCTTTTGCACCAGTCTGGCAAGCTTGGAAGTTGCCTCAGCATCGTCGAGTGCGATCACGATCAGCTCAGCATGCTCAGCGCCAGCGGCGTACAACAGGTCGAGCCGAGTTGCGTCGCCATAAAACACCTTGAAACCGAAGCGGCGCGACTGCTCCACGTGGTCTGGGTCGTCATCCAAAATCACCGGATCCAACCCGCTGGCGTGCAGCATGCGAGCCACCACCTGACCCATGCGGCCCAGGCCGGCCACGATCACCATGCCGTGCTCGGGTGTGTCGGCGGCACGTGCGGGCACATCGGCGGCGCGCGCTGTCAGCCAGCGGTCATGCAGGACCAGCAGTAGCGGCGTGAGCAGCATCGAGAGTGTTACGGCCAAGGTTAAGGCCTGCGCCACCGGCTTGCTGATGCCGCCCTGCGCTGCCGCCAAGCCGAGCAACACAAACGCAAATTCACCGCCTTGCGCGAGCAGCAAAATGAACAAGGGGCGTTCCCGCACGCTGATGCCCGCGCGCCAGGCGATCAAGGCCAGCACCATGCCTTTCGCGGCAAACAATCCTGCCATCAAGGCCAAAATCAACAGCGGGCGCGCCAGCAGAAGACCTACGTCAACCGTCATCCCCACTGAGATAAAAAATAAGCCCAGCAACAGGCCTTTGAAGGGTTCGACCGCTGCCTCGATCTCGTGGCGGTACTCTGAATCAGCCAGCACCACGCCGGCCAGAAAGGCGCCCAGTGCCATCGACAAACCGACATGCTCGAAAGTCCAGGCGATCAAAATCACGAGGAAGAGTGCGAACGCGGTGAAAATTTCTCGCAGGCGCGTGCGCGCGATGTGCTGAAACACGCGGCGCACCACAAAGTGCCCGCCGACCAAGGTGGCAACAATCGCCGCCAGTGCGATTCCGAGACTCAGATACCACGGGGCTGTGGCAGCGCCCGAAGCGCTTTGCGTGGCCAGCAGCGGTAGCACCGCCAGCATCGGGATCACCGCCAAATCCTGAAACAGCAGCACTGAAAAGCTTGCCTGGCCCGCTTGGGTATGCAGGCCGCCGCGCGCTTCCAGCGGTGTGATGGCAAGCGCGGTCGATGAGAGCGCCAAGGCCATGCCCGCGATCAGGCCGGTACGCCAGTCAAAGCCTGCGAGCAGCGCCAAACTGAGAATGACCGCAATCGACCCCGCTACTTGCGAGCCGCCGAGCGCCAAGAGCTTGGTTTTCATCGCCAACAGGCGCTTGGGCTCAAGCTCCAGGCCGATCACGAACATGAGAAACACCACGCCCAATTCGGCCACCCGGCGCACGTCTTCAACTTGCGTGACAAACTTGAACCCGGCCGGGCCGATGGCAATGCCCGCCAGCAGGTAGCCCGCGATCGAGCCCAAGCCCAAGCGGTGCGAAATGAGTACCGCCAGCACGGCCGCTCCGAGGTACAGGATGCCCTGTACCAAGAAAAGCCCCTCACCCATTGAACACCATCAGTGCTTGGGTTTGACGAGGTAACTCAGCACCACCTCGGTGGCGTGCTTCAAGTGCCGGTCGCGCGCCACGGGTGAAAACAGATCGCGTGCCAGCACGGTCGAAAGCGTGAAGCGATTCGACAGGTAGTAGTAATTCAGTGCCACCAGCGTGATGTAAACCTCCGCCGGGTCGAGACTGCCACGAAAGATGCCACTCTCTTGGCCGCGCCGCACGATTGCGCTGATGTTCTCCTGCACTGGCGACACCAGCTCAGCCAAGCGTTTGGACTTTTTCAGATACTTCGCTTCGTGCAGATTTTCGGAGTTGATGAGACTGATAAATTCCGGATGCGCGATGTAGTAATTCCAGATGAATTCGACCAGCTTGGTGATCGCTTCCACCGGCTCCAAGTGGTCCAGCTCCAGCGCCTTTTCAGCCTTGGCCAGTTGGATGTAGACCTCTTCGAGAACGGTCAGAAAGAGTGCGTCTTTCGAGTTGAAATAGTAGTAAAGCATGCGCTCGTTGGTGCCGGCACGCTTGGCGATGCGGTCCACCCTAGCCCCGCCTAAGCCATGCTTGGTAAATTCACTGGTCGCCGCATCAAGGATTTTTTGCCGCGTCCGCTCCGGGTCACGGCGCGCCTTGGCCGGGCGTTTGGCCGCGGCCTTGGCGGCTGGTTTGCCAGTCGGCACGCTTGCCGGGGCGTTGTTGGGGTCGCTCTTTTCCATCAGTGCATTTTAGCGAGCATTGCACGCGGCATCCTTTTTTAAAGCCCGATAATGGCGCAATGAGCTTGCCCGCAACCCTTCAATCCACCTCTCAAACCGACCTAGCGGCACAAATCGACGCGCTGCTGCCACAAACCCAATGCACGCGCTGCGGCTACCAAGGCTGCAAGCCCTATGCTGAAGCGATTGCCAACGGCCAAGCCGCGATCAACCAGTGCCCACCCGGCGGCTCTGTTGGGATCGTCAAGCTGGCTGGGCTGTTGAAACGCGAGGTATTGCCGCTCAACCCGGCCAACGGCATTGAAAAACCGCTCGAAGTGGCGGTGATCGACGAAGCCTTGTGCATCGGCTGCACCCTGTGCATTCAAGCCTGCCCGGTCGATGCCATCGTCGGCGCACCCAAACTGATGCACACCATGATCGCCGCGCAGTGCACCGGCTGCGAGTTGTGCATTGCACCCTGCCCGGTCGATTGCATCAAAATGGTGAAGGTTGAACCCGAACATCGTTGGGGCGATGCCGATGCCGCCTGGGCGCGCACCCGCTACAGCGCACGCAACCAGCGGCTGGCGCGCCAGCAATTTGAGCGCAATGCCGCGCTGGCGGCAAAGTCGGTGCCTGCCGTTGCGCAAGACGCGGCCGCTGCCCGCAAGCAAGCCATCATCGCCGCTGCCGTCGCGCGGGCAGCAGCCCAGCAGGGCAAGGTGCCCGTTTAGCCCGTTTAGCCGATTCAGGCATCGCCGCCCATGAATGCCACCAAACGCCACGAAATCTTTCGCCGCTGGCGCGCCGCCAATCCACACCCGAAAAGCGACCTCGACTACGCCTCTACTTTCGAGTTGCTGGTGGCAGTGATTCTTTCAGCGCAGGCCACCGACAAGGGCGTAAACGCCGCCACCGGCAAGCTCTACCCGGTGGCCAATACGCCGCAGGGTTTGCTCGATCTAGGCGAGGCGGGCTTGATCGAGCACATCAAAACCATCGGTTTGTACAAAGCCAAAGCGAAAAACGTGATTGCCACCTGCGCACTACTGCTGGAGCATCATGTCGGCCAAGTGCCGGGAACACGGGCCGCACTCGAAGCCCTGCCTGGCGTGGGCCGAAAAACCGCCAACGTGGTTCTCAATATCGCCTTTGGTGAGCCGACGATTGCGGTCGATACGCATAACTTTCGCGTCGCCAACCGCACCGGTATGGCACCGGGTAAAAACGTTGAGGAAGTGGAGCGCAAGCTCGTTAAATTTGTGCCCGACGAATTCAAGCAGCATGCGCACCACTGGCTGATACTGCACGGCCGTTACACCTGCAAAGCGCGAAAACCCGATTGCCCCAATTGCGGCATTCACGATTTGTGTGAGTATCGCGGCAAGACAAAATCCCTCGTTCCCCCACCCACCCTGAAAGATTTTCAATGAGCGCCAACACTCTTGCCAACCCCGCTGCCACCACTCGCATCCCTTTGATTCAAGAAGCCGAGCACCCCGAACTAGCCCCACTGATCGCCGACATAAAAGCGCAACGCGGCGGACGCTTTTTGAACCTCTACCGCACGCTCGCGCACAGTCCGGGCGTGGCGGCGGGCTGGCTGCATTTGTTCACCGAATTGCGGCAAAAAGCCAAGCTGGACGATGCCTCGCGCGAGCTGGCGATCATGCGGGTGGCGGTGCTCAATGGCGCAGACTACGAGTATCAGGCGCACATCCCGTTTTCATTGCAAGCTGGCATTACGCAGGCGCAGATTGATGCGCTGCCCGACTGGTCGACGGCAACCTGCTACGGCGACAAACAGCGCGCCGTGCTCGCCTATACCGATTCGATGACCCGCGAGATTCACGTCAAAGAACCCACCTTTGCCGCTTTGAGGCCCCATTTTGACAACCGCGAGATTGTCGAACTGACCGCAACCATCGGCGGCTACAACCTCGTCTCACGCTTTTTGGAAGCGATGGCGATGCCGCCGGAGCACGATCACGACACGCGAAAATTCAAGTAGCTCCGCGTTAAAGGGCCGCCATGGAAGCGGCTCTTCAAGGCATATTCTCTGAAGAACCGCGTCTATCAAGCGTTTCGATCCATTACCAAAATTTTCCCTTCACCTTCGGCGACTACCTCGCCGCGCTGGTTGCGGCACACCGCCTGCATCGACACGATCCCGCCGCCGTGCTTAGGCTTTGCATCCAACGCGGTGATGGTCCACTCCGTGATGAGCGTGTCGCCGATAAACACCGGGCTTTTGAAGCGACAACTCTGCTCCAAATACGCAATTGCCGTACCCGCGAAAAACATGCCGACCGGGGCTGTCATGATCGCGTTGGTCAGCGGGCCGTGCAAGATACGTTGGCCGAAGCGCGAGCGCTTGGCAAACGCTGCATCCACGTGCAGCGGATTGAAGTCGCCGGTTAAGCCTGCACCCTGGACCAAATGCGTCTCAGTAATCGTGAGCGCATCGCCGAATCGCTCGCCGATTGCGACCTCGACAAAACCCTTGCCTTTGCATACCGCCATTGCGCCTCTCCCGTTGCTTGAACTGCTATAGTTTGCCGCAACAATCAAGGAGCAAACATGAATCGACCCGATGTCACCATCTGCGACGTAGGCCTGCGCGACGGCCTGCAAATTTCCAAAGACTTAATGCCAGTGGCGCAAAAGACCGCCTGGCTGGCCGCGCAAGTGGCCGCTGGCATGCGCGCAATGGAAGTCACCTCCTTCGTACCCGCGCGGCTGATGCCACAGTTTGCCGATGCAGCCGATGTCATCACCTTCGCCAATGCCCTGCCCGGCTTGCAAATCGCCCAGGCGCTGGCCCCGAATTTTCGCGGGTGCGAGCGTGCGGTGGCGGCAGGTGCGCGCGCGATCTCGGTGCCAGTCTCCGCCTCCGCCGAGCACTCGCTGGCCAACGTGCGCAAAACCACCGACGAACAAATTGCCGAAGTGCTGCAAATGGCGGCATTGCGTGGCTCACTACCGGCGGACCAAAGTTTCAAGCTCGTGGCAGGAATTTCTACCGCCTTTGGCTGCACGATTCAAGGCGAAGTACCGGAGCAGGAAGTGATCCGCGTCGCGCTGGCACTCAAAGATGCCGGGGTCGACGCACTCGCGATTTGCGATACGGTAGGCTACGCCCATCCGCGTCAAGTCAAGCGCCTCTTCACCGCCGTGCGTGCAGCGGTCGGCGATGCGATCGAGCTGCAGGCGCATTTTCACAATACGCGAGGCCTGGGTCTTGCCAACTGCATGGCGGCCTACGAGACCGGCGTGCGCTACTTTGATGCCACGCTGGGCGGCTTAGGCGGCTGCCCACACGCCCCCGGCGCATCGGGTAATGTGGTCACCGAAGATTTGGCCTACATGTTTGAAGCGATGGGCATTTCTACCGGCATCGACTTGGATAAATTAGCCGAAGTCCGCGCCATGATCCGCCCGCAATTGCCGCAAACCGAGTTTTTCGGCCACTTCGCGATGGCCGGCAAAGCCAAAACCTTCCCCAACTCAATGGCAATTAAATAGGGACAGTCCCTATTTAATTGGCTTACCCTCTTCTCCCTGATGCCACTTTATTCCCTCGGCGAGCGCAAGGTCGTCAAACATTCCGCCGATATCTACGTCGCACCCAACGCCACGGTGATTGGCTCAGTCAACCTGCACGCGGGCGCTTCGGTGTGGTTCAACGTGACGATTCGCGGTGACAGCGAATGGCTCACGATTGGCGAAAACAGCAATGTGCAAGACGGCTCTGTGCTGCACGCCGACCCGGGCTTTCCGCTCACCTTGGGACGCGGTGTCACAGTCGGCCACATGGTGATGCTGCACGGTTGCACGGTGGGCGACAACTCACTGATCGGCATCGGCTCGATCATCATGAATGGCAGCATGATCGGCAAAAACTGCATCATCGGCTCAGGCTCGTTGATTGCGGAAGGCAAAACGATCCCGGACAACTCGCTCGTGATGGGCGCGCCCGGCCGCGTGGTCAAGCAAGTGTCAGACGCTCAAGTGAAATACATCACCGCCGTGGCCCAAGGCTACGTGGCGCGGGGGCGGCACTACGCCAGCGCCTTGCAGTTGCAACAATTCCAAGAGTAAGCAATTGTTGCGCGGCGCAACTTTGCTGCCGCCGAACCGGTCTGTTTCGTCTTTCGGGAGAAGCTGATGAACCAAACATTGATCCATTCACGCCGCGCCATGTTGGCCGCCGCAAGCGGCCTGGTGCTCGCCACAGCGACACCCTGTGCGTTCGCACAAGCCGCCGCGCGCCGCGCCACGCCGACGCAAACGGAAGGCCCTTACTACCCGGTTGCCGAGCCGAAAGATGCCGACTACGACTTGCTGCGTAACGGCAGCTTGCAGTACACCAAGGGTAAACCCGTCTGGGTCGAAGGCGCGGTGACCGACCTGGAGGGCAAGCCGCTCAAGGGCGGCGTGATTGAAATCTGGCAATGCGACGAAGAAGGCCACTACGACCATCCACGCGACGGCTCCAAAATGGACCCGTCATTCCAGGGTTTCGGGCGCGTAACGCTAGGCGCGAATGGCGAATTCCGCTTTCGTACAATCAAACCCACGCCCTACGTCGGGCGCACGCCGCACATCCACGCCAAGGTGAAGCTAGGCAGCCGCGAACTCCTGACCACGCAGTTTTACGTAGCAGGCGACCCTGGCAACGCGGGCGACGGCATTTGGCGACGCATGGGTGAATTGGATCGGGCGCTGGTGACGGCATCGTATGTGCCAACTGCAGACGGATTGCGCGCGCAGTATGGCGTGGTGGTGCGGGTTTGAAGGTTCGAGATGAGTCGAGATGAGTCGAGATGAAATTGGAAGGGCCGCTCTGGATTGCGGTCGCAATCTTCTGTCAGCTTTGTGAGGTCTTCGTTTAGCCATACCTCATTCCATTTCCACATCATTACTAGATTAGGCGAACCGACGACGACAGTGCGGATAGCACGGCTAGGAAGGGGCAACGACATATAGTAATGATTTGGAAATGGAATCAGCACCTCATACCTTGATGAATAAACTGGAGAAAAGCAGATGAATCAACGTCTCACCGGCCTCTCGCGTGCGTTTGGCGCAACGCTTTTACTGCTTGTGGTCAACGCAAGCGCTTTTGCCGCGTGGCCTGGCGAGCAGCCGATTCGCATCATCGTGCCACAGCCAGCGGGGGGCACGAACGACATTGTGGCTCGCATCATCAGTGTTGAACTGAGCAAAGCATGGAACCAAACCGTCATTGTCGAGAATCGCCCTGGCGCCGCTGGCGCAATCGGCTTGCAAGCAGTCGCGCAGGCTAAACCCGATGGATACACCCTCGGATTGGCTTCAGACTCGGGTGCGTTACTGGAGGTTACCAAGCCCAAATTGACTTGGAAGTTCAGGCGCGACTTGCAAGGCGTTGGCATGATCGGCGATCAGCCCATGTGTGTGGCGGTGTCCGCACGCAGCAGCCTGATGACGTTTGCTGATGTGCTCAACGCGGCGAAAGGCCAATCAGCCAATCTGGCGTATGGAACATCTGGGGTTGGCTCCTCCCAGCATGTGGTAGGCGAGTGGTTGGCAGCGGTTGCCCAAATTCGACTTTTGCACGTTCCCTACAAGGGCGGCGGGCAAGCGGCAACCGATATTGTCAGTGGCCAAATTCCGCTGGCGATACTCGGCCTGGCACCGATGCTGGCACAGAGCAAATCGGGCGGCGTTCGGATTGTTGCCGTGACTTCGGCAAAACGAGTGGCGGCGGTACCCAATGTGCCAACCTTAACCGAACTGGGTTATCCGCAGATTGCCAAAACGCAGTGGGCGGGATTGGTGGCACCAACCGGTACGCCAGATGCGATTGTGAAACAAATGTCCGAAACTTTGCTGATGGTGCTCTCCCGTCCCGAGATCCAGCAAAAATTGAACGACGCAGGCATTGAACCCAAGCCCTTGGGCCACCAACAGTTCAACCGGTTTCTGGCTGACAATGCGGATTCTTGGGCTCGTATCGTGCCTGGTTTGCAGTTAAAACTCGACTGATGGGCAAGCTCTATACAACCGGCCGTGAGAAGTACGAACTTCTACCTGCCTGCTCAATTACGCCGCAAAAATGATCTGATGAAAAAAACGAATATCGTTCTGATTTTGGCCGACAACCTGGGATGGGGTGAGTTGGGCTGCTATGGGGGAGGAGCCCTTCGTGGTGCGCCAACACCGCGAATTGATGCCCTTGCCACGCAAGGCATGCGCCTACTCAATTTCAATGTCGAGAGTGACTGCGTGCCGACTCGCTCAGCCCTGATGACCGGACGCCACCCGATCCGCACCGGAGCTTTGCAGTCCGTGCCCGCAGGCTTGCCACAAGGCCTCATCCCGTGGGAGGTAACGATTGCGCAGCTGTTGTCAGGCGTAGGCTACGCAACCGGCATGTACGGCAAGTGGCATTTGGGCGATAAGGAGGGGCGTTACCCAAAAGACAAAGGCTTTGACCACTGGTACGGCATCCCCCGTACCACCAATGAGAGCATGTTTACCGAATCGGTTGGTTTTGACCCTACCGTGGTCGACATACCCTACGTGATGGAGGGATTCAGGGGCAGTCCGGCCAGCAAGTGTGAACCCTACGATTTGGAAATGCGCAGGCGCATTGATGAAGAGCTAACCCGTCGTAGCTGCGCGTTCATCGCGCAGCAGGCCGCCACGGCCAAGCCTTTTTTCCTGTATCTGCCATTGACGCAAATGCACTTTCCGACACTCCCGCATCGCGCCTTTGAAGGGCGCTCGAAGAAGGGCGATTTTGCGGACTCCCTGATGGAGCTGGACGCGCGGGTAGGTGCGGTCATCGATGCCATCGACGCGGCAGGAGTGGCGGACAACACACTGTTGATTTTCGCCAGCGACAATGGCCCAGAATACCGTCGTCCTTGGCGGGGTAGCGCAGGGATGTGGACTGGTACCTACCATACCGCAATGGAAGGGGCGCTGCGCGTCCCGTTTATCGCGCGCTGGCCAGGGCGAATTGAGCCGGGTTCAACGAGTAACGAAATCGTTCATGTGGTGGACTTGCTCCCCACATTGGCCGAAGTAGCGGGTGCAGCTGTTCCCAATGATCGCCCCATCGATGGCATCAATCAGGTGGCATTTCTTACGGGCAAAACCGACAAATCCGCGCGCGCGGGCTTTGTCTACTTCATCAAAACCGAAATGCGGGCCGCTAAGTGGCGCGACTGGAAGATGCATTTTGTTTGGGAGGTCGAGCCCAACGCAGGCGCAAACCATCTTGAGACACCCTACCTCTTCAATTTGGTGCAAGACCCCAAAGAGGAGTCGGATGTCAGCAGCACGCAGGGCTGGGTGCGCGGGCCGATCAGAAAAATGATCGAAGCCTTTCAGCAGTCGTTACGCGAGTCGCCGCCGATCGCGCCGGGAGCACCCGACGCATTTGTGCCACCCATGATGACCCGGGCAGACGCGGCGGGGAACAAAACGTAGTCGTGATCGTTCGACTGCGGTGCAGCGCATTCACAGTCATAATCAATAGCCTGAAGAGGCGCGCCCATATTGCCTCTTCAGGCACTCACCCATAATTCCATTTCTAAATCATTACGATATGTCGTTGCCTCTTCCTAGCCGTGCTACGCGCACTGTCGTCGTCGGTGCGCCTAATCTCGTAATGATTTAGAAATGGAATAACGCCTCGGGTGCGTGACCTTGGTCAAGATTCCGCGCAGCAGGTCAATCTCTTCCTTCTCCAGTCGCGCGCGGCCAAACAGCCGCCGAAAGCGTGGCATCAACTTGCGTGGGTTTTCCGGATCGAGGTAACCGATCTCAATCAGGGTTTTTTCAAGGTGCGCATAGAAGCCCTCGACACCTTCGTGGGTGGCCAAGGGAAAGCTGTCTGATTTGGAACTGGGTACCTCCACCAGCCCTGCCGCCATGCGCAATTCATACGTGAAAACCTGGACTGCTGCGGCCACATTGAGGGACGAATAATCCGGGTTGGCAGGAATGTGCGCCGCCATTTGGCACAGCAGCACTTCTTGGTTGCTCATGCCGGAACGTTCGTTGCCAAACACCATCGCCACGCGGTTTTGCGCACCTTGAGTGACCAGCTTGAGCGCTTCAGTACACGCCTCACGCGCGCCCACCGTCACATGCGTCAAGCCGCGTGCGCGCGCTGTACACGCAATCGCCAAGACGCAATTCTGGAGCGCTTCTTCAAGGGTTTGCACGACTTGCGCCGCCTGCAAAATCGGCTGCGCACCGCTGGCTCTGGCATCGGCTTCGGCGCTTGGAAATTCTTTCGGGTCTACCAGCACCAAGTCGGTCAAGCCCATGGTCAGCATCGCGCGCGCCGCCGCGCCGATATTGCCTGGGTGCGAGGTGCGGCACAGCACGATGCGTACACGCGACAGAGCGTCCACAGATGATGCGGTTGGTAGAATGGGGGTCATTGTTCTTTAAGGTTCTTTATGGCACAGCATCCGATGCTCAACACGGCGATCAAAGCCGCCCGCCGAGCAGGTAATATCATCGTGCGCGCCTCGCGCGATCTCGATCTTGTCAAGGTGGAAAACAAGCGTCACAACGACTTTGTGACCGAGGTGGACAAGGCCGCCGAATCCGCGATTATCGACGTATTGCTGGGAGCCTACCCCGACCACGCGATTCTGGCTGAAGAATCCGGGGCTTCTGCCAATACCGAAGCGCCCTACCGCTGGATCATCGACCCGCTCGACGGCACGACCAACTTTATTCACGGCGTGCCGCAATTCGCGGTGTCGATCGCGCTCGAACACAATGGTGTGTTGCAGCAAGCCGTGGTGTTCGACCCTTCACGCAATGAGCTATTTACCGCCACCCGCGGCGGCGGGGCTTTTTGCAACGACCGGCGCTTGCGCGTCTCGAAGCGCCTGCGGCTCAATGAGTGCCTGATCGGCACCGGCTTTCCATTCCGCGATGTGCAGCAGCTGGACGACTACATCCGCACCTTTTCGTTGATTACGACCAAAACGGCGGGCATCCGTCGCCCGGGTGCTGCTGCACTCGATTTGGCGTATGTCGCCGCTGGCCGGTTTGACGGCTTTTGGGAGCGTGAATTGAACGCCTGGGACATCGCTGCGGGCGCGCTCTTGATTACCGAGGCCGGCGGCTTGATTACCAATTTCCACGGGCGCAACGACACGGCGGAAGATGTGCTCGAAAGCGGCGACGTGGTCGCCGCCACGCCGAAGATTTTTCCGCAGTTGTTAGCTTTGGTGCAAGAAGGCTACCGCCTCGATGCCAAGTCAAGCAGTACCGCCAAACTCGCCCGCGCGACCCGGCCTGCAAAAACCGTCAAGCCGTAGCACCCGCGATAGCGCTGTCGTGCGCGATCCGCCCGGCGGTAATGCGCACTTGCCGCGCGCAGCGCGCGGCGATCTGCTCGTCGTGGGTCACCATCACTAGCGTGGTACCTAAATCGCGGTTCAGTGCAAACAGCAGTTCGATGATCTTCTCGCCGGTGGCAGCGTCGAGATTGCCGGTTGGTTCGTCCGCAAACAGAATCGCGGGTTTGCCCGCAAAAGCACGCGCCAGCGCCACCCGCTGCTGCTCGCCACCTGAAAGATGTTTGGGATAGTGAGCAGAGCGCTGGCTTAAGCCTACCCGCGCCAAGAGGTCGAGCGCGGCGCGCTTCGCGTCCTTCGCACCGGCCAATTCAAGTGGCAGCATCACGTTTTCAAGTGCGGTCAAATGCGGCAGCAACTGGAACGACTGAAACACGAAGCCTACATTCTTCGCCCGCAGCCGCGCCCGCCCGTCTTCATCGAGCCCGGTCAATTCTTGACCAGCTAAGGCAATCGTGCCGGAAGAAGGCGTATCCAACCCGGCCAGAAGCGCCAGCAGAGTCGATTTTCCCGAGCCTGACGCGCCGACGATGGCCAGGGTTTCGCCGCGCGCGACCCGTAAACTTATCGCATCGAGAATGGTCAAAGATTCAGAGGTAAGCGAGGTACTGCCGCTGGCGACCGTTTCGACCACGTGGGCGACCGTTTTGGTGACTGCGCTGGCGACGATAACATCAGGGGTGGATTCGCTGTCGGACAAAATGGAATTGACTTTAAAAAATGGAAAAACAATGATGAATCCGCTGATCGGCCCGGTAAAAAAGGCCCTTGGCAACGCACGGCTAAGCGCTGGGGCGGCTTGTTTGCTGCTGGTGAGCCTGGCGGTGAGCTTGGCGCTGAGCGCGGTGGCCGCGCTCGCAGTCACTCTGCCATTCCAAGCCCGCGCGCAGGCCAAAACAACTGCTACTGCATCCGCGCCCAGCACAGCCCCAACGATTCTAGTGTACGGTGACAGCCTGTCTGCCGAGTACGGAATCGCCCGAGGCAGCGGCTGGGCTGCTCTGCTTGAGAGGCGCCTGGTAGCTGAAAAGTTTCCGCACCGTGTCATCAATTCCAGCATCAGCGGCGAAACCACCAGCGGCGGAGCTTCGCGCATCGCAGGTGAGCTGGCTACCCACAAACCGGCCATCGTGATCTTGGAATTGGGTGGCAACGATGCACTGCGCGGCTTGGCCCCAGCAATGACGCGGCAAAACTTCAAAACCATGATCGAAGCTTCCACCAAAGCAGGTGCCAAGGTGGTGCTGGCCGGCATGCAGATGCCGCCCAACTACGGGCGCGCCTTTACCGAGCAATTCAAGGTGATGTACAGCGAGCTGGCGCGCGAATACAAAGCCGCCTTGGTGCCGCACTTCCTCGAAGGCGTGGGCGAAAAACGTGAGTTGTTTCAAAGCGATGGGATTCACCCGCTGGCAAGCGCCCACCCGCTCATTTTGGACAACGTGTGGCCGGTTCTCAAACCGGTTCTGCAAGCACCAGGCAAGTCTGCAACGGCGAAGCGCTGAGATCAAGGGCTGTGCCGCACCGAACGGCGAAATTTTCCCGATGACTGGAGCCAAATCATCGAAAGTTTCTTCCAGTTCAACCTATACTTTAACTGTCGAAACTGAGTTCTCCACCCACATCATGAGCACTGCAAGCCAACACCCCAAGCCACCGGTCGAACCGCCGACGGTCACCAGCGAATTTCCCGCCCCGCTCGACCCGGACTCCTACGAGGTGGAAGAAATGGAGTTCGAGCGGCGCATCAACAAAGACGGCGTATTTGTCAAGATCGTTGACGGCAAAGAAGTGGCGATTGAGCGCCGTAAAGAGCGCTAGCGCCCCGCCCCCACTTTAAGCCTCTTGCGCGATGCCGTTGCTTAAAGTACCAATCTTTTCAATCTCAATTTCAATCGTGTCGCCAGGGGCCATCCACACCGGCGGCTTGCGCGCATAGCCCACGCCGGCGGGCGTGCCAGTGATGATGACATCGCCCGGCTCCAGAGTCATGCATTCGCTGATGATGACGAGCGACTCGACCACGTTAAAGAGAAAGTCTTTCGTGTTCGCGTCTTGCATCACTTGGCCATTCAAGCGCGACTGAATCCGCAGGCCGTGGGCACCAGCTGGCAATTCGTCTGGTGTGACCAACAAGGGGCCGAAAGAACCGGTCTCGTCGAAATTTTTGCCAATCGTCCACTGCCCGGTCTTGCGCTGGTAGTCGCGCACGCTACCGTCGTTAAAGCAGGCGTAGCCCGCCAACACGTCGAGCGCGTTGGCCTGGGTCAGGAGCTTGCCACGCTTGCCAATCACCAGCGCCAGCTCGGCTTCGTAGTCCAACTTGTCAGACGCTTTGGGGCGCAGCAAGGACGCGCCATGGGCCGCCAACGAGGTGGTCGCACGCAGAAAAAAACTTGGGTACTCCGGCTTTGCATGACCACCTTCAGCGGCGTGGTCCATGTAATTGAGCCCCATGCAGATGACCTTGCCGGGGCGCGGCACCAGCGGCGCGTAGCGCACACCCGCCAGCGGCTTCGATGCTGCGGTGCCGGCAAAAGCCTGCACCCGCGCCTGCCAATCGAGTAGTTGCAACAGCGCCGTCATGTCTTGCGGCAAGCCGGAAGTGGCTAGATCAACGTAGGTGCTTTGAGCTTGATTGGCCAAGCCAATCTGGATCGCAGATCCTGTGTAAAAACTGAAGAGGCGCATGATGAATTTGAGTGGTGAGCGACGCAGGGAGCCGCAAGTTTGCCAAAGAATGACGCAGGATGGTGCGCATGTGTCCGATTGGACTGAGCCTCTAGTGTAGTGTTGCACACTTAATGCGACTTAAAAATGCGTCTTTTCCGCCGACTCGTCGTTGCAAATGCTCGTCATAGTGGAACTATGACTGTGCTGTGCGCCTCGATTCGACGAAAAATCCATCATTTTTATAAGTCGCAAACAGCGTGCAACACCACACTAGCGTGCCCTCAATAAAACCCGCAAGCCGTCCGGCATCATCGATAGGGCGAAGCGTTCACTGACCGCACTGCTGGTATCGCGCGTGAGCGTGAATTGCGTGACCAACATTGCCGTGACCATTTTGATTTCAAGCATCGCCAGATAGCGCCCGGGGCAAAAGCGCGGGCCGCCACCGAAGGGCATCAGGCGCTTTTTGGCCGAAGCCTGGATCGCATGATCTTCGCCCAGCCAGCGCTCAGGCAGGAAGACGCTTGGATTCGGGAAGGCCGTCGCTTCCATACCCATGCGCCGCAGCAAAGTGGCAACCGGCGTACCTTTGCGCAAGGGGATGCCCATCACCTCGACCGCCTCAGTGGTTTCATGCACCAACAGCGGTGCCACCGGCTTTAAGCGCATTGCCTCGCGGATCGCGGCATCGAGATAGGGCAATTCGTCTGCCTGCGCAAAATCGAGCGGCGCGCCTTGGGTGAGCGCCAACACCTCATCGCGCACGCGGCCTTGCACTTGCGGGTGCTCACACAGGTAGTAGCACAGCCAGGCCAGCGTATTGGCGGTGGTGTCTTCACCTGCCAAGAGCGCGGTGAATACATTGCCCGAGACATCGGCTTCGCTGAATTCAGAGCCCGGCCGGTCGCGCGCGGCGAGCAGCGCTTCGAGCAGGTTGGTTGGTGTCTCTGCCAAGGCCGGATTGGCGACCATGCGCGCCCGCGCGGCGACAACGAAGCCATCAATCGCGCGCCGCACCTGCGCCAAGTCGCGGTCCAGCGCGCGGTCCGAAGGCAGCTTGAGGTAGCGCCAATAGGGATAGACCGAGTTCATCCGCCGGTTGATCGCGGGGAACACCTTGTCCAGGTAGCGTTGCAGCGGATCGGCATCGTTTTCAAGCGTGTTGATGTCCGCCCCGAAGGCCAAGCCAGCCGTCACATCCAAGGTGTAGCGCATGAATTCTGCGGCTAGATCGAGCGCGGCCCCCGCAGATGCCGCTTTCGCGAAACGCTGCTGCAAACGACCCGTCACCACGCCTAAGCTGGGAAAGTAGTGGCGCAGGTGTTTGGGGTCAAAAGCCTTCATCACCAAGCGGCGCTGGCGTTCCCAGTTTTCACCCTCACTGGAAAAAAGGCCTGCCACGCCCAGCTCACGAAACACCGACTCCACCGGGCGGCAGCGGCGAAAAGCGCCGGGCCGGGCTTTCATAATGCGCGCCACTTCCTCGTGATCGTCGATCACCAGCATATTGCGACTTGCCATGCGCACCCGATAGGGCGTGCCGTAGCGTTCCGCCCACTCCTCCAAGATCAGGTGCATCCGCGACGGCTTAAACGAGAGCATATTGCCCACCACCGGCAAAGCTGGCGGCATAGGGACGGCGCTCATGCGGCACGGCAACGTAGGGAGCGCTGGCAGCCTGATAGTGGAGGTCTTGATTGTCATCTCCCCAATTTAGCGCACTGTGGAAACCCGCGCTACTGAGCAGCGGCTCTAAACGGCATGCCGCCCGTAAAATCAGCCGCTTTCGCGTACCGCACGCCAGCATCGTTGGCAATCCCGCGTTTGAACTCCACTACTCCCACTCCAGACTTGGCTCGACTACACGAATTCGATACCGTGATCGACGTGCGCTCGCCGGCTGAATTCGCTGAAGACCATATACCCGGCGCGATCAACTGCCCGGTCTTAAGTGACGAAGAGCGCGTGACCGTAGGCACGATGCACCAGCAAGATTCCGCCTTTGCCGCCAAGCGGCATGGTGCCGCGCTGGTTGCAGCCAATGTAAGCCGCCATCTGCTACAGCACTTTGCCGAAAAGCCGAAAGACTGGCGGCCCTTGATCTACTGCTGGCGCGGCGGCAACCGCTCCGGCGCAATGACCACCATCTTCCAGAAAATTGGCTGGAAAGCGCAACAGCTCGACGGCGGCTACAAGACCTATCGCCGCTTGGTGATCGACCGCTTGGCCACCTTACCGCTGGCGTTCCGCTACGTCGTCGTCTGTGGGGTTACTGGTTCAGGGAAAAGTCGCTTGCTGCGCGCGCTGGCCGCAGCAAGTGCGCAGGTGCTCGACCTCGAAGATCTGGCCAAACACAAAGGTTCAGTGCTGGGCCACGACCCGGTGGAGCCACAACCTTCGCAGAAAATGTTTGAAAGCCTGGTGCTCGATGCCTTGGAGCATTTCGACCCCGCCTGCCCGGTGTTTGTAGAAGCCGAAAGCAAAAAGGTTGGCGCAGTGCAAGTGCCTGACGCACTGATGCGCACGATGCGCGCCTCGCCATGCATTCGCGTTGAGGCAACCGAAGAGCAGCGCGTCGCCCTGCTCCTTGAGGAGTACGAGCACTTCTTGCGCGACCCGGCGCGCCTGGTGCGGCAACTCGATTGTCTGATCGACTTGCACGGGCATGAGATCGTCAACCGCTGGAAAGAGCAAGTGGCCACGCGCGATTGGCAGGCGCATGTGCGCGACTTGCTGGTCACCCACTACGACCCTGCCTACCTGCGCGGCATGGGGCGAAATTATGCAAACTATCACTTGGCCAAGAGCCTTACCCTGAGCGGCATTTCAGCCAGTGGTATGCGAAAAGCCGCATCCGAAGCCATTCTTCAGCATTCAACTTAAGGAAAGTCATGACTTACTCCTCGCACTTTGCGCAAACTTACATCGAAGCACGCCGAAAATTCCTGGATGCGGCGGCTGCCGCCCAGCTTGCCGTTACTAGCCATCTGCATCCGCTCAAAGGGCGTGACGGCGAAGAGCTGGCAACTGATGTGGTGCGGGTCGGCGCAGCCGACGCCAAGCGCCTCCTGATTCTCTCGAGTGCCTGCCACGGCGTGGAAGGTTTTTGCGGTTCCGGCGTGCAGGTGGCGCTGCTGAAAGATGCGAAGAAGCTTGACCAGATTGCCTCTTCAGGCACTGCGGTGTTGATTGTGCATGCGTTGAACCCGCATGGCTTTTCGTTTTGGCGGCGCGTCACCAACGAAGGCGTGGACCTGAATCGTAACTTTCATGACTTCAGCCGGGCTCTACCTGAGAATTTGGAATACGCCGAACTGGACGCGCTCTTGCTTCCACCAGAGTGGCCGCCGGCTAACAACGACGCGGCGGCGCTGGGCTATTTGGCCAAGAACGGCTTGCCCAAGTTTCAGGCAGTCGTCTCGCGCGGGCAGCATTCGCACCCGCAGGGTTTGTTCTTCGGTGGCACAGCACCGACGTGGAGCAATCAGACGGTGCGCAAACTGCTGCGTGAGCACGCCCACGCCACGACCCACTTGGGCTGGATTGACCTGCACACCGGCTTGGGGCCCTCCGGCCACGGCGAGCGGATTCACGCCGGGCGCGAAGATGCCGTAGCACTGGCGCGCGCCCGCGCCTGGTGGGGTGGCGATGGCAAAACGCCGGTGACCTCGTTCTACGACGGCACTTCGGTTTCAGCCAAGCTCACCGGGCTGATGGCGACTTGCGTCTACGAAGAGTGCCCACACGCCGAATACACCGGCATTGCGATGGAATATGGCACCGTACCCGTGCTCGAAGTGATGGACGCGATGCGGGGTGACCACTGGCTGCACTTGCACCCAAACGCCCCTGCCGAGCAAGCACTAGCGATCAAACAGCGCGTGCGCGATGCCTTCTACACCGACACCGAAATCTGGAAGCAGCAGATCGTGGAACAAGGCTTGGAAACGGTCGAGCAGGGTTTGGCCGGCTTGCAGTCTCGGTAGAAGCCATCGGTAGGGCAAGCCTGCAGACTCGCTGGCGCACGCGGACGGGGAGGCTCGGCCTTACTCCCTCCTGACTTACGAGCGCACGCCAGCTTCAAGGTTGTCCAAATCACGCTGAATCACGCGCAGCGACTCGTCGTTCAACTGGCGGCCATTGCGCAGCCGAATCAGCTCGGTTCGCTCCGCGTTGATCGCCGCCAGTCGCAAGCCGCGCTCGGCTTCGAGGCGCTGATTGATCGAGTTGCGCCGCTCGGAGTCGCTTGACAAGCCATCGCCCTCACCGGCTTCGAGCAGCTCAACGCGCATTTCGTACTCCACGATCAAGCGCGCCGCCACTTCCTGCTCCAGTGCGGGGGTTTCGTCCGACAAAGCCGAGCGCACTCGCGCAATCGCCGCGCGCGCCGTCTCGATGCGCGCAGCGCGCTCTTCGCGCTCCGCCATGCCGTCGCCTGAAATACCGCACCAGCGAATCACCAGGGGCAGCGTCAGCCCTTGCAGCGTCAGCGTGACCACAATCACCGCGCACGCCAGAAAAATAATCAAGTCGCGCCCAGGAAAGGGCGCAGTGCCTGACGACACGAGCGGAATCGACAGCGCCGCCGCCAATGTCACCGAGCCACGAATACCCGCCCACCCCACCAAAAACACATGGGCCGGGCGACGAACTTCAAGCGCCTCAGTCCACTTCATTTTCCACAACAAAGGCAGGTAGGCAAACAGATACACCCACGCCAAACGCAGGCTCATCACAATCGCGCAAACCACCCCAGCATAGAGTGAGAGCAGCAACCACGATTGCCCCGCCAAGCCGCTGAACACGGTGTGCAACTGAATCCCCAAGAGCAAAAACACCAAACCGTTGAAGAGGAAAAGCAGCATCGACCAAGTTTCCCAGGCGGTGCGGCGCGTTTCGGAATCGAGGTGCGAAGCATCGTGCCAGCCGGTGTAAATCCCGGCTGCCACCACCGCCAAAATGCCCGACAAATGCAAATGCTCCGCTGCCAAATAGGCGGCAAATGGCGTGAGCAACGAGAAGGTGGTTTGGATCACCGGCTCAGAAAGTTGCGCACACGAGAGCCACTCGCGCAGCTTGGAAATCACCCAAGCCACCGCCAGCCCGAGCAGCGCGCCGCCCACGGCAAGCAGTGCAAAGCCCTTGCCCATTTCCACAAAAGAAAAGGTGCCAGTGGCCAGTGCCGCAATCGCGAACTTGAAGGCCACCAAGCCAGAAGCATCGTTAATCAGGCTTTCGCCGTTGATGATGTTGGTCACGCGCGAGGGCACTTGCAGTTTTTCGGTAATCGCCGACACCGCCACCGCATCGGTGGGCGACACAATCGCCCCAAGCGCGAACGCAGCCGCCAGCGGTATCGAAGGGATCATCCAATGCACCACATAGCCCACCACCACAACCGTGACCGCCACCAACCCTAACGCCAGCGCCAGCACCGGTGTAAGCACCCGCAGAAAGTCGCGCTTGGGGATCAGCCAAGCATCAGCAAACAGCAGTGGTGGAATGAAGAGCAGAAAGAACACCGCTGGGTCGATCCGCACATCGCTTAAAGCTGGCAAAAACGACAAACCCCAGCCGCCAATCGTGAGCAGAATCGGCAGCGGCAACGGAATGCGCCGCGCGAAAGCGGCGATCAGTGCCACGCTCAGGCACAGGATCAGTACGTCTTGAATCAGGTCCATGGGGTTTAGGGGTGAGGAGTGGCGCTAAATTGACCGGGGGCAGCCGCCATCTGCGACCTGACCCCTCACGCCGAACGTCTTAAGTAAGAATAATGTCGTATTGCTCTTGCGTGTACACCGCCTCGACCATCAGCGAAATGGGCTTGCCGATGAAATCTGATTGCAGCGCCAGCGCCTGCGACTCTTCTTCCAGAAAGAGCTCGATCACGCCTTGCGAGGCCAGAATGCGGAACTCTTTCGGGTTGAACTGCTTCGATTCGCGCGTAATCTCGCGCAAAATTTCAAAGCAAATGGTGCGCGCGGTTTTGATTTCACCGCGCCCGCCACAGGTGGGGCAAGGCTCGCACAGCACGTGCGCGAGCGATTCGCGGGTGCGCTTGCGAGTCATTTCAATCAAGCCCAGCTGGGTAAAGTTGCTCACCGTCATCTTGGTGCGGTCGCGCGCGAGCGCTTTGTTCAACTCGCCCAATACCTGGGTTTTGTGATCTTCATTCTCCATGTCGATAAAGTCGAGAATGATGATGCCACCCAAATTGCGCAAACGCAGCTGCCGTGCAATTGCTTGCGCCGCTTCCAAATTCGTCTTGAAAATCGTGTCGTCAAACGAGCGCCCGCCAACAAAGCCGCCCGTGTTCACATCAATCGTTGTCATCGCCTCGGTTTGATCGACGATCAAATAGCCGCCCGATTTGAGATCAACCCGGCGTGCAATCGCCCGCTCGATCTCCTGCTCGACCCCATAGAGGTCGAATAAGGGCCGCTCACCCGTGTAGTGCAAGAGCTTGGCCAACACATTCGGCGTATAGGTCTCGGCAAAGGTTTTGAGCGCCACAAAACTCTCGCGCGAATCCACCTGAATCGTGGTCGTGTCGTCCAGCACCAAATCGCGCAGCACGCGAAACGACAAGCTCATATCTTGATAAAGGCAAGAGGGTGCCGATACCTTGCCCACGGCCGCCTGAATCGCCTGCCAGCGCTTGCGCAGATAGGCGATGTCATTGGCCAAATCATCGTCACTCGCGGCCTCGGCCATGGTGCGTACGATAAAGCCGCCCTTCTCCTCCGGCGGCATCAATTGCTGCACCTTGCCGCGCAGCAATTCGCGCTCCGCTTCATCAGCAATGCGCTGCGAAATGCCGATATGGCTTTCTTGTGGCAAGTAGACCAGCATGCGCCCGGCGATGGAAATTTGCGTAGACAAACGCGCGCCCTTGGTGCCAATCGGGTCTTTGACTACCTGCACCAAAATCGGCTGGCCTTCATGCAGGATTTTTTCAATCGGGCGAATCGGTTTGTGCGCATCCGGCTTGGTAAAGCTCGGCACACTGAATTCGCTGGTCGCACTTAAGCTGGCCGGTAATTTCGCCGAAGCGGCTGCTCCTCCTGCGGCGTTCCCATTGGGTGGATGCCGCTCTTCCCAGATGTCGGCCACGTGCAAAAACGCCGCCCGCTCAAGCCCCACATCAATAAAGGCCGACTGCATGCCGGGCAGCACGCGCGCCACGCGGCCCAAATAAACGTTGCCAACCAATCCACGGTTGGACTCACGCTCAATATGAATTTCCTGTACCACGCCTTGCAAGGTGACGGCAACGCGCGTCTCTTGCGGGGTGATGTTCACCAAAATGTCTTCGCTCATAGCGCTGATTGTCCCATGGGTGAGTGCTCGGACGGACGTTGCGACGAGGGCTCACACCCCGCCTGCGCCAACTGCATCGCGTGAGCGCGCACGTCAGCAGGCCAACTCGCGACACACCGTGCAAAGCGTTCCACGCTTCCCGCAAAAAGCGCGCGTGAGGCCTGCTCAAACCCGGCCTCATTTCCCGCAATCGCGTGGATAAAGCGATAGCAGATCGCCTGCGCTTCGCGAATGCGGTCCGCACCCGCGCTGGCGCGACGTGCCCGAAGTACCAATTTGCGCAAAGTCACCGATGCCCCGCCGGGCTGCGCGTTGAGCCATTCCCAGTCGGGCGGCAGCAAAGTCACTTCCCGCGGGATCACCCCGAGCTTCGGGCGACCAGGGCGGGGTAGTCGAGCGGCAGATTCTACGGTGGCAGGATTTGAGGCCGATGCCGCGCCGGGAACATGCAGCTCGATTTGTTCGCTGGTTTCCAGATCGAAAACCAGTATGCCAGTGGTGGCACCCAATAGCGTCGTGACCTCTGCTTGCGTTCCTTCAGCGATACGTTTGCCGCCATGGAACACGATACAGCGCGCGCCCCGCGAACCTTCGGATGGATTTGCCATACCGCCTCCTGATCGATAAAGCGACAATATACCCGGATAAAATACATTCGTCAAATTTATCCGGGTAATATAAGTGACGACATCGATCTATCCTTGATGAAACGCAGCACTCACCCGTGGTTCGGGCTTTAGCCGCGCGCTCACAGCGTCGGCGCTGCGCCGCCCATCCCCAGGATGCAGTAAGCTTACCCGTCCTCAGACGGGCTCGACTTGCCTGCGCCCCGCAGACCATGCCGTCCCGCTTACCCGTGCTCCAAATCATGATCCTTATCGGCCAATACGATTCCCCCTTCGTGCGCCGCGTCGGCATCGCGCTGTACCTCTATGGCATCGCGTTCGAACACAGGCCTTGGTCTACGTTTGCGGACGCGGAAAAAATCCGCCCTTACAACCCGCTCACACGCGTACCGACGCTGGTGCTGGGCAGCGGCGAGGTCTTGATCGAGAGCCATTTGATGCTCGACTATCTCGACCAGCAAGTGCGAGACGACCAAGTGCTTTGCCCGCGCACCGGGCCGCAGCGCCATCAAGTGCTCAAAATCGCCGCGCTCGCCAGCGGCCTGGCCGACAAAGCCGTGAGCCTTTTTTACGAGCAGCGCTTGCACCAAACCACGTCAGACACTTGGGAGCAACGCTGCCGCGCGCAAATTCTCGGCACAGCGCAGTTGCTGGAACGAGAGCGCGCAGCACGCCATGCGCCCCATTGGTTCGGCGCTGCCATCACGCACGCTGATATTGCCGTGGCCGCCGCGCTGCGCTTTGCGAATGAAGCGCACCCAGCGCTCTTGCCAATGGCGCAATTGCCTGCGCTCGCGGCAGATTGCGCCAAAATTGAAGCGCTGCCCGCGTTTCAGGCGATCCAGCAAACCTTTATTCCGCCTGCATAGGAGACTCGCATGGAATCTCACCAAACGCCCTCCTCAAGCGATGTCAACCCCTACGCGGCACCGGTCGCAAATGTGTCGCAGCACAAAGCGAACGCCGCGCCGATCTTCAAGACCTGGCTGATTTATGCAGCTGTGATGACAGGCGCGTCGTGGATCATTTCAACCGTGCTGGGCGTGACTGCGTTTCGCTGGCTGATGGCCGGTGGTAGCGGGCGCTACTGGTTGATCCCTGTGCTGACACTGGCGGTCACGCTGCCGGTTTCGTATGTCGTGTTTCGCTGGGCGGTAACGCGCTTTTTGCTCGATAGTCGGCAGTAGTGTCACGCACCCCGCGCAACCTGCGCCACCTGCGCCACCCAGACTGCGCCACCCAGCCCACGGGTAGCACCAACCAGATCAACACAGGCAAATGCCACGGCGAACTCACCAACCAGAGTGCGGCGACGAAGACCAGTTCGTCGCTCGTGCGCAGGCCAAAGCCCCATGCAAACAGTAAAGGCAGACCGATAAAGTAGGCCAACAAGGCTACGCTGAGCGTAGCGCCGGTAGCTTCCAGCGCCGTCGTCTCGGTATGCTCAAACGCGAGGCCAGTGCTCATGTAGAAAACGTGGCACGCAGGCCCGTCTCTTAAAAGGGCGATCAGTCAATGGGGCCATCAGTCGGCGCACAGTGGGCACGGAAGCGATGCCATCAGTACTCCTGTGTACGCTCAAGGTTGAGCGCGAGTAAGCGCCGCAAAATTTCCGCATCCGGCATCGCTTCGCTGTAGTCAGCCCAGCCGTAAGCAGCAGCGACGGCAAGATCGACCGCCGTGTGCGCCATGCTCAGCCAAGTTGGGCATTCGTTGTAAAGCTTGGTAAGCGTGCGCTCTTTGATTTGCTTGGCGAATTCCGGCTTCGGAATTACGCGGTCCGGGTAGCGCTTGACACCGTTCACCAGCACCTCGGGCATCACATCCACCCACTCGGGCGGGTTGAGCCAGCGCTCGCGCAGGTGGTTCAGCGTGAAGGCAGCCAGGGCGATGCTTTCAGCGTGTCGCTGGTCGGCGGTCTGCAAGCTTGGCACGTGGAGAGGCAGGCGCAGCATGGATTTCAAGGCATGCATGCCTGAAGAAGCGCCAGGGATGGACTTCTCCACGGCATAGCTTGCATGACCCTTATCTGGCGCGGCTCTTGAAGGGGTGAAGGCGGTGGGGAAGGGGAAGGTTTCAAAGCAGCGGGTGGGGTTGTAGCGAGGTCGATCTTCCAATGTACCGCCCTGCGCGAGTGACCAGAGCACGTGCATGCGCGATTGGAGCAGGCCGAAAGTGACATCGTCTTCGCGGGCGATGGCGATGAGCATTTTGTCGGGAAGCACAGCGCGATCAAGCCACACAAACGGCCGATGCTTAGCGACCTCGGGCGTAGCGATAAAGCGCCGCAGTGGCTGTAGAGCAGACCGCAGGGCAATGCGCGGCTCACCATGCCGCCACCAATTTTTAACGTACTGGGCGCGCGGGTTCTTGATCCGCTCCGGCTTTACATGCTCAACCACGTATTCAAAAGGCGCTTGATACAACGCAGCATCCGCCTCAGTCATCGTCGTGCCAAAGTCGATGATCCAAACATCGCGGGCGCGCCGCGTCACGTCCAAGCCGTTGCGCGATGGTTTGACAACATCCGCATTGGGCTTGCCATGCGGGTTGGGCCGCCCCAGCATGGCGCGCGCCAATTCACCGGGGATGTCGAACGCGCCGATTTTTTGCGAGCCTTGAAAGCTGGCACCGCTGTTTTCACGCAGCGCCACGGCTTGCGTAAGGTCCGCATCAACGCTAGCCGATGGCTGAAGACCCGCACCAGACGCCCCTTTTGAGGCATCACCCGCCGTCAAATTGGCATGAATCACGCCACTGGGCACGCCGTCCAGGCTCACGCCGTTCTGGATTCCCGCCTGCGCGGGAATGACGGCGTGATGGCGGATGTTCACGATAGAGACGCGCACCGCTGCGCCTTCATTGACCCATTCCTCATCGCTCCATGCGTTGAAGATTTCAAGCGCATCATGATCGACAATGCGCTCCAGTACTGGGCGGTTGGTCGCCATGCGAATGCTGTTGGTGGCGACCAGCCCCGCCCGCAGCGCCTGCCCGCCTGCCAGCGCGTCCGCCGCCTGCGCGAACCAGTAGGTCACCAAATCGGCTCCGCCGGGAACCACGCCTTCATAGGCCGCGCGCAGCGATTCGGTGTACGCATCGCCCAATTCCCGGCGCATGCGGCTGCCGCCCAAAAACGGCGGATTGCCGACAATGGCATCGACTTTGGGCCAGGTGGCGCGTTTCATGGGCGGCTTCGTTGCCGAAAATACTGAGGACAGACCCCCTCCATTGCCTCCAACGGGCATGCTGGCCTCATGGGGTCTATCCCCACTATTTTCTGCGGCGATGGCTGATCCCTGATCCCCGGCCTCCACCAACGCATCCCGGCAAGCGATCTGATTGAGCGATTTCAAAATCGGCTCGCGCGAGGGCGCGTAGCCGTGGCGCACCATCCATTGAATCTCGCCGATCCATACTGTCACGCGCGCCAACTCAGCGGCGTAGGGGTCGAGTTCAATCCCAAGCACGCACTCGGGGCCGACTTGCGGCAGCTCGCGGTTTAAGCCCAATTCTTCGGCTTCCAGCATGGCTTTGTGCTCCAAATCTTTGAGCGCCTGCAAGGCCATGTAAAGAAAATTGCCGCTGCCACACGCCGGGTCGAGCACGCGAAAGTTCGTTAGCGTATCCAAATAGCCTCGATAGAGCGAATACGCTTCTTTGAGCGCGGCGGTCGCTTTGGCTTTTTCGGCGGCTTTGTGGCTGTTTTCCAGCGCATGCATTGTTTCCATGTGCGCGGCAATCTGGCTGCGGCATACCTGCCAGGCGGCGCTTAAGGGTTCAACTACGCACGGCCCGACGATCCGCATGATGCTCTGCGGATCGGTGTAGTGCGCGCCCAGTTGCGCCCGCTTTTTCGGGTTTAGGCCTCGCTCAAACAGGGTACCGAAAATGGAGGGATCAATCGCGCTCCAGTCGAGGCTACCGATCTTGAGCAATTCGATAAAGTCTTCGCGCTTGAGCGGCAGCACCACGTCATCATCAAACAGACTGCCATTAAACCAATCAATGAACAACAAGCCAAACTCGCCACCCGGCTTGGCCATCGCAGCGAAGAGTTTTGTGAGCTGCATGTTGGCGCGCCCGGCATCTTTTTTGCCATTCTCCAGCAGGCGCGTGAAAACCCGTTCCGGCAGCAGCGGTTCGGCGGCGACCCCACCGCTGTCTTGGGCGAAAAAGCAGAACAGCAGTTTTGAGGCAAAGTGCGCCACTGCTTGCGGCGCGTGCCCGCGCCCGCGCAGGGTCTCCGCCAGCTCACCGAAGAGTTTGGCCGCTTGCGTGGTAATCGCGGTGCGGGTGCGCTGTGGCTTGAAGTTGTCGGGCGATTCAAACAGCCAATGCAACTTTTGCAAATTGACCGGTGCGTCAATTTCCCCAATGGGAATCGTATGCGTTTCAGTCGGCGTGCCGGTGAAATGGGTGTGAATCTGAATCAGGTGGCGGTCAGAAACGACTAACAACGGCGGGTTATCAAGCGCCAGCGCATACGTCATCAATTGCTTAAGAGCCGTGCCCAGATTGGCTCCCGGGGCTTTGTACTCCCACGCAAAGTGGCTCTTTTTCCACACATCGGCCCAGCCGCGCGCCTGGCCCGCCGCCCCGGTTTTCTTCGCGCCGCGCTCAAAGCAATAGGAGTCGGGGCTGTCGGGTTTGGCCACACCCAACAGCTCGCACAAGTCGAGAAAATGCGATTGCGCACCGGCGCGCTCGGTGAGCGCATCGGCACTGCCACCCGGGGCCCATTTGGCGGTGAAGGTCTCGGCGGAAATCGGGGCTTTGGGAGTCACAATAATGGCATGGCTAGAGGTTGCCAGAGGTTACCTGAGTGCGCAGGCGCAAGGGCGGCCTGGGCTTAGGCATACAGC
This sequence comes from Burkholderiales bacterium, assembly GCA_031362865.1. GTDB lineage: Bacteria > Pseudomonadota > Gammaproteobacteria > Burkholderiales > JAEUOS01 > JANLTH01. Next base: position 475 of record JANLTH010000139.1, on the reverse strand, counting down.
GTCACTTCGTCTCAGCAAGCGATAAAATACCCACTTGGTAAAACTTTTGGAGACACCGATGAGCGCCGTCCTGATTTCGACTAAAGGGCAAATTGTGCTGCCGATTGCGGTGCGGCGGGCACTGGGGCTCAAACCGGGCATGCGGGTCAATGTCAAAGTGGAAGGCAAAACGGCACGACTGGCACCCGCACCGGCAAAGCCCGCCGCCACCCTAAGCGACATTCAGGCCTTGTTTGACTACAAGGGGCCGACCGTGCCGATTAGTGCGATGCGCGTGACTGACTATCGCGGCTGAGCGGGGCAAGTCATCATGCGTAGCGTGGACACCAATATTTTGGTTCGCGCGTTTGCGCGCGATGAGGCGGAACAACTCAAACTGGTTGAGGCCCTGTTTGAAGCCGATCAGCTCTATGTGCCGGTCACGGTGGTGTTGGAGCTTGAGTGGGTTTTGCGGGCGCGTTTTTCATTTGCACCA
>JANLTH010000068.1:0-5014 GCA_031362865.1 Burkholderiales bacterium | reverse complement strand
ACCAGGCGCACGTTGTCGGGAATCGCGTTGTTCGCCACGCCGAAGCTCACGCCCCACAGGCTGCGCTGGATCGTCGCTTCAAAATCACCGCCGCACACTTCACGCATCATGCGCTGATTGGTGTAGCAGCCAAACAGGCTTGATTTCAGCGTCACCGGCAAGGTCTTGCCGCGCATCGTCAGTTCGCCCGCGACTTCGGTCACTTTGTCACCGTCAAACTTGAATTGCGTACCGACAAACTTGGCGGTTGGATGGGTGGCGGCATCGAAGAAATCGGCGCTCTTCAAATGGCCATCAAACGGGCCGGTACCGGTGTTGATGGAATTCATGTCGATGGTGATCTCGGCTCGGCCAGTTTTAGCCGCTTTGTCGAGTGTGATCGTGCCTTCCTTTTTGTCCCACCGGCCACGATTGGTCGAGACTCCAAAGTGCCGCGCCTCGAAGGTGACGAAGGTGTGGGTAGGGTCGATGCTATAGGTGGCGGCCTGCGCGAAAGCACCGGTGGAGGCGGCGAACGTCAAAGCGGCGGCGAGTGGCAAAGCGATACGAGAAAACAGAGTCACGGTGGAGAATTCCTTAAAAAAATGCGGTTAACAAAACAAACACGGATACAACAAAGTTCTACAGGCTCCTAGAGCGGGGCAACCCCGGCCAGATTCAATTTGAGCTTCACCACCACCTCATCGGCGACGATGCTGACATCTTTCCAATCCCCTTCGCCGAGCGTGAAGTCGAGCCGCTTGAGCGGGAAACTGCCTTCGACCAAGGTCTTGCCGGCCTGCTGGCTCAGCTGCACGGTGGTGGTAACAGGCTTGGCCCTGCCTTTGATGGTGAGCGTGCCTGCCACTTCAAACTTGCCGGCACCGAGCGCTTTGACGGCGCTTGATTGAAAACTCGCTTTCGGGAATTTGGCGAAGTCAAACCACACGGGTTTGCGCAACTCCCTGACGGTTTCAGCGTCGCCAATCACGGCACTGCCGATATCGACCTCGAAGCTGATTTTTGCCGCCGACGATTCCTTCGGGTTGAAGCTGATTTGCGCCTCAAACTTGCCAAAACGCCCGTCCACCGGCACGCCCATTTGCTTGCTGGTGAAGCTGATGCTGCTTTGGTCGGCGATCAGTTGCTGGGCCGAGGCCCCGTTGTGGAGGGCGAAGAGTGTGATCGACAGCAGTACTGCGTTGCGTAGGTTCATGGCTTGTATTGGAGAAAACTCATGGATATCAAGGAAGCATGCGCCGCAACAAACCGTCGCGATCAAGGAAGTGATGCTTGAGAGCTGCGGCGGCGTGCAGCGTCACCAGTGCAGCCAGCGTGTAATTCAGAGTCCGGTGGACCAGCTTGAGGGTATCAGCCAGCGCCGGATTCGGGCTGACCCAGTCGGGCAGCGGCAGCACACCAAAATAGACCACCGGAAAGCCAGCCGCGCTGCTGTACGCCCAGCCCGCCAGTGGCACGGCAAAAAAGAGCGCGTAGAGCAAACCGTGCGTGCCTTGTGCGGCTGCTTTCTGCCACGCTGGCCCGGCGGGGGCTGCGGGTGGACGGTGCGTCAAACGCCACAACAGGCGCAGGGCCGAAAGCCCGAGGATGGTGATGCCAGCCCATTTGTGCCAGTTGAATTGTTTGATGCGCGCCGGTGAAAACGGCAACTCAACCATATACAGGCCAAAACTGAAACTGCCAAGGATCAGCAGCGCCAACAGCCAGTGCAAGGCGATGGCAATCAGGCTGTAGCGCGGGGTTGAGATGTGCATGCAGACAGAACGGTGGCTAGGAACGAACAAGATACCGCTAGTCCAAGCAAAGATAAACTCACGCGCACGCAATAGACTAGTGCATTTGGCGCAACAAACTCTATGGAACTTTATTGATGGATTCGCTTCACGCCTTGCGGGTTTTCCAGGAAGTTGTCAAATCCGGTAGCTTTACAGCGGGTGCGTTGCGCCTCGGGATTGAGCGCACCAAAGCCACCCGCCAGGTGATGCAGTTGGAACAGGAACTGGGCGTGCGCCTGCTCAATCGCACGACCCGGCGCATCAGCCTCACCCCGGCGGGAGAGACCTATCTGGAGCGCATGACCCTGGCACTGGGCGCGCTCGACGCGGCGGCTGACGAAGTGCGTTCGCTCAACAGCCAGCCCAGCGGAGTGATTCGTTTGAACGCACCGGTGTCGCTTGGGGGCCGCTACCTGGGTGAACCGCTGGCACTGTTTTTGGCGCAATTCCCCAAGCTGCGGGTGGAGGTGACTCTCAACGACCATTTGGTGGACTTGACCGCCGAAGGGATTGATGTCGCGATCCGCATTGCGCGCGTGCCCGCACCGAGCCAGATTTCGCGGCGCATTAGCGTAGCCAGCATCGGCATCTTCGCGCCACCGGCGTTGATTGCGCGCCATGGCATGCCCACCAGCCCGGAAGACTTACGTGCGTTTCCCTTGCTTTCCTACGCTTATGGCTTGAAGTCGGCTGACGATTTTTTTGCCAAGCCTGCCAGTGCGGTGGGTGGTGATGCGGTATCAACGCCTGCCCCCGCTCGTGCCTCTGAAAGCCGCTTGATCGCCAACAACGGCAACTTGCTGGGCGCGGCTGCCGCGATGGGCTTAGGCTACGTGATCGGCCCCTATTTCACCGTGACCGAGCAGATTGCGCGCGGTGAGTTGGTGCCGGTGCTGCGCGAGTATTGGCGTCGGCCCAATGTGATGGCGGTGATGCCGTCGCGCCGCTATCAACCGACCAAGGTGCGCGCATTGATCGACTTTCTCGCCGCGCGCTGGGGCGACCGGCCGCCGTGGGAGCCAGCCGACTCTTTAGATAGCCCCTTGAAGAAGCTTTCCTGATAAGGCTCTTCAAGAACGTATAGCTGAAGAGGCAGAAGCAGAGCGGCTTTACAAAACTTTACGTGGCAGAAATATGCGCGCTGGCATGGCGCGGCTAGAGTGGCGACTCCTGCTTCATCCACCCCGAAGGAGTCCGCCATGGCCGAAGTTCCTGAATCGCCCGAAGTCCGTTCCATCTCCCCACCTACTCACCCAGCTCCCGCCGAGCCCTCCAAACGCCGCTGGTTTACACGCGGCGTATTGGGCGTTACAGCAGCGGGCATTGCTGGCCTCTTCGCGGCCCATCACGCGCGCCACGCAATGAGTGCGACTGACCGCGAAGGCGGCCATCGCCATCATGGCTGGAAGAACAAATCGCCAGAGGAACTGGCGCAGCGCTTGCAAAAAGGAGCGGACAAGCTATTGGACCGTCTTGATGCGACCCCCGAGCAGCGCGCGCGCATCAAACCGATGGTTGATGCCGCGTTCAAAGACCTGATGCCCTTGCGCGATTTGCGTCATACGCTACGCGAGGATGCGGTGAAAATCCTCACGGCTGAAACGGTAGACCGCAACGCGCTCGAAGCGCTGCGCGCGCGTCAGTTGGAACGAGTGGGAGAGGCTTCCAAGCGGCTCACCACGGCTCTGGCCGACATTGCTGGGGAACTGAACGTGAGCCAGAAATCGCGCATCGCCCAGTTTGCGGCTTCACGCGGCCGCGGCGAACGGGGCGAACGTGGAGGGCGGCGCTGGTTCGGTTGAGGTCAAACTGAGCCACGCTTCCATTCCTTTACGATACTCGCATGATCGCCCAAATCCTTTACGTGGAAGACGACGAGCGCCTGGCCTCGATGGTGATTGACTATCTAGGCGGGCACGGCGTGGCGGTCACGCAGGCACGCGACTTAGCTGCAGCGCGCCGGGCGCTCGGCCGCACCGGCGCTACCAACAGCAACGGATTTACACCAGCTTGGGATTTGCTGCTGCTTGATCTGATGCTGCCAGACGGCGACGGGCTCGACTGGTGTCGCGCTTTGCGGAAAGAGGAACATACCGCGCAGCTGCCGATCATCATTCTTACTGCGCGTGGCGACACGATGGACCGTGTGGTTGGCTTGGAGATTGGAGCCGACGACTATTTGGCCAAGCCCTTCGAGCCGCGTGAGTTGCTGGCGCGGATCAAGGCGGTGCTGCGCCGCAGTGGCACACCCGGCGCATCCGGCATGGCCACGCCAGGTGCGACCCTGCGCTTTGGCAAGCTGGAGATTGATCCGGCGACGCGCGAAGTCAGACTTGACGGCAAGCCTTGCGCGTTGACCTCCTACCAGTTTGACCTCCTGCACGCGATGGCAAGCCGAGCCGGACGAGTGTTGACTCGTGAGCAGCTGCTGGGCTGGGTCAAAGGTGGCACGAGCGGTACACCGTCAGACAGCAGCGACGCGTTTGACCGCTCGATTGACGTACACATTGGGCGGATTCGCACCTTGATTGAGAGCGATGTGCGGCATCCGAAACGCATCATCACGGTCCGAGGCGCGGGCTATGTGTTTGCCAAATTGCAGGACAGCGCCACGCTGCCGGTTGGCCCGGTTGGCCCGGGTGGAACCGCGTAATGCCGATATTGCTGAGCAGCTTTCTCCCCTGGCGGTCGCGTCACCATGCACGCGACTCTTCAGGGCAGCCCCGCCGTCGCCTGGGTCACCGACTTTTCTGGCGCGTCTACCTGACGCTGCTGGCGGCACTGCTGTTCGGCACGCTGGCTTTGGGGCTTGCCTGGGGAATCGCGTTTTACTTCGGCTGGCAGCCTTGGGTTCCGCGCACCCTTGCGCTGGCCAACCCTGGTTGGGGGTGGGCCTTCAAGCTGCTGCGCTTGCTGTGGATGCCGCTGGTGATCGCTATCGCCGTCGGGATCGCGGTGATTCCCTTCGTGCGCCGCCTCACCCGGCGGCTGGAGGAGTTGGATCGCGGAGTTACCGCACTGGGGCATGGCAACTTGAGTGCTCGCGTGGCGGTCCATGGACGAGATGAAGTAGCGCGCCTGGCTGCCAATTTCAACCACGCTGCGGGCCAAATCGAAGCCTTGGTTGCCGCACAAAAATCGCTGCTCGCTAATGCCTCGCACGAGCTGCGCTCGCCGCTGGCGCGGCTGCGGGTTGGCGTGGCCCTGAGTGCACAGCAAAGCAGCTTCGCCGACTCGGC